>CAMDQO010000007.1 GCA_945906105.1 Novosphingobium sp. Chol11 | reverse complement strand
AAGGCACCCCCGCCAGCGCCGCGCCGAACAGTGCAATCACTGCAGCTTCGCTCGATTCATCGAGTAGCGCGACATATTCGGCGCCGCTCTGCTCGATCAGTTCGAAAGCGCCGCGTGCAGCAGCCAGCAGGTCGCCATAGGTCCAGCGCTTGCCATCACAGACCAGGCCAATCCGGTCAGGTGCGGCTTCGGCGGCCATTTCGAGGAGCAAGGCGATGTTCATGGCTGGTCGGGATCAGTTCGATCAGTCCGAAGCGGGCAAGGGCTTGGCGTCCTTGGTGACAAGTGCCACACCATCGACACTGAGTGAGCCCTTGCCGGGCTTGACGCAGAGCAGTTCGAATTTGCTGTCAGCATCGACATAGCGCTTGCCCATCAAGGTGCCGTTGACATGCTCTGCGCTCAATGCCGCTGCCTCGGCAGGCTTGGCTTCACCCATTGGTGCGCCGCCGCATTCAATCGTGCCATCGCCGCAGCGGATCACCATGACTTCGGTATCGCAGGCTGCGCTCTTGAGACGGGTACCTGGCTTCATGTCAAACGTCCTCAACTCTTGCCGCGCACGGCGTTATTGCATGCCGCCTTAATCACCGGCACCGAAAAACTTCAAGTGCGAACACCGATAATGCCTCAACAGATATGCAATTATGCGCCAAGGCGTCGTAATAAGCGAGCGATGACTGTTGTAACTCTGTTCAGGCGATGGCGCCCTTGGCCTTGTACTCCTCGATCTTTTCCCACTCGATACCAAGTTCCATCAGCACGATCTCGGTGTGCTCGGAGGCGATTGGCGAGCGGCAGGTGTCGATTGCTGCGCCGTCGAATTGAACCGGACTGCGCACCAGCTTGAGCTTTCTGTCGCTGCCATCGGCGGCATCAACCTCGATGATCATATCATTGGCCAAAGCCTGTTCATCGGTGAGAATTTCGTGGAACGACTGGATCGGAGCCCATTGTCCGGTAAAGCTCTTCAGGTGCTGACGCCAGTATTCAAAGGGCTGTCCGGCAAAGGCTTTGACGAGCAAGTCACTGCAGGCTCCGGAATTCTCGAACAATGCGCGCGCTTCCGAGAAGCGCGGGTCGTCAGCCAATTCAGGAAGGCCGACATGATCGAACAGACTTTTGATATGGCCCGTGGGGCTGAGCGTACACATATTGATCGTGCCGCCGTCAGAGGTGCGATAATTTCCTTGAAACGGATTACGCGCGCCACCGCCTGATACCGGCATTGTATTACGTGACATGATGCCAGTTTCGGCAACCTGCGCGATTGAGGCACCAGAGGCCCAGATCGCAGCGCTGAGCAGCGAAACGTCCATCTCCGGACTTTCGCCGGTGCGTTCGCGGTGGAGCAGGGCTGCGGAGATGCCGCCAGCGATGAACATGCCGCCGATTGAATCACCGAAAGCTGGAATGCCCTGACCAAGCGGACCTTCCATCTCTTCGGGTGTCATGGCGATGGCAACGCCGCTGCGCGACCAGAAACAGGTGCCATCAAATCCGCCGACTTCGCGTTCCGGCCCCTTGTTGCCCAAAGCAGATCCGCGCGCATAGATGATGTTGGGATTGACCGCCTTGATATGCTCGACATCGAACTTGTTCTTCTGGCGTACTTGCGGGAGGTAGTTGGTCAGAAAGACATCGGCGGTCTTGGCCAGTTCGTAGAGCACTTCCTGACCCTCGGGCGTCGAGATATCAATTCCAACGCTGCGCTTGCCGCGATTGGGATGCTCGAACAGTGTGTGGCGCTGCGGATCGAGTGTAACACCACCCATGTTGAGGAATCCACGTTGGGTATCGCCGCGCACCGGATGCTCGATCTTGATAACATCAGCGCCCCAATCAGCGAGCACAGCACCTGCCGCGGGCACAAACGTGAACTGCGCCACTTCAAGCACGCGAATACCCTGCATCACCTTGGTCATTATTCTCGTCCCGTCCCGAATTCTACTGGCAACCGTCCGTGGAGGCTGCTTTTGTAGCGCATTTCCTGCGCGGAAATCAGGCAGCAAGCAACCGGCAACCCCATCGCCGCGACGATCATGCGGCTAGGTGCTTTTCATCTCGATTTGATGGGCATGCGTCACGGAATGAAGGGCATGGAATTGCCACAAAAGGTTTAATTTCGCCGAACCACCACAGCACGATCAGGGCATGCTAGCGCGCAATATTTTTTATATCGCTTGCTGTTCATAAGATCAGCATATTCTTAAACTATTGCAATAATTGTCAAAAATGTATGCCATTTGATACAAGCGATACGATTGCAAAAAGTGCGTTCGCGAATGCACAAATCGGCATTGACAGTTCGTCATGAAATGCTAACCTAGGTTAGGTAATAGCGGATCGATCCGTGAACCAAGCTGATTTTTGGAGATTTGACATGAACAAATTCACCCCACTGGCCTTTGCCGCCATGCTCGCTACTTTCGCTCTGGTGCCAGTTGCGGTTCACGCGGCTGAAACTTCGCAAACTGTTAGCGCGGGCGTCGAAGCTTCTGCTCCGGCTGCCAATGTGGTTGCTGGCAAGACACTTTACAGCGTTACCGGTCAGCGCATTGCCGCGATCTATCGCGTGACCAAGACGGGTCAGGTTCAGGTTATCTTTGATGGAAAGATGGTTGCCATTCCAGCATCGACTATCTCGGAAGTTGGCGGCAAGCTGGTTACCAGCCTGACCAAGGCTTCGCTTTACAAGACGAAATAAGATCTGCGTGTCAGGTAAACCATCAAGGGGCGGCTCGTGGGCTGCCCCTTTTTGTTTGTGCGAAACTGAGCGCCAGTTTGTGACCAGCAAACTCTCAGGAAGATGTGCTGAGATTGGCATAAAGCTTGTCAAGCAGGCTGGTGAAAGTCTCCAGTTCACTTTCGCTGAAGTTGCCGAAAATGCGCACTTCTCCTGCTTGGGCGAGTTGGCTTAGACGTTCAAGCAAGGGGGGCGCTGCGTCGGTAATAAACACCAGTCGGGCTCGGCGATCATCATTGCTTTCGCGGCGTTCCAACAGTCCTTCAGCGCAGAGCCTGTCAATCAGGCGGCCAGCAGAAGCCTCAGACATTTCCAGCAGTTCGGCAATCTGCCGCTGCGATGCGCCAGGCCTGCGTGCAACAACCGCGATCAAGGCCCACTGCGAACGGGTGACATTGATATCGGCAACCTGACGATCAAAATCTTGCCTAAGCATGCGCGCAACGACAGAGAGCCTGAGCCCGATGTCGCGTTTGTGCTTACTGCCTGGCTCGATTGTCATGGCCTGTATGCCCCCTCAGCCCACCCAGCATAACGTTGCACACGGGACTTACCAGACGCCGCACTGATAGTCCGCGTGATTGTGTCAGCCGTCGATGCGCTCAATGATGATGGCTGGTGCCATGCCGCCCGCTGCGCACATGGTGATCAGGCCATAGCGGCCGCCAGTGCGCTCCAGTTCATCAAGCGCCGTGCCGATCAGGATGGCACCAGTTCCTGCGATAGGGTGGCCAAGCGCGATCGAACCGCCATTCGGGTTCACCTTGGTGCGATCAAGATCAAGGTCGCGAATGAATTTTTCGACAACAACAGCGAAGGCCTCATTCACTTCCCAGACGTCGATATCGTCCTTGGTCAGGCCAGCCTTGGCGAGAACCTTCTTTGCTGCTGGAACCGGTGCATTGAGCATCAGGGTTGGGCAATCGCCGATCTCCGCCATCGCAACTATGCGCGCGCGCGGCTTGAGGCCATGCTTTTCGGCGTATTCCTTAGAGGTCAGAAGAATCGCGGCTGCGCCATCTACCACGCCCGATGAAATGCCGACATGGTGTATCGGCTTGATATCGACATCGGGATAAACCTGATTGATCAGCTGGCGGAAGGTCTTGCCTTCAGGGGCTGATGGCATGTCGAGAAACATCTCGAATGCCGGTTTAAGCTGGGACAGACCTTCTGCGGTGGTTTCGGGCCGCGGATATTCCTCATGATCGAGGACAACATTGCCCGCATCATCCTTCACCGTGATGGTCGACTTGTCGAAGCGGCCTTCCTTGATCGCCAAGGCAGCGCGGCGCTGGCTTTCGGCTCCCATCGCTTCCAGGTCAGCGCGCGTGATGCCTTCCATCGCGGCAATCGCATCGGCGCAGACGCCCTGATTGGATTGCGGATGCTTGGCCTGCAGGCGCGGGTTGCCAGAGCCCATGCCGCCGCCGCCAAGACCGGCCTCACGCATTTTTGCGCCATAATAACCGACGTAGGACATCATATCCATGCCGCCGGAAATCGCGACATCGTGCATGCCAGACATGATCATGGCTGCTGCGAAATTGGTTGTGGTGATGCTCGATCCGCAGAAGCGGTTCATCGTTACACCGCCAGCTTTGACATCATAACCAGCATCAAGCGCGGCATTGCGGCCGATATCGCCGGCTTGCAAACCCATCCCGGCGGAAACGCCCCAAATCACATCATCAACATCGGCTGTGTTAAGGTTGTTACGTTCTTTGATTGCAGCCAGCACGGCGGCGGACAAATGCTCAGGATGCATGGTGGAAAGGGCACCTTTGCCCATCTTGCCAATCGAGCGGGGGGTGCGGACAGCGTCAATGATATAGGCTTCGGCCACAATTGGCTCCTGATACTAAGGGATAGCTTCCATTTGGGGGGATCAGTACCTTTTGGCAATACTCAGCCGGAAGATGGGCGCCGTGAAATCAACGCTATCGTGCCAGCGATCCGGCTATTAGGTCTATCAATCCTTGTGCTTGCCGTTCATGCAGCGAAAAGCGACTGTCTGGGCTGATTGGGGTTATTTCGTGAGTAATGAGACGCAGGCAAATCTCGGGCGAAAGGGCGCAACTTTTGCCCCGCTGCGCGAGGTAACATTCCGGCGGATCTGGACCGCCAGCCTGTTCTCAAACTTTGGTCAGCTGATCCTCGGTGTTGGCGCTGCCTGGGAAATGACGCGGCTGGCACCAAATTCACCCAGCATGGTGGCGCTGGTGCAGACCGCGCTGATGCTGCCGCTGATGCTGGTCGCCCTGCCAGCTGGCGCAGTGGCCGACATGTTCGATCGCCGCAAGATTGCGCTGGTGGGGTTGGGTTTTTCCGCAGTCAGTGGGGCGGCGCTTGCCGCGCTGGCTTTTGCCGGATTGACTACGCCTTGGATGTTGCTGGGTTTCTGTGTGCTTATCGGTGCGGGCGTCGCGCTTTACAGCCCCTCATGGCAGGCGTCTATCGGTGAGCAGGTTTCTGACGATCACCTGCCAGCAGCCATCGCGCTGGGCACGATCAGCTACAATGTCGCGCGCTCTGTCGGGCCGGCAATTGGCGGCATTGTCGTCAAGCTATTCGGGGTCACCATTGCGTTTGCCATTAATGCGGTATTCTATATCCCGCTGTGGATTGCGTTCTTTTTCTGGACGCGCAAGCATCGTCCATCACGCCTGCCGCCCGAGCGGATTGATCGCGCGATCGTTTCTGGCGCACGTTATGCTTTGCATTCACATCCGATCCGCACGGTGTTGCTGCGAACCTTTCTGTTCGGCCTGACGACAGCTTCGCTTGCCGCCTTGGCCCCGCTCATTGCCAAGGATCAGTTGCAAGGCACAGCAAGCACGTTCGGCCTGCTCCTTGGTGCAACCGGTGTCGGTGCCGTTGTCGGCGCATTGTTCATCAGCGAACTGCGGGAGAAGCTGGGGACTGAGCGCTGCGTGCGGCTGTTCTCGGTGGCGACTGGTGCGCTGTACATAGTGATCGCGTTCAGTCATTCGGTTTGGGTGGTCAGCGCGGCACTACTGGTAACAGGAGCGTGCAGTATCCTGACCGTGGCGATGCTCAATGTGGGTGTGCAGCTTTCGGCTCCGCGCTGGGTGACCGCGCGGGCGCTTTCGCTTTACTCATCGTCGATTACCGGCGGCATCGCAATCGGATCCATTCTGTGGGGCGGCGTAACGGCGGCCTATGGATTGCCAACTGCACTCGCCGTCTCGGGTGTCTGCGTTATTCTGACTATCGTCGTCGGCTACTTTTCCCCGCTGCCGAGCGGAGATGCCGAAGGGCAGGATGCCATCGAACTCGCCAACGATCCCGAGGTGATACTTGAGCTGTCACTGCGTTCCGGCCCGGTAACGATCGAGGTCGAGTATGATGTTGACCCCATGCAGGCCCGCGATTTTTACAACTTGCTGCGGCAGATCCAGAAGATCCGGTTGCGCAATGGTGGTTTCAACTGGACCGCTTCGCGTGACATCGCGCAGCCTCACATCTGGCTTGAGCGCTATCAATGCCCGACCTGGGGTGACTATCTGCGTATGCGTAGCCGCTACACCCAAGCTGATTCAGAGCTTCAGAACCAGGCGGACAGCTTCAACCGCAGCGGCCAAGGCCTGCGCGTTCGCCGCTGGCTGGAACAGCCCTATGGATCGGTTCGTTGGCAGGCGGAATCACTCGATCCTAAAATGGGCACGGTAAGTTACCTCGGTCCCTGACCGGTACCGGCCATCGCGTTGACGATGCCTGAGGGATCAGTCCACGGACGCATTGAAAGGAACTGAGGTTGGCATATTCTGGCTGAAATCAGGCCAAAGCCAAGCAATGGCAATTTCGGGAGTGCAATATGTCTGGCAACAAGAAATTCCGCGTCATCCAGTGGGCGACGGGCAATGTTGGCAGCCGCTCGTTGCGGATGGTGATCGACCATCCGGATTATGATCTGGTCGGCCTGTGGGTCAGTTCACCCGACAAGCTGGGCAAGGACGCAGGCGAGCTTTCTGGCGCTGGGGTGGAAACCGGCATCAAGGCCACCAATTCTGCCGCAGACCTGATCGCTACCCAGGCCGATTGCGTGCTCTATATGCGCCAGGGCACCGATATCGACGAGCTCTGCCAGTTACTGGCATCAGGCAAGAATGTGATCACCACGCGCGGTGATTTTCACAGCCCACGCACCATGGACCCGGATAAGCGTGCCCGGATCGAGGAAGCCTGCGCCAAGGGCAACACCTCGGTTTACAGCACCGGCTCCAGTCCGGGCTTCATCACCGAGGCCTTGGCGATCCCGATGATGGCGCAGCAGCGCCGCCATGAATGCATCACGATCAACGAATATGCCGACATGACCAGCCGCAACTCGCCCGAAATGATCTTCCATGTCATGGGTTTCGGTGTTTCGCCTGGACAGTTTAATCTCGGTAATATCCAGCACATGAAGGCGGATTTTGCCGGATCGCTGGGTCAGATTGCCGATGCCATCGGTCTACCATGTGACGAATTTACCGCCACTGGCGAACTTGCTGCCGCCCGCTCTGACAAGCAGATCGCCGCTGGCCTGATCCCGGCGGGAACAGTGGGGGCCATGCGCATCACTGTCACCGGTTTGCACAAGGGCCGCGAAGTCGTGCGGTTCCGTGCGCACTGGTATTGCAGCGATGATATCGAGGAAGATTGGGGCCTGCGCGAAAGCGGCTGGAAGGTGGTCACCGAAGGAGACACGCCGATGGAGGTCAACATCACCTATCCGGTGACGCCCGAGGAATACCCACTGTTTACCCCCGGCCTCACCGCGCACCGTCCGGTCAACGCCATTCCGATGGTCTGCCGCGCCGCTCCCGGCATCCGCACGACGGTTGATATGGAGCAGGTCATCCCGCAATTTACTTGAAGGAGGCTGCGATGAGCGACGAGCGCAAACTGCGTGTGGTGCAGTGGTCGGTGGGCAACATTGGTCGCCGTTCGCTGCGCTCGGTGATTGAGCATCCCCACATGGAACTGGTCGGTGTTCATGTCACCACGCCAAGCCGTGTCGGACTGGACGCAGGCGAACTTTGTGGTTTGCCCCCAGTCGGTGTGAAAGCCACCAATTCGGTGGATGCGATCATCGCTCTGCAAGCCGATTGCGTGCTTTATATGCGGCAAGGTCTCGATGTGGACGAGGTTTGTGCATTGCTGGCTTCGGGCACGAACATCGTCACAACGCGCGGCGAATTTCACTATCCGCCGATGATGGATCCCTCATTCCGAACCCGCATTGAGGCGGCCTGCGCCAAGGGCCAGACGTCGATTTATTCGACCGGTTCCAGCCCCGGTTTCATCAGCGAGGCGCTGCCGATCCAGCTGATCTCGTTGCAGCGCCGCTTTGATGGGCTGACGATCATTGAATACGGCAACATGGAGATGCGCGATTCGCCCGATCTGATCTTTAACGTGCTGGGTTATGGCAAAACACCGGAAGAATTCGACACCAGCCATATGCACCACCTGCGCGAGATGTTCACCGGCACGCTGGCGCAACTGGGCGATGCTATCGGACTACCGGCTGAGGATTTCACCGTTGGTAGCGAGATTGCTCTGGCCATGGCGGACGAAGTGGTGGTTGCCGGGCCGCTCAAGCAGGGCACTGTCGCAGCCCAGAAGATCACCGTTTCGGCCCTGCGTGGCGGCAAGTCTTACCTCAATTTCGTCGGCCTGTGGTTCATTTCGCGCAATATCGATGCCGATTGGGAGATTCGCGATATCGGCTGGCGTGTGCTGGTTGATGGCGATGCACCGTTGGACATCACGATTGACTACCCGATTGCCAAGGAGAGCTACACCGAGATGACCCCGGGCTATACCGCGCACCGGGCGGTCAATGCCGTGGCGACAGTCTGCGCGGCTGCACCGGGTATTCGCACTACTGCCGATATGGCCCAGGTAATCGCGACGTTCAGCTAGCTTCGGCGATTTGCGCAGCGAATGAAACTAGCCGCTTTGCCTGTTCCAGATGGAGCAATTCAGTCATCTTGCCGTCCACCCGGATCACGCCTTTGCCGGTGCTTTCAGGCAGGGCAAACGCATCGATCACTGTTTTTGCCCAGAGCAATTCTGCTGCGCTCGGCGAATAAACCTCGTTGCACGGGGCGATCTGGTCCGGGTGGATCAGGCTCTTGCCGTCAAAGCCGAACAACAGACCCTGTTCGGCCTCGGCGCGAAAAGCCCCAAGGTCACGAAATTCATTGCAGACGCCATCAAGAATGATGAGTCCATGCGCTCTTGCCGCGCAGACGGCGAGGCTCAGGATCGGCAGAAATGGAGTGCGCTCAGGGGTAAGCTTGGCGCGCATTTCCTTGGCGAGGTCATTGGTGCCCATCACCCACAGTGACAGCCGGGTCGATGCAGCCATGGCGGCAATGGCATCAAGTTTGCCGACCGCCGTGCAGGTTTCGATCATCGCCCACAGCTGCAATGATGGCGGCGCGCCAGAGAGGGTCACTTCACAGGCGGCGATATCATCCGCGGTGGATATTTTGGGCACCAGCACAGCATCGGCGCCTGATCCGGCAATCGCGGCAAGGTCTGCCGCTCCCCATGGTGTATCGAGGCCATTGGCACGGATCGCCACCTCCCGGCTGCCAAATCCTCCGCACTGCACGGCGGTGATTGCTGCATCGCGGGCGGAATCCTTGTTCTCCGGCGCGACGGCGTCTTCGAGATCGAGGATCACAATGTCTGCAGGCAGCGTCCGTGCCTTTTCGATGGCGCGGGCATTGGTTGCGGGGAGATAAAGCGCGCTGCGGCGGGGGCGGTCGGAGGGAATCATCGGTGCGGATTCTCGCGTCAGGAATGAATCAGCCCCTTTCCTGCCTTGGCAGCCCATCCGTCAATCCCAAGCAGTCACCTTACTGGACTTGACCGTTGTCAATGTTTGTCACAGAGTTGCTGAACTAGTGTTCAGTTGATCCGGGAAAGCCGGACGACACAGGAGAGGTTCAATGTCAGAAGCAGCTACCGCCGAAGTCCGGATTCCGGCACATGTTGCGCCGGAACTGGTGTGGGATGCCAGCTATGATGCCTTCACCGCCGAGGGTGATGATCCCTATCTCGCCGTCAGCCGGTTGAGCGACGGACCGGAAATCCTCTGGGTAACAGATGTCGCGTTCGGACGTCCCGGCTGGCTGGTCACCAGCAATGAACTGATCGCTGAGGTGTTCATCGATTATGAGCATTTCACCGCCGAGCGCCCCGGCATGATCGCCGATCTGGTGGGCGAGAATGTGCGGCTCAACCCGATTGAAATCGATCCACCCGCACACCATGGCTATCGTCGTCTGCTCAATCCGCACTTTACGCCCAAGGCACTGCGCGAACTGGAAGAACAGGTGGCGCGGTCCTGTTCGGCGCTGATTGATGCGTTCGCGGGCAACGGCGGCTGCGAGTTCGTCGAGGATTTCGCGATTCCCTTCCCGTCCTATGTGTTCCTCGATCTGATGGATATGCCGCGTGCCAAACTGAAGGATTTCATCGCTTGGCAGGATGATCTGATGCGAGCACCCGATCAGATGAAGCGGGTTGCAGCGGCGAGAGCGATCTATGAATATCTTAAGGTTCACAAGGAAAAGGAGAAACTCCAGCCGGGCAACGAACTGCTCCGCGCGATGACGAGTGGCGAGGTCGAAGGCCGTCCGATCGAGCATCTGGAGACAATGGGCATGTTCTATGTGCTCTATGTCGGCGGGCTCGATACGGTCTATTCGACGCTGGGCTGGATTTTTCGCCACCTTGCGACCCATCCCGAAATGCAAATTCAGCTTCGTGAGAACCCCGAGCTTATTCCTTTTGCGGTGGAAGAGTTTACCCGCGCATTTGCGGTGGTGAACACACACCGCCAACTTGCCCAAGATTATGTTTTTCACGGTGTGCAGATGCGCGCAGGTGACGAGATCCATATGCCATTGGCACTCGCCAACCGCGATCCGCGCGTCTTTGAAAACCCGCATGAAGTCGATATCGCCCGCAAGCCGCGCCATCTGGCTTTTGGCACCGGCACGCATAACTGCCTTGGCATCCATCTGGCTCGGCGCGAATTGAAGATCGTGATCGAGCAGTTCCTGAAGCGCTTCAACAACATCCGGATCAAGGATGGCGAGACATATCGCTATCACACGGGCCGCACCTTTGGTGTCGATTACCTGCCGCTGGTGTGGGATCCGGTCTGAACTGAGGAGCAAGCAAGTGACGATCTCATTTGAAGGTCAGGCCGTGGTCATCACCGGTGCTGGCGGCGGATTGGGGCGTGCCTATGCCCTCGACATCGCACAGCGCGGCGGCATGGTGGTGGTCAATGATCTGGGCGGATCGACGACGGGGCTGGGAGATGAGGCGTCGGCCAGCTTTGCCGATCGGGTGGTCGATGAAATCCGTGAGAAGGGCGGCAAGGCTGTCGCCAATTACGATAGCGTCGCCAGTCCTGAAGGCGGCCAAGCGATCAACCAGGCGGCGCTCGATAATTTCGGTCGGATTGATGCCGTGGTCGCGAATGCCGGGAATATGCGGCACGGAGAGTTTGAGGATCTCAGCTTCGAGGATCTGAACGCGCTGCTTTCAGTCCATGTCGGCGGATCATGGAATGTCGCGCAGGCGGCATGGCCACATATGAAGCGTCAGGGCTATGGCCGCATGGTATTCACCACATCATCGGGGGGCACACTCGGTAATGCGCACCTTGCGGCTTACGGCGCGGCCAAGGGCGGGATCATGGGGCTGATGCATGGCCTTGCCGAAGCTGGAGAGCCGCATGGCATTGTGTGCAACGCGCTGATGCCCAATGCCATGAGCCGCATGACCAGCAATATCCAGCCGGGTGAACTGGGCGAAAATCCGTGGGCGGCAAAGCTGGGTCAGTATTTTGACCCGCGCTATACTGCGGGGCTTGTCAGCTTTCTGGCGAGCAAGGACTGCACCACGCATCACGGCATATATTCGGCGCTGGGCGGGCGCATTGGTCGGGCCTTTATCGGCATCTGCCACGGTATTGCTGATGATCAGCCGCTTGATGCAGAAGCCATCGCCGCCAACTGGACAGCAATCAATAACGATGCTGCCGGCTATGGCATTCCGGCCAACAACACGGACGAGTTCCGCATCGTGGCCGAGCTGCGCGGGGTGAAAATCTAGAAACCCAAGCCTGCCAGCAAGACCTCGCTCTCGCTCCACAGACGAGCGGCGGCAGCATCATCCAGCGCGACATCAGCGGGCACTTCCTCGGCTTTCTTGTGGAAGTAGCGTCCACTTTGGCACCCGCCTTCAGGATCGGTTGCCAGCCAGACCAGCGTTTCGGCAGGCTCGTCGGGTGAAACGGTGGGCGCTGAAGCCATGTGCGTCTGCATCGCCTCATCACCGTGGCTGGCGAAATTGCTGGCTACGACGCCTGGGTGCATGACCTGCGCCACAATCCTGTCCGGCCCGACACGGCGCGACAGTTCGCGGGTGAACAGGATGTTCGCCAGCTTCGCCTGACAATAGGCCGCGACCGGATGGCCACTGGCCATGCTTTGCAGATCGTCGAAATTGAAGCCCGGGCTATGGCGGTGCGCGCTGGAGGCAACGCCGATCACGCGAACCGTTCCGGTGGGCTGAGCGGTGGCAGTCGCCTTCAGCAGCGGCATCAATTCGCGTGTCAGCAGAAAGGGGGCGAGGTGATTGACGGCAAAGGTCGCCTCGGTGCCTTCGTCAGTTGTGATCAGCCGGTCACGCACACCGCCCGCATTGTTGATCAGCACATCGAGGCGAGGGGTGAGCGCCATAACCTCATCCGCCACGCGCTTCACATCAGCCATCAGGTTGAAGTCTCCGCGCAGCATGGTGAAGCTGCCGCCATCCTGCGCGGCGGCTGAAACCTCTGCAATAGCGGCGGTACTGCGCAGCTGATCGCGGCCCGTGCCGATCACCTGCCAGCCCATGGAAACCAGCATTCGCGCGGTGGCTTTGCCGATACCGGCGCTGGCACCGGTGAGCAGCGCAACGGGACGGTTGCTAGCGCTCATCATGAAGGATCCATGGCAAAGGGGCGGGGGACAATGTCTTGCGGGGGAGTCTTGCCGATCAGGAAGAACAGCACGGCCCCGATCAGGGTCGCTCCCACTGCCAGCAGCAGGAAGGGCGTGTAGCTGTCATAGCTGTGCAGCGTCAGGCTGAGAAACAGCGATCCAATCGCCGCCCCAAGGCCGATGGCTGTTGTCAGCAGGCTGAGCAAAAGGCTGTAGTTCTTCATGGCGAACCTGCGAGAGATCAGGAAGGCGCCGATGTCACCCTCGGCCCCTTGGGCAAGGCCGATGACCAGCACCGCTCCGCACAGCAGCCACACCGCTGATACCGGTGAGGCGAGGATGAGAAATCCAATTGCCGGAAGCCCGAGTGCGGCAATCGCCACAATATGGGCGGAAATCCGGTCAAGCGCGAAACCACAGCCAAAACGGCCAACAATCACTCCGATGGCATAGAGCGAGACCATCCAGGTCGCGAGGGAATCGCTGACTCCATTATCCATCACCACCAGCTTGAGCTGAGATGAAGCGAAGACCTGTGGCAGGTTCACCAGAATCATACCGATGAGCAACAGCAGGAAAGTGCGGTTTCCCAGCAAGCCAAACAATTCCGCTCGGCTTAGGTGCAGCTCTTGCTTCGGCTTTGCGGGACCGCGCCTGGTCCCGCCCATCAGCGAAATGGCGACGATTCCGCCCACAGCAGACACAGCCGCCAATGCAAACCAGCCCGCCCGCCAGCCTTCGTTGCGGATCAATACGGCGAGGAGCGGGGCGGCTATTGCCCCCACCAGCGGCGGACCGGACATCAGCACCGACAGGGCGACACCCCGCGCCGTATCGAAGCGTTCGACAATCACCCGGCAGAACACCATTGAGGTCGTGAGAACGCCAAATACGTGCTGGAGCAGATAGATCATGAAGAACTGGACGATGGATCCGGTCATCTGTGTATAGGCGATAAATCCCAGTGGTACGGCGCTGAAGCCCACCATCGCGGCCAAGCGCGGGCCGTAACGATCGGTAAAGCGCCCGGCGAGGGGGATGAGTGGCATCGCGAGCAACGAGATCGAGCCGATCAGCGCGAATTGTGCTTTTGACCAGTGAAACTCCTTCATCATCGGCGGGCCCATCAGGCTCATAGTGTAGTGGCTGATCGCCGAACCGAGTGCCATGCCCATGCAGCAGCCGAGCAAAGTCACCCAGTTCAGTTTGAATTCGCGAAAGTACAACTGGCCTCTCCCAATTGACCGCCTTCAGACGGTTCTGATGCCTTCGACAAACAAGCGGACGGTGAAGGCAATACGTTCTTCTATCTCGTCATTGGTCATTGTCCTGCCCGAGACGATCATGCGCACCGGACCGCCGATGACCATGGACATGAACGATGCGGCGGCCAGTTCGGGCCGGTCATACGCAGCGGTTCCGGGCAGGGCGTGACGGCGCAACTGACGGGCGATAAAATCGACGATTGGCCCGGCACCACGTTCGAAAGATTCAGTCATGATCGCCGGAAAACGATAGGATTCTGTGTTGACGATACGCTGCAGTTTTAGCCCCTCCGCGGTCATCAGGTGGCGAAGTCGCAGGCGTGCAACGGCGATCAGGGCTGTTTCCAGATCATCGCCCTCCAAGGCATCAAGCGCTTGACCCGGCACCATAACCCGCTCGATTGCGCGACTGACGGAAGCGAGGAACAGCGCGGCCTTGTCATCAAATTTTGCATAGACCGTGCGCTTGGTCATGCTGACCTGTGTGGCGATCATTTCGATCGTCGCGCGCTCGTAGCCATGCTCAAGAAATAGATCGAGTGCGGTGTCGAGCAATTGCTCGAAACGTGCTTCTGCCTGCTGCTTTGTGGGGCGACCAGCGCCCTGCCGAAAGGCCGGGCAGGCAGGGGGGATTCCATCCTTCAAATCGGCCTCTCCCAATAAATCGCTTGCACAAGGTTGCGAATCGCCAAATAATGATACGCAAGAGATGCCATTTGTCGAGTCCATTAGGAACGACCAAAAAAGGATGCCGAACGTGACCTCAGCTATCGAGAAACTGACAAAGCAGGTCGATGCACCGGATCGCTTTGATTACTCTGCGGCAGAGGTTCGCGCTCTGCAAGTCGAGGCGTTGGATGAGCGGATTCAGGAGCGTAAGACCTGCATCAAACTGCTGGCTCACCGTGCCAATGAGGCAGGCACCAGCAAGATAACCTCGGTGGAAGACATTGTCCCGCTGCTGTTTCCGCACACTGCATACAAGTCTTATCCTGAAAGCTTTCTGATCGAGGAAAGATGGGACCGGTTGACCAAGTGGCTGGGCACGGTCTCTCCCTATCCTATCGAGGGTGTAGATCTCGAAGGCATTGCCGATATCGATGAGTGGATCGAGCGGCTGGCCGCCAAGGGTTATTTCATCTCGTGCTCCAGCGGCACAACCAGCAAGTCTGCAATGCTGATCGCCAGCCAGCAGGACATGGACTGGTCCAAACTCGATACAGTAGGCGTTTTCTCATGGGGCTCGGGCTTACAGCCTGCTCAGGACCGCATGATGGTGGGCTGTGCGCCGGTTGCCACGGTGCCCAAGAACCTGACCATTGGTGCGGCGCAGACTGCGGCATTCTCCAACCCGGAATGGCCGCGTTGGAACTATCCAGTTCCGCCGATCACCGTCGGTTCGCTGACCAAGATGGTGGTGATGCGCAAAAAAATGTCGGATGGCACCGCGCGGCCCGATGAAATCGCCGCTTTCGAAAGTACCTCGGCAGAGCGCCAGAAAGTTCTCGACGATGCCATCGGCCTCACAGCCGATGCGATCATCGCCAACCGTGACAAGAAGCTGATGGTCTCCGGCCTGTGGAGCGGGCTCTATGCCGTGGCCAAGGCGGTGCGCGACAAGGGCTATTCGGCCAAGGACTTCAATCCCGATAACTGCATCTATGTCGGCGGCGGGCTCAAGCGCGCGCTGCTGCCTAATGATTATCAGGAATTTGTCCACGGCACTTTCAACATCCCGGATGGCCGACATTTCCAGAATTATTCGATGCAGGAGCTCAATTCCGGCATGCCCAAATGCCGTGACGGTGGTCGCTATCACGTGCCGCCATGGATTGTGCCGATGATCCTCAACAAAGAGGGCGACGCCCTGCTGCCGTTCGACATCAATGGCGGAGAAGTGGAAGGCCGCGCGGCGTTCTTTGATCTCTCGCTCGATGGCCGTTGGGGCGGAGTTATCACCGGTGACAAGATTTCACTCGATTACTCCCCCTGCGCCTGCGGTAACAAAGGACCTTCAATTCGCGATAACATCACCCGCTTTGCCGACCTTGAAGGTGACGACAAGATCGGCTGTGCAGGCACTATCGACGCTTATGTAAGGGGCGTGGCATGAACCAGGTGACCGAACTCGCCACCGATACGGCTGAACCCATCGTTTCGGCGCCGTTTTTTCTGCGCGGTGAGTTGCTCGAAGGTAAGGACGTGATCCAGAAATCACGAGACCTCGGCGTTACCTTCGCGACGCCGCATATACCCTTTGACCGGGCAGTCCCGCCGCGCACCGAAGTGCCACCGCTGCTCAATGTGCCGCTCGCCGAAATCATCGATTTTCTGTGCATGACAGGGGACCGAATCCGCGATCCCAAAAACGCGTTCATGGCCGAGTGCATCGAGCGCATGTGTTCAACGCATATCCTGCCGCGCGAAGTGGTGGCCAATCAAGCGATGTATGCGGCAAGCTATCTCGACAAGCGCAAGCTGATGGCGGAAGTCGAGCAGAATTTCCCCGATCCGCGCGCGCTGGATGAATGGATCCCCAAGCAGGATTTCACCGGTCGCAAGAGCTTTGTGCGGGCCTTTGCTCCGCGGTTGATTCACGTGCTGCCGGGTAATTCACCGGGCGTGGCGGTGAAATCGGTGGCGCAAGGGGCGATGGTCAAGGCGATCAACCTGTTCAAGATGAGCTCGGCTGATCCCTTCACCATGGTCGCGATTTTGCGGATCATGGCCGACATTGATCCCTGCCATCCGATCGTCAAATCGATGTCAGCGGTCTATTGGCGCGGCGGGGATGAAGCCACCGAGCGGGTGCTCTATCGCCCGCAGTATTTCGACAAGATCGTTGCCTGGGGCGGGGGCGATGCGATCAACAATGTGGTAAAATATCTCGGCCCCGGCTTTCAGTTGGTATCGTTCGATCCAAAGACCTCGATTTCGATGATCGGCAACCAGGCATTTGCATCGGACGAGACCATCGACATGGCGGCCGATCTCGCCGCTGCTGATGTCATGACGCTCAATCAGGAGGCCTGTGTCGCCAGCCGCTTCCAATATGTCGAAGGCAGCGAGGAGCAGGTGAACAAGTTCTGCGCCGTGCTTCACAAGCACATTGCCACCCGCGCTGCCGCCTCTGGTGATGTCCGCCCGCTCGATATGGACATGAAGGAACAGGTGGAAGCGCTGATGATGATGGACGATGATTACGGCGTCTGGGGCAAGACCGACGGCAAGGGACTGGTGATCCGTTCCGAAGAACCAGTGGATTTTCATCCGATCAACAAGACCGCTAATGTCGTGCGCGTGAATAAGCTCGATGATGCGGTGAAGTGGGTGAACGTCGCCACACAAACGGTGGGTTTCTATCCGTTTGACAGGATGGCTGATTATAGAGACCGGCTGGCGGCTGGCGGCGCACAGCGCGTCGTCCATCTGGGAGAAGCCGGACCAAGTACCATTGGCAATCCGCACGACGCGATGTACGCCTTGCATCGTTTCGTGCACTGGATGGTGCATGAAGATGGTGTCGCAGGGCAGGATGCCCGCGACTAAGGGAGAATGCACTTGGCAACCTACATGATTTTCATCCGCGAAGGTGAAGTGGTCGATCACGAAGCGATGGCCGCCTATAAGAAGATTAACAGTGCGGCCCCGCCACCAGTGGGTATGAAGCCTCTCGCGGTCTATGGCGCGCTGGAAACACTCGAAGGTGACAGCGCCGATGGCGCCGTTATCCTTGAATTTCCTGACAAGGAAGCTGCCAGCAATTGGTATAACAGCCCTTCATATCAGGCTGCGATCAAGCATCGGCAAAAGGCTGCCCCTTATCGCTGCTTTATGGTGGAAGGACTATGATGTTGAGCCGGGGACTGATCGCAGCAATCGCCATTGTCTCAGTCGGTGCAGTGGCCAAGCAGACGATTGCTCCGGCTCCCATAGTGAAACCTGCCCCTGCTGTGACGCCTGTACCGGCCAATTTTCTTGCCATGAAGGGCTATTTGCCCGCCGGAGCGTCGCCAGATAGTCTGGCGCTCAATCCGCCGCCTCCCGCTCCCGGATCGGGCGCAGAGGCGCGTGATATCGAAGCTTCGAAGGCGGGTCTGGCGCTGCGCGGAACACCGCGTTGGGATCTGGCGCGGCGCGATGCCGATCTGTTTTCGCCATCCGCGACCAGCACGTTTTCATGCGCAGCAGGGATCAACCTTGGGGCAAAAACCACCCCTAAGATCGAGCAGCTCATGCTGCGCGTCGCGCGTGATCTTGCCATGTCCACCTCTGCGACCAAGCGGAAATACATGCGTCAACGTCCGTTCATGGTGAATGGTGAGCCTGTTTGCACGCCTGAGCATGAAAAGGTTTTGCGCAGCGATGGTTCCTATCCATCGGGCCACAGCGCGATTGGCTGGGGTTGGGGGCTGATCCTGGCCGAAGTCATACCCGGGCGCACAACGCAGCTGGTTGCTCGCGGGCGCGCTTTTGGTGACAGCCGCAGGGTCTGTAATGTCCACTGGCTAGTGGATGTTGAAGAAGGCCGGGTTGATGGCAGCGCGGTGCTGGCACGTCTGGCGTCAGAACCGGCATTCCAGGCCGATATCGCAGCAGCCCGCGCCGAAGCGACAGCGCTTGCCGGCAAGAGCAATCCGGCTGGGTGTGAGGCCGAGGCTGCCGCTCTGGCTGTGCAATAGACCCTATCGCCCCGGCGAAAAGCGGCGTGTGAGAGGCTGGGCAACAGCGCTGTTATTGCGCCTTCCTGCGCCGGTGATAGGCTTTGTCCGGCTTGCCGGAACATCGGCGGGGAGGGACGAATACAATGCCCGGATTTCACCCCAGTTGTCACGCCCTCACTCAGCCCGATCATCTGGCTTTCGTGATCGCGGACACTGGCGAGACGCTGACCTATCGTGAGCTTGAGCAAGGCTCAAACCGCGTGGCACAGCTGTTTCGTTCACAGGGGCTGAGGCCCGGTGATCGCATCGGTGTGATGATGCGCAATTCGCCGGAGTTCGCGCTTGTCTATTGGGGCGCAACGCGCAGCGGACTGTTTGTAACGCTGCTCTCAACCCATCTCAAACCGGCTGAAGTCTCGTATATTCTGGGCGACTTTGAGGCCAAGGCGCTGGTGCTCTCGGCATCGCTGGGCGAAACTCCGCGCGCGCTGGCCGCCGATCCTGCGGGGTTGGTTCCCGGTATTTCGCACATTTACTATGCCGGGGATGAGGAGATTGCCGGTGCCGAATCCCTGACTGCGGCACTGGCGGCCATGCCCACCACGCCGGTATCGGACGAGATTTCCGGCTTTCACCTGATCTATTCGAGCGGCACGACTGGGCGCCCCAAGGGCATCGTCATGCCCTTCACCCCCGGTCCAATTGACGAGTTCAATCGCTCGGAAGGCGTGCCGACGTTCTACGAGCATTTTAATCCGCTCGTCGCCTTCAACGCCGGTCCGCTTTATCATGGCGCACCGCTCAGCGGCATGGTTGCGACGCACCGGCTGGGAGGGACATTCGTTACCCTCCGCAAGTTCAGCGCCGCAGAGGCTCTGGAAGCGATGCAGGACTGGAAGGTCAATTCAGCGCAGTTCGTGCCGACCATGTTCGTTCGGATGCTGGCGCTTCCTGACGATGTGCGGCTGGGATTTGATCTCTCGCACCTCAAGCTGGCGGTCCATGCAGCGGCGCCATGCCCGGTTGAAATCAAGCGGCGGATGATCGATTGGTGGGGGCCGATCATCTTTGAATATTACGGCAGCACCGAAGGCGTCGGCGGCACCTCGATCAGTTCTGAGGAATGGTTGAAAAAGCCGGGTTCGGTCGGGCGGGCGGGGCTTGGCATCATCCATATTTGCGATGATGAAGGCACGGAACTGCCCGCCGGGACCAGCGGCGTGATCTATTTCGAAGCGCCCGAAGGCCGCACCATCCACTATCTCAACGATGCCGAAAAAACCCGCAAAGCCAGCCATCCTGCCCACGAAAACTGGTATGCCGTGGGCGATATCGGCAGGCTTGATGAAGACGGTTATCTGTTCCTCACCGATCGCAAGGACTTCATGATCATCTCTGGCGGGGTGAATATCTATCCGCAAGCGATCGAGGATTGCCTGATCGTCCATCCCAAAGTTCTTGACGTTGCCGTGATCGGGGTTGCCAACCTTGAATATGGTGAAGAGGTAAAAGCCGTCATCCAGCCAAAGAATTGGGCCGACGCTGGGCCGGAACTTGAAGCCGAACTGCGCGATTGGTGCCGCACCCGGATTTCGCCGGTGACGCAGCCGCGATCATATGAATTCGTCGAAGACTTGCCACGCATCCCCTCGGGCAAACTGGCCAAGCATGAACTGCGGAAGCTGTATGGGAACCCGGTAGCGGTTATTTGACATGATCGTGTCAATATGACAAAATCATTCCATGAATGGCAAATTTGATTCCCGGCACCCGCTCGTAGGCCTTGTCGATGAGCTAACGCGCCTTACCGGTCGACTTAAAAGCACCTTTGCGGATTCTCGCCGCGTGGTCGGGCTTGGTGAATCCGAGATGATGGTGCTCAATGCCGTCGTCGAGGCAGATCGTTCACCGACCGTGCCGCAGATCGGGCGCTCATTGGGGAGTCCGCGCCAGCTTGTTCAGCGCGCGGCCAATGCTTTGATGGATGCTGGACTGATCGAAGCGCAGCCAAACCCGGATCATAAACGAGCAGCCCTGCTTGTCGCCACTGGGGCGGGCATAGCGCTCAAGCGGCAGGCTGATGCCCATGCCGATACCATCGCCGAGCGGCTTGCCGCAGCTGTCGATCTCGGCACTGTGGGGCAGACGACACTGGCCCTTGGCACCTTGCGCCGACAGCTTGAATCGCAATTGCGCGCGGGAGGTGAGTGATGTCACAAATCGAACATAACCTCGCGGAACTCGCCCCCATCGGCCCTTTGACCGATTGGCTCGATGCGCATGTTCCGCAGCTTGGTAAGGGACCGTTGCAAACGGCGATCCTTTCGGGCGGCACTTCCAACGTCGTGCTGACACTGGATCGCGGCGAAGGACTGATGGTGCTGCGCCGTCCGCCTGCTGTGCCGCCGCCGGGGGCGGAAAAGGGTGTGCTGCGTGAGGCGCGTATCCTCACTGCGCTGGGCCAGACCGATGTGCCGCACCCGCATTGCTATGGTGCCTGCGAGGACGCCACGGTGATCGGAAGGCCGTTCTATGTCATGGAAATGGTCAAGGGCTGGGCGCCTAATTTGCGCGACGAAAAGATCCATAACGAGCCGCCGTTTGATCGGATGCCTTATATCTACGGCATTCCTTTTGCGATCATTGATGGGCTGATCAAGCTGGCCAATGTCGATCATGTTGCCATTGGCCTTGGCGACTATGGCAAGCCGGGCAAATTTCTTGAACGGCAGGTTGATCGCTGGGCCGGGCAACTGGCGAGCTACAAGGAGCGCTATGCCGGATACGAAGGTCGCAGTTTTGCTGGCTATGCCGAAACCGAGAAATGGCTGCGCGCCAATGTGCTGGCCAATGAAGTTACCGGCATCATCCACGGCGATGTCGGTACGCCCAACATGATGTTCCACCACGGCCCGCCGCCCCGGCTGGCTGCGATGATTGACTGGGAGCTTTCCACCATCGGCGATCCGATGATCGATCTTGGTTGGTTCACCGGCGGGATGCGCGATGAGGACGATCCGGACAAAGCGTTCCCCACAGCCTTGCAAGACCCCAAGCTGTTCCCGACCAAGCAGGAGCTCGCCCGTTATTACTGCGCGGGAACAGGCCGGGATTTCAGTGATTACGAGTACTTCTCGGTACTCGCCAAGTTCAAGTCGGGCTGCCTGCTCGAATACAAGGTCGCCGCCGCTGAAGCCGGGCAGCTGCCCAAGGATGTCGGGCGCTTTTTCGCCCGCATCGTCGATAACTGCTTCAAGGAAACCGCCGCCCAGATCGCGAGGATGAAATGATCAATTTTTCCGTAGAGCCTCAATTCCAGGCCAAGTTGGACTGGATGGCACAGTTCGTCCGCGAGGAATGCGAGACGATGGACTTGCTGTGGCCCGAGCAAGGTTGCCAGTTCGATCCCGCGCTGAAGTCTGCGCGCGACCATGCCAAGCCTTTGCAGGAGCAGGTCAAGGCCCAGGGGCTGTGGGCATGCCATCTCGGCGAAAACCTGGGTGGACCGGGTTATGGTCAGGTCAAGCTGGCGCTGATGAACGAGATCATTGGCCGATCAAACTGGGCACCGATGGTGTTCGGCACCGCTGCACCCGACACCGGCAACGCCGAAATCCTCGCGCTGTTCGGCACGCCTGAACAGAAACAGCGCTATTTGGGGCCATTGATGGCAGGAGAGATCGTCTCGTGCTTTTCGATGACCGAGCCGCAGGGTGGGGCTGATCCCGGCGTGTTTACCTGCAAGGCCATGCTTGAAGACGGCGAATGGGTGATCGAGGGTGAGAAATGGTTCTCCTCCAATGCCCGCTTCGCCAGCTTTTACCTTGTCATCGCGGTAACGGCTGAAGGCGCGCCGCTGACCGAGCGGATGTCGATGTTCGTGGTTCCTGCCGAAACGCCGGGGATCGAGATCCTCCGCAATGTCGCGATAGCCGGGGAGAGCCCTTATGAGGAGGGCGCGCATGGCCATATCCGCTATAACAAGGTGCGTATTCCGGCTGATCACATCCTAGGGCAGCCCGGTGAGGGCTTCAAGGTTGCGCAGGCACGACTGGGCGGCGGGCGTATCCACCATGCCATGCGCACCGTCGGCAAGTGCCAGCGCGCGCTCGACATGATGCTCGAACGTGCGGTTTCGCGGGTGACGCGCGGGCGCAAACTGGGCGATCATCAGATGGTGCAGGCCAAGATCGCCGAATCCGTCATCGAGCTCGAACAGTTCCGCCTGCTCACGCTCAAGACCGCGTGGTTGATTGATGAAACAGAGGCCGGACGGATGCCGCATGGCACTCCGCGTAATCATATCGGTATGTGCAAAGTCGCCATGGCCAGTGTCTGGATGAGCGTGATCGGCAAGGCTTTGGAAATCCACGGATCGCTCGGCATCTCGCTCGATATGCCGCTGGCGAACTGGTTTGGCGGCGGTATGGGGCTGGCGTTTGCCGATGGACCGACCGACGCCCACAAAAGCCAGCTGGCTCGGGCTTACCTGAAACGGACGAAGCCGGTGGAAGGGATGTTCCCCTCCGAACATATCCCGACCCGGCTGAAGGCGGCGCTGGAACGCTATCCGGACGCGCGGCCAGAAGGTGTGCCGGGGCAGAGCAGACTTTGAACAAGGAATTGGCAATGGACCCGCTATTTGATTTCGTCGGCAAGGTGGCACTGGTGACCGGCGGCAGCCGAGGGTTGGGATACCAGATGGTCAAGGCCTTTGCGGAGCGCGGGGCCGATGTGATCATCGCCAGCCGCAAGCTGGAAAACTGCGAGGCGGTGGCCGAGGAGTGCCGCGCGCTGGGCCGCAAAGCGCTCGCTATATCAGCCCATGTCGGCAAATGGGCCGAATGTGACCGATTGATCGAGGAGGCCTATGCGGCTTTCGGGCGTGTGGATATCCTTGTGAATAACGCAGGTATGGGGCCGCGTTGCCCCAGCCACGAAGTAACCGAGGCGATGTTTGATTCCGTCGTAAACCTCAATTTCAAAGGGCCGTTTCGGCTGGCCAGCCAGATCGGTAAGCGGATGTTTGATAGTGCCGATGAACATGGGACCGGCTGTATCATCAATGTCACCTCGTCAGGATCGCTGATGCCGCTGCCGCAGGTGGTGCCGTACGGTTCATCGAAGGCGGCGCTCAACGCCATGTCGCTGAGCCTGGCGCATGAATATGCCCCCAAAGTGCGGGTGAACACTCTATCGCCGGGAGCCTTCAAGACTGACATCGTCCAGGCATGGCCAGACAAGGGCGAAGGGCCGATACCTACCCCGCGCGGGTTTGCTGCTGATCCGCAAGATATCGTCACCGCTGCACTGTTTCTGGCCAGCCCTGCATCGGTTAACGTAACCGGCACATTGGTGCGATGTGATGGAGGACAGCACTGATGCCACGCGCCGTTATCGCCCATGAATTCGGCCTGCCCGAAACGCTGGTTCTGGAAGAGTTCGATCCCGGAGCCCCTGGACCGGGGCAGATTCGCGTTGCGATCAAGGCGGCGGGGATTTCCTATGTCGATGTGCTGACCGCGCGCGGCGAATATCAGTTCAAGCCGCCGTTGCCGTTCATTCCCGGCAGCGAATATGCCGGTGTGGTGGAAGCGCTGGGTGAGGGTGTGAGCAAATTTGCCATTGGCGACCGGGTGTTCGGATCAAGCCTAGGCAGCACCTTGTGCGAAGCAGCGCTGTTCAATGCCGAAAATGTCAGCTTGATTCCTCAGGGCATGGCCTTTGATGCCGCAGCGGTATTTCCGGTCAATTACCAGACGGCATGGCACGCACTGGTTGATCGCGCTGCAGCCAAGCCCGGCGAGACCTTGCTGGTGCTCGGGGCCGCTGGTGGCACGGGCTATGCGGCGGTTGAAGTCGGCAAATACCTTGGCTTGCGGGTTATCGCCTCAGCCTCCAGCGAGGAAAAACGTACTGCAGCGCTGGCGGGCGGCGCAGATGCATTGGTTGTTACCGGAGCTGCGGATTGGCGCGATCAGGTCAAGGCGGCGAATAGCGGCCCAAATGGAAAGGGGAGGGAGATCGACATCGTCTTCGACCCGGTTGGCGGTGATGCCACAGAGCTGGCCTTCCGTACGCTCGGCTATGGTGGTCGGCATCTGGTGATCGGTTTTCCCGCCGGAATTGCGGCGCTGAAGACCAACCTGCCGCTACTCAAATGCGCCAGCTTGATCGGCGTGCAGGTGCGCGGCCATGCGATCAACCGGCCTGCCGAAGCGGCGGCGAACCGGGTCAAAGTGATGGAACTGGCGGGGCAGGGCATATTCAAGCCGGCGATAGCGGCGCGTTACCCCATGGCAGACTATGCGCAGGCTATGAACGAGGCGTTTTCGGGCAAGGTGGCTGGTAGGGTGGTGCTTGAGATGGGGTGATGGGGTTGGAAGCGAGCTTTAGCGCTATGGTCGTTCCAAATACTTGAGCCATTTGGGCGGATGCAGATGAAGCGTCAGCATCGCGCCAGGAACACCAAGCAAAAAGCCGCCGAAGAACAGCAAAACTGCCAAGCCGCCGGTGGACTGAAAGTAGCTGCCTGCTCCCCAGCATGATATGCACGTCGCGAACGAACTCCAGCGCATAAACTCAAGCTGAATCCTCGTCATTCTCAGATAATGACATACCATTCAAATATCGGCAACCGGGTTGTCACTGGCCGTTCTTAAACCATTACGCGGAACTGCTGCGGCGTTTGCCCGGTCCAGCGTTTGAATGCGCGGCCAAAACTGGTCTGTTCGCCATAGCCCAGCCGGTCTGCAATCTCGTCGAGCGACAGAGTGCTTTCGCGCAAATGCGTGCGGGCGATTCCGGCTCGCTGGCCTTCAACCAGTTCGGAAAACCGCGCGCCGTCTGCCGCCAGCCGTGCCTGTAATGTGCGCACTGAAACCCCCAGCTTGGCGGCGCAGCGCTCAATCGAGCAGTTACCGGTGGGCAAGGCACCGCGGATATAGCTTTCGACCTTCTCAATCGCGCCGATGCGCTGCGTTGTCTTCACCTTCTCAAGATAGCCACCAAGCAGCCGGTAAAGCAGACGGTTCGAAGTCGGCACCGGTAACTCAAGCGCGTGGAGCGGAAATGCCACCGAATTGCGCGCAGAACGCGGGTGAACCCGGCAGCCGAGCAAGCGCTCCATTTCGGGCAGATCACTCGCCTGCGGATCGGCGGACAAGCTGACGTAGGACAGGCGAAACGCCGGGCCGCCAATCATCTGCATTAGCTTCACATTGAGCATAGCCGCCTGATAATGCGCCTGATCATTGACGCCGAGATCGGTGTTGACCTGCCAGCAGAACTCGGCGGTATCCGTGCCTTCAATCAGCACCACCTCGCTATCAGGCGAATGGACCACCGGCATGTATTCAACAAAAGCATCAATCGCAGCGCGCAAGGTGGGGGCGGCGCGGGCGAGTGAGGTTATGCAGCCGAAGACATCGGGATCCTGATGCGCGGCAAAGTGCAGGCCGAACAGCGAGTCGTCAAAAACTGTGCTGCAATATTCAAAGATATCGGCGATTTGCTGGCAGTTGATGTGGCTTTCGGGATCGGTGAGCACCCGCGCCTCAAGCCCGTGCCGCTCAACAATGCCGCGCGGATCACGGCCCAGAGAACGCGCCATTTCTGCCAGCCCGGTGAAATTTGCTGCGCGGCATTGCCCGCTTCCCGGTGCAACATCGAGCGGCCCGTCAAGGGTGAAGAATGCATCGCTTTCCATCATCGCTTCCCATCCATTCCGGCGCGGCCATGTTCTTGTGTGGCTTCTGTCTCAGGACCGGAAAGCTAACAGATGGGCAGGGGGCAGACCAGCAGCAATCGCGTCTCTTATCGACACAGCTGCGCCTGATGTCGGTGGACCTGCGTCACCCTGTGGCACAGCTTGGCACAAAGCAGCGAAACAGAGGATGCAAAGATGGTGACGATTGTCGATCTCAAAAAGGAAGCCGAAGCGCATGTCCTTTATGAAAAGGACAAGGCGACCAAGATCGCTACGATCACCTTCAGCCGACTCGACAAGCACAACACCGCCACCATTGGTATGCGCGCGCGCTTTGGCGAACTGGTGCACAAGGCGAACATTGACGACGATGTGAAGGTGCTGGTGATCCGCGGCGAAGGGGATAATCTGGGCAGCGGCGGCGATCTGGATGAGCACGGCGATCTTTATCTCAACCCGCAGCCGGGCGACGGCTTTCTGGTCGATCTGGAAATCGACGATCCCGATGTGAAATACCCGCCGCCGGGATCATTCCGCTATCTGCACGGGTTGACCGACTATTACGCCAAGGCGCGTTCGGGCAACCGGCCACTCCAAGAATTCAAGAAGATTAGCATCATTGAGGCCAAGGGCTATTGCTATGGCTGGCACTTCTATCAGTGCGCCGATGCCGACATGATCGTTTCTTCTGACGATGCGTTATTCGGGCATCCCTCATTCCGTTACGCAGGCTGGGGGCCGCGCATGTGGCAGTGGCTGGAGATGATCGGGATTCGGCGTTTTTCGGAGATGCTGTTCACCGGGCGGCCTTTCACCGCTGATGAAATGCACCACTGCGACTTCGTCAACTCGGTAGTGCCGCGCGATAAGCTTGAAGCAGAGACGGCGAAATATGCCCACGCCTGTTCGATCACCCGGCCCACCGATGTCGTCGTGGCGCAGAAAACCTTTATCGAGGCCTACAAGCAGCACCGCGGCGAATATCTGGGCAGCCTGCTCACCGGCTGGCTGGAAGGTATGCTACCGCTGATGAAGGATGACGGGGATAACGATGTCAATCTTGGCAAGGACAGCACCTTCGATCAGGGCATCGGCAAGGTAGTGAAAAACAACGATCTCAACTATCCACCCGAATGGCGCCTGAGCAAGAAGGGGCGTAAGGGATAGGCCTGCACCAATTGTCTATCATGCTGCGCGCTTGGCGTGGCATGATAGGCCGCCTCTCCTAGTCTCACATCACCAAGAACCGGCCTGAGTCGGCATGCGGGATGCATCCGCTCCCGCGAGGAGAGACGCCATGGCTGAAACCCTGTTTTCGCTTGATCGCGGCAATTTCCGCGAGTGTCAGAAACTGTTCCGCGGGGAGCGTGAGCAGGAGTATTATCTTGGCGATTATTGGATGGACGATGGCCCGGTGATCGAGGTCAAGGCCGAGCGCAAGTCGGTCGGTGCCATCTCGATCATCCGCATCCGCTCCTCACCGCAAAGCTATTTCCGCCGCACCCGCAAGCACATCCGCGAGGATGCGACCGACCTTTCGGTGCTGTGGTTCGTCAAGCGCGGGGCGTTGGCGCTGTCCAACCAGTGCGGCAAAAAAGTGGCGCGTCCCGGTGATTTCGCCATTACCCGTTCGATGTCACCCTTCCTGATCGAGCTTCGGACCGACGAAGATGCTGTGCATGAGGTGCTGCACGTCACGCTGCCGACGCATATCCTGCGAACACACATCGCGCAGGATTTCAGCACAGGTCTGTTTATGCATGTCGAGCGGCCCGAACTGGCAATCGCCGAAAATATCTTCACTGATGTCTTCGAGGATGATGGCAATCTGGCACCAGAATCGGCTCGGGCACTGGTGGAAACGGCATTGACTATCATCGGCAATGCCGTTCGCGCCGATAGCGAGGGCGTCCACGCCCGCCAGACCATAGCTGACCGCCGACTGGAGGAAGTGCTGCGCTTCATCGAAGTGCATCTCTCAGACCCGCAGCTGTCCACCGCGATGGTCGCCAAAGGCTGCGGGATCAGTCCACGCTATCTCTCGTTCCTGCTACGGCTCAAGGGCACGAGCTTTTCCGAGCTGGTCTGGGAGCAGCGGCTGCAAAAGGCGAAGAACTGGCTGTCCACCACCGATCCGCGCGATATTTCGATCAGCGAGATTGCTTACGGCGTCGGTTTCAAAAGTCCGGCGCATTTCAGCCGGATGTTCAAGCGCGTGTTCAGCATCAACCCGCGTGAGTTCCGCGGTGTGGCTGATAATGATCACTGTCTGGCCGATTTTGTAGTGAGCGATGAGGAAATTGCGCTCAACTAAGTGCTGAGCGCCTTCCCAGAGGGGCAAGCCCATGCTCAGCGTACACTATTCGCCTGTGCTGACTAATGACTAAGGTGGCGGGATAGATAAGGGCGCTGCGGCGCTGCGAGGAAATTGCGCCATGACCAAAACCGTCGTCACGTTGGACGACAAATATCTTCAGCCATCGGGTCAGGTCATGCTGTCATCGCTGCAAGCCGTGGTCCGGCTGTTGCTCGATCAGGCGCGGCGGGACCAGCGCGAAGGCCGCAAGACTGGCGGCTATGTTACCGGGTATCGCGGATCGCCGATTACCACGCTCGATGCGCAATTATGGGCGAGCGAAAAGCTGCTCACCGCGCATGACATACGCTTCGAGCCAGGGCTTAATGAAGAACTGGCGGCAACGTCCCTTCGCGGCACGCAGCAGCTTGGCTGGTATGGCAAGCCGCGTGTCGATGGCGTGTTTGCGCTGTGGTACGCCAAGGGTGTCGGCGTTGACCGCGCTTGCGAGGCGCTGAAATTGGCCAATTTCGAAGGCACTGCGCGCCAAGGCGGGGTGCTGGTGATGGCAGGGGACGATCACGCGGCGAAAAGCTCGCTCACCGCGCACCAATCAGAACACACGCTGATCGCCGGGTTCATTCCGGTGCTCTATCCGGCGACGACCGAGGAATTGCTGCGATTTGGCCAGTTGGGCATCGCCATGTCACGGGCATGCGGGCTTTACGTCGGCTTCAAGGCGATCACCGATACGCTGGACCTCACCTCAACCGTCACCTTGCCGGGAACCGACTTCCCCATTGTGATGCCTGATGCGCCGGGCGGCGTGTCGCTCAATCTGCGCGAAGGGATGATGGCGCTGGCGCAGGAGGCTATGGTGGTCGATCACCGCCTGCCGATGGCGCAGCAGTTCGCGCGGGCCAACGGGATTGATAAGATAGCGCTTGATGCGCCGCAGCGGCGACTGACTGTGGTCAGCGCGGGCAAGGCATGGCTCGATGTCATGCAGGCGCTAGACGATCTTGGCCTTGATGCAGCGGCGTGCCGGAACATCGGATTGCGAGTGGTCAAGATCGGGCTGGTCTGGCCTATGGATCCGGTATTTGCCCGCGATGCTTGTGGAGGCAGTACCGAACTGTTCGTGGTCGAGGAAAAGCGCCCGGTTATCGAGGATCAACTGGCGCGGGTATTTTACGGCACCATTGGCGCGCCCATCATCACCGGCAAGGTGGAGCCTGACGGTGGGCCGCTGTTATCCTCGGTCGGCGTGCTCGATCCCGGCACTGTGCGCCGTGCGTTGATGCGGCGGTTGGCGGCATTGGGGATGCTCACCGATGATGTGCAAGCGCGCGATCAGGCATTGTGCCACCTTGAACTGGACGCAGGCTTGCTGGCTTCCACCGCGACGCGTCCGGCCTTTTTCTGCTCGGGCTGTCCGCACAATAGGTCAACTGTTGTTCCGCAAGGGTCGAAAGCGATGGGGGCCACTGGCTGCCACGGCCTTGCCCATTTCATGCCTGAACGGCACACCATGCAGACCGTTGGCATGGGCGCGGAAGGCATGCCCTGGGTCGCAGCGCAAAGCTATGTCGATACGCCGCATATGTTTCAGAACCTTGGCGACGGCACGTTCACCCATTCAGGCCTGCTCACAATCCGTGCGGCAGTGGCGGCAAAGAGCAGCGTCACCTTCAAGATCCTCTACAACGATGCCGTCGCCATGACAGGAGGTCAACCGGCCGAAGGCGCGCTGACGCCTGAGCAGATCGTCAGCGAACTGGTCATCGAAGGCGTTAGTCCGGTCGTGCTAGTGACCGAAGACCCAGATCGTTACCGCAAGGCCGATCTACCCAATGGCACCCGCGTGCTGCACCGTGATTTGCTCGACGATGTGCAGCGTGAATTGCGCGAGGTAAAGGGCACCTCGGCCATCGTTTACGAACAGACCTGCGCCAACGAAAAGCGCCGCCGCCGCAAGCGCGGAAGCCTTGCCGAGCCGGTACAGCGCCTGTTTATCAACCCGGCAGTCTGCGAAGGCTGCGGCGATTGTTCGGTGCAATCAAATTGTCTCTCGATCGAGCCGATCGAAACCGAGTTTGGTCGCAAGCGCGCGATTGATCAATCAAGCTGCAACAAGGATTATTCCTGTATCAAGGGCTTCTGCCCCAGCTTCGTTTCGGTAAGCGGAGCGGCAATGGCGCGGCATGGCTTTGATCGCGGTGAACTGTACCGCCGCGTTTCAGAGCTGCCAGCCCCTGCGGTGATCGATGTCGCGGAGGCGGATCATGCCATGCTCGTCACCGGCATCGGCGGCACCGGCGTGCTGACTGTCGGCGCGCTGCTGGCGATGGCAGCGCATTTGGAGGGCAAGGCCGCCAAAGTGCTCGACATGACCGGCATGGCGCAAAAGGGCGGGGCGGTGACCAGCCATATCCGCATTGCCATGCAAGTCGATGAGATCCCCAGCGCGCGGCTGCGGGCGGGGCAGGCAAACCTGATCATCGGCTGCGATCTGATCGTTGCCTCGTCCCCTGATGTGCTGACGCTGGCGTGCGAAAATACGCGGGTTCTGGCCAATGCCGATGTTCAGCCGACCGGCGAATTTCAGACCAACAAGGCGATGGACCTGTCGTCCGCCCGCTTCATCGAAGCCATAACCAAGCGCGTGCCGCGAGACCGCATCGCGACAATCCGAGCGGCATCTCTGGCAACTCGGCTGTGTGGCGATACGATCTATACCAACCTGATGATGGTGGGGTTCGCGGCGCAGCAAGGGCTACTGCCGGTAAGGGTGGAATCGGTTGAGGAGGCGATCAGGCTCAACGGGATCAAAGTGCAGAATAATCTCGATGCCTTTGCCCTTGGTCGATTGGCGGCTGACGATTCGGATGCACTGTTTGCCCTGGCGGGCGGTGTGACTGTCGTTGCGGGTGAACCGAAAACGATCACAGCCATGTTAGAAAGCCGCACAGCACACCTCATTGCCTATCAAAATCAAACCTATGCTGCGCAATATGCAGCATTCATCGAGGAGCTTCGTGCTGCAATTGCTGCGCGCAGCATTGCCGATCCGGAGCCACTGCTGATCGAAACGGCAAGGCAACTCGCGCGCCTCATGGCCTATAAGGACGAATACGAAGTTGCCCGGCTCTATTGCGCACCGGAATTCCGCGCGGCATTGGGTGATCGTTTCGCCGGCAAGCCCAAGCTGAAAGTCTGGCTCGCCCCGCCGCTCTTGCCGCTGGGCACGGATGCCAAAACGGGTCGTCCGCGCAAGATTGCCTTCGGGGGCTGGGTGTTTCCGCTATTCCGCATGCTGGCGCATTGCAAAGGCCTGCGCGGGCGCTGGTGTGACCCCTTTGGCCAAACAACAGGGCGCCGCATGGAGCGCGCGCTGGCGGGTGAATACCGCGAAATGCTGCGCAGCATTGCCGGGCAGGTGACGGCAGAAAATCTGCCTATTGCCCTTGATATTGCGGCATCCCCTGCGCTGATTGCGGGGTATGGCCCGGTCAAGCAGGCAGGTGTTGCGGCATGGCGAGTGCGATGCGCGGAACTATTGGCGCGAATTTAGCAGGGCAAGATCAGTTACCGAACTTCGGCGCACGTTTTTCCCGAAGCGCCGCGATCCCTTCCAGATGATCCGCGCTGCGCACACTTACAGATTCCATCGCGATGCCCGCTTCCATCACCGAATGGGCAATACGTTTCAGTTCCATGTTGGTCAGAACCTTGGTCGCTTTGATCGCACCCATGGCCCCGGCTAGCAACTTGTCGCAAAAGGCATCGACCGCGCCGTCCAGTTCATCGAGTGGCAGGCAGTGATTGACCAAACCGATTTCGGCGGCCTTGCTGGCACTGAGTATTTCGCCGGTCAAAAGGTATTCCTTGGCGCGGCCAAGTCCGATTCGTTGTGCCCAGATTATCGCCCCGCCATCGCCTGCTACCAGGCCAAGGCCTACGTGCGGATCGCCGATCTTGGCCTTTTCGGAAGCAAATATCACGTCGCAGAACAGCGCAATCGTCGCTCCAAGACCCACCGCGTGGCCATTAAGGCGGCAGACAATCGGCTTGTCGATATCCAGCATGGTATAGATTATACGCTTGGCGACCTGCGCTTCATGATCGAACAGATGCGGATGGGCAGCACTGTTGGCGATGTGATCAAGGTCACCACCAGCCGAAAAGGCACGTCCAGCACCGGTGATCATCAGCACATCCGATAATGTGTCACACTGGGCGAACCACAATGCAGCTGCCAGATCATCATGCAGTGCGAGGTTCACCGCATTCATCGCATCGGGGCGGTTAAGCGTGAGCTTCAGCAGGCGGCCACGGCGCGAGAGTTCAATCGTGCTGAAGCTGGGCAGGTCACTCATGCAATAACACCTTTCATCGCGATGCGCCTTCCTAGCAGTCGTGTGTTGCGCGGCAACCGTGCCAGGATGCAACAATCTGCGCCCCTGCGATATGCGCCCTTTGTCCCCTTGATCGTAGCACCAAGTCGGGTTCAAACGATCCCAAGCAGGAGAGGATTCCCATGGCCGATTTCGACGAGACCTTTGACTGGGTAGTGGTGGGCAGCGGCGCAGGATCGATGTCGTCAGCGCTGGTCATGCGCGAGGCCGGAAAGTCGGTCTTGATCCTTGAAAAAACCGAATTTGTCGGCGGCACCACATCCAAATCGGGCGGTGTTATGTGGATACCCAACAATCGTTTCATCCGTGCGGAAGAGCCTGATGAGTCTGCGGAAAAAGCGATTACTTATCTCGATGCCGTCAGCAATGACGGCACTGACACCCCCGGCACCAGCCATGAAAAGCGTCTGGCCTATGTGAATGAGGCACCCAAGATGCTCGATTTCATTATCGAGCAGGGCGTTGAGGTGGAACGCGCATCGCACTTCTGGCCGGATTATTACGATGATCTGCCGGGCGGCTGCAAAACCAGTCGTTGCGTCACCGCGAAATATTTCAACCTCAAGGAGCTTGGTTCCTGGGAAAAGAAGCTACGTCCGGGCTTCATGCCGGTTCCGGCAAAGCTCGACGATGGCATGAAGCTGGCGTTCAAGAAGCACAGCTGGAAGATCAAGATGATCTTCGCAAAAATTGCCTGCGCGGTGGTTTACGGCAAGCTGACAGGCAAGCATTACACCACTGCCGGCGCGGCGCTTCAGGGCCGTATGCTTAAGGCATCATTGGCCGTAGGGGTGGATATTCGCACCGAATCTCCGGTCAAGGAACTGATCGTCGAATCTGGCAAGGTCACAGGCGTTGTTGCCGAGGTGAATGGCCAGCTTCGCCGGATTGGCGCGAACCTTGGTGTGTTGGTCAATGCCGGTGGTATCGCGCAGAATCAGGCGTTGCGGGACAAATACATGCCCGGAACCCGCGCCGAATGGTCGCAGACGCCCGAAGGCGACACTGGCGACATGCACATCGAGATGGAGCGCATCGGCGGTGTGCTCGCCCAGATGGACCAGATGGTCGGCTACCAGATGACTCGATCACCAGGCTGGGAGCAGATGTATGTCAAGCCGCCGGGACAAAGCCTGACCGGCAAACCCGGAGCGATCCTGGTTGACCAATCAGGCCTGCGCTATCTCAACGAAGGCGGGTCTTACGAGCTCTATTGTCAGAATATGCTCGAGCGGAACAAGACAGTTCCTGCGGTGCCGAGTTGGGCGATTCTTGATGGCCGCTATTTGCGCGAATATCAGGTCGCCTATATGAAAATGAAGCCTGAACTGATCGCCAAGTGGCGCAATGCGGGCTACCTCAAGGTGGCGGATACGATCGAAAATCTGGCGAGCCAGATCAACGTCGATCCAGCAGTTCTTCGCAGCACCATCAATCGCTGGAATGGCTTTGTCGACAAGGGCGTTGACGAAGATTTCGGGCGGGGTGCGCGCGAATATGACAAGTGGCTCGGAGATCCGTTCAAGGGCGGTAATCCCGCACTCGGCAAGATCGCAGACGGCCCGTTCTATGCGGTTGAGGTCGTGCCCGGTGATGTTTCTACCTATGGCGGCGCGCTGACCGATACCAAGGGGCGCGTAGTTAAAGCCGATGGTGAACCGATCCCCGGCCTCTATGCCTGCGGCGTTTCCACTGCCTCTGTGATGGGCGGGGTCTATCCGGGTGCAGGCGCGAGTATCGGGCCGTCGATGACCTTCGGCTATATAGCGGCCAAACACGCGGCGGGGGTTGAGAATAGCCTGTAGGTTATGGTCACTTGAATTTTGCGATTAATCTGCTTTGGGCCACCACATTTTTGACCCCGACTGAGGGGGCTCAAACCGGACAGGCCGGATGCACCTGTCCGGGTTCATTACTGCATAAAATCAGTATATTAAGCCGAAGAAGGTGACACCTGTCCTCTTTTTGCTACGAATTGATCTTCAAGCTGTCAAAGTACCTGCGGATCATGTGGCTTCCTTGGCCAGTAGGACAGCAATTTATTGGCTTACTGCACCGGCTCGCAGGTCTGCGCTCCTGACAGGTGCCTAGTAATGTGGTGCAGATATCGCTCACAACGAACTAGTTGAGCGACCCCGGTGCCACCACGGAAACCTGTCCGCGCGCGCTGACCCATTCGGGAAATGCCTGTTCGCTCCATTCGAGCGCGCGGTAGGTGATCAGCAGAACATCGAGCACCGTGCGCACGCCCTCTTCATTCAGCACCATATGCGCATCGATTGCGGCATCGTCGGTCATGGTCCATTGCAGACCTTCGGGATGTGCGTTCAGGTGGATGGTGCGGCATAGCCATGGCGCAGCATCAGGCAGCGACTCGACAGCGGGCTGCGGGTTGTCATCACGATTGAGTCTCAGCCGTTCCTGCTCAAAGGACAGCGCCAGATCGGCAGGAATCGCCGCTTTTACCTGAGCTTCGGCATGGGTGACGAGCAGCGGAACAAAGCGGCCTGCCAATCGCCGGGTGATGAAGATCGCCTGAAACGCGCCCTCCGGGTCAACCGCATGGATACGAATCCGGTCCTCGTCAAAGTCCGATGCCATGGTGAAAGTCTGGATGATGAAAATAGTTTGGCTCATGGCTGGGTAACTTAGGGATCATATCTCGCGGATGCCAGCTTGTCTGCAACGGCTTGCCAATGTGACTGGTGACCATGCGGCCAAGCACAGCGCTTTCATCGTCTGGGCGCGAAGGTTAGGCTGTTACGCCATGAGTGAGCAAAAACTATCCATCGTGTGCGGCATTCCCTTGGCTGATGAGCCGGGAATCGGCACTCTGACGATCCCCGGCTACTTGCGTGAAGTGGTGGCGCGATACGGCGCGGCAGAGGCGCTGGTACTGCGCAATGGCGGGCATCGCATCGCCTGGAGTTACGATGATCTGCTCGCCCGTTCGCTCGAAGTTGCGCGAGCATTGGTGGCGAGCGGGGCGGGCAAGAACACCCGCGTCGGCATCCTGATGACCAACCGGCCCGAGTTTCTGGCGGCGCTGTTTGGCGCGGCACTGGCTGGAGCGGTGCCGGTGGCGCTGAGCACTTTTTCGACAGTTCCCGAGCTCGATTATCTGCTGGGCGCTTCACAAATTTCGGTGCTGATTTACGAACAGGTGGTGCTGAAGAAAGACTTTGGCGCGATGCTGGAGGGTCTGGAATCGGGCTTGTTAGCTGCCAAACCAAACGCGCTGCTATCTGCGCGCTGGCCTTTTCTGCGCCAATTGGTTGTGCTGGGCGGAGTGCCGGGCAGCGGCGAACCTGCGCGGGCATCATTTGGCGGCGCTGTCGAAGGCTGGAGCGAATTCCTGACACGCGGCACGGCGGTGCCTGAATCTCTGGTATTGAGCCGTGCTGATAGCGTTTGCCCGAGCGATCCCGGCGGTATCTTCTTCTCATCTGGCACCACCAGTCTGCCGAAGGGCATCGCCCATTCGCAGCGTGCTTTTGCTATCCAGTGGTGGCGCTGGCCGCAGGTTTTCGCCATGCGTGAGCCGGTGCGTAGCTGGACGGGCAATGGCTTTTTCTGGTCGGGCAATGTCAGCATGATCGTCGGCTCAGCTTTTTCGAGCGGTGGCGCGGTGATCCTCCAACGCATGTTCGAAGAGACCGAAGCGCTCGACCTGATCAGCAGTGAGCAGATCACCTTTATGGCCGGTCGTCCGCATCAATGGGCGCGGTTGCAGGCTTCGCCGAACTGGGCAACCGCTGACCTCTCCAGCCTCAAATATGTGACGCGCGGGGATATCCTGCGCCAGCATCCGACAGCTGGCTTTGATTGGGAGGAGCCGATGTCCTTCGGCACTACCGAGACGATGACGATCTGCACATCGTTTGGCCGCGATGTTACGGCTGAACATTATCAGGGCAGTTGCGGCCCGCCGCTGCCGGGCAATGTGCTCAAGATTGTCGACCCGTTGACTGGCGCTCCGGTTCCTGTCGGGCAGCGCGGCGAGATGTGCATCAAGGGGCCGACGCTGATGTCGGGTTATCTCGGCAAGGCGCCCGAGCAGTGCTTTGATGCGGAAGGATTCTATTGTTCCGGCGACGGTGGCTATGTTGATGGTGACGGACGGTTTTTCTGGGAAGGCCGCCTGACCGACATGATCAAGACCGGCGGCGCCAATGTCTCGCCCGAGGAAGTGGACGCGGTGATTGCGCGTTTTTCCGGGGTCAAACGCACGCAGACGGTTGGTGTTCCCGATGATCTGCTGGGTGAGATGGTGGTCAGTTGCATCGTTCCAGTCGATGGTGTCATTATCGATGAGCCGACGTTGCTTAGTTTTCTCAAGAAGGAACTGGCCAGCTTCAAGATTCCGCGCCGCGTGCTGCTATTTACCGATGCGGACTATGCACTGACGGGTAATGAGAAGATCAAGGCCAGTGATATCCGCGACAAGGCTGTGGCCCGGCTTGCTGCGGGCTGATAGTCTCTAATGGCCTATTGCCTCAACGCCGCGCGTCCAGCCGCCTCGCGCCAGTGATCAAGTCCGCCACACAGCTGAAGGTTCAGCATCGCACGTTTCATGAACTGGTGGCAGGGGTGCTCGTCGGTCAGGCCGATGCCGCCGTGCAGTTGAATCATCTCCTCGGTGACCCGCCGGTAAACATCGGTCGCCAGAGCTTTCATCGCGCCGAGATCGGTGACACTTACTTGCTCGGCGCCGGTTGCGCGTGACCAGAGCAGGGCTTCGGCTGCAACGACTTGCGTTTTCAGGTCTGCACAGCGGTGCTTCAGAGCCTGGAACATGGCGAGTGGGCGGTCAAACTGCTTGCGCATTTTAAGGAAGTCGATCGTCATCTCCAGCGCTGCCGTGGCCCCACCCAGCGAATCCGCTGCGAGGAACAAGTGCGCGCTGCGGGCGATGTCATCATGCAGCGAAGCGGCGAGAGCGCCATCGGCGACGAGTGTGTTGGCATCAAGGCGCGCTTCCTCAAGCACCAGATCGAACACCCGGCGGCTTTGATCCCACAGCTTGCGCTCGACCAGTCTGACGCCAGGGGCATCGAGCGGGACGAGATGATAGGCACCGCCGCAGCCGACCAGCACATGGCTCGCCATGTCGGCATCAAACAGGCCGGGCACCGTGCCATTGGACTTGCCATCAGCCCCGGCTTCGATCCTTGCTGGCAACATATTGAGCGGCACATATTCTCCGCAGCAGATGCGTTCGATCCATTCATCCCGCGCGGCAAAGTCTGCGGCTCCCGCAATACCGCGCAGGGCGAGCATGGCGGGGATCAGCGGCGCTGAGGAGAGCACCTTGCCCAGTTCGTAATGAATAGCGGCAGCCGCCTGACGGGTGAGGCCAAGCCCGCCTTGATCCTCGGGCAGCTCAATCATCAGCCAGCCCATCTCGGCAGCGAGCGCCCAGCTGGTATCGCGTTCGGGCATCAGCTTGTCAGCCGGGAAGGCTTTCTGCGCGGAGTCATGCAGTTCGGCGAGCTCAATCACAGCACGGCCCCTTCACAACACCCAAGACTTCGGTTCGCGCGGCATTTCCAGCATTCGCTCGGCGATAATGTTGCGCTGCACTTCCTCGCTACCTCCGGCAATGGTCCAAGCGTATGAGTTCATAAAATCGGCCATCCAGTTGCCGGTGTTGAGATCGCCAAAGGTGATCGGGGCGCGGTATTGCTCTTCGATGCCACCGACATTCACCCCGAATGCGGCATAGGCCCGCAGTGCGCTTGAATAAGAGTTCTTGACGATCGAAGCGTCGCCGATCCGCTCAACGCCGCCAATCCGGTTTTCCAGGAACTTGTCGGCAATCGCACAGGCGGCATCGACCTGGGTAACCAGCTTGCCAAATTCCCGCAGCACCCCGACATCGTCCTGCCGTTTGTTCTGGCGGATCAGGTCTGCGGCGCGGTTCAGAGCTCCCTTCATTCGGTAGGACAGTTCCATCAACGTCAGGCCGCGTTCGGATGAGAGCGTGGTCTGCGCCACGACCCAGCCCTTGCCTTCCTCGCCCACCCGGTCAGAAACGGGCACTTCGACATCATCGAGGAATATTTCACAGAATTCCTCATCGCCCTGAATCTGATTGATCGGGCGGACAGAAACGCCCTTGGCCTTCATGTCCATCAGCAGGAAGGTGATGCCCGCCTGCTTGGGGCCGTCGCTGGAGGTGCGCACCAGCAGCAGGCACTTGTCAGCATATTGCGCCATGGTCGACCAGACTTTCTGGCCCGAAACGACATAGTGATCGCCGCGCAGTTCTGCCTTGGTCTTGATCGCGGCAAGGTCTGAACCAGCGCCCGGCTCGGAAAAACCCTGACACCAGGTTTCGCCCCTGAGAATGGCGGGAAGATAGCGCGCCCTCTGCTCATCGCTGCCGCATTCCATCAGCGTGGAGGCAGCGTGATAGGTGGAGACGAACGACAGCAGCAGGCGCGGACTATCGGCGCGGGCCAGTTCCTCGTAAATCACCTTTTGCTCGGCCAGGCTGCGCCCGCCGCCTGGCCACTGCTCCGGCCAGTGCGGCACGGCATAACCGGCCCCGACCAGTTTCATGAACCAGCCTCGCTGGCTTGTCGCGAAGGCCTGATGATCGGCGATGGTGCGCCAGTCCTTGGGCGCGTTGATAGCCAGCCAGCTGCGTAGATCCTGCCGCAGCGCGTCGAGAGAGGTTTGTTCAGTCACGGGCAGTGTAATGCCGTGCCTGCGGGCGGAGCGGAAGAGGCTTTACGCGCGATATCGCCCAAGCGGGCCAGGCCTGAGTAAGTCAGAGAAGGACTTTCAACGTTTCGAGATCATCGAAAGCAGCGGCATAACGCTCTGCCAGCGCCCGCGATACTGCGTGAGGTTGCCAGCCATCGGTGCCCAAGGTCGAGAGCCAGATGGCGAGGCCATAGGCTGGAGACTGGCGGTAACGCAGCCACATCTCATCCCATGATGGCAGTTCGCTGGCCGGTAATTGCAGCGCATCGCGGTAAAGCTCCAGCAAGTGGCGCTCATGCTGGCGGCGATCTGCGATGGTCAGCGAACCGACCATAAAATAACCCAGATCCTGCACCCAGTTGCCGCGCCGCACGACCTGCCAATCGAGGAATCCGCTTTGTCCATTAGGCAGCACATAGGTATTGCCGATATGCGCATCGCCATGCAGCAGCGTCTGCGCGCCGTTTGCCAGTGTGGTGACATTGGCCACCCACAGATCGACCACTTCATCGCCGCTCATTGACAGAACGGAAGCGGCGACTCCGTCTCCGGCGCGCGTCAGGCCGATGGGCACGCGTTTACGCAGGCCGACTTGCCAGCCTTGTGATGGTGCCCACTGCTTGATCCAGCCGAGGCCTTTATGGGTGCGCTTGCCCATGCCCCAATAACGGCTGTGCAACGCTGCCAGCCCGCGCAGACCGCTCGCTGCCTGATCCACTGTCATCGGTCGCAGCGCGTCTAACGGATCGGCCCCGCGAAGGGTCAGATCTTCCATGACCAGCAGGAAATCGAGCCGCGGATAGTCCGGCACCGCCAGATAAACGTGTGGATGCTCCAGCGGCAGATCGGCTCTGGCGGCGAACAACCGCGATTCGAGGAACAGGTTGCCATTGCGTAAGTGAACAAAGCGGTGGCTTGGCGCGTGGGCCTTCAGAAACAGGCGCTTAGGGCCGGTGCCTTGCGCATAGTCCAGTGCGAAGCGGGCGCGGCGGTTTGTGCCATCGTCTGAACCCACCAACGTAACCTTGCTGACGACGGCATCGGGATGATCGCGGCTGATCGCCTGGGTCATCCATTCGGGTGTCAGGTCTTCCCATCGCCGTGGAACGACCGGCTTTAACGAGGCCCAGCGAGGCAGGTTCATAGAGCCACTTCCACCGTATCTCCGGTGATGCGCACCGTGAAGGTCTGGATCGGCTGGCTGGCTGGCGGATTCATCGCTTCGCCCGAGGCCAGATCGAACCGAGCGCCATGCACCGGACAGGCGATCCAACCGGACCGCATCCGGCCACAATCGAGCCGCTCCTCGGCATGGCTGCAGCGGTTTTCGACCGCGAAAATCCGGTCAAGCGTGTGGCACAGCAGAACCTCTGCACCATTGATCGTCACCAGCAGTTTTGAGCCCGGCGGGAGATCGGCAACTTTAGCAACAGCAACAAAACCCGGCACGCCATCATTCTCCACAAATTCACTTTCTGACCAAGTGAATGCGATCTTATCGGACAGAGCACAATCCCTGCTTGCAGCTTTGACCCGGCGCAAGCAATTTGCCGTGCCGTGCGGGTCATTTCGTGGCGGTATCGCGAGACCGATAGAGAGCGCTAGGGTGGCTTTTGGAAAGCCCGGCGCTGATGAATGGGGAGAGATGTGTGAACACCGGCGAGACTTTTGATGTCGTGGTTGTCGGTTCTGGCGCAGCAGGAGCGATGACGGCACTGCGCGCGGCAGAAAACGGGCTTTCGGTGCTGATCATCGAAAAGGCGCACAAGTTCGGCGGCACCAGCGCCACGTCTGGCGGGGTAATGTGGATTCCCAACCATGGCCTTGGCGAAAGCAATGAGGACAGCCGCGAGCAGGTGATGGACTATCTTGCCAGTGTCACCAGCGGCCCGGTCAATCCTGAAAAGCTGAACGCCTATGTCGATCAGGCACCCGAGATGGCGTACTATCTCAAAGCCAGCGGTGTGGAACTGATCCCCGCCGCTTGGCCGGACTATTTCCCCGACAAGCCCGGCGCGCGCGCTGACCGTTCAGTGGTCTGCCCGACTTATGACGGTCGGCGGCTGGGGGATGATCGCTATTCGCTGATGCGCGAGCAGTTCAATCGCTTCAAACTGTTCAACCGCTATGCCATGGACCTCACCGAAACCTTTTCGCTGATGATGCAGAACAAGGGCTGGCGGCGTGTCGCCGCTAATGTGATCCGGCGCTACTGGATGGACCGCAGCACCCGCAAGGTCTCGCACCGTGACCGCCGCTTCACGCAGGGAGCAGCACTGATCGGTGCGGTTTATGAGCAGGTGTTCAAGCGCGGCGTGCAGTTGCGCATGGAGACAAAGCTTGAGCATTTGGTAATCGATGCTGGCGGCAAGGTGACTGGTGTTGAGGTCAGCAATTTTGGCCGGAAATATACAATTACCGCGCAGCACGGCGTGGTGCTGGGATCGGGCGGGTTTGAGTGGAATCAGGAGCTGCGGGATCGGTTCTATCCGGTGCCCGGCCTCACCCGCTATTCCTCCACCCCTGAAGACGGTAATCGCGGCGAGGGGCTGATCGCAGCGGAGAAACTGGGTGCGGCAACCGAGCACACCGGCGAGGGCTGGTGGATCCCGACGATGACGCTGCCGATGCCCAAATCGTCGAACTTCCACGAAATCCATCAGGCGGCTTTCGATGTTGGCAGGCCATGGTCAGTCTGCGTCAATCGCAAGGGTGTGCGCTTTGTCGATGAAGCGACGGGCTATGACAGCTTCGGGCAGGCCATGGTGCAAGACCAGATCGCCACGGGTGCAAACTGCCCTTGCTGGCTGGTGTTTGACGCCAAGTTCCGCGCCAAGTTCAGCGCCGGCGGCCTGATGCCCTGGGCGCACACTCCCGAACACAAGGTTCCTGCCGATTGGTGGGACCATTACATCTTTCGTGCCGATACCATCGAAGCACTGGCTACCAAGATCAAAGTGCCGGTCGATGCGCTTCGCACAACGGTCAGCAATATGAATGGCTATGCGAAGACCGGCGTCGATCCCGAATTCGGACGCGGCAGCAATATTTACGACCAGTTCTTTGGCGATCCCACCGTTTCGCCCAATCCCAACCTTGGGCCGATCGACAAGGCTCCATTCTATGCGGTGCCGATCAACAACGGCGATCTGGGCACCAAGGGCGGCATCAAGACCGACGCCCGCGCGCGGGTGATTGACCTTCAGGGCAAGCCGATTGCCGGGCTTTATGCAGCGGGCAACGCCTCGGGCAACCCGTTTGGCGATTGCTATCCCGGCGCGGGTGCCACCATCGGTCCGGCCATGACCTTTGGCTATATCGCTGCGAATGACATTGCCGAGCGGGCGGGGAATCAACTTTCCGGCAAGCAGCCCAGCTGAACTGAATTTTGGAGAATTACGTGAGCCTAAACAAAGTAGCCATCGTCACCGGTGCGGCAGGCGGGATTGGCGAGGCCATTGTCCTGGGGCTGGGAGCCAAAGGCGTCAAAGTGCTCGGAACCGGACGCAATGCGGCCAAGCTTCAGGCTTTGAAGGACAAACTTGGCGCGTCGATGGCGTTCGAATTCTGCGCGGCTGACATCACCGATGCCGATGCTCCGGCAAAGATTGTCGCAGCGGCTGTCTCAGCATTCGGGCGGCTGGATATTCTCGTCAACAATGCCGGATCGTTCAATTTCGGCCCGGTCCATGCCACGACTGACGAGATGCTCGACGAGGTGTTCTCCATCTCGCTGCGCGCGCCATTCCGTCTGTGCCGGGAAGCGCTGGGGCATATGGGAGCAGGTTCCTCCATCGTCTTTATCGGCTCGACCTGGGGGCTTTATGGCACCCCCGGGGGAGGGGCTTACTCCACGGTCAAGGCCGGGCAGATCGGCCTGATGCAGACCATGGCCGCCGAATATGGTCCGCGCGGGGTGCGCAGCAATTACATTGCGCCAACGGTCGTGCGCACCGAGATGACTGACTCCTTTTGGGATCTCGATTTCTTCCGCCGCACTAATCACGAAATGACGCCTCTGCCCCGCGAATGCACGGTGGAAGACGTCGCCAATATGGTCGCTTTCCTGTGCTCGGACGAAGCGGCAATGATCAACGGCCAGACCATTGCGGTCGATGGCGGCATCTCGACCACGCGCTACCTTGCCCCAGAAGCGGTGGGGGCGGTGCGGGGGTAGTCACTCAAACCGAGGGCAAACCCTCAGGAATCCAGTTCGGCTGGCGCTTTTCCATGAAGCTGCGCATGCCTTCGCGCACTTCGGTGCCGACCGCGAGCGAAGTGAACATCGTTTCGTAGTCAATCTGGCCGTATTGCTGGTTGAGCATCCGCTTGACGTGAGCGCGGGCTTCCGGCGCGGTTTGCAGCACTTCGACGGCGGCTTTCAGCGCTTCGGCGCGCAGCTGTTCATGCGGCACGACGCGGCTGATCAGACCGATGCGGTGGGCCTCGGCGGCGTCAATCTTGCGCGCCGAAAGCAGCAGGTCGCGCGCCTGCGCCATGCCGACATGGGCGGGCAGTACGGCGGCATAGGTGGCATCGATGATGCCGCGCAGCAGTTCGGGAACGCGGAAGGTCGCGCGTTCGCTGACCACGGCAATGTCGCTCATCATCGCCACCAGCAAGCCGCCAGCTTGGCAGATGCCGTTAACGGCGGAAATCACCGGGGCCATCGACTCGCGGATGGCGACAAACGGCAGCGTTTCATAGGTCATGCCCTCGGGCACTTTTTCATCGCCCGGTTCATATCGTCCGCCCAGATCACCGCCGGGGGCGAAGACATCTCCCGTGCCGGTGATGATCAGAGCGCGCAATTCTGGATCGGAATTGACGAAGCGCACCGCCTTCTTCAGGCCGAAATACATTGCCGGAGTAAAAGCATTGCGCGCTTGCAGGCGATCAATGATGCACCAGGCGATCGGGCCTTCGCGTTCAATGCGCAGGCAATCGGTTCCAAGGTTCATGTGGTGGCTCCCAAGTGTCTATTGCCGCGTGTTTGTGGCAAATGGCGGAAGGCGGCAAGAATAGCGCGCCCCCCATCACCCCCGCGTTGTGTCGCGCGATGCCTCTGGCACCACGGGCGAGGCTGGTCTAACCCCTTTGCAGCACTGTTCTGCGATGAGGCACCCGATGGATTTTACCTGGAATGAGGAACAGCGCAGCTTTCGCGAATCCTTGTGCGCTTTCCTCGACAAGACACTGCCCGATGACTGGGAGAAGTTTTCGCAGCACGGCCCCGCCAGCCCGGCGCTGACCGCCTATGCGGCGAAGTTCTGCCGCGAACTGGCCGATCAGGGGATGCTGTTTCCGCACTGGCCGGTGGAACATGGCGGGCAGGGGCTAAGCCCGTGGCACCAGCAGATCCTCGCCGAAGTCATGTGGGAATATGGCGAGCCGCGCGGCGGGCAATATATGAATGTCAACTGGATCGGGCCGACGCTGATGCGTTATGGCACGGATGCCCAGCAGGCGAACTACCTGCCGAAAATCGCCACCGGTGAAATGCTGTGGTGTCAGGGTTTTTCCGAGCCTGATTCTGGCTCCGACCTTGCCAGTCTGCGCACCCGTGCGGTGCTGGAAGGCGATCATTACCGGGTCAATGGCCAGAAAATCTGGACAAGCTATGCAGGCCTTGCTGACACCTGCTTCCTGCTCACCCGCACCAGTGATGACAAGAAGCGCGGCATCACCATCCTGCTGGTGCCAATGGATACGCCGGGAATCACCGTACGACAGATACCCAGCCTGATCGGCGAGGGTGACATCCATGAGGTGTTTTTCGACGATGTGATCGTCCCTGTCGGCCAGCGCTTTGGCGAAGAAGGGCAGGCTTGGGAGATCATCGGCTTTTCGCTGACCAATGAGCGTCTGGGCATCCCGCGCTATCATCTGGCGCGCACGGCGCTTGATCGGGCGGTGGCCATGCTCAAGGATAATGGCTATTGGTCGTGCGATCTGATCAAGGCCGAGGCCGGACGCTGCGCCGCGCTGTGTGAGGCAGCACGGACGGCCAATTATGCCATCGTGCAAAAGCGCGCCGAGGGATTGAAGGTTGGCGCGGAATCATCCTCTGCCCGTTTTGCCACGGTGATGGCGGAGCGGGCGGTGTGCGAATTCGTCGTTGAATATCTGCCCGAGGCGCTGGTCGATGCCTCACCCTATCTCAAGATGCACCACCAGCGCGGCATCGTTGCCGGGATCGCGGCGGGTGCGGCGGAGATCCAGCTGAATATCATTGCCACCGATGTACTTGAACTGCCCAGAGAACCCCGATGAAGTCCGTGAACCCCGATGAAAAGTGAGCCGCGCTGATGGAACTCTCGCTCACTGACGACCAGCGCCAGATCGTCGATTTTCTCGACACGCTGTCACGCCCCTATGCCAGCCCACCGCTGCACGATTGCTCATTGTCATTGTCCAGCGAGGCTCTGGACGCAGAGCTGGCCGAGGGCGGGTTCCTTGATGTGGCCGGGATGGAAGAGCTTGGCCCTGTAACCGCCGCTTTGGTGGTGGAACGGTTGGCGCGATTGCCGTTTGCGGTTGAAGCGGCGGCCTCGGCGCTGATCCGTTCGCTGCTCGATCCCCTCTTGCCCCGGCCATTGTGTGTGGTGGAAGAAAGCAAGCTTTCGCGCCCGGTGCGTTTCCTGAAGCCGGGCGCGACGGTAATTGTCGTGGGAGCCATCGGTGTGCGCAGCTTTACAGCCAGCGAGGCCGATGTGCGCGAGGCGGGCGATGAGTCGCTCTATGCCTATCCGGTCGCTTTCCTGAACGCGCTGCCCGCCGATATGCGCGCGCATGACATGGCGGCAGATAAACTGCGCCGCCTGTGGCGTATCGGTCTTGCGGCTGAGGCTGCGGGCCTGCTCGCGGCGGCGCTGGCCAGCGTCACCACCTATGTGTCAGAGCGCAAGCAGTTTGGCCGCCCGCTCGCCACCTTTCAGGCCATGCGCCACCGTCTGGCCGAGGCGCAGGTGGTGACGAATGGCACGTACTTGCTGGCGCTGCGCGCTGCCGGGACGGGGGACGCAGGCGATGCGGCCATGGCGGCCAGCTATGCGCAGGATGCAGCGAAACGTGTGGGCTATGATTACCACCAGTTCCTGGGCGCGATGGGTATGACGCTGGAGCATCCCCTGCACCTATGGACCTATCGGCTCAAGTTTCTCACCGGCGAACTGGGCGGGCGCGGGGCCAATGCTTTGGCGGCGGCTGAGGCGATCTGGGGGTAGGCTATCGGATCGCAGGCATGATCTCCTCGGCTACCCACTGCGTGTAATCGAAATAGGCCTGAATATCGGTGACAGCAGGCACCGGCAGTCCGCTCATGGTCACGCCAAGAGTCTTGAACCAGCCGAGGCGGTCGATGATCTCTTGTTTAGTCATGCCCGGACGCACTTTGGGATCATCCTGCGGCACATGGCCATCGCCAAGCCGGCTGGTGGCAAAGCCATAGAACACGTTGTCGAGCCTGCCGTTGTAATCGGGCTGGCTTTTGATGAAATCGATGCGGCCAGGGATGTTTTCGGGCTTGGTGAGAAACGGCCACCAGCCAGAAGCATGGCGCGCAATACGGCGCATCACGGCATCGGCATCACCACCCATCCACACCGGGAGATGCGGTTTCTGTACTGGCTTGGGCTCAAAAGCGACGTCCTTGAACGAGACATATTTGCCTTCGAACACCGGATCGTCGCTGGTCCACAGTTCGATGATCGCCGCGAGGTATTCGTCACAGATTTTGCCGCGCTCGTGGAAAGGGACGCCAAGCGCGTCGAATTCTTCCTTGAGCCAGCCCGCAGCAAAAGTGATGATGGTGCGTCCGCCCGAAAACCAGTCAATCGTCGCCAACGCCTTGGCGGAAACGATGGGGTTTTGCAGCGGCAGAATGGCGATGCACGAGTTGACCTTGATGGTCTCAGTCGCCCCGGCGAAATAGGCCATGCCGGCATAGGCGTTGAAATAGAACTTGCCCGAAAGACCGACATGGTTGTTCGAGATAACGTGATGTTCGGGCACGCAAATCATCGCATAGCCCAGCTTTTCCGCCCACTTTGCCAGCCGTGTCTGATCAGCGCCTGTGACCCGCGCTTCCCACGGCTGCATCATCGCCTGGATTTCCAGCATATGCGGCATCGAAAAGGACAGTTCCACGGCGTTTCTCCAGCGGTTAGGCGAGAAACCTGACCTAGTCGATCACCTTGCGCAACTTCAGCGCGGCGATATCGCCGGGGGGAAGGCCGAGAACCTGTCCATAGACGTAATCATTATGTTCACCCAGCAAAGGCGCGCCGCGTTCGATGCGCGCTTCGTCCGGGGTCATTCGCCATGAAGGACCAATGATCGGGCGCGAGCCGTGTTTGTGATCGCTGACCATGCGGTAGCCGCCGCGCGACCACAGCCAGTCATCGCCGCACAGATCAAGGCTGCTGGAGCTACGGAATGCGGGGACGCCTTGACCGCGCAATTCCTCGCCTAGCGTCACGGCATTGCGGCTGGAAGTTGCCGCTGCGATTTCCGCATCGAGCGCATGGCGATCCGTCTGACGACCCGCAAAATCGGCGTGGCGCGGATCGTCGGGCAGGGCGAGTTGGCGGCGTAAGGCCTGCCATTCGCCATCGCTCGCCACGGCAATGCTGATCCATTCACCATCCGCGCAAGGGTAAGCGCCGTGCGGGCACATCTCCGGGTGGAAATTGCCATCGGGCTGCGGCACTTGGCCGGTCAGCGAATAGGAAAACAGGCTGTCACCGACGAGGCTCGACATCGCTTCGACCGTTGATAGGTCGACGAACTGGCCTTCGCCGGTTGCCTCACGGTGATGCAGGGCTGCCAGTGCGGCGAGGGCGGCGAGCGCACCGGCGGTGGAATCGCCATAGCGGATGTTCATGCCGCGCGGCACTTCGTCTTCGTGGCCGACGAGGTAGTTGAGGCCAGACAGAGCGGCGAAGCAGGGGGCATAGCCTGTCTGATAGCCCAGTGGGCCATCATTGCCCCACATCTTGATCGACACCTGAATGAGATCGGGTTTGAACGCCCGCAGATCGTCCCAACCAAGCTTTGACCGCTCCATCGCGCCGGGGCGGATGTTGTCGATCAGGATGTCGCAGTTCCGGATCATGTCCTTGAGCAGCGCCAGACCTTCCTCGGTCTTCATGTTGACCTGGGTTGAGAGCACTTCCTGATTGATCGACAGGAAATAGGGGGCCGAATTGATATCGACGCCGCCATAAGCGCGCATCTCATCAAGATTGGTCATCGACTCGATCTTGATCACTTCGGCACCGAGATGGGCGAGCAGCTTGCCCGCATATGGCCCGGCCCAGACCTTGGTCAGCTCTATCACGCGCAGGCCTGCCAGCGGTCCGCCGCGCTGAAATGCCATGGTGCGCGGGGTGGATCGGGCGGTCAGCGGAGCGCGTGGAACGGTTTTGCTTGCTTCCGCCTGATGCTGGCCAGGTGCAGGTGCGGTGGAAGTCAGTTGCACCGGCGTTGCAGTCAGCTTGTACGGCACCGTCGGATAACGCTTTTGTGCCAGTTCCTGAAAGAACCCCCGGTGCTGGAACTGGGCATTGCCGGGCAGATCAGCGGCGGTATTGACCGGCACCATGGCCACGCCCAGCTTTTGCGCAGCCTCGGAGATTGGCTCTTTCAACTGCCCGGCGCACCATTTGCGAAAGTGCTGACGAAACTCTGCAACGCGATCCGGGGTGCAGTGAAACTCCAGCCAATCCGCCGAAAAAGCGTTAGTCCATAAGGGATTACCCATCAGTGCGCACAGCCCCTGCCAGTGAACGCGGGTGGTTATTAGCAGGAACACATGCCCGTCGCGCGTGGCGAAGGATGCGCCGGGGCCGCCCATATCATAGGCGGTGCGCGCGCTGCTCGGTTCAGCCTCACCCGCCAGCATGCGCCCCAGCACGCAATCATTGCGGTTCACCTGTACTTTGACTTCGGCTATGTCGATGAACTGGCCTGAACCCGTCCAACGCAGCCGTTGCAACGAGGCGAGGATGGCAAGTGCCGCGTCGATTCCGGCTTCATAGTCCGACAGAAACCGGCCAGCACCTTTCAGCGGCGGCTTGTTTGGCGCACATTCGCTTGGGCTGTGATAGGCCCACCCGCCAGCGTTGATGACATTGAGCGGGCGGGCGATTTGCCATTCTGCGGGTGCGCCATGACCGAAGGGTGTGACTATGCAGTGCACCATCTCGGGATAGTTTGCGGCGATGCTAGCCAAGGTCAACTCGTGAGATTGGCCCCAAGTCTCGTCATGGTCATCAATCAGCACATGGGCGCGGGCGAGCAGGCGATCCAGCCCAGCGCGACCTTCGGCGGTATCGAGGTCCAGCACTACCGACTTCTTGTTGGTATTGAGGTAAGCGAACAAGGTGCTTTTACCGTGGTGGAACGGGCCTAGTCCGCGCGTTGGGGCACCTCCTGAACACTCCACCTTGATTACATCGGCACCAAAATCGGCGAGCAGTTTGCCGCAATATTCGCCTGACACGCGGTTTGCGATTTCGATCACGGTGATACCGGAAAGTGCGTTCATAACGATTGACCATCATCGATGGTAAAGGTGGATCCGGTTACCTGTCGCGATCGGTCCGAAAGCAAATAGAGCAGCATATCATCGAGCGCAGAGGGTTCGAGCAGGCGGCGGCGGTGCAGGGCAGCGATATCCGATTGGCCGCGCGGACTGGCGAACCAATCGGCGTTAATCTCGGTCGGTATCCAGCCGGGTTGCAGGCAGTTGACGTTGATCCCCTGACGCACCCATTCACGCGCCAACTGGCGGGTGAGGTGAGCAAGACCGGCCTTGGTTGCGGCATACATGGCATCGCCGGTGCCGTTCTGCTCCGCCGTGATCGAGCCGATCATCACAATGCGGCCATCGCCGCGCTCCTGACTGCCCGCCGCGATCATTCGCCGTGCGCCTTCGCGGGCGACAAGGTAGGAGCCGAGCAGGTTGGTATCGAGGACACTCCGCAGACCATCGATCGGAACATCGGTCGCACGGCCACCGGTGCCAATCCCCGCGTTGGCGAGGATGCAGTCCACCGTGCCAAATCGAGCTTCCGCCGCATCGTACGCGGCAATGACCGATTCCTCGTCAGTCACATCAAGCGGGACGGCAACCGCATGTCCGCCTGCCGCTGCGATTTCGCTCGCCAAAGCGGTAACCCTGTCAAGCCGCCGCGCACCCAGTACGACACACGCGCCCGCAGCGCCCAGCAGCCTGGCAAAGCCTGCACCGAGTCCTGTCGATGCTCCCGCAATCAGCACTGTGTGGCCTTCAAAATTGGCCATTTAGTCTGTCACGATCCCGGTACGAACGGCGGCATGGCGACATATCTGTCCACCGCCTGCTCAAAGTGGCGAACCCGAATTTCCTGATAGTTGCCCAGAGTGATCCCCGGCTTGGCGCTTGCCTCAAGCCCCTCCTGCTGGGCCAGCAGATTGTCGGTATCCTGATCGAGGATCTTGCCAAAACCGGGGTCCATGCCCTCGGCTTCGGCGAAGGATTGGTGATCGGCAAGGATAACTGGCTCGGCCGGATCGGGGCGAGGGCCATCCTTGGGTACGGGGCGCATGAACATCACCTCGTAAATGCAGCGGCGGTGGTCCTTCGGGTCCGGGCGGAAGCGATAGACCATTGGCAGCGAGATTCCGGGGAACAGGAAGGTGTTGGGGAACACCGTATAGCTGAAGCAATCGAGGATTTCGGAGTCCGAAACGTCCGAAAGGTCGCTGTTGGTGGCGGTCTCGAACATGCCGCGGAACATATCGGCCATGGCCTGACGCGCGGTGCCATCACCCACTTTCGGGCGATCATCGGACATCACCGAGGCATCGCCGATGGTGAACTGATCGAGGATTTCCTGCTCGGTGAATTTGCCTTCCAGATGCGGGCTGATCACGCCAAGGCAAGAGATGAAGCGATCGACGTGTTCGCCGTAGAAATCATACTGCGAATTAGCATCAGCGTTGGACGCTGCCACCTGGGGGTGGGTTTCGATCACGTGGTAGGCCTCCATGAAGGCCTCCATCGTCAGCTTCCAGTTGGCCGGAAAGCTCTTCTGCACATGGACATGGATATAGCGGTCTTCCAGCTTCCATGCCTCGATATGGCTGAGCGCTTGTGGACCGAGATATTCGCGCAGACCAAGGGCTGCCGGGTCCATGTTGATCCACACAAAGCCGCCCAGCAGTTCCACCCGCGCTTCGGGCAGGTTGAGCGTGGACCTGTCGACATGAGGGAAGTCCCAGGGGCAAACGACTTCCTTATTGCTGCCATCAAGATTCCACGACCAGCCATGAAAAGGGCATTTGAGGTCATTGGCAAAGCCTGCGGTTCCCGAAGGTTTGAGCTTGGTGCCGCGATGCAGGCAGGCGTTGAAATGCGCTTTGATTGTGGTTTCGTCAGACCGGGTGATGATAAAACTGTAAGGGCCGACATCATAGACGTAATAGTCGCCAACCTCGGGAATGTGTTCCTCACGGCAGGCGAATTGCCAGGTGCGGGTCCACAGACGTTCCATTTCGGACTTGGCGAACTGGGGGTCGATGTAGCGGTCTTTGGAAATATCCTCGTTGCCAAGGTATTCATAGTTTTCCGAGCGCACCCAACCGGGCGCTGCCACCTTGTCCTGTGCGATGATATCCTGCGTGCTGATTGCGGGGCAGCGTGCCTCTCCGGGGTTCAGCTTGCCTGTTTCGACGTTCATTGTGTGTGCCTTCCTAGTGAGTTCTCGGCGACTTAGGCGGGTGACTTGTAAAGCGAGCCGTCCTTCATGATCAGGACAAGTTTGCTGGTATCGGTGAGAAGGGAAATGTCGGCCAGCACATCGCCGTCGACCAGCACCATGTCGGCGAGTTTTCCCGCTTCGATCGTGCCAAGACTGCCGTCAGCCATCATCGCTTGTCCGCCGTTTCGCGTAGCGCAGATCAGCGCGTCGGCAGAGCTGTAGCCATAGTATTTGATGAAATGCTGGAGATCACGCGCCTGCGCTCCTTGCGCGCTCCAGGCAAAACCGAAATCACCGCCGATCAGATGCCGAACACCGCGCTGGCGCAGCGCCGTGTGGGTCTTGATCGATTCCTCGATCAGGCCGGGAATGCCCATCCAGCCGGCGACTTCGGCAGTTATTCCCCAGTTGGCAGCCTTGCCAGTTGCCATGCAGTCAAACAAATCGATGGTCGGTACAACGAAAATGCGATCCTTCGCCTCTTCCATCATATCGAGCAGTGCCTCGTCGGAATACTCGCAGTGGAACAGACCATCTACGCCAGCCCTGATGCAATCCTTTGAGCCCTGTATCGAGCGGGTATGGGCATTGATCTTGCGGCCATAGGCATGGGCGGTGTCGACCGCCATCTTGATCTCTTCAAAGCTCATCGGCGTGGTGTGGCCGGGGGTCGAGGGGTAGAACGGATCGCCCGAGACATCGAGTTTGATATTGTCCACGCCTTCGCGGCAATGCGTCCGCACGGCTTTGCGCATTTCCTCTGGTCCATCGACCAGCGTTGATGGACCAACGCGCGGGTTGTGTTCCTTGCTTTCATCTCCCATCGCGCCAGTGACGCTGATTTCGAGGCCGCCAGCGCGGATGCGTGGGCCGGGAATGCGACCAGCGTTGACTTCGTTGCGAACCGCCACGGCCAGCCGCAGCTTGGCCTCGGATGCGCCATAGACGCTGGTGAAACCGGCATCGAGCAGTGCCTTCGCCCCGCGCGCGGCAGTAAACACTTGTTCTTCTGGGCAGGGGGTGATCAGGTTTTCGGTGGCGGTGACATTCTCGAACGAGAGATGGCCGTGGCCCTCGGTCATTCCGGGCATCAGGAACTTGCCGTCAGCCTCGATCACATGATCGGCTTGCGGCCTGTCACGGCCAGTGATGACAGATGCGATGCGGTTGCCATCAATCAGCACAGAGCCAGTGAACGGCTTCGCACAGGTAGCATCGAAAATCGTGGCCTGGGCGATGAGCGTGGTTGCCACTGTCCTGTCTCTCCTATCAGGCGCGCGGATGGCGCCATTTCAACCGTGAGCATAATTCGCCTGAGCAGACAGCCCAATGACTGCCATGGCACTGGCGGTTTCCCCCAGCGGCGTTTCCCAGCACACGGGAGGAAGCAGACTTGCCCTTGCTGCCTTGGCAGTCAACTCACGGCGCACTACCGGTACTTGGCTTTACGGCAGAATATCGGGCATGAGACCTGCTGGCATCGCCTGAAACACAAACGATCGGAGAACATACCCGTGGGCAATCTGACTGTGACCATGACAGACGTTAAGGGCGAAACCAGCACTTTCAGCGATGTTGATGAAGGTGTGAGCTTGATGGAAGTGGCCAAGGCGCATGGCGTTGAGGGCATCTTCGGTGATTGCGGAGGCGGTTGTTCCTGCGCCACGTGCCATGTCTATGTCAGCACTGACTGGATGGCCAAGGTAGGCCAACCAGACGATATCGAATTTGGTATGCTCGATATGGTCTCTGATGTGCAGCAGGAAAACAGCCGTTTATCGTGCCAGATCAAGATGAGCGCCGAATTGGACGGCGTGGAAGTGACGGTCGCTCCGGCTTCGGCATACTGATTACAAGGGGGGCACTTGCCGTGTTAGGCAAGCGTCGATTCCAAAGAGGCCATGGCGGCTCACGACTTCTCATCGCACTGTGGTGACAGAGATATAATGAGCCGCAGCATCAGCCGGTGGCCGCGCAAGGACAGGATCAACGCATGTCAGCCGATTCAGCAACCCTTACCCCCGCAGAACAGGAACTGATCGCCAGCGCTACTCTTGCCGATCCTGCCGTTCAGGCGCAGCCGCATGCTTTTTACCGGGCGCTGCGCCATGGCGATCCGGTTCACCTTGATCCAACGCTCAATTCCTGGCTGGTGACCCGGCACGAGGATATCCTTGCTGTTCAGGCCGATCCGCTGACCTTTTCGGTCAACAAGGGGTATCACACCCAGCAGGCGCGCGGCATGCAGGATGAGTATCAGGACATCCTGCGCCGCGATGGTGGCGGCTATTTCCCCGATGCGATCATGTCGGACCCGCCCTATCATACACGCATCCGCAAGCTGATGGAGAACGCTTTTACGGCGCACCGGGTGAAAGATCTTGAGCCGCGGATTCAGGAAACGGTGGTCGATCTGCTGGAAAGCGTCGCCGATAAGGGCGCGGCCGATGCAGTGAAAGAGATTGCCGTGCCGCTCACCATCCGCGTGATCGTTGAACAGCTGGGGCTCGATCATGGCATGGAGGACAAGATTTCGCGCTGGTCAGTGGCGGTCACGGCCCAGATTGGGCGGATGCAGAACCGCGAACAAATGGTCGAGGCGGCACGCGAGATCTGCGATCTTCAGCACTATCTGATCGGCAAGATGCGCGCACGCGAAGCCAATCCCGGCGAAGATATGATTTCTGACATTGTTCACGCCAAAATCCCTATGCCCGATGGCACGGTGGAGACGCTGACCTTTGACGAAGCGGTCAGCCTCGTGCGGGCGATGCTGATTGCCGGGAATGACACGACTGCCACCGCCATCAGCAACCTGTTCTTCATCCTGGCGACACGGCCTGATGTGGCGCAGCTGCTCAAAGATTCAGTGGACGATGAGCGCAAGATGACCCGCTTTGTCGAGGAACTGCTGCGGCTTGAACCTCCTGTGCGGGCGCTTTCGCGTATGACCACCCGCGAGGTTGAACTCGGCGGTATCACGCTGCCCGAAGGCGCGCATTTGCTGCTGGTCTATGGCTCGGCCAACGATCAGGAAGAAGTTTTCCCCGATCCGCGCAGCTTCGACATTGATCGGCCCAATATTGGCCGGCACGTGGCCTTTGGCGGCGGCGTGCATCGCTGTGTCGGCCTTGCCCTTGCGCGCATGGAAGTAAAGGTCATGGCGCGCGAGATTGCCCGGCGGATGGACAATATCAAGCTGGCGATTGCACCTGAAGACGTGCGCTTTGTGCCCACGGTGGCCACCAGAACGATAGAAAAGCTGCCGATCACATTCACGCGCCGCAGCGCTTAAGGAGCCGGAACTTGGCACAGGAACTGGCGGGCAAAGTTGCAGTTATTACGGGCGGGGCCAGCGGGATTGGCCGCGCCTCTGTGGAGCTTTTCGTGCTGGAAGGCGCGAAAGTGGTCATCGCCGATATGGACGAGGCTGGCGGTCAGGCGCTGGCGGACAGCCTTGGCGATGACGCGGTGTTCATTCGTACCGATGTTTCCAACCGCGATCAGGTGCAGGCGGCAGTGGACCTTGCCGTTTCGCACTTTGGGGCCTTGCATATCATGTTCAACAATGCCGGCATGTCCTGCGGTGCCTATCCCGATTTCATCGATGACAAGCTCGATGATTTTGACCGGGTGATGCGGGTCAATGTGCTCGGCCCAATGCTCGGCACACAGATTGCGGCGCGGCACATGAAGGATCATGGCGGCGGGGTGATCTTGCAAAACTCCTCGATTGCCGGGTTGCTCGCAGGCCACGCGATGATGACCTACCGCGCCTCCAAGGCGGCGCTCAACCAGTTCAGCAAGTCTGCGGCGATTGATCTTGGCCGTTATGGCATCCGGGTGAACTGCCTTGTGCCGGGGCATATCCGCACCCAGCTGTCCTCGTTCCAGCAGGGCGCGTCCAATGACAAGATTGTCCAGCTGGAGAGTGAGATTGATGCGGTTTACCTTTCCAACCAGATCATCAAGCGGCGCGGTGAGCCGGAAGACTGCGCACAGGCCGCGCTGTTCCTCGCCAGCGACCGCGCGCGGCAGATCACCGGGATAGTCATGCCGGTCGAGGCCGGGGTGACGGCGGGCGATCCGGTCAATCATCTGGCGGACATCATGGATGCGCGGGCGCGGGTGCTGGGGGAATAGCTTCAACCGATAAGGCATCGCGGGGGCGACTTGTCAGCGCTGCCCGTTGCTTCACCATGCGTCCCAACGAGCATTGGGAGACAGCGTGATGACTGACTGGACTGGCGGGCTGCCAAGCGAAATCGACTATATGTTTCCAGCCAAACCCGAAGACCCCGAGATGCGCGAAAGCGCCTCGGTGTGGATATTCGAGGAGAACGGCGAGTTTGCCCTCCCGCGCGTCGGTATTGAGGCGCAGGGCGCGCTGTGGGACACACACCGCTATGACATGAACGTGGCCTTCAAAGATGGCCGCGTGCTGCGTGAGAGCAAGGTTGGCACCACTGTTCCTTCGGTTGGCGCGTCGGGCCTTGCCGATACGCTGGGCAGTGACGGCCTGATATTCCGCTGCGTCGAGCCATTCCGCCGCTGGACCGTCTCCTATGAAGGCGAGGCGTGGGAAGGCCGGGTCGAGGAACAGATTCGCGGGGAATTTGGTGTCTATGCCGATCCGGGCCGCAGCAAAGGGCTGGAACACCGCAAGCGCGTGGCGGTATCATGGTCGGTCGATCTGGAAATGGTCACCCCGGCATGGGTTCAGGATTACCGCGCGGAAAAGCTGGCTGGTATGACGGAGCGTGAGCGGGCTGATGCGGGATCGATGGGTTATGGCTGGCGGGTTGAACACTGTTTTCGCGGCACTGGCACCATGAAGCTGGATGGCGAAACGCGCGACTTCAGATGCCTTGGCTCGCGCATTCGCCGCCAGAGCGTGCGGCCCATGGGCGCGTTCCGGGGGCATTGCTGGCAAGAAGCCGTGTTCCCAGATGGCCGCGCCTTTGGTTACATCGCCTATCCGCCGATTGAAGGCGAGGAACCGGAAGATACCTATAACAACGCCTATCTCTATGTGGATGGGCGGTTCATTCCGGCCAAAGCGCGCAACATCCCGTTCCTGCGCCGCATCATGCCGCGCGGCGATGATGTGTCAGTCGAGTTCGAATCCGAGCTTGGCATTACGCGGATCGAAGGCGTCACGGTCAACGGCACGTTCCACATGGGCAATCCGGGTGTGAACGGCTTCAACAACAATCAGGGCGGGGTGAAATTCACCTGGGACGGGCAAGTGGCATACGGGATGATCGAAAGATCATCGCCCGCTGATTTGTGTGAAGTTGTCGGGTAACCAGTTGCTTCGTTATTGCCATCACGCTCCTGTGGCTCACAGCGTAAAGCGGACAGGGCGGACACCCTGTCCGGGTATATTATTACGTAATATCAGCATTATATCCCGAAAAAACGGACACATGTCCGCTTTTAGCAGCAAATTGATCTTCAGACTTTCAAAGAGCCTGCAGAATATGTCAATTTTCGCTCCTGTAGGACAGGCCTGATGTTTTTCTACTTCGGTCCAGAGCGCAATGACGATTCGATGAAATCTAATGCGAACCCATATAGCGCCCGCCGTTAGTGCTGATCGTCTGCCCGGTGATATAGCTGGCTTCTTCGGAGGCGAGATAGGCAGCCGCGGCGGCGATATCCTCAGGCTGGCCGATGCGCTTCATCGGCAGGGTCTTGGTGAAGGCATCGACATCGACCGGTGCGCCGCGCAGCATCGGGGTGTCGATGAAGCCCGGCGGGATCATGTTGACGGTGACGCCAGAAGCGGCAAATTCGAGCGCCAGCGCCTTGGTCATGCCGACCAGACCGCCCTTTGACGACACATAATGCCCCTGACCGAACGACCCCGATTGCACCGATGACGAGGTGATGTTGATCACCCGGCCCCAGCCGGCCTCAAGCATATCGGGCAGCACTTCCTTCGTAACGAGGTATGGCCCGCGCAGATTGATGCGGATTACCTTGTCGAACAGATCATCTTCGATTTCCAGGAACGGCGTAAACGGGGCAATGCCAGCGTTGTTCACCAGAATGGCGATCTTGCCCAGTTCCTTGCGGGTCTGTGCAGCGGCGGCCTGAATGGCGGCTTTGTCAGAGCAATCGGCGTTGATGGCGATGGCAGTGCCACCTGCATCGCGGATCATCTGCGCGGTTTCTTCGGCACCGGCAAAGTTTATGTCCCAGATGGCGATCTTGGCAGTATCTTCGGCAAGGCGCTTGGCGATTGCGCGGCCAATGCCCGAACCAGCACCGGTGACGACGGCAACCCTGCCGCTGAGCGAACGTGTCATGTCAGAATCTCTCCCGCGCCGTTGGTATAACGGCGACAACTGAACAGGTGAACAGCAGTTGCCGCCCGCGCTGTCAAGTTACAGCTGATGCGCTCAGGCGATCTCGGCAAATCCGCCGTAGCGTCCTTTGTGAAACAGCATCGGATCAGCATCACGTTTGGCTTCAAGCCCAAGCACCGCACCCAGCACAAACCAGTGATCGCCAGCTTCTGTCACCGAATGAAGCTGACATTCGATTGCCACCAGAGCTTCTGCCAGAACTGGAAGATTATGCTGCGAGATGGCGAAATCGACCCCGGTGAACTTGTCCGGCCCGGATTTTGCCAGCTGCGCGCACAGGGATTTCTGATCGCTGGCGAGAACGTTGACGCAAAAGTGACCTGCGGCTTCGATCAACGGCCAGGAGGACGAGCGCTTGTCTGGCAGGAAGCCCACCAGCGGCGGATCGAGCGAGACCGAGGTGAATGTGCCGACCACCATACCCACCGGCACGCTATTTTCATCGAGCGCGGTAATCACACTGACGCCAGTGGGGTAATGGCCCAAAACCTGCCGGAATAGTGCCGCGTCGATCATCGTATTAGCTACCCACTATCAACTGTGTTGGCACCGCCATGGTTTAAGGCGAAGCACAAGGCAATGCGGATTCAGCAAGTGGTGCAGACAATGGCGCGCATCTTCTGCATAAGTTTGTGAAAAATGGCGTGACGGGATGGGTGTTACGGATCTTGGGGCTTGCGCGGTGCTCCTGCTTGTGCTGATCACCTGTTCAATAAAAATACGAATGGGAGAATGTGGCTCCGATGGTAACGCGGCCGCTCAAAAATCTGGAAGAGATTGCGGTTATTGGCGGCGGGCTGGCAGGGCTTTCCGCAGCGCGCCATGCCGCGCGGATCGGGCGGCTGGTCACGCTGTTTGAGGGTAGCGGGCTTTACGGCGGGCTGGTTTCCACCATCGGTGAAGTTGATGATCTACCGTTTCCCGGTACATGGTCTGGCCAAGACCTTGCCATGCATCTTTACGAGCAAGCGAAAAAAATGGGTGTCCGCATTGTCGAAACGCCGGTCAGGCGGATCGACGCGGGTGAGCGGCTGGAACTGATCGACGGGGAAGGGCGCTCATATTACCCCGGTGCCGTGATCGTCGCTTCGGGCGCGCGGTTGCGCAAGCTGGGCGTCCCTGGAGAAGCCGAATTTGCCGGGCGCGGTGTATCGCACTGCGCCACCTGCGACGGCACCTTCTATCTCGGCAAGCACGTGGTTGTGGTCGGCGGCGGCGATGGCGCGGTGCATGAGGCGCTGACCTTGGCAGCGGTCTGCGGCAAGGTAACGCTGGTCAGCCACAGTCCTCTGAAAGCCCGCCGCGAACATGCTGACAAGCTTGATGGGCGTGAGAATGTGCATTTTGTCTGGGATAGCGAAGTTTGCGCCATCGTCGGTGATGGCAAAGTGACGGGCATTACCTTGCGCAATCTGCGTGACGGTTCGCAGCGCGATCTGGCCTGCGACGGCGTGTTTCCCTTCATCGGAGTAGAGCCGGTTTCGAGCTTTCTGCCCGCTGCGCTGCGTGATGAATGCGGTTTTGTGCGCACCGGAGCAGGGCTGACGACTGCCGATCCCAGAATCTTCGCCGCTGGCCTGGTGCGCAGCGGATTTGGTGGCACGGGTATCGAAGCCATGGCAGAAGGCGTCTCAGCCGCAGAGGCTGCGCACCGTCTGCTGGCTGGCAAGTAATGTAGAAAGAGGATTATCATGGCTGAGAAGGCAAATCAGGACGGCCAATATCCCGTCGTCTGGCCCTGCGGCGAGCGGCGGATGAAGATGCGGCCGCTGGCCAAGCGCCTCGATACACTGAACGGCAAGACCGTGGCGCAGCTGTGGGATTACCTCTTCGCCGGAGACGAGATTTATGACGCGCTTGAGGTCAAGCTGCGTGAGACTTACCCGCAAGTGAAATTCATCTCATGGCGCGAATTCGGCTCGACTCACGGCGTCAATGAGAAGGAGCTTCTCGCCTCGCTGCCTCAACGCTTCAAGGAGCTTGGGGTTGATGCTGCCATATCAAGTATGGCCTGCTGAGGTTCTTGCACGCCCGCCGTGTTGCGGGCAAGCGAGGTTTGTGAAAAAGCTGGAATTCCAACCTCTTCGCTGGTTTGCGAAGGGTTCCTGACGCAGGCTACCGCCACGTCGGTGGGGCTGGGCTATCCGAATATGCCGGTAGCAACGATTGTCGGCCATCCCGGCACGCAGTCGGTCGAGGAAATCCGCCGCAACGCCATGGAAGTGACCGCCGCCGAGGTGATCGCCAACCTGACGGTGCAGCCCGAAACAATCGTGCTGGAACCAGAGCCGACTGCGCGCGAGATCGTTTTCACCGGCAGCTTCGAGGACGTGAACGACTTCTTCTATGATCGTGAATGGAGCGACGGCCTGCCCATCGTTCCACCGACGATAGAGAAGATCGAGGCGTTCCTGAGCTATACTAACCGCGATCCCGATGAAGTGCTGGGTATCGTCCTGCCCGAAAGCCGCGCGGTGACTGTATGGGCGATTGCAGCCAACGGCGTGATGGCCGGGTGCCGTCCGGAATATATGCCGATTCTCGTCGCGCTTGGTGAGGCGATGGCCGATCCGACATATGGCGTAGAGCACAGCGGCAATACGCCGGGTGCAGAAACGCTGATCATCCTCAACGGTCCGATCATCAAGGATCTGAAGTTCAACTACGAACAGGGCGTACTGCGTGATGGCTTCAAGCCCAACACCAGTGTCGGGCGGTTCTGGCGTCTGGCACTGCGCAACATCGCCGGTTTCCGTCTGCACAAGACTGACAAGGGCACCTTCGGCAACACCTTCCGCGTCGTGCTGGCCGAAAACGAGGATGCGCTGGCCAAGATCGGCTGGCCCGCCAACAGCGAGGATATGGGCTTCAAGACGGGTGACAACACCGTCACCATCACGCGTCTGACGGGCGGCGATGTCATGCCATCCGTTACCGGCAGCACGCCCGAATTGCTGATGCCCTACCTTGCGGATGGTGTCGCCAAGGAGACCGGGTGGGAGATTTCCTTCACCGTTGGCGGGCTGACATTCGGTACGCTGCGTCCGGTGCTGGTGATCAGTCCGATCCTTGCCGAAGCCATCGCCAAGGCCGGGTGGAGCAAGGATGACGTCAAACGCTACCTCTATGACCATGCCCGCATGAAAGCCGGCCGGGTCGAGACGATGATGAACACCTGGACTGAATTCAAGATCGGCTCGCTCAAGCATCAGGTCAATATGGGCCGCCTGCCGCGCGCTTTTGCGACTAGCGACGATCCCGAGCGCATGGTGCCGATTGTCATGCACCCCGATGATTTCATGGTGCTCGTCTCGGGCGATCCGCTGCGCACCAACGCGCAGGCCTTTGCGCACAACGGCTATCTAGGCTTCCCGGTGGCGAAGCAGATCGTGTTGCCACAGGATTGGGAACAGCGGATCGGTAAAGGTTGACAGGCTAGGCCGCCGCGTTGTTTTGAACGCATGGCTTCTCTTGATCTGGCACTGGCGCTCTCGATATTTTTGGCAGCGGCGCTCTATTCGAGCGTCGGCCACGGCGGCTCGTCAGCCTATATCGCCCTGATGGCGCTTTATGGAGTGCCAGCAGCGTCGATGAAGCCAACCGCGCTGGTGCTCAACATCGTCGTCGCTTCGCTGGGCAGCATCCGTTATCTGCGGGCCGGGCTGTTCCGCTGGCGGGTGCTCTGGCCATTTCTGCTCGGAGCATTGCCCTTTGCCTTTCTGGGCGGCGCGATTGTCTTGCCCGGCCATTTTTATCGGCCACTGGTCGGCGTCATACTGTGGTTTTCGGCGGTGCGGATGCTGTGGCCAAAGCATCTGGCTGCCGAGAGTGAAACTTCCGATCCGCCGATCATGCCGGCCATTCTTGCCGGGACGGTGATCGGCTTCCTGTCCGGCCTTACCGGTACCGGCGGCGGAATTTTCCTATCGCCGTTGCTGCTGTTCATGGCCTGGTGCGCGCCCAAGCAGACATCGGGCGTTGCGGCGCTGTTCATCCTTGCCAATTCGGCTTCAGGCCTGCTGGGCAACCTGACGTCGCTGCAAGAGCTGCCCGCTTCGCTACCACTTTACGCAGGCGCTGCCTTGGCTGGCGGGCTGGTCGGCACCACGGCGGGGATCAGGTTCAAGACGGTGATGGTGGTGCGCGCGCTTGGCGTGGTGCTGATCATCGCCGGTGCCAAGTTGATCGGCGTTTACTAATGGGATTGGCCGGGGGCTGCTTGCCAACCCCCGGCCGCACCTAAATTCAAGCCGCGAAACGCTGCCCGGCATCAAGCCGGATCGTTGTGCCGTTAAGGAAGTCATTCTCGACGATCTGCTGCGCGAGCATGGCATATTCGTCAGGATCGCCCATCCGCTTGGGGTTGAGCACCATCGGACCGAACATTTCCTGCGCTTTGTCCAGACCCATGCGCTCATAGGCGAAGGTAGCGAAAGTGCCGGGGGCGATTGCCATTGAGCGAATGCCGATCGGTGCCAGATCGCGCGCCATGTTGAGCGCCATGGCAATGATGCCGCCTTTGGCAGCGCCATAGGGCACCTGTCCCGGTGTGCCTTCAAAACCGGCAATCGAGGCGGTGTTGACGATCACGCCGCGCTGGTTTGATGCCAGTGGCTCGTTCTTGGCCATGGCCTCTGCCGCAATGGCGCTCATGGTATAGGCGGAAATCAGGAAGACCTGCACGGTCTGCGCAAAGTGCGCGGTGCTGACTCGCTGGCCTTCGCGGTTGATCACGCGGCCACCCTTGTCTGGCGGAGGCGGGCCGCCGTGAGTGATGACAGCAGCGCGCAACGGGGCCAGGCTGACCGCCTTGGCGACAGCAGCTTCCATCGAAGCCTCGTCCATGATGTCAGTGCGGACATAGACCGAGCCATTGCCGAGTTCGGCAGCCAGAGCCTCACCGCGCTCATCATTGACATCAGCGATCACGACCTTTGCACCAAGTGCTGCCAGACGCCGCGCTGTTGCCCCGCCAAAACCGCCCGCGCCACCGGTGACAATCACCGAACCGTTCGAAATATCCATAGAGCCTGTTCCTTCAATTAATGCGATTTTGTGCCGGATCAGGGCAAGAGCCAGAGTCCGGAAAATTCTGCTGACGTATAAGCGATCAGGAAAAGCTGCGCCATGGCCGCTTAAATCCATCGCCACAGCGAGAGCAAAGCAAAGGCCCGACCAGAGGTTTACTCCGGTCGGGCCTGTCTATCGCTTCGTCAGTTGATGAAGATTTACTTCACCAGCACTTCCACACGCCGTGCAGCTGCGGCAGGCACAGCGGCGTCTGTGACACTTTCAGGCTTGACCAGTGCCACTTGTGTATCGGCAATTCCCGCAGCAACAAGCGCGGCTTTCACCGCCTCCGCACGCTGCTTTGAAATCGCGGCGTTGGCCTGGGCATTGCCGCTGGGATCAGCATATCCCGATACTTCAAGTGCTGCCCCGGCATGGCTGGCCAGATAGTCCTTCACACCAGTTGCCGCGAGTGCGAGCGATGCCGGAACGGTTACTTTGCCAGAGCTGAAATATACTTTCACCACTGGTTTGCCATCGCGCGATTCCACTGTGACGCCATCGCCAGTGGGGATGGCGACGCTGCCTTCCGCTGGGGCTGAGGCCAGAGCCACGGCACCGGCGGGAATGGCTGATCCACCAGTCTCGGTTGTCGCCATGGCAGACGCGCTGGCTTCTGCACCTGCACCTGCTGCGCCGCCGGAACTGCGGCAGAACAGCCACCAGATCAGCAGAGCGAGCACCGCGAGCAGCAGCAGCCACCACAGCCAGCGCAGCGATCCGCCGCCCTTGCCGTTGTCATCATCGCCCTTGAGGCCATGCATTGCGCCAGAAGCCGCGGAGGAGAGTTTGTCACCCACCAGCGAGGCAGCACCGGCGGCTCCTGCAACCGCAGCTCCAGCGGCCCCCGCGACGGCTACCCCAGCTTTGCCAGCAGCATCTGCAACATCGGAAATGGCATCCCCTGCCACGTCGGCAGCCTTGCCAGCAAGATCGGCAGCTCCAGACATGGCATCACCAGCCATGCCCGCTGCCTTGCCAGCAACATCGGTTACGCCAGAAACCGCTGCTCCGGCGGCCCCGGCAACAACAGCACCCGCTTTTCCTGCAACATCAGCCGCGCCTGATGCGGCCACTCCAGCAGCCCCGGCTACGGCTGATCCTGCCTTGCTGGCAGTGTCAGCCGCACCAGAAAGTGTATCGCCTGCCAGATTGGCCACCTTGCCTGCGGCCCCAGCCACTCCGGCGACAGCGGCACCAGCGGCACCGACAACCGCTGCTCCAGCCTTACTGGCTTTTTTGCCAGCACCGGCAACGACTTCGCTGCCCTTATCGATACCGGTATCGACCATGGCCTTGGCCTTTTTCTTCGCCCCGCTGCCAAGGCTGGCAAGTGAGGCCACACCTTCGGTCGTGCTGTCAGCATCATCGGCTTCGATTGCTTCGACTACCGGGGCAAGCTTTGCCGAGCCTTTTTTCTGGAACAGCTGTAGCATGTCAAAATGCTCAGCCAGCAGGTAATAGACGGTCACGCGGTTCTTGCTGCGATCTTCCTTCATCCGCGCACCAACCGCAGCGATCGCCGCATCGAGCACGTCATCGGCCTGCGTCAGTGCGAGCTTTTTCTTGAGGAAGTTGTTGCGGACTCGATCGGTTTCCTTGGCATCGGAAAAGCTGACCAGCGAGGAATCACGTTTCTGCAAGGCAATCCCGCAATAACGAACGATACCAGCGATAATTCCATCGTCTGCATCAGGCACGTATTTCCTGACGTCAGACGCCCAATCCTGGGCCATAGTACCCTCCTTCATGACATTGCGACATCGCCACGGGAATCCCGTTTCACTCGTGACGCGGAGGGGAACCTATCGCATTTTGTGACAGGTCCATTGTAAATTGATATTGCGCTGAAACCTGCGGAAGTGGCGCTTCAAGCGGCGCGTTTCATTTCCATGCGTTCCCAGATTTCGACCAGTGCCCTGGTCAGATCGCGCATCATCGTTTCGGTATGGGCGGGGCCGGGAGTGAAGCGAAGACGCTCAAGCCCGCGCGGCACGGTGGGGAAATTGATCGGCTGCACATAGACGCCATATTCGGCGAGCAGGATGTCACTGATCTTCTTGGCTTTGACCGGATCGCCGACCATCAAGGGCACGATATGCGTGGTCGATGGCATCACTGGCAGGCCAGCGTCGGCGAACAGCATCTTGAGCATGGCGGCAGCGGCCTGCTGGCCCTCACGCTCGACGCTTGATGCCTTGAGATGCTTTACCGAAGCCAGCACACCCGCCACCAGTGCGGGTGAGAGGCTGGTGGTGAAGATGAAGCCCGGCGCATAAGAGCGGATCACGTCGATGATCTTGGTGTCGGCCGCGATATAGCCGCCCATCACGCCGAACGCCTTGCCCAGTGTGCCTTCGATGATGGTTATGCGGTGCGCCGCTTCGTCGCGGTCAGTAATCCCGCCACCGCGTGGACCGTACATGCCCACAGCATGGACCTCGTCGATATAGGTCAGCGCGTTGAACTTGTCCGCCAGATCACAGATTGCGTGGATCGGCGCGACATCGCCGTCCATCGAATAGACGCTCTCAAAGGCGATCAGCTTGGGCAGATCGGGATCGGTTTCAGCCAGCAGTTCTTCAAGGTGCTCGATGTCATTGTGCCGCCAAACCTTCTTGTCGGCCCCTGAATTGCGGATTCCGGCGATCATGCTGGCGTGATTGAGTTCGTCGGAAAAGATCACGCAGCCGGGCAGGATCTTGGCCAGCGTGGAAAGCGTGGCATCGTTCGAAACATAGCCCGAAGTGAATAGCAGTGCGCCGTCCTTGCCATGCAGATCGGCCAGTTCGCCTTCCAGTTCGACATGGTAATGCGTATTGCCGCCGATATTGCGCGTACCGCCAGAGCCCGCACCAACATCGTGCAGCGCCTCTTCCATCGCCGCGACGACCTTGGGGTGCTGGCCCATGGCGAGGTAATCGTTCGAGCACCACACGGTGATGTCTTTGGGGCCGTTGTGCCCGGCAAAGCAGCGCGCGTTGGGATAGGCACCCTTGTTGCGCAGGATGTCGATAAACACGCGGTAACGGCCTTCCGAATGGAGCCGCTCGATCGCTGAATCAAAAATCTTGTCGTAGTCCACGGGCTTCGCGTCCTGCTACACCGGCGACTTGCCAGCGGCTGCGCGGCGGCCATTAGCCCAAGTGTGGATCAACTTCCAGCGAGTTTGTCAGTCACTGGCCAGTTGGTTGTTTGTTATCTGGATTCACCGGCACATTCCCGAGCATTCTTGCCACGCCCGAACGGCTTAACGGATCGCTGTACCATTCATAATCATGGCTTGGCAGAACACGTAAACCTGGTGCTGACTTTCTGAGTGCCGCAATTGCTTGCAGCCAGCCGATTACGGCTTGGCGGTCTTCAGGGGCATAAAAATCGCTGAGAAACCGTGATCGTGGGCGCTGCTCCCGCCAGTTTACGGCCATCGACGCGATGTCTCCGGCGAAGAGAAACTCACGGCCATCATCCAGTGTGACAAAGATCATCTGCGATCCCGGAGAATGGCTGGGAGTGGGAATGGTCACAATTCCGGGCGCCACAGCCTGAGGTTGACTGCCCGAGATCTCGGGGTGCAGCAAGACACCACTCGGCCATGGCAGCTTAGCTGAAATTGGTGAGGAAGGCATTTGTTGTGCATTCAGCTTTGCCCGCGACAAGACAGCCAAGCCGCCCTCAGCCGCGCCCAATGCTGCCAACCCGCCAAGGTGATCAGCGTGTTCATGGGTGACCAGGATCATGCTCGATTGGCGCAACAAGCTATCAACGTTTTTCTGAGCCGCCGAATCGAAACGGTCCATGCCAAGTTGATCCGCCAAGGTCTGCGTAGTTCCGGTCTCTATCATCACCGGCCCTTGTCCCGGCACTTCAAGACGGAAAACCATGACGCCGATAACGCGCCGCTTGAGGCCCGAACCCGCCGCAAACAGATCCCCCGGAACGCGCCGCCAAGCCACCAGCTCCATCTCGATGCGGCTGGGTTTCTGGCCGGGAATCGCCTTGGCCAATGTTCGCAGTTGCACGATGTCCAGCTGCTTAGCCGGCACCCCATAGGGCGAAGTATCCTTCAGCAACCAATAGGCCGGAGCGCCGATCATCAGCAGCAGGGCTAGCAGGAAAGTGTTGAGTCGCCGGGTCATGACCGGGCTATAGCACTTCTATTCGCGAAAGCCCGAACCGGCTGAATGTCGGCACCAAAGGGGCGGCATCTGTGTCTGCACCCGTAACCACGGCACAATCTGAATTACTGCGTTTGAAAGGCTGGCCTTTGGTGAGGAATGCGATCCTCCGGGCAATTCCCGCTGCCCCGTGGACGAACCGCACCCCGCCACCGAATGCCTGAGCCAGTTCGTCCTCGATCAAGGGAAAGTGCGTGCAGGCCAGGACGACCGTGTCGATAGCCTCACCTCCGGGCTGTGAGCGCAGGCCCTGTGCAGCCCGCGCAAAAACGCCGGAATCGACTGGCTCGCCGCGCAGCTTTGCCTCTGCTGCCGTCACCAGTTCTGGGGCAGCGTGCCGCAGCAGCAGCTTATCGGCGGCAAATTTCGCTTCCAGCCGGTCAACATAGGGCTGCCGGATCGTCGCTGCGGTGCCGAGCAGGCCAATCGTGCCGCTCCGCGTCAGTTCGGCGGCAGGCTTGATCGCCGGAACCGTGCCGACAATCGGCACTTCCAGCACATCGCGGACCATAGCCAGCGCGATGGTCGAGGCGGTGTTGCAGGCAATGCAGATGAGGCGCGGGCGAAAACGTTCGGACATTCGCCCCAGCAGGCCGCAGACCCGCGCCGCAACCTCAGCCTCGCTTTTGGTGCCATAGGGCAGCCCCTTGAGGTCGGCGGCGTAGATTACTGGCGCTTGGGGCAGAGCCTGACGCAGTTCAGCCAGAACCGAGAGCCCGCCGACGCCCGAATCGAACAGCAGGATAGGTGCTGCGGGATCGACTGCGCTGCCGGATTGATGTGCCAATTGCCCCATATTGGCGGTATTCCTATTTTTCCTCTGCACGAATGCAAGCGCAGCGGCTAAGGGATTGGACTTAAACGGGGGATAGTGATGGACCTGACCGCACTCTTGCCGACACTTGTGGTGGGCTACCTGCTGGGATCAATCCCCTTTGGCATCATCTTGACGCGGCTTTTCGGCGCGGGTGATCTGCGGAGCATCGGTTCGGGCAATATCGGCGCAACCAATGTGCTGCGCACCGGACGTAAGGGTTTGGCGCTGGCAACGCTGCTGCTCGATCTGGCCAAAGGCTATGTCGCGGTGCAAGTTGCCGCCAATCTTCCGGGCGGCGATCCGGCGATAGGTGGCCTCGCGGCGGTGATTGGCCATTGTTTCCCGGTGTGGCTGAAGTTCCGGGGCGGCAAGGGCGTGGCAACGCTGATGGGCGTGTCGCTCGGCCTCGCATGGGGCATTGGTGGCCTATACGCGGGGGTGTGGATCGCTGTGCTGGCCCTGACGCGGATTTCCTCGCTGAGCGGCATCTGCGCCGCTGTGGCGGCTCCTGTGGCTTCCTATGTGCTGGGATGGCCCGAACATGTGCCCGCGCTCGCTTTCCTTGCCCTGCTGGTGCTCTGGCTGCACCGCACAAACATAAAGCGGCTCATCGCGGGAACTGAACCGAAGATCGGCCAGAAATAATGCCAGAAATATTGAGCGCCACACTGACTCTGGCGCAGGATGAGGCATTCGCGCGCATCCGTCTGCTGCGCTCGCCCAATGTCGGCCCGGTCAGCTATGCGCAATTGCTGCGGCGCTTCGGTAGTGCGGGTTTGGCTTTGGAGGCATTGCCCGATCTCGCCTCGCGCGGAGGCACCGCCTATCGCCCAGCACCAAAGGACCGGATCGAGGCTGAGATAGCTGCGGTGAAACGATCCGGCGCGCGCTACCTGTTTCACGATTCGCCTGATTATCCCGCGCTGCTCGCCCAGTATGATGGTGCGCCGCCGATCCTCACGGTGCGCGGTGAAGCCGGCATAGCCATGCGGCCCTCAGTAGCCGTGGTCGGCGCGCGCAATGCTTCGGCAGCGGCGGTGAAGCTATCGCGCGATTTTGCCATGGCGCTGGCCGACGCCGGATTCATAATCGTTTCGGGTCTGGCGCGCGGGATCGACGGCGCGGCCCATCGCGGGGCGCTGTCTGCCGGAGCGGGCGGGGGCGGCACAATCGGGGTGATCGCCAGCGGCATCGATATTGCCTATCCGCCAGAACATGCCGATCTTCAGGCAGAGATTGCCGAAAAGGGCCTGCTGATCGCCGAACAGCCGCCGGGTGTAGAACCTCTCGCCCGCCATTTTCCCTCTCGCAACCGGATCATCGCGGGGCTGGCCGCTGGCACACTGGTGGTGGAGGCTGCGCCCAAGTCTGGTTCACTGATCACCGCGCGGCTGGCGGGCGAGGCCGGGCGAGAGATCATGGCTATTCCTGGCTCCCCGCTCGACAGCCGCTCACAGGGCTGCAACCAGTTGATCCGCGATGGCGCAGTGTTGGTGCAATCGCCGGCGGACGTCATCGAACTGCTCGAAGGCTTCACCGGATCGCCGCGCAGCATGTTCCGTGAGGCGGCGGCGAGCTTTCTGCCGGTCCACGATGAACTGACCGATGAACCCGCCGATATTGCGGGACTGCTCACAACCGCGCCCGTCTCGGTCGATGAATTGATCCGCCAGTCAGGCGAAAGTGCTGCGGCGGTGCAACTGGCTCTGCTCGAACTGGAATTGGCTGGACGGTTGGTGCGGCACGCGGCTGGAAGGGTGAGCCTTTCGGGTTAAAGCAGCGATTTCCGTATCAAGGCTTGACGGCAGCCCCGCCAGCTTCCCACCATCGCGCGTATACACACACGTAAGGGGGCTAACGCTCACACCATGCAGCTTGTCATTGTTGAATCACCCGCCAAGGCCAAAACCATCGAGAAATATCTCGGCGCGGATTACAAGGTTCTGGCCTCTTACGGTCACGTCCGCGATCTGCCGCCGAAGGATGGATCGGTCCGTCCCGATGACGATTTCGCGATGGATTGGGAGCTTTATGGTGACAAGGCGCGGCAGGTCAAAGCGATCACCGATGCCGCCAAAACGGCTGACCGTCTGATCCTCGCGACTGACCCTGACCGTGAGGGTGAGGCGATTTCCTGGCACGTCCGCGAACTGCTGGCCAAGCGCAAGGCGCTACCCAAGGACGTGCAGCGCGTCACCTTCAACGCCATCACCAAGGCCACCGTGACCGAGGCGATGAAGCATCCGCGTGAACTCGATCAGGATCTGATCGATGCCTATCTCGCCCGCCGTGCGCTCGATTACTTGTTCGGCTTCACGCTTAGCCCGGTGCTGTGGCGCAAGCTGCCGGGTGCCAAGTCAGCGGGCCGCGTGCAATCGGTGGCGCTGCGCCTGATCGTTCAGCGTGAACGTGAGATCGAGATTTTCAAGCCGCAGGAATATTGGTCGGTTGTCGCCTCCATGGAGCAGGGCGGCACGCCGTTTACAGCAAGGCTGGTGAAATTTGATGGCAACAAGCTTGAGCGCTTGAGCCTGGGTGATGCTGGCATTGCTGCCCGCGCCAAGGCGGCGGTTGAAGGCGGGGCCTTCCGCGTCGAAGAAGTCGACATCAAGCCAACCCGGCGCAATCCCTATCCGCCGTTCACCACCTCGACCCTGCAACAGGAAGCCGCGCGCAAGCTGGGCTTTTCCGCCAGCCACACCATGCGGGTGGCGCAGAACCTTTATGAGGCGGGCGCGATCACCTATATGCGAACCGACGGCGTACAGATGGATTCAAGCGCCATCACGGCGGCGCGGGCTGAGATCAATAGCCGCTATTCGGGGCATTACGTGCCCGAAAAACCGCGTATTTACGAAACTAAAGCCAAGAATGCTCAGGAAGCACATGAAGCAATCCGACCGACTGATTTCGGCAAGGATCACTACGGTAGTGGCGATGAGGCGCGGCTCTATGAATTGGTGTGGAAACGCGCGCTGGCGAGCCAGATGGCATCTGCCAGCATCGAGCGCACCGTCGTCACCCTGCGCGATGGCACCGGCCAGCATGAATTGCGCGCCAATGGTCAGGTCATCAAATTCCCCGGCTTCCTCGCGGTTTACGAGGAAGGCAAGGATCAGAAGCAGGACGGCGAAGAGGATGAGAGCGGCCTGCTGCCCGTGATGAACAAGGGCGATATGCCCGCCAAGAAGGCGGTTGAATCCACCCAGCACTTCACCCAGCCACCGCCGCGCTATTCCGAAGCCAGCCTGGTTAAACGGCTCGAAGAACTGGGCATTGGCCGTCCTTCGACCTATGCGGCGACCTTGCAGGTGCTGAAGGATCGCAACTACGTTCGTACCGAGAAAAACCGTTTTTTTGCAGAGGAATCTGGGCGACTTCTCACCGCATTTCTTGAGCGCTTCTTTGAGCGCTACGTCGCCTATGATTTCACCGCTGGAATGGAGGATGAACTCGACGAGGTTTCCGCCGGGCGCGGCGCGTGGAAGGCTGTGCTCGCCGCCTTCTGGAAGGACTTCAAGCCCAAGTCAGATGAGGTGATGGAGCGCAAACCTTCCGAAGTCACCGAAGCGCTCGACGAGTTCCTCTCTGACTATCTGTTCCCGCCGACCGATGATGGCGTGGATCCACGCAAGTGCCCGGCTTGCGAAGCTGGCAGGCTCAGTCTGCGCGGCGGGCGCTTTGGTGCCTTTGTGGCTTGTTCAAACTACCCTGAGTGCAAGTATACCCGCAAATTCGCGCAGCCTGGCGGTTCTGCCGATGGCGGCGATGGCGAGGTAGGCAAGCATCCCGAAACGGGTGAGCCGATCATGCGTAAAGCCGGTCGTTTCGGCCCCTATATCGAACTGGGCAGCGGCAAGGAGGCCAAGCGTTCGTCGATCCCGAAGGACATCGGCGAACTCGATCTCGACTGGGCGGTAAAGCTGCTCAGCCTGCCGCGCACCATCGGTCTGCACCCTGAAAGCGGCGAGCCGATCACCGCCAGCCTTGGCCGTTATGGGCCGTATCTGGCGCATCAGGGCAAATATGCCAAGCTGCGCGGCACGGCGGAAATCTTCGAAACCGGAATGAACGCCGCCGTGGTCAAACTGGCCGAAGCAGCGGCAGGCAAGGGCGCGCGCACCGCCGCCGAGCCACTCAAGGTGTTTGGCGCGCATCCCGAATCGGGCGCTGAGATGAAGCTGATGGCGGGCCGCTATGGGCCATACGTCACCGACGGCACAACCAATGCCACCCTGCCGCGCGATATGAAGCCCGAGGATCTTACCGAGGAACAGGCGGTCGTTCTGATCACCGAACGGGCCGCCAAGGGTCCGGCGAAGGGGAAGAAGAAGGCTCCGGCCAAGAAGAAAGCCGCGCCGAAGAAGAAGGCCGCTGCCAAAAAAGCTCCGGCCAAGAAAGCACCTGCCAAAAAGGCCGATGCCGCGCCTGTCGCTGACGAAGATGTGCCGTTCTGATGGCCGAAGTCTTCACCCGCCACCGCCAGCCCTGGAAGAGCGACGAAGTCGCCAAACTGCGCGTGCTCGCCTCCAAGGGCAAGGGGCTGAAGGAAATCGCCAAGGCTTTGAACCGCAGCGAGGAATCCACCAAGGAACGCGCCAAGTTGGACAATATCGGTATTGCAAAGCTGCGTTAGCGGCGCAGCATTTTGGCCAGCTCATCGGCGATGGCAGCGTGGCCGGCGGCATTGGGGTGCCAAGCTGCTCCCGGTGCACTTTTCGGCGCACCGACGCTCCACGGTTCCTTGTCGCACGGGGTGTGACTGCTCGACAGTTCCCCAGCCTTCAAAAGCTGCGCACCCTCTTCGCGCGCAACCCTGACATTGATTTCGGCAAGTCGTTTGGCAATCTGGCGCACGGAATCAGCATGGGCCGCAGACAGCGGAATCGCCGCGCAGAGCGTGATTTTCGGCAGGAGCGACACATAATCGACGAAGACCAGATTGGCTGACGGCGCACGTTTGTGGACTTGCCGGGCGATCTCCCGAAAATTGCTTTCAACCTTGGCCCAGTCCGCCTCACTTCCCAGCCGCAGCGGTGGGCAGGTGCGGCCATTCTGCGGCGCACAGCTGCCAATCATCAGGTTCATGACAAAGCCAACATCGTTACCGCCAATGGTGACAGTGACCAGCCGCGCATCCGGCGTTACGGCGTCAATCTGTGGCGGTAATTCGTTCCATGGCCCTAGCAGATGCGCCGTGGTTGCCCCGCCGCAGGATGCATCGACCAGATCGAGGTTGAGCCGCGCGGCGAGCAGCGTGGCATAGCTCAAGCTGCTGCGGCCACATCGCGCCGCGCTGCCGGGCTTCATCGGCAGGATCCCCGTGCCAGCGGCATAGGAGCTGCCCAGGGCGACATAGCGCGCGCCAGGAGAAAGTGCTGACCGGACGCCAGTGGTTGATGCCGCGCAGCCTGATAGAGCTGCCGCCATCGTGATGGCTATTGGCCACAGTCTCACCAATCGCACTCCCGAATAGATCATGCGCTTGCGGGTGGTTATCCGCTCAGCGCCGGACCAGCCCTTGGGGCTGGATCACGCCGAGGTCAATATGGCTGACAACGCCTGGCTGTGCCTCGCAGACCGCAGGAACAGCGGTGCAGCCGACCAGCCCGGTCCACGGCAGGCCAAGGAAGGGGTGGCGTCCGTCGGCGGCCTTCTGGCCCATCAGCTGGCATTCGAGCGGCGGATCGCCGTGGATGCGCACACGGTACATCGCCTCGCCCTGTTCCCACAGCGGATCGAGGCCTTCACCCAGCTGCCAGTAAAAGTGATAGACGATCAGCGGCGCACCATCGACCCAGGCGGTCCATTCGTAATGCTGGCCGCCACACATACCTTGCTTCACCACGCCATGTGGGTGGACGATGTCCTTGGTCGCCTTCGAAACCTCGAACTTGACCGTGACTTTTTCGATCTCCTTGCCCAGTCCCTCGGCAATCATCGCCATCGACGAATAGAAATGTTTGTAGGTTTCCGGCGAGCGGCGGGGGTTGGCCAGCAAGTCGTCGCAGTCTGCGCCAAAGCCCATGATCTCGGTATAGATCATCGGGTTGCGCAGCTTGTCGATGATCTCGGTCACTTCGATGCAGTCAATCCGGTTCATCAGCCGGGCGAGGGTGAGGGGGAGCACGTCTCCTGAGAAACCGGGATGGATGCCGCAGCTGTGGTATGAGCTATTGCCTTCGAGGCAGGCGGCTTCGATCCGGGCAGCTACCTCGGGGAACCACTTGTTAGGCAGGAACGGGCCAGCGGGCGAGATGACGTTCTTGCCCGAGGCGAGCAGGCGGCAGACATGGTCAAGGCTGGTATCGGCCATGTTGAGCGGGGCAAAGAGCACGCAATCGGCGTCCAACGCGACGATGGCATCAATGTCGCTGGTGGCGAGCACCCCCGTTTTGGGCAGGCCGACGATATCGCCAGCGTCCTTGCCCTGCTTTTCCGGGCTGGTGACGTAAACCCCGACCAGTTCGATCACCAGGTTTTCGATGAAATACTTGAGTGCGGTGGAGCCGACCGTGCCGGTAGCCCACTGGATGACGCGATAGGTTTTTGTCGTCATGGTCTTGCCTCTCTCCTAATTCAGGCCGCGCACTTGGCCGCCATCGACCCGGTAATTGGCTCCGGTGATGAAGCCCGACAGCGGGCTGGCGAGCATACAGGCGACCATCGCCAGATCGCGCGGCATTCCCAGCCTGCCAACCGGCGGAATTTCGAACACCTTTTCCGAGGCGAAACGATCGCTGACTTCCTCGAAACTCATATCCGGATTGCCAAACTTCTGGCGGCCGAAGCGCAACAGGCCATCGACCATGATGATGCCGGGAGTGAGGACATTGGCGGTAACACCCACGCCGCGCAGCGATCCCGCAAGGCTGACGGTGAAATTGTTGAGCGCCGATTTGGCGGCCGAATAGTCAGTCCCCATGTAATTGGGCTGGACGGCAACAGCGCTGGAGACGTTGACGATCCGTCCGAACTTTGCCGTGACCATATCGGGCACGGAAAGCTTGCACAGCCGCACCGCGCCCAGTGCATTGGCCTGATAATTCGCGACATAGTCCTCAATGCTGATCTCGATGGGCGATTTTGATGTGTTGCCCGCTGCATTGCCGCCCGCATTGTTGATCAGGATTTCGATGTTTCCGCCCAGCGCTGCCACGGCCTCGGCATGGACGCTGGCGGTGAGGTCATCGGTGGAAAGCTCGCCAATGGCGACACCCGCCGCGTTGATCTCACTGGCAACCGCCTCAGCGCGTTCGCGATTGCGGCCATGGACGACAACCGCAGCGCCTTCCTCGGCGAACATCCGCGCCATAGCCTCGCCAATCCCGCTGCTGCTGCCCGTAATCAGCACGCGGCGGCCTTTCAGTTGCAGATTCATGGCTAGTCCTCATCCCAATTCGATTTATGTTTCGGATTGTAATGTGAAGAGGGTTGCGGCTCTGGGCAATCAGGCTGTGCGTTTGTTGCGATTCATCGCAGCAGCGGCTGAGGGTTTCGGTTAAGCGTGCATCGGCCCTACTTCACCCAATCCAGCCCGATTTCCTCATAAATTTCCTTGGACTCGTCCCAGTTTTCCTCGACCTTGACGTGGAGGAACAGGTGGACTTTTACGCCCAGCAGTTCGCAAAGTTCTTTGCGCGCGGCTTCACCGATGGCTTTCAGCTTTGACCCGCCCTTGCCGAGTACGATGCCCTTTTGGCTATCGCGGGCGATGACGATTTGCTGGTGGATTTCAACCGATCCATCCTTGCGGTTGGTATAACTTTCGGGCCGCACCGCGCTGTCATAGGGCAGTTCGTCATGCAGCTGGCGATAGAGCTGTTCGCGGGTGATTTCGCAGGCGAGCAGCCGCTCGCTGGCGTCAGAGACCTGATCTTCGGGATAGTGCCAGGCACTTTCGGGCATCAAGGCAGCCAGACGCGCTTTCAGTTCGGGGACGCCATCGCCGGTCAGCGCCGAGATGAAGAACACCTCGTCGAACGCCACATTGCCCTCTTCATCCGCTCCCGCCAGCGCTTGGGCGGCGATTAGCAGCGGCTCCTTGGCGGTTTCATCGACCTTGTTGAGCACCAGCAGCTTGCGCTCCGGGCGGTTCTTCAGGCTTTCGAGGATCGATTCGAGGTAATCGAGCTTCTTCTTGCGGCCATCGACCACCAACAGGATCGCGTCCGCCTCTTGTGCGCCTTCCCAGGCGGCGCTGACCATGGCGCGATCAAGTCGGCGTTTGGGGGCGAAGATACCGGGGGTGTCGGCCAGGATGATCTGCGTTTCATCGGCAAGGGCAATGCCCATCAGCCGCGCGCGGGTGGTCTGCGCCTTGGCCGAAACAATCGCCACCTTCTGCCCGACCAGCGCGTTGACCAGCGTCGATTTGCCCGCATTGGGAGCGCCGAGGACGGCAACGAGGCCGCATTTGGGCGCTTTGGCTTCACTCATCCGAAATTCCTCAGAAACTCTGCTGCGGCCTGTTTTTCGGCCTCTTGCTTGCTGTTGCCACTGGCCTGTGTCTCACCAACACCGTGAACCGATACTGCAACGGTGAACTGCGCCGCGTGATCCGGGCCCGAGCGTTCGATCACCTTGTATTCGGGGGTGCGGCGCTTGTTGCCTGCGGCCCATTCCTGAAGTGCCGATTTGGGGTGCTTGGACTGGCCGACTTTGCCGGTCACTGCCTCGGCCCACAGCCGCCGCACCAGTTGCCGCATGGTATCAAAGCCCAGCGTCAGAAATCCTGCACCCAGCACTGCTTCCATGACATCGCCAAGGATATTGTCGCTTTCACGCCCGCCATCGTCGTGCGCTTGCTTGCCGAGCCGCATATGCTCGCCCAGTCTGATCGAGCGGGCGATGCGGGCGTTGGTTTCGCGACTGACAAGAGCATTGAGGCGCTGCGAGAGACGGCCTTCATCGCCGGTGCCCAGCTCGTGCAGCCAATCGGCAATCGACAACCCCAGCACCCGGTCCCCAAGAAACTCAAGGCGCTGGTAATCGCGCGCATGGCCAGTGCTGCCGTGCGTCAGTGCCTCAAGCCACAAGGCTTCATCGCGCAAAGGTTCGCCGGTCAGCTCCTCAAGGTAAGCGCGGGTCGCGTGCTCAAGTTGGCCCCCGCTCAAATCTTGCCTCCGATACGGCCCCAGCGCGCGGCACTGAACCAGGTCCACGGCTTGATCCATTCTGCTGCGCCGTCGGTGGAGAACATCATGACCTGTGCCTTGCCGACCAGATTTTCCTGCGGGACAAAACCGACGCCGCCGAGATCGGTGGAGAACCGGCTGTCGAGCGAATTGTCACGGTTATCGCCCATCATGAAGACATGACCGGCGGGAACGACATAGACCGCAGTGTCATCCGCATCGGGCCGCTCGCCAAAATCCAGCACGTTATAGGAAACACCGTTAGGCAGCGTTTCGCGGAATTGCGGATAGCGGCAGTTCGCCTTGCCATCCGGTCCCAGCTGCTCAAAATCCAGCGCGACGCAGGGTGAACGATTGTCCTGCTTGGCGGCGTCAATCATGTTCTGGGTCACAGGAATGACGTAATCGGCGACTTTCACCTTGGGCACGGCTTGTCCGTTGAGGTGCAGCACGCCGCCAATCATCTGGATCTGATCGCCCGGCAGCCCGATCACCCGCTTGATGAAATCGACATCGGCGAAGGGCGGCTTCTTGAAAATGGCGATATCACCGGGCTCTGGCTGGCTGGCGAGAATACGGCCCGGGATCAGCGGCACGCTGAACGGCAGCGAATGCTTGGAATAGCCATAGGACCATTTGCTGGCGAGCAGGTAATCGCCGATCAACAGGCGCGGCAGCATGGATTCACTGGGGATATTGAAGGGCGCCATGATGAAGCTGCGGAACACCAGCACGATCAGCACCAGCTTGATCAGGAAGACGGGGAAGCTGTCCTCCTTTTTCGCCGGTTTTGCGGGCACTGCGGGTTCAGGCGTAGCCATGGTGGAGGCGGCGGCTTCGGTCGGCGTGGTCAGGTCGGTGGTCATACTGCCCCATCGGAGGTGTGTTAATCAGGTAAGGCAGTGTATTGGCCGCAATCATGCTTTATCCAGCATGAATAGGTTTTCCCCTGCTTGGCCTTATGGCTCTGCGGCGGCATAGGGCAGGCTTGCCGATCAGGAAAGGCCAGTTATGCGCGATACGGTGACAAAGAATTGGGCGAATCTGGCAGAACTGCCAACCCGGACGCTCGATGAGCTGTTCGCTGACCCGGAACGGGTGGCAAGCTATGCTACCACGCTGGACTTGCTGGGCGGAACGATCCGCTTTGACTGGTCGAAAACGCACCTCGATGCCGATCTGGTGGCGCATTTTACCCGGCTGGCCGAGTCTTGTGGCTTTGCTACGCGGCGTCAGGCGCTGTTTTCCGGCGAAAAGGTCAACATCACCGAGGGACGCTCGGTTGAACATACCGCCCAACGCGGGGTGGGTAACGAGGAGTCGGTCGATCTGGCAGGCGTGCTGCACGCCCGGATGCGCGGACTGGTCGAAGCGATCCACGGCGGGCTGCTGGGTGAGGTCAAGCACCTGATCCACATCGGCATCGGTGGGTCAGCGCTGGGGCCAGCGCTGGCGGTTGATGCCCTGACGCGTGATGGGGCCATGGTTGATGTTCATGTTGTCTCGAACATTGATGGCTGCGCGCTCGAAGCTGCCTTTGCCGCTTGCGATCCGGCGACGACGATGGCCGCTATCGCCTCCAAAACCTTCACCACCATCGAGACTATGACTAACGCCGCTTCGGCATTGGCATGGCTGACTGCCAGCGGTGTTACTGATCCCTATGGCCGCACGATAGCACTGACGGCATCGCCAGATGCGGCGCTGGAATGGGGCGTAGATGAAACGCGGGTGCTGCCGTTCCCGGAATCTGTCGGCGGGCGCTATTCGTTGTGGTCGTCGATTGGCTTTCCAGTGGCGCTGGCGCTTGGCTGGGACGAATTTGCCGCATTCCTCGATGGTGCAGCGGCGATGGACCGGCATTTTCTGGAGACAGAGGGCTTTGACAACCTGCCGCTGCGCGCTGCCTTTGGTGATCAATATTACACCCGTCTGCGCGGTTGCCAGACCCGCGCGGTCTTCGCTTATGACGAGCGCTTGGCACTGTTCCCGAGCTATCTTCAGCAGTTGGAGATGGAATCGAACGGCAAGCGCGTGACGCTGGACGGCCAGCCGGTTTCCGGCCCGACCGCGCCGATCACCTGGGGCGGGGTGGGGACCGACGGACAGCACGCTGTGTTCCAGCTGCTCCATCAGGGAACAGTGCTGGTGCCGGTCGATTTCATCGCTTCAATCCAGCCAGGCGATGCGCTCGATCCCGCGCATCACCGCATCCTGCTGTCAAACTGCTTTGCTCAAGGCGCGGCACTGATGGCGGGCAAGACGAGCGATGATCCCGCCCGCGCCTATCCGGGTGACCGGCCATCGGCGACGATCTTGTGCGATGAACTCAATGCCGGAACGCTCGGCGCACTGATCGCCTTTCATGAGCACCGCACGTTTGCCAATGGGGTACTGATGGAGATCAACAGCTTCGATCAGTTCGGTGTTGAGCTGGGGAAGCAGATCGCCAACCAGATCGATACAGGCGGGGTGTCATTTGATCCAAGTACCGAGGCTCTGCTGGCGGCGGCGGGGATCGGATCACAGTAATCGTCGTTTCCGGTTGGCAAACCGGGTGTGCAGTCTCCATATCGCGCCTCGAAACAGGAGCACGTGATGGCTGAGCAGTACGATTACGACCTTTTTGTCATCGGTGCCGGATCGGGCGGTGTGCGGGCGAGCCGGATTGCCGCTTCGCATGGTGCCAAAGTTGCTGTGGCCGAGGAGTTCCGCATTGGCGGCACCTGCGTGATCCGCGGTTGCGTGCCCAAGAAGCTGCTGGTTTACGGCTCACACTTTGCTCACGAATTGCACGATGCGGCTGGCTATGGCTGGACGATTGAAGGCGCGAAGTTCGATTGGGGAGCCTTGCGCGATTTCGTCGCCAGCGATGTTGATCGGCTGGAAAAAGCCTACACTTCAACGCTCGACAACAACAAAGTCGATCACTTCCACGAACGGGCTGTGGTTTCTGGCCCGAACACGGTGCGGCTCTCATCCGGCCGTGAAATCAACGCGCACTATATCCTGATCGCGGTCGGTGCATGGCCGGTCATGCCTGCTATCGAGGGTGCGCAGCATTGCATCACTTCCAACGAGGTGTTCCACCTGCCCGAACTGCCGCGCCGTCTGGTGGTGCAGGGGGCGGGCTATATAGCTCTCGAATTCGCCGGTATTTTCAATGCGCTGGGTTGCGATGTCACGGTGGTCAACCGCTCGGACAAGATCCTGCGCGGCTATGACGATGACCTGACCAGCCGCCTGCTGCCGATCATGCAGGCGCGCGGCATCTCGTTTCGTTTCAACAATCCGTTGCAACGTGTCGAGAAGCTCGCCGATGGCTCGCTGCTGGTCCACACCGCCGAGGGTGAACCGCTGCCCGCTGACGTTGTGCTGGTCGCCACCGGACGCCGGGCTAAAACCGATGGGCTAGGGCTCGAAAGCGCGGGCATCACTCTGGGCACCAATGGTGAAATTCCAGTCGATCCATTCAGCAAGACCGCCTGTGAAAGCATCTATGCCGTTGGCGATGTGACTGACCGGGTGCAGCTTACCCCCGTTGCGATCCGCGAAGGCCATGCCTTTGCCGATACCGTGTTCGGCGGCAACCCGCGCTCCACGGCCTATGATGCGATCCCCAGCGCGGTATTTACACAGCCACCGCTGGCAGCCGTGGGGATGACCGAAGCAGAGGCGCGCGCTGCGCTCGGCGAGATCAAGGTGTTCACCTCAGACTTCCGCCCGATGAAGAACATGTTCTCGGCCACGGCTGAGCGCGGCTATTACAAGCTGGTGGTGGAGGCAAAGACCGACAAGGTGATCGGTGTCCACATGATCGGCCCCGAAGCGCCGGAAATACTGCAAGTGGCGGCTATCGCGGTGAAGGCTGGCCTGACCAAGGCGGATTTCGACGCCACCATGGCGCTGCATCCCTCGATGGCCGAGGAACTGGTGCTGATGCGGTGAACTGCCGCGTATCGCCCACCGGATAAGATTTAACCGATCGCTTAAAACCTATTGACGCTGCCGCACCAGCGTGTCTTAGCGGGCAAACGATTCCGCAAGCGCGAAGGACTACTCGGGGTATGTCAGCCAATATCGCTGAAATGGAAAAGCGCCGCTCTGCCGCACGGCTTGGCGGGGGGCAAAAGCGCATCGATGCACAGCATGCCAAGGGCAAGCTAACCGCGCGCGAACGGCTTGAAATTCTGCTCGACGAAGGCAGCTTCGAAGAGACGGATATGTATGTCGAGCATAACTGCACCGACTTCGGCATGGCCGAACAGACGATTTCGGGCGACGGCGTTGTCACTGGATCGGGCACGATCAACGGCCGCTTGGTCTATGTCTTCAGCCAGGACTTCACCGTGTTCGGCGGCGCCGTGTCTGAACGCCATGCCATGAAGATCTGCAAGATCATGGACAATGCCATGAAGGTTGGCGCGCCGGTGATCGGGATCAACGATTCGGGCGGCGCGCGCATTCAGGAAGGCGTTGCTTCACTTGGCGGCTATGCCGAGATTTTCCAGCGCAACGTGCTGGCATCAGGCGTGGTGCCGCAGCTTTCGCTGATCATGGGGCCATGCGCTGGCGGCGCGGTCTATTCCCCGGCGATGACCGACTTCATCTTCATGGTGAAGGACAGCTCTTATATGTTCGTCACTGGGCCGGACGTGGTCAAGACGGTGACCAACGAAGTCGTCACGCAAGAGGAACTGGGCGGTGCGGTGACGCATACCACCAAGACTTCGGTGGCAGACTTGGCGCTCGAAAATGATATCGAAGCGCTGCTGACGGCGCGCGATTTCTTTGATTTCCTACCTGCCTCAAACCGTGAGGAAGTGCCCGAGCGGCCTTGCGCTGATGCGTGGGACCGCGCCGAGAACAGCCTCGATACGCTGATCCCGGCCAACGCCAATCAGCCCTATGATATGCACGAGATCGTCCGCAAGACACTGGATGAAGGCGATTTCTTTGAAGTGCAGCCCGCCCATGCTGGCAACATCCTCTGCGGGTTTGGCCGGATTGAGGGCAAGACCGTGGGCGTGGTCGCCAATCAGCCGATGGTGCTGGCGGGGTGCCTTGATATCAACTCATCGAAAAAGGCGGCGCGGTTTGTACGGTTCTGCGATGCGTTCAACATTCCGATCGTGACCTTTGTCGATGTTCCGGGCTTCCTTCCTGGCACAGCCCAAGAGCACAATGGCATCATCAAGCACGGGGCAAAGCTGCTGTTCGCCTATGCTGAAGCCACCGTGCCAAAGATCACCGTGATCACCCGCAAGGCCTATGGCGGGGCCTATGATGTGATGGCCTCAAAGCACCTGCGCGGCGATCTCAACTACGCCTGGCCGACCGCTGAAATCGCCGTGATGGGCGCAAAAGGCGCAGTGGAAATCATCTTCCGCGGGCTTTCGACCGAAGAACAGGCCGAAAAGACCAAGGAATACGAAGACCGCTTCGCCAACCCCTTCGTGGCGGCGAGCAAGGGCTTCATTGATGAGGTGATCTATCCGCACTCGACACGGCGGAGGATCGCGCTGGGGTTAAGGAAGTTGCGGGGGAAGAGTCTTGAGAATCCTTGGAAGAAACATGACAATATTCCGCTTTAAGTGCTGCCTGAAGGACTAACAATGCAAGATATCTACATCGTCAGCGGCGTTCGCACGGCAATCGGCGATTTTGGCGGGGCGTTGAAGGGCTTCATGCCCTCCGATCTTGGCGGCAAGGTTGCCAGTGAGGCGCTCAGCCGCTCTGGAATCGCTCCTGATGACGTTGAGCACGTGGTCATCGGTCAGGTCATGCCGACGAGCGCCAAGGATTCCATGCTCAGCCGGGTCATCGCGCTGAATGCTGGCATTCCCTTTGGCGTTCCGGCGCTGACGCTTAACCGCCTGTGTGGATCGGGTGTGCAGGCTATCGTTTCGGCAGCGCAGATGATGCAACTGGGTGAGGCCTCGATTACACTGGCGGGCGGTGCGGAATCGATGTCGAACGTGCCTTACCATGACCACGGCGCGCGCTGGGGCAAGAAGATGGGTGACAACACGGTTGTCGATGCGCTCACGCAAGGCTTGCAAGATGCCATCGGTGGCTATCACATGGGCATCACCGCCGAAAACTGCGCCGCGCGCCATCAGGTGACCCGCGAGGATCAGGATGCGCTGGCGCTCGAAGGCCACCAACGCGCCTGCCACGCCATTGCCGAGGGCCGCTTCAAGGAGCAGATAGTCCCCATCGAGATCAAGACCCGCAAGGGCGTGACGGTGTTTGACACGGATGAGCATCCGCGCGCTGATACCACGGCGGAAACTTTGGCTTCGATGCGGACAGCCTTCCTCAAGGACGGCACAGTCACCGCCGCCAATGCCAGCGGCATCAATGACGGCGCGGCGGCCGTGGTGCTGGCAACCGGCGCTGAAGTTGAAAAGCGCGGGCTTAATCCATTGGCGAAGATCGTCGCCTGGGGCCACGCCGGGGTTGAGCCGGAATATATGGGCGAGGGTCCGATCAAGGCCGTTCCTATCGCCCTGAAGCGCGCCGGGCTGACGCTCGATCAGATGGATGTGATCGAGGCCAATGAGGCTTTCGCCGCACAAGCGCTCGCAGTTACCAAGGTGCTGGGCTTTGATCGTGCCAAGCTGAACCCCAACGGTTCGGGCGTGGCGCTCGGCCATCCGGTCGGTGCGACGGGCTGTATCCTGACGGTCAAGGCGGCTTACGAGTTGAAGCGGATCGACGGCAAATACGCGCTAATCACCATGTGCATCGGTGGCGGGCAGGGCATAGCCATGATTATCGAGAATGTGTCATGAAGCTGGGTCGCCTCAACCACATCGGCGTTGCCACACCTGATCTTGACGCTTCGATCGCATTCTACCGCGATGTCATGGGCGCGAGTGACATTACCGAGCCATTTGTGCTGGAATCGCAGCAAGTGCGCGTCTGCTTCGTCAATACGCCCGGCGAAGATGGTTCGGCGGGCACTCAGATCGAACTGCTCCAGCCGACCGCAGCGGACTCTGCCGTCGGCAAGTGGTTGGAGAAGAACCCGCTCGGCGGACAGCATCACATTTGCTATGAAGTACCCGATATTCTCGCCGCCAAGGCGTGGTTCGAAAGCCTGGGTAAGCGCGTGCTGGGCGAACCGCGCATCGGCGCGCATGGCACCTTGATCATCTTCGTCCACCCCAAAGATATGGGCGGGCAACTGACCGAGATTATGGAAACTCCCAAGGGGGCACACTGATGGCTTACGAACGCGTAATCCTTGAATTTGAGGGCGATGTTGCCGTCCTGACGCTCAACCACCCCGATACACGCAATGCGCTTTCGTGGTCTCTGGCGAGCGAGATGAGCGATGCGCTGGACAAGCTCGGCAATGCGCGGGCACTGGTGATTGCTGGCGCGGGCAAAGGCTTTTGTTCAGGCGGCGATATGGCCTCGGGCGTACCGCAAGGCATGGGCTTTGGTGATATGATCAAGAAGGGTCTGGTTGATGCGATCAACCCGATGCTGCGCAAGCTGGCCGCGCTGAAAATTCCGGTGGTGGCGGCGGTGAACGGCGCGGCGGCTGGGGCAGGTGCGCCACTGGCGCTGCATGCCGATTTCGTCATTGCCGGGGAAAACGCCTTTTTCTATTTCGCCTTTCCCAATGTCGGGCTGGCGCTCGATGCCGGGGCGAGCTGGCTCTTGCCGCGCCTTGTCGGTTCGGCCCGTGCCAATGAGGCGCTGGTGCTGGCAGAGCGTATTCCCGCCGCCAAGGCGCTCGATTGGGGTATGATCTACAAGGTGGTGCCAGACGAGGCTCTGCTGGCTGAGGCCAAGGCGCTTGCCGCCCGGCTCGCTGCGGGACCAACCGTGTCCTATGGCCTGATCCGTCAGGCCGTGCAGGCTGGCTGGGGCTCTGACTATGAAACGGCGCTGCAAACCGAAGAGGAAGCGCAGCGTATCTCTGGCAATTCACAGGATTGTCTGGAAGCGGTTACAGCATTTCTCCAAAAACGTGCCCCGGTTTTCCGGGGGGAATGAGGCATATCATGGCGAATATCGACGACTGGCAGGCAGCCGCCACCAAAGAGGTCAAGGGGAAGGACCTGACCTGGAACACGCCTGAAGGCTTTGCGATCAAGCCGCTGTACACGGCTGATGACTCAGCTGATCCGGGCCTACCTGGTTTCGCCCCGTTCACGCGCGGCGTGCGCGCTTCGATGTATGCGGGCCGCCCGTGGACGATCCGGCAGTACGCTGGTTTCTCGACCGCCGAGGAATCGAACGCCTTTTACCGCCGCAATCTGGCGGCCGGTCAAAAGGGACTGTCAGTCGCCTTCGATCTCGCCACGCACCGTGGTTATGATAGCGATCATCCGCGCGTGGTCGGTGATGTTGGTAAGGCTGGCGTCGCCATCGATTCCGTCGAGGACATGAAGATCCTGTTCGATGGCATCCCGCTCGATCAGATGTCGGTTTCGATGACGATGAACGGTGCGGTGATCCCGATCCTGGCGTTCTTCATCGTCGCAGGTGAAGAGCAGGGTGTGCCAGTGGCGCAGCTCGATGGCACCATCCAGAACGACATCCTCAAGGAGTTCATGGTCCGCAATACCTATATCTATCCGCCCGAGCCTTCGATGCGGATCATATCGGACATTATCGCCTTTACCTCGGCCAATATGCCGAAATTCAATTCGATTTCGATCTCGGGCTATCACATGCACGAGGCCGGAGCGACGGCGGTGCAGGAACTGGCCTTCACCATCGCTGACGGCAAGGAATACGCCGTGCGCGCCATGGAAGCCGGGCTGGATATCGATGCCTTCGCCGGTCGCCTGAGCTTCTTCTTCGGCATCGGCATGAACTTCTTCATGGAAGTGTCCAAGCTGCGTGCCGCGCGCACGCTGTGGCACCGGGTGATGGATGGCCTTGGCGCCAAGAGCGAACGCTCGAAAATGCTGCGCACTCACTGCCAGACATCGGGTGTCTCGTTGCAGGAGCAAGACCCCTACAACAACGTCATCCGCACGACGATCGAGGCGATGGCCGCGACGCTTGGCGGCACCCAGTCGCTCCACACCAACGCGCTTGATGAAGCTATCGCGCTGCCGACTGACTTTTCGGCACGCATCGCCCGCAACACGCAGATCGTGCTAGCGGAAGAGAGCGGCATAACCAAGGTCGTCGATCCGCTGGGCGGCTCCTATTATGTCGAGGCGCTGACCGCGACGCTGGTGGAAGAAGCGTGGAAGCTGATCGAGGAAGTCGATGCCATCGGCGGCATGACCAAGGCGGTCGCCACTGGCATGCCCAAGCGGCTGATTGAGGAAGCCGCCGCTGGAAAGCAGGCGCGCGTTGACAAGGGCGAGGACGTTATCGTCGGCGTCAACAAGTACCGCCTCGCCAGCGAAGAGCATCTCGATACGCTGAACATTGATAACCACGCGGTGCGCGATGCGCAGATCGCCCGGCTCAAAAGCACCCGCGCAGGCCGTGATGAGGCGAAGTGCCGTGCGGCGCTTGGTGCGCTGACCGATGGCGCAAAGGGCGGCGGCAACCTGCTCGAACTCGCGGTCGAGGCTGCCCGTCAACGCGCAACGCTCGGTGAGATTTCCGATGCGATGGAAGAGGCCTTCGGGCGCTATGGCACCCAGCCGGTTCCGGTGACGGGCATTTACGGCAAGGCCTATGCCGCCGATGCGCGCTATGCTCAGGTGATTGATGGGGTGGAATCGGTTGCCCGCCGCCTTGGCCGCAAGCCTCGGCTGCTGGTCGCCAAGATGGGTCAGGATGGCCATGATCGCGGGGCCAATGTCATCGCTTCGGCCTTCACCGACATGGGCTTTGACGTGACATCTGGCCCGCTGTTCCAGACGCCCGAAGAGGCAGCCGCGCTGGCACTGGCGAATGATGTGGACGCGGTGGGGGCCAGCTCGCTCGCCGCCGGTCACAAGACGCTGATCCCTGAACTGATCCGCCTGCTGAAGGATGCCGGACGCCCGGATATCAAGGTCGTTGCAGGCGGTGTGATCCCGCCGCAGGATTATGATTTCCTCAAGAACGCGGGCGTGCAGGGCATCTATGGTCCCGGCACAAATGTGGTTGAGGCCGCTGCCGATATGCTACGCCTGCTCGGCCACAACATGCCGCCGGTGGGAAGTGAACTGGAGGCTGCTGAGTGAGCGAAATTTCCGCACCCCGCACAGACTGGACGCGCGAAGAAATCGCCGCGCTGTTCGACCTGCCGTTTACCGAGCTGGTCTGGCGCGCGGCGGAAGTGCATCGCGAGGCCTTCGATCCGGCAGAGGTGCAGCTCTCGACGCTGCTCTCGATCAAGACCGGCGGCTGCGCTGAAGATTGCGGCTATTGCTCGCAGTCGGTCTCAGCCGACAGCGGTGTGAAGGCGACCAAGCTGATGGGCGTATCCGAAGTGCTGCAATCGGCGGCGCGGGCGAAGGATCATGGCTCGACCCGGTTCTGCATGGGCGCCGCCTGGCGCAACCCCAAGGACCGCGATCTGCCCGCCATCATCGAGATGGTGAAGGGCGTGCGCGCGATGGGGCTTGAAACCTGCATGACGCTGGGCATGCTCGAGCCGCACCAGGCCGATCTGCTCGCCGAGGCCGGTCTCGATTACTACAATCACAACATCGATACCTCGCCCGAACGCTATGGCGAGGTGATCACTACGCGCACCATGGAAGACCGGCTCGATACGCTGGGGCAGGTGCGCCGCGCCGGGATCAACGTCTGCTCGGGCGGGATCGTCGGCATGGGCGAGACGCGCGAGGACCGGGTGGGCTTCATCCACACCCTCGCCACGCTGCCCGATCACCCGCAGTCAGTCCCGGTCAACGCGCTGGTGCCGGTCAAGGGCACGGTGCTGGGCGATATGCTGGCCGATACACCGCTGGCCAAGATCGACGATATCGAATTTGTGCGGACGGTCGCCGTGGCGCGGATCACCATGCCGATGTCGATGGTGCGGCTTTCGGCAGGGCGCGAGAGCATGAGCGAATCGACGCAGGCACTGTGCTTCCTCGCCGGTGCAAACTCGATCTTCACCGGTGATAAGCTGCTGACGGCACCCAACGCCGGGGATGACAATGACGCGGCGATGATCGCGCGGTTGGGGTTGAAGGCAATGGCTTTGAAGCAGACTGAGGCGGAAGTTGCGGCGGAGCGCATGCCAAAGGGCTGTGTGAAGCTGGAGGCGATGGGGTGAACATACTCCGGTTCTTGATTTTTGCAGCTTGGAGTTCGGTTGCATTGGTCGTGACTGGCAAAATGCTGTTTTTTGCAATTTACGGGGACTGTTTCGAAGCTATTGGTTGCCAAGCGGCTAAATTGCGAGATTTTTGGCTGATCGCCGGTTCTGCATTTCTAATTTACTGGGCCGTAACGATAGCTCTTTTCAAATATTGGGGTCGCTAAGTGTTCAAAAAAATCCTCATCGCCAACCGTGGTGAAATCGCTTGCCGGGTTATCAAGACCGCGCGCCGCATGGGTATCAAAACCGTTGCGGTCTATTCCGATGCTGATGCCCGCGCGCCGTTTGTGCGGATGGCCGACGAAGCCGTGCATATCGGGTCGTCGCCTGCCTCTGAGAGCTACCTGATCGCCGACAAGATCATCGCCGCGGCCAAGCAGACCGGCGCCGATGCGGTGCATCCGGGCTATGGTTTCCTCTCGGAGCGCACCTCTTTCGCAGAGGCGCTCGCTGCTGAGGGGATCGCCTTTGTCGGCCCGCCGGTGAACGCCATCGCCGCGATGGGCGACAAGATCGAGTCCAAGAAGCTCGCGCTCAAGGCCGGCGTCAATGTCGTCCCTGGCTTCGTCGGCGAGATCGACGATACCGAGCATGCAGTGCGCATCTCGGAGGAGATCGGCTATCCGGTGATGATGAAGGCCAGCGCAGGCGGCGGCGGCAAGGGCATGCGGCTCGCCTACAACGAAAAGGACGTGCGCGAGGGCTTTGAGGCGACCAAACGCGAAGGCCTGAATTCGTTCGGCGATGACCGCGTGTTCATCGAGAAGTTCATCCTCAACCCTCGCCACATCGAGATCCAGATCCTCGGCGATAAGCACGGCAATGTGCTCTACCTCAACGAGCGCGAATGCTCGATACAGCGCCGCCACCAGAAGGTTGTGGAAGAGGCACCGTCGCCCTTCGTTACGCCCAAGATGCGCAAGGCGATGGGCGAGCAATGCGTCGCGCTGTCGAAAGCGGTCGGCTATTACAGCGCGGGCACGGTCGAACTGATCGTCTCGGGCGCGGACCCTACGGGCGAGAGCTTCTACTTCCTTGAAATGAACACGCGGCTTCAGGTTGAACATCCCGTCACCGAGGCGATTACCGGCGTCGATCTGGTTGAACAGATGATCCGCGTGACCGCTGGCGAAAAGCTGGCTTTCACGCAGGATGATGTGAAGATCAGCGGCTGGTCGATCGAAAACCGCGTCTATGCCGAAGACCCTTATCGCGGCTTCTTGCCCTCAACCGGGCGGCTCACCCGCTATCGCCCGCCGGTTGAAGGCTGGACTGACGATGGCGCCGAAAACGGTCGCCGCGGCGTGGACGGCGTGCGTGTTGATGACGGCGTCTATGAAGGCGGCGAAGTTTCGATGTTCTATGATCCGATGATCGCCAAGCTGGTGACATGGGGCGAAACCCGCGATGAGGCGGCGGACAAGCAGATCGCCGCATTGGATGCGTTCGAGATCGAAGGGCTGGGCCACAACATCGATTTCGTCTCCGCCATCATGCAGCACCCGCGCTTTCGCTCGGGCGAACTGACCACCGGCTTCATCGCCGAGGAATATCCCGATGGCTTCACCGGCGCGGCTACTTCGGATGAACTGAAGGCCAAACTGGCGGCTGTCGCCGGTTTCATCGCCGCTGCTCGATCAGACAGGGCGCGGCAGGTCGATGGCCAACTGGCTACCCACCTTGCTCCCTCGTCAGAGTGGAGTGTCAAGATTGGTGGCAAAGTGTTTGCAGTTGAACTCGATGAGGATGAAATCACCGTCGATGGTCAAGTGCTTGATCTCGCCATGGAATACACCCCCGGCGATCAGCTGATCGAGGCTGAAGTGGATGGTGAGGATATTGGCATCAAGCTCGCCATCACCCGTACCGGCCTGCGCATGACGACACGCGGGAGCATCCACAAGGTCGATATTCTGCCTGCGCGGGTCGCCCATCTGACCAGCCACATGATCGAAAAGATCCCGCCAGACCTTTCTCGCTTCCTGATCTGCCCGATGCCCGGTCTGCTGGTGGCGCTGCACGTGCAGGAAGGTGATGCGGTTGAAGCCGGACAGCCGCTGGCGGTGGTGGAAGCGATGAAGATGGAAAACATCCTGCGCGCGGAAAAATCAGCGACTGTGAAGAAGATCAATGCGGTCGCCGGTGAGAGCTTGGCAGTGGACGCGATCATTCTCGAACTGGAATGAGCTTTGCTACGCTGATTGCCGGAGCCGAGTTACTGGAAGGTGGCTTTTCCGTCACCGTTCCTGAAACCTGGCATCAGGGCCGCACGGCCTATGGCGGGTTCTCGGCGGCGGTTGCGCTGACTGCTGCTCTCCGCGTTGGCGGCGAGGAGCTTCCGCCCTTGCGTTCTGCCGTCATCAGTTTCGTCGGCCCAGTTTATGGCGCGGTTGAAGCGCGGGCGCGGGTGTTGCGCAAGGGCAAGAATGCCACATGGATCGCCGCAGAGCTGACGCGCGGAGGTGAAGTTGTGAGCACGGCGACTTTCGTTTTCATGGGGCCGGTTCAATCTGGGCTCCACCTCAATGATTGCCCGCCTCCTGCTGGCCTGATCGCGCCCGAGGTGGCCAAGGTCTATCAGCCACATGCCTTTATACCGTTGTTTCTTGGCGCAAATTTCGAAGTGCGCTTCGCCTTGCCGCGCAGCGACGACAAACGCCCTGTACTGTGTCGGTGGGTGCGGCTGAAAGATCGTTCGGGCATTGATCCGATGACCGAGGTGATGCTGATCGGCGATGCCCTGCCGCCGGGCGTGCTGCCGATGATGGCACCGTCCACGCCGGTGAGTTCGATGACCTGGCAGGTCAACCTGCTCACCCCCGCGCCGAAGACGCGCGATGGGTGGTTTCTGCTGCGTTCGACCGGGGATTATGCCGAACAGGGTTGCTCCAGCCAGACCATGGGCATCTGGAATGCCGATGGTGCGCCGATTGCCTCGGGCATGCAGTCGGTGGCGCTTTTCGGCTGATCAGCCGCGCAGTTCGTTATCCAGAAACGCGGAAACGTCCGCCAGTTCCACATCTTTCGCCAGAAACGCCTCGCCAATCCTGCGCATTAGCAGGAAGGGCAGGGTGCCCGCGTCCATCTTCTTGTCGTGGAGCATATGGGAGGCGAGGCTTTGGCCGGTGCAATTGAGGCCCAGATCGGCGAGTTCATAGGGCAGTCCGGTTTCGGCGAAATGGGCGGCGATGCGGCTAGCCTCCGCCTCGGCCATCAGCCCGCGCCGCACCGAATAGCGCGCCGCCAGCACCATGCCCATGGCCACGCCCTCGCCGTGCAACAGGCGACTGGAAAAGCCGGTCTGCGCTTCCAATGCATGGCCAAAGGTATGACCAAGGTTCAGCAAGGCCCGCGCGCCCGTCGTCTCGCGCTCATCCTCGGCAACTATCCGCGCCTTGGCAGTGACAGATGCGGCCACGGCATATTCGCGCGTCGGCGAATCACCTGCGAGAAGCTTTGTGCCATTCGCCTCACACCACGCGAAAAATTCCGCATCACCCAGCAGGCCGTATTTCACCACCTCGGCATAGCCAGCCGCCACTTCGCGCTCAGGCAGGGTGCCGAGCGCGTCAGGATCGGCCAGCACGAGTGAGGGCTGATGGAACGCTCCGACGAGGTTCTTACCCGCCGCAGTATTGATCGCCGTCTTGCCGCCGACGCTTGAATCGACTTGTGCCAGCAATGTAGTGGGCAGCTGAATGAAGTTGCAGCCACGTTTCAGTATCGATGCAGCGAAGCCAGTGAGATCACCAATTACCCCGCCGCCGAGCGCGAGAATGTGGTCATTGCGATCAACTTCCTCGGCCAGCAGCCAGTCGACAGTGGCGGAAAGTTCCAGCCAGCACTTGGTTTGCTCGCCGGGGGGTAGGATGCGCCATGCCGCTTCATGCCCGGCAGCGAGAAGTGAGGCTTCGACCTTTGCGCCCCAGGCCGCATGAACATTGGCGTCCGTTATGATCGGTACGCGTTGTTTGCGCAGCCTAGACCCGCATTCCTCGGCGACACGGCTGAGCAATCCTGGCTGTACCCGCACTTCATAAGGGCGGTCTGCCAAGGCAACCGAAATCACAGCCATGCGTCAATTCCCTTCAGGATCTGCGAAACCGTGCGGGTGTGTGAAAAATTGCCGCTCTTGATGTGGATCGGTGCTTGAGAATAGAAAGGCGCACGCTCGTCCCTTAACCGGGTGAGCGTTTCACGCGGATCACCTTGTTTCAGCAGCGGGCGGTTCCCCTTGCGGGCCACGCGATCGAGCAACACGTCTATATCGGCATCGAGCCATACAGCGATGGCATTTTCAAGAATCAGTGCGCGGGTTTCAGCCTGGCAAAAAGCTCCGCCGCCAGTGGCGATAACTTTTGGGATGCTGTCAGAACTGCTGATCAATCGCGCGATCACCCGCCGTTCGCCATCGCGAAATCCAGCCTCACCGAAACTGTCGAATATTTCCGGAATCGACATCTGAGCCGCGGTTTCGATTTCATCATCAGCATCGACGAAGGGGAGATGCAGTGCCTGAGCCAGTTTGCGCCCGACCGTGGATTTGCCAACACCCATCATCCCTACCAGCACCACTGGGCGGTGAATCCGCCGAACCAGCGCCTGAATTTCGCTGGAGGAAAGTGTGAGGTCATCAAGTTCCATTGCAGGCTTGCCTATAGATGCGATAAGCGAAGGTGCAAGCTTTGGGAAAGGTCGCAGGTGCCGGTGCTAAAACGGAGGCAAATCCGGAGAAATCGGGTGCTGATAGCACTCGTGGCCCTATTGCCGCTGCTGCTCGTCTATGCTTGGGTCGATGGCGGCCGTGAAAATGTGCACGAAATTTCGCAAAGCATCACCGTGCCGGGAGCTCAACAGTGAAGCGCATTCCCCTATTGATTGGCGGTTCGCTGCTACTGAGTTCAGCTCTGGCGTTGGCACAACAGGGGCCGGAATCGCTGCTTCCGCCCGGATTTGACAAGCCCGCAGTCAAGGCGCCGCCGCGCGCCGCTGATCCTCCGCCAGTTTCCAGTCCGAGGGGCGATTCCTCGCCTGTGGTCCAGCCACTTCCCGGTGCATCTGCGCAATCGTCTGGTTCTGCGCCCAGCGGGCCGTCGCTAGAAAGGCTTCAGAATCTGACACCAGAGCAGCTTGAAGCCATGCTCAGCACCAGAACCAGAGTCGATATGCCACCTGGTGCGCGCCGCGCAATGAAGCAGGTCGGCATTATCAGTGAGGCCGAAAATGGCATGGCCTCTTGGTCACTCGCCAACCAGCATCCTTCGCTGGTTCGCGCAACTCTAGCTGGAAACAAGGGGCGGGTGATCTCACGTTGGGGGCATATCCTGCTGCGCCGCGCGCTGGCCTCACGGCTTAATGCGCCTAAGGGCATGGACCCTGCTGAATTCAACGCGCTGCGCACGGCACTTCTGGTCCGCATGGGCGAGGGCGTTGCGGCGCGGGGGCTGGCGCAGGACGTTGACGTGGTCAATTACAATCCAGCGCTGACTCAGGCGGCGATTGATGCTTATGTCGCTACGGGTGATTTTACCGGTGCCTGTCCGGCAGTGACTTGGCATGGCGGTGTCCGCAAAGACAAGCAGTGGCAGGTATTGCAGGCAATCTGCACAGCTTTTTCCAGTGGCGGTGCCCGCGGTATGGCGCAGCTTGACCGGGTTTCACCCGGCGACGGAATTGAGCAGATTGACCTGATGCTGGCGCAGAAATTCGCCGGTGCTGCCGGTCGCGGCCAGCGTGCGGTGACAATTGAATGGGATGGCGTTTCCACCATGACGCCATGGCGCTATGGGCTGACCCTTGCGGTTGGGCTTGAGCCACCGGCCAATCTGCTGAGCGAAGCTGGACCTTGGCTGAGCGCCACCGCTGCGACAGCGCCGATGGCCTCATTCGCCACCCGTGCTGCCGGTGCCGATGTCGCGGGCGCAGCAGGAGTCCTTTCCAGTGCGGCCATGGTCGATCTGTACAGCCAGATTTATGCGCAAGGCGGGACAGGTGACCTTTCGGACAGATCGGTGCAATTGCAGGCGGCCTATCTCGCCACTTCTCCGGCAGACCGGCTCAACGCGATCAAGGCGCTGTGGGGTGATGGTGCCAATCCAGCGCAATTTTATTCGCGGCAGGTGCTCACCGCCTATGCTGCAGCGCGCCTGCCGGTGACTTCGGAATATGCCGCTGATGCTGCCGGGCTTATTGCCTCAATGCTAACTGCGGGACTTGATGAAAATGCCATGAAATGGGGTTCCGTGGCCCCGAATGGCAGCGAGGCCTGGGCACTGCTCACGCTAGCGCAATCGAGCCGCAGTAATGCGGTGAGCAATGATCAGATCGACACATTTCATGATGATGATGACAGTGTCGATCAGCGCAAAACACGTTTCCTGGTCGCCGGATTGGCAGGACTGGGCCGTCTTCCGGTAAACGCGGCCAATGATCTTGCTGGGAAATATGGCTTTGAATTTGGCAAGACCTCGCGCTGGACGCAGATGATCGACAGCGCGGCTGAGGTGGGTAATCCCGAACTTGTCGCTTTGCTGGCTGGTCTTGGAATGCAAGGCTCGGGCTGGGACAAGATGACGGCGCGCAACCTCTATCATATTGTTTCGGCTCTGAGCCGCGTTGGCCTTTCTGACGAAGCACGGATGATCGCGGCTGAAGCCGTGGCGCGGGGCTGATCGCTACGGACCCCATCGAATCTTTTCTGGTGATGATGGCCGCTGAGCGCGGTGCGGCAGCCAATACCATTGCTGCTTATCGCTGCGATCTGGAAGGGGCAGAGGAAATCATCGGTGATCTGATCACCGCTGAGGCAGGGCAACTTGGCAAACTGAGTGGGGCTTGGTCTGAACTGGCCCCATCCAGCCTCGCCCGCAAATGCTCGGCGCTGCGCCAGTTCTATGCATTTCTGCAGGATGAAGGCTTGCGAAAGGATGACCCGTCGCCAGCTTTGCCCCGTCCACGCACACGCCGACCGCTGCCGCGCCTGCTTTCGCACGGGGAAGTCGAAAAGCTGTTCAGCCGCGCTGCTGATGAGGCGGAAAGTGGCCGGCCCGAAGGGCTGCGGATGCTGGCTTTGGTCGAATTGCTCTATGGTTCTGGGCTGCGCGCGAGTGAACTGGTTTCGCTTCCTCTGAATGCTGTGCCTCGGGATGCACCTTTCCTGCATATCACTGGCAAGGGCGGCCAGCAGCGCCTTGTTCCGGTGAGCACACGCGCGAAAGCTGCACTGGCATTGTGGCTCACCGCAAGACCCAATGGCAGCAAGTATCTGTTTCCATCGCGCGGTAAAACTGGACACCTCACGCGGGTTCGCCTGTTTCAATTGCTGCGTGAACTGGCGGAAAGGGCGGATATCGCACCCGAAAAAGTCTCACCCCACGTGCTGCGCCATGCCTTTGCCACGCATCTACTGGAGGGTGGCGCAGATTTGCGTGTGCTGCAGACGCTGCTCGGTCATGCGGACATCGCTACCACCCAGATCTACACCCATGTTGATGCGGCCCGGCTTGTTGAACTGGTCAATGCGCGCCATCCGCTCTCAACTTCACCAACCAAGGTTAGACCAGCCCTTGCCGCGCAACGCAGCGGCGATTAGAGGCGGGCCATGGTTTCATTCCTTGAATTCGAAAAGTCGCTGGCCGCGCTGGAATCTCGTATTTCAGAACTGCGCGCTACCGCCGCCAATGGCGATATTGATCTGACCTCGGACATCGCCCGACTTGAGAAGAAAAGCGTCGACCTGCTGGTAAGCACTTACGCGGCGTTGACCCCTTGGCAGAAAACCCAGGTCGCCCGGCACCCCCAGCGCCCGCATTTCCTTGATTATGTGAGACTTGCCTTCAGCGATTTCATCCCATTGGGCGGAGATCGCCATTTCGGTGAGGATGAAGCGATTATCGGCGGATTTGCCCGGCTGGACGGTCGACGTGTGATGCTGATTGGGCATGAAAAAGGCCATGATACGCAAAGCCGCATCCGTCACAATTTTGGCATGGGCAAGCCCGAAGGCTATCGCAAGGCGATTCGCCTGATGGAATTGGCGAGCCGGTTCGGTATTCCGGTGGTTACGCTGGTTGACACTTCGGGAGCCTTTCCCGGTGTCGAGGCGGAGGAACGCGGCCAGGCAGAAGCTATTGCCCGTTCGACTGAAGCTTGTCTGGCGCTTGCCGTGCCGATGGTGGCGGTTGTTGTGGGTGAGGGCGGATCGGGTGGTGCAGTGGCTCTTGCCAGTGCAGAGCGCGTGCTGATGCTTGAACATGCGGTTTATTCGGTGATTTCGCCTGAAGGGGCATCGTCTATACTGTGGCGCACTGCCGATAAAGCGCCCGATGCCGCAGAGGCCATGAAGGTGACTGCGCAGCAGTTGTTACAGCTCAAAGTGATAGACCGCATCGTAGCCGAGCCGGTTGGTGGCGCTCATCGCGATCCTGCGGTTATGGCTGCCTCGCTGTCTAGGGCGATTGCCGAGGAACTCGATATTCTCGCAAAACTATCTGCTGAAAAAATACTCAGCCTGCGCGAGGAACGCTTTCTGCGTATCGGCCGGACTTGACGGCGGCGCGCGATACGGGAACGATCACTCCCGGTCGCAGTTTTTTACCTTCACGAAGATGGCATAAGCTGCAAACTTGGAGGAGTCCTATCATGAAACCTGTTCGCCATAATTGCTTGCTGCCCATGCTGGGTGCCAGCCTGATTGCGCTGTTGCCCGCGCCAGTTTTGGCACAGACCGTTCAGGCCGTCAGCCAATCGGACAAGGCGGAAGGTGCCAAGGCCCATCCGCAGCTGGTCGAGGAATTCGGCGGTGCCGTAACCGGATCGCAAGCTGCCTATGTTGAAGCTGTAGGCAAGAATATCGTCATGCAATCAGGGCTGGCAAACGCCAAATCCGATGTTATCGTGACCATGCTCAATTCCCCGGTTAACAATGCTTTCGCCATCCCGGGAGGCTATGTTTATGTCACCCGCGAACTTGTTGCACTGATGAACAATGAGGCGGAACTGAGCGGGGTTCTGGGCCACGAATGGGGCCATGTCGCGGCGCGGCACGCCAAGAAACGCCAGTCCGCTGCGCAGACAAACGCAATTATCGGCGTGCTTGGCTCTGTGCTATCGGGTGTCGTTCTCGGCAACAATGCACTGGGCAAACTGGGGCAGAATGTCTTCAGTCAGGGATCACAACTGCTCACACTGAAATATTCACGCAAACAGGAAACCGAGGCGGATAATTTCGGCATCGAATATCTTCGCCGTGGTGGTTATGATCCGCGCGCGATGAGCTCTGTCTTGCAGACCCTGGCCAATCAAAATGCACTGGAAGCGCGGTTGCACGGCTCATCGGCCACGCGTGTACCGGAATGGGCATCAACCCACCCCGCTGACGGGCCGCGAATCAAGGCGGCAATGGTAAAAGCAGGTGCTCCGGGCAAAGGGGTGCTCAACCGTGACAAGTTCCTGTCCGGGATCAATGGCATCATGTTTGGTGATGATCCGAAGCAAGGCACGATCGAAGGACGAAAATTCACCCATCCGGACATGCGCTTCACTTTTGAGGCACCCCAAGGATACTATCTGGTCAACGGCACCCGGGCGGTGGCGATTGGCGGGCAGTCCGGCAAGGGCGAATTGAGCATGGGGGCCTATGATGGCAACATGGACGCCTACATTAATGCCGCATTTGCCAAGCTGACACCGCAGGGGCAAGCTACTGTCAAGCCCGAAGCCATCAAGCGCACGACAATCAATGGCATCGCTTCTGCCTATGGTGCAGCGCAGGTTGCCAGCGGCAATGGCGCGGTGGATGTGGTTGTCTTTGCTTATGAACTGGCCAGCAATCAGGCGGTGCATTTCCTGACGATTAGCCAGACTGGCGGAGCATCATCGTTTGATTCTATGTTCGGTTCCATGCGCCGGATCAGTGCCAGCGAAGCATCAGCGATCTCACCACGAAAGCTGGTGGTGATCACTGTAAAGAAGGGCGACACGCTGCAATCACTGTCAGCGCGCATGGCCTACACCGATAATCAGATGGACCGCTTCCTGGTACTCAACGCTTTGTCATCGGCAAGCACGCTGGTGCCAGGTCAGAAGGTCAAGCTGGTCACTTACTGAGCGCAGAGCAAAATGTGAAAGGGCGGCAGATCGCTCCGCCGCCCTAATCATTGCTCAACCTGCGCTATTAGGCGTTGGTTGCGCTCATTGCTGAAGACGTCTTCGAGAAAGTTTCGGTGAGTTGCGTGCCCAAGCCGCCAACTGTGGTCATGATGGCAACTGCGATGAGCGCAGCGATCAGGCCATATTCGATCGCGGTGGCACCGGCCTCGTCGCGGATGAGATTTTTGACGAACGACATTTCTAGTCCCCCTTTGGAGCTTCTATTTGATGCTCCAATCCGATCCATCGGAAGAGCACCTATCGAAATAATAGCTAATTATTAATTGCCGCTTTAATGTAATGGATACGCGAAATTAACTATATTTTCCAAAAGAACTTTTCTTTGTCTTTCATGCAAAGAAAAGGGCGGCAGGTTTCCCTGCCGCCCTTCAAATTTTAGCAAAACCTGCGCTATTAGGCGTTGGCTGCGCTCATTGCCGAAGAAGTCTTCGAGAAGGTCGTGGTCAGCTGAGTGCCGAGGCCACCGACAGTGGTCATGATGGCAACAGCGATAAGAGCGGCGATCAGGCCATACTCGATTGCGGTTGCGCCAGCTTCGTCGCGGAAAAGTTTGTTGATGAACTTCATGATAATTCTCCTGTTGCAGTCTTGGTTACCCGGCTTGTCCCGTCCCATCGGTAAGAGCGCATCCCGAAATAAGGTGAAGGTGTTGCGAAATAGTTAAGCAGTCGCAACATTCAGTGTAGAGCTGATCGAATTCCACATGGTGCTGACTTCGGTGGAAAATCCGGACATTGCCGTCATTGCCGCCAGAACCATGAGGGATACGAGCAGGCCATATTCCACAGCCGTAGCGCCATCCGAATTTCGCAGGATGCGAAGAAGGTTGCGCTTGAAGACCATTTTATATTGCCACCTCATTTCGTGATCCTTCATTTTCGCCAGAGTGAGTTAAGATTTAGTTAGCAAGGGCAGGTGATTTGGAAAATAATCCGACAATGATTCCCGTAGTGGCGGCGGCACTGATCCGGTCAGATGGCAAAATCCTTCTGCAGCAGCGACGTTTCGGCGCGGTGCATGGGGGGCTATGGGAATTTCCCGGAGGAAAGATCGAAGCCGGAGAATCCCCAAGATGTGCGCTTCTCCGTGAAATTCGCGAGGAACTGGCCGTCAAGCTTGAGTGGAATGCTATGACGGAAATAGGCTTTGCGAGTGATTCCGCCGCGCCACCGCTGCAGCGTGCGCCGCACGTCATCCTGCTTTACACTTGCCGCAGCTGGATTGGTCAGCCGATTTGCCTTGATGGCGAACAGATCGGCTGGTTCGATGCATCAGAGATCATGGAGCTTGATATGCCTCCGCTTGATTATCCGCTGGCCCGGCAGCTCTTGCGGCTTCTGCAGCATGAGGCAATTTAGGGCATTGCCAAGCGCTGCGCTCCTGCTTATGTGCGCCACTCCAACGCGCCCGTAGCTCAGCTGGATAGAGCATCAGACTACGAATCTGAGGGTCGGACGTTCGAATCGTTCCGGGCGCACCACTCTCCTCTTGGTTGAAGGAGGCTGGTCTTGGCTGATTGCGGAGATGCTTTTTCTCCACGCCCTACCATTCCTCTACCGGACATTGGCACATATGCTGTGGCCATAGCGGGTGACATAGCGGGCAGGGTTGAAATCTGATTCCATGAAGATCGACGGATTCCTTCTAGCCATTGCTGCTGTGGTTGCGCTGGCCTTTGCTTTTCCGTCTATCGGTGCCTCCTCAGGTCCGCTGGCCATGGGGACAGTCACAGACTTCGGTGTGGCGCTGGTTTTCTTTCTGCATGGCGCAGCGGTGTCGCCGAAGGCGATGAGATTGGCAGTCGCCAACTGGCGGTTGCACATCCTGGTCCAAGCTAGCACCTATATATTGTTTCCTGTGATCGGGCTCGCGGCGTGGTTTGCACTGGCTGATGTTCTGGCACCGGAACTGCGCATTGGCCTGTTCTTCCTCTGCGCGATCTCTTCGACGATATCCTCTTCGGTAGCTTTCACGGCGATGGCGCGCGGCAATGTGCCCGTCGCGATTTTCAATGCGACGCTATCCGGACTGCTCGGAATGGTGCTGACACCGGTGTTGATGGGACTGGTTCTGGAAGCAGGGGCCGCTGCCATCCCGGTACTGTCGCAAATAGGGGGCATTCTGGCGAAGTTGCTGCTCCCTTTCTTGTTCGGCCAGTTGTTGCGCGCGCCGCTGGCGGGTTATCTCGCGCGCTACAAGAGTGTGATTGGCAAGGCCGACCGCGTGGTGATCGTGCTGATTGTTTACGCAGCCTTTTGTGATGCCGCTGGGGCCGGAATGTGGACCCGCGAAAACCTTGCTTCGATCATGATCATCGTGCTGCTGTGCTCCGTCCTGCTCGCCCTGGTGCTGACATTGACGACATGGGCAAGCCGGCTGCTGTCATTTCCGGTCGAAGATGAAATCGCTGCGGTGTTCTGTGGATCGAAAAAGAGCCTGGCCAATGGAGCGCCGATTGCCAAGGTGCTATTCGGCGCATCGCCTGCCTTGAGCATGATCCTGGTACCCTTGCTGATCTATCATCAGATCCAGTTGGTGGTCTGCGGTGTGATCGCGCGCCGCTATGCCATGCGGGAAACCGACCTGTCCTCACCGGGCAGTTCAGTACTCTGAAAGCGCCGTGGCGATTGGCACAGTGCCGCTCCCCCGCTAACCCGATGTAACTCAGCAACGCATAGGGAGCACGCGCAAGATGGCCTTCAAAACCCGGATCACCGAGATGCTCGGCATTGAACATCCGATCGTTCAAGGCGGGATGCAGGGCGTCGGCTATGCCGAACTGGCCAGCGCGGTATCCAATGCCGGGGGGCTGGGCACACTCACCGCGCTGACTCAGCCAAGTCCAGATGCGTTGCGTGACGAGATCGAACGCTGTCGTTCGATGACATCAAAGCCGTTCGCCGTGAACATCACTGTCCTGCCGACGATACTCCCGCCAGATTATAAAGCCTATGCGCAGGCCATAATCGAATCCGGCATCAAGATTGTCGAAACAGCAGGCACACCAGAAGTTCGGGAAATCTGGGCGATGATGAAGCCACACGGCATTACTATTTTGCACAATGCACCGCCGTTCGCCATGCGCTCTCGGCCGAGCGTGGTGGCTGTGACATCATCTCCATCGACGGCTTCGAATGTGCAGGCCATCCCGGCGAAGATGACATTCCCGGCCTCATTCTGATCCCGATGGCAGCGGACAAGGTAAAAATTCCGATGCTCGCATCAGGCGGTTTTGGCGATGGGCGAGGGCTGGTTGCAGCGCTGTCGCTGGGCGCTGAGGGTGTCAACATGGGCACCCGTTTCTGTGCAACCAAGGAAGCGCCTATCCATGAAAATGTGAAGGCCAAATATGTCGAAAATGACGAACGCGGCACCAATCTGATTTTCCGCAAGTTCCATAATACCGCTCGTGTCGGTAAAAATGAGGTGTCTGACGAGGTGGTGCGTCTGTCGGCCAATCCTGATGCGGTGTTCGAAGATATCCGTCACCTTGTGGCGGGGGCGGCGGGGCGTGAAGTGCTGGAGAGCGGCGATTTATCCAAAGGCATCTTCTGGGCAGGTATGGTGCAAGGTCTGATCCACGATATTCCAACCTGTCAGGAATTGATCGACCGGATCATTGCGGATGCTGAGGCCATCGTGAAGAACAGATTTGGCGCGATGCTGGCCTGAGTCTTATGTTCTCTTGCATCGCAGCACGCATCGGTTTAACCGCCCGATTAAATCGTGCTGACCGATTCTGAATGGTCAGCCTGCAGCAGACTTCTAGGAGCAGATCATGGCCGCACCCGAACAGATCACCCAGTCCCCCGAAGCGCAGGAAGTTGCCGCACTCGTCGCCCGCAGCCGCGCGGCGCAGGCGGAGATCGAAAATTATACGCAGGAACAGGTCGATCGCCTGATCCGCGGCATGGTCTGGGCTGTGGCCAATGAAGCGACCGCCGAAATGATCGCCCAGCACACCGTCGATGAGACGCAGCTGGGCAATTACGATGGCAAATACCTCAAAATCTTCCGCAAGACCCGCGCCACCTTGATGGACATCATTAATGACAAGTCCGTCGGTATTATCGAGGAAGACAAGGCCCGCAACCTTTACAAGATCGCCAAGCCGGTGGGTGTGATCGGGGCGCTTTCGCCCTCGACCAACCCCGAGGCGACGCCGGTGATCAAGGCGATTTCGGCGGTGAAGGGCCGCAATTCGATCATCGTCTGCCCGCACCCGCGCGCCAAGATAACCAACAAGATCATCTGCAACCTGATGCGTGATGCGCTGGTGAAGATGGGCGCGCCTGCCGATCTGGTTATTCCCATCGAGACGCCATCGGTTGAAAAGACCAACGAGGTCATGCGCCAGTGTGATCGCGTTCTGGCCACCGGCGGCACGCCGATGGTCAAGGCCGCCTACAGCTCGGGTACTCCGGCGCTTGGTGTTGGTGTCGGCAATGCGGTTATCACCGTTGATGAAACAGCCGATCTGGATGATGCAGCCGAGAAGATCCGCATTTCCAAGACACTCGATCTGGCGGCCTCGTGCTCATCAGACAACAGCGTAGTGCTGCTCGATGCGATCTATGATGCGATGCTGGAAAAGCTGGTTCATCAGGGCGGTTACATTGTTACTGACGAAGAGAAAAAGCTGCTTGAGAATGTGATCTGGATCGATGGGCATATCAATGCCAACGCGGTTGCCCAGCCTGCCGAAAAGATCGCCGGCATGGCGGGCTTTGGAGTGCCTGAAGGCAAGCTGTTCTTCATCGTTCCCGAAACCGGCTTCGGCCCCGACTATCCGTTCTCGGGCGAGAAGATGACCGTCACGATGGCGCTTTACCGCGCCAAGGACATCGACGAGGCGATTGCGCTGACCAATTCGATCCAGGCCTATCAGGGGCAGGGGCACTCTTGCGGCATCTATTCAAAGTCGGACGAGAACATCCTGAAGCTTGCCATGGGCACCAAAACCAGCCGCGTTATGGTCAACCAGCCGCAGTCTGCCTCGAACTCGGGCAACCTTTGGAACGGCATGCGCCAGACTTTCTCGCTCGGTTGCGGCTCTTGGGGCGGCAACGGCACCAACAACAACATCACCTGGGCTGATTTGATCAACGTCACCTGGGTGTCCAAACCGCTGGCGCAGACCAAAGCGCTCCCCAGCGATGAGGAGCTGTTCGGCAAGGAAATCATCGAGCTGGTGGGGTAAAACCATGACCGACCAGTTCCAGCTCACCGAAGATCAGCTCGCCATTCAGGATATGGCGCGCAGGTTCACGGCGGACATGATAACGCCTCATGCCGCCAAGTGGGATGAAGATCATCACTATCCGGTCGATGTGTGGAAAGCTGCTGGTGAGCTGGGTTTTGGCGCGATCTACGTGTCCGAGGAGATGGGCGGTATTGGTCTGGGGCGTCTTGAATCGGCACTGATCATGGAAGCCATGTCTTATGGCTGCCCGGCGACCAGCGCCTACATTTCGATCCACAACATGGCCGCCTGGATGATCGATACATTTGGCGGAGACGAGATCAAGCAGCGCTACTTGCCGCAGATGGTCTCGATGGAGATGATCGCGAGCTATTGCCTGACCGAGCCCGGCTCTGGCTCGGACGCTGCGGCGCTGCGCACCACAGCGGCACTCAACGGCACACACTACGTTATCAACGGGACAAAGCAGTTCATTTCGGGCGGCGGAATCAATGACATTTACGTCGTCATGGTCCGCACGGGCGATGCTGGCCCCAAGGGCATTTCCTGCCTCGTCGTTGAAAAGGATACGCCGGGACTTTCTTTCGGGGCACCGGAGCGAAAGCTGGGCTGGAACGCTTCACCCACTGCCCAGGTCATCTTTGACAATGTGAAGGTGCCGGTAAGCAACCGCGTGGGCAATGAAGGCGATGGCTTCAAATTCGCCATGGCCGGGCTTGATGGCGGGCGCATCAATATCGGTGCCTGTTCGCTCGGCGGAGCGCAACGCTGCCTTGATGAGGCGATTGCTTACGTTAAGGATCGCAACCAGTTTGGTAAGGCGATTGCCGAGTTCCAGAACACCCAGTTCCAGCTGGCCGATATGGCCACCGATCTCGAAGCATCTCGCGCGCTGCTCTATCTGGCAGCGGCGAAAATCACCGCCGGTTCGCCTGACAAATCGCGCTTTTCAGCGATGGCCAAGAAACTGGCGACCGACAACGGCAGCGAAATCGTTGACAAGGCGCTGCAGATGTTTGGCGGCTATGGCTACCTCAAGGATTACCCCATCGAACGCTTCTGGCGCGATCTTCGGGTTCATCGCATCCTCGAAGGCACCAATGAGGTCATGCAGATGATCATCGGGCGGGATTTGCTGAAATGACAACTTCTGCAGAAGTGACGACCGATGAACTTCTGGTTCGCCGCGAGGGCGTTGCCGGTTTTCTCTCTCTCAACCGCCCCAAGGCGATTCATGCGCTGACCACAAATATGGTTCAGGCCATGACCGAGGCACTGCTGGAATGGCGCGATGACGCGCTAGTCCATGTCGTGATCATTGATCATGCCGAGGGCAGGGGCTTCTGCTCGGGTGGAGATATCAATCTGCTGCGCGATTCGGCGCTGAATGATGGCGGCGTTTCGGGGCGAAAGTTCTTTTACGAGGAATATCAGCTCAACAATTTGCTGTTCACCTATCCCAAGCCGGTGGTCGCTTTCATGGACGGCATCACCATGGGCGGCGGCGTCGGCATTTCGCAGCCAGCGCGTTTCCGCGTGGCGACCGAGCATACCCGTTTCGCCATGCCCGAAACCGGGATTGGCCTGTTCCCCGATGTCGGTGGCGGCTGGCACCTGTCGCGGCTTGCTGGCCGCATGGGCCAGTTTCTGGCGCTGACCGGGGCGCGCCTCGACGGAGCTGAATGTCTGTGGACGGGTCTTGCGACACATTACCTGTCATCGGAGCAGCTTGCCGAGGCCAAGCAGCGGATTGCCCATGGTCATGAGGCTGGCGGCGTACTTGCTGCCCTCGCGGTCACCTCTCCGCCAGCGCGTATCGAAGCGAACGCGCACAGTATCTCGAAGCACTTCGCTTCGGATCACTATGAGGACATTCTCGCTTCGCTAGAAGACGATGACAGTGAGTGGGCGGCCAAGGAACTGGCAACTCTGCACACCAAGAGCCCGCAAACCTGCAAGGTTGCTCTGCGCCAGCTGGCGGAGTCGACGAAACTCGCCACTTTTGCCGAGAACATGGCCATGGAATACCGGATCGCTGCCCGTGTGCTGAACCTCCCCGATTTTGCCGAAGGCGTGCGTGCGGTGATCGTTGACAAGGACAATGCACCCATGTGGAGCCCCGCAACGCCGGAAGGTGTCACGGACGATATGCTGGACGCAATCTTTGCGCCGCTACCTGCTGATGATGAATGGAAGCCGCTATGAATACTGACAAGTGCGCGACGTATGAAACGATCCTGGTCGAGCAGCGCGGCGCGGTGACGCTGATCACGCTCAATCGCCCGCAAGCGCTTAATGCTCTCAACACACAGCTGTGCGCCGAACTGGGCGATGCGTTGGCGGCATTCGATGCTGACAAGTCGCAGGGCTGCGCCGTGGTGATCGGCTCGGAAAAGGCTTTTGCTGCCGGTGCGGACATCAAGGAGATGCAGTCGCTCGGATTTGGCGAAGTCTATGGCGGCGGGCTGTTCCAAGGCTATGACCGGGTTACTGCCACCCGCAAACCATGGATCGCGGCCGTTTCGGGATTTGCGCTCGGCGGTGGCTGCGAACTGGCGATGATGGCGGATTTCATCATCGCGGCAGACAATGCCAAATTCGGCCAACCAGAAGTCAAACTTGCCGTCACTCCCGGCATGGGCGGATCGCAGCGGCTGACCCGCGCCATTGGCAAGGCCAAGGCGATGGAAATGTGCCTGACCGGACGGATGATGGGCGCGGTGGAAGCTGAGGCTTCCGGCCTCGTCGCCCGCGTGGTGCCGCTGGCTGAACTGCTCGAATCCGCACTCAAGACCGCGGCTGAGATCGCAGCGATGCCGCCGCTGGCCGCTATTGCCTGCAAGGAAATGGTCAACGCTGCCTTCGAGTCGACTTTGGCGCAGGGCATCCAGTTCGAACGCCGTTTGTTCAACGGCTTGTTCGGCAGCGAAGACCAGAAGGAAGGCATGGCTGCCTTTGTCGAAAAACGGCCCGGCAACTGGAAGGGGCGTTGATCCCATGAAAATAGCATTCATCGGCCTTGGCAACATGGGCGGCGGCATGGCCGCAAACCTCGTCAAAGCGGGCCATCAGGTCCGCGCCTTTGATCTTGCTGAAGAGGCTTTGGCCCGCGCCAAAGCCAACGGCTGCGAGACGTTCTCCACCGTGCAGGAAGCCGTGCAGGGCGTCGATGCGGTGGTTTCGATGCTGCCCAATGGCGGCATTGTCGATGCGGTTTATGGCAAGGATGTGATCGGCCATGCCCCTGCCGGTGCGCTGTTTCTCGATTGCTCGACCATCGATGTTGCCACGGCACGCTCGGTTGGCGAAGCGGCGATTGCAGCAGGCTATGCGGCTGTTGACGCCCCGGTTTCGGGCGGTATCGCCGCCGCCAATGCCGGAACACTGACCTTCATGGTTGGCGGCACTGATGCAGCCTTCGCCAAGGCTGAACCGATTCTGGCAGCCATGGGCAAGGCGGTGATCCATGCTGGCGATCTTGGCGCCGGGCAGGCCGCCAAGGTGTGCAACAATATGCTGCTCGGCATCCACATGATCGGCACCTGCGAAGCTTTTGCCATGGCGCAGAAACTGGGTCTCGATCCGCAGAAGTTCTATGACATCGCTTCGGTTTCGTCTGGCCAGTGCTGGTCGATGACCAGCTATTGCCCGGTTCCCGGTGTCGGCCCACAAAGCCCTTCGGACAATGATTATCAGGGCGGCTTTGCCTCGGCACTGATGCTCAAGGATCTCAAGCTGGCGATGGAAGCGGCGGAGACTGCTGGCAGCAAGGTTCCCATGGGCCAGCGCGCCAAGGAGCTTTACGAAGGCTTCGTCGCGGCCAGCAACGGCGGGCTTGATTTCTCGGCGATCATCAAGACGCTCTAATTCCGCCGTGTGCTCTCACGCTCCAGCAACCGAACCGGCACCCTGAGAGGCTCGACGGGATCATCGTTGATCAGTCCCAGCAGCTTGTCGACCAGCATGGTACCTGCCGATTGAAAATCAGGTTCGATCGAACTGAGCGGGGGTGAGGCATAGGCTCCGGCGCGGTTGCCATCAAAGCCGATCAAGCCGAATTCATCTGGCACCGAGCGGCCAAGCTGCCGCAGCTCTTCCAGCGCGCCAAGGGCGATTTCGTCACAGGCGGCAAAGGCTGCGTCAACAGGCCAGCCCGCCCCAGCCAGATCCCTGATGGCCTTGCGGCCTTGCTCGTCGCGGCTCAACCGCTCGTCAATTTCCACCAATCGCGGTTCTAGCCCGGCTTCACGCATCCGCTCACCATAGCCTTGATAGCGCTCCTTGAACTGGCGCTGCGGGGATTGTTCGGTGCCCAGGTAGGCAATGCGGCGATAACCGCGCTCGATGAGGTGGCCGGTAGCAATCCGTGCGCCTTCGTGGTTGTCGCTGCGCACCCAGTCAAAATCATCAAACGGTGATCCCCAGCACACCAGCTGTGCGCCCGAATCGCGAAGGCTGCGGAAATAGTCCCATGCAGGGCGATTGGCGGTGCTGCCGATGATGATCAGCCCATCGGCCTTGCGCTGCTCTTCATAGAGCCCCCAGAGGCTCTCTTCGGTATCCTGGAACGAGACCAGCGTTTCAAAGCCGCGTGCCGATGCGGCGGCGCAGATGCTGCCGAGCAATGAGTAATAAAACGGGTTGACGTCTTTGCGCTGCTCACCAGGGCGGCAGATCACCACGACGGCGAGCGTCCCTGTCTTGCCGGTCCGCAGCCGGGCGGCATTCTCATCGACATGATAATTAAGCTGGCGCGCTGCCTCGAGAACGCGCGTCCGCGTGCCATCGCTGACCACGGTATCACCAGTCAGCGCGCGCGAGACGGTGGACTGGCTGACCCCTGCCAGTGCTGCGACGTCAAAACTGGTTACGCGTTGTTGGCGCATATCATGAAAATCCACCCCTGAAGCACGCTCATCGTTCCTGCTGGCCCGATTGTCCAGCGTCTGAAATAAGCGCGCGCTTCAGACTCAGGTGAATTGTCCGCCCATGATCAGGAGCAATTTGCCATCTATGGCATCGCCCAAGGATCTTCGAGCGGCAATAAATTGTGCGAGGTCAGCAATCGGCACACGGTGGACAGTGATGTTTTCTCCATCAGTGCCACCACCTTCGCCTACTTTCACCAGATCATGCGCCTTGATCAAGGTGTAGCTTTCGCTGAGCATGCCCGGTGAAGACCAGAACTCTCCTAGCGATTCCAACCTTCCGGCGCGATAGCCGGTTTCTTCTTCCAGTTCACGCGCGGCAGCGGTGGTATCGTCTTCGCCTTCGACATCATCATGATCGCCGATCAGGCCCGCAGGCAATTCTATGCAATTACGGCCCAATGGCACCCGGTATTGTTCGACGAGGATAACATGGCCCGCCTCATCAATGGCGAGGATCACCGCCGCCCTGATCCCGCGCGCACGGCTGACATATTCCCATTTGCCATTGACCTTGGCCGTGATGAACTTGCCCTGCCAGACGATCTTCTCGCCTTCATCAGAAGTCATACTTCGATCAGCCGATCAGGCAGTTCATTGGTGTCATCGGCAGCGCGGGGGAAGTGTTCGGCCAGAACCTTGCCGACGCGTTCAACAGCCGCAATCAGTCCGTCTGCCATATGACCGGCCTTGAGCTCCTTCAGCATCGCCGCCAGCGCATCGCCCCAGACCTCGGGGGGCACCTTGGAAGCAATCGCCGCATCGGCAACGATCTCTGCGCGGTGCTCGGCAAGCGAGAGGTAGATGAGGATGCCGGTGCGTCCCTGTGTGCGCCGCTCAGCGCCAACTTTGAAGCAGGTAACGGCGCGGGTGCGGACGCGCTGGTTGCGGATCGCAGCGGGTGTCAGGAATAGGCGCAAGGGCCGCCACTGTAGGATCAGCCATGTTCCGGCAAATTTCAGCGTGGCAACCAGCGCCGCCAGCGCCAGCACCTGTCCGGGATGCCATTCCTGCATCCATTTGCCCCACAGCCAATCCCACAGGCCAAGGTAGAAGTCCGAAAATCCGGCAATGACGATCAGCGCCAGCAAGGCTATCGCAGCCGACCAGGCGAGCGCAATATCGGCGTAATCGTCAGACCGCTCGGCAAGGATGGTGACGATCTCGCCAGCCGAACCCGATTCGGCAGCCGTCACCGCATCGCTGACCCGCTTGTGATCGGCTTCGGACATGATGGTGTGCTGTGTCATGTTTATCCTCACCAACCGCCCGAAGCGCCGCCGCCGCCGAAGCTGCCGCCACCGCCGGAAAATCCGCCGCCTCCGCCGCCCCAGCTGCTTCCACCGCTGCTATGCCCGCCGCCACCGTGGCTCATGCCATCCAGCACGCTCCACAGGATGATCGGGGCGAGGCCATCAGACTGATAGCGCGAGGTGCCGCCCATGCGGCGGATCATCGGCAAGACAAAGAACAGGAAGAACATGAACAGCCAGAACAAGGCTGGCAGGATGACATCGCCTTTTGATGCCTGCTTTGGCTTTGCCGCCGCTGCAAGCTGGCGCGCTTCTGCTTCGGGAAGGGATAGCTGCTTGATGATCGCATCGGCACCCGCCTCGATTCCGGCGGGCATATCGCCCGCTTTGAAATGCGGCACGATTTGCTGCTGAACGATGATCGAGGACAGCCCGTCAGTCAGCACCGGTTCAAGGCCATAACCAACTTCGATCCGCAGCTTGCGCTCCTTTGGCGCGATGATCAGCAGGGCACCGTTGTTGCTCTCCTTATCTCCAATCCCCCACTGACGGCCTAGCTGATAGCCATAGTCGCTGATCTCATAGCCTTGCAGATCGGGTAGAGTGGCAATCACCAACTGACGCTTGGAGTTAACCTCCAGCGCCGCCAGCTTTTGATCCAGCCGCGCTTCCTGATCTGGCGGGATGATGTTTGCGGCATCGACAACCCGCCCAGTGAGCGCGGGAAAGGTCTGCGCAACAGCATTGCTGGAGCACAGCAACAGCCCTGCAAGCGCGGCAATGAATGCCAGCGCTGCAAGGCCGATGCGGCGGTCAGGGCGAAATCGCCCGGCGGTGCCGAGCATGGTGCAGTTCCTGTCGATCAGAGTTTGCCTTCAAGGCTGGGTGCTTTTTCCGCCCCCGGAGTCACTGCTTGATAAGGGATCATCGGCTTTGAGCCGTAGAAGATCTTGGCGCCGATAGCCGAAGGGAAGGTGCGGATCGTGGTGTTATAATCCTGCACGGCTGCGTTGTAATCACGCAGTGTGATGCGGATACGGTTTTCCTGACCTTCAAGCTGGCTTTGTAGCATCTGATAGTTTGTGATGCTCTTCAGATCGGGGTAAGCCTCAACATTGGCGAGCAGACGTCCGAAGCCGCTCATCGAAGTGGAGAGCTGGTTCTGCGCCGCCTGAAACTCCGCCATTTTTGCCGGATCCTTGAGGTCTTCGCCCGAAATCTGGATAGAGGTCGCCTTGGCGCGGGCTTCGACGACGCCGATAAGGATACCCTTCTCTTGATCAGCAGCGCCCTTGGCGACGGCGGCGAGGTTGGGGATCAGGTTGGCGCGCTCCCGAAAGGCCGCCTGCACATCGGCCCACTTGGCCTTGGCCTTTTCCTCGGCGGTGGGGACACTGTTGATCCCGCAACCGGCCAGGCTGGCAGCAGCGGTGGCAACGATGACAGCGCGGCCAAAGCGGCCAGAAGATGAAAATGGCATATGCGAATTCCCTTCCAGATGAGCCCATCGGCCCCGGATGTTCGTGAATGTAGCGATAGCGGCTGCGTGTTCAAGCGGCACTGTGTAAAATGCGGATGTTACAACACGGTTTCAAACACTTGTTGTGAAATCATGGCTTTAATGGCAGCATGATATGGCTAACATGAAAAATGGAAGGGGTAGCCATGTTCGGAGAATTCAAAGAGTTTATTGCACGCGGGAACGTGCTTGATCTCGCAGTCGGTGTCATCATCGGTGCGGGCTTTGGCAAGATCGTCACCTCGCTAACCGATGATATGATCATGCCAGTGATTAGTGCTGTCGCCGGTGACACTGATTTTTCCAACAAATATATGGTGTTGAGCGGCGAAGTCGCCGCTGGAACAACATTGGCGGCGGCCAAGGCTGCGGGCGCCAACGTGCTAGCGTGGGGCAGCTTCATCACCGCGATCATCAACTTCCTGATTCTGGCTTTCGTGATCTTCCTGATCGTGCGCCAGGCCAACAAGATGATGAAACAGCCTGCTCCTGCTGCTGCAGGGCCGAGCGAGGTTGATCTGCTGACCGAAATTCGGGACTCACTCAAGAAGTAGTACGACACAATTCTGAGCGCCTTGGGGCGGGGGCCATGCTCCCGCCCTTTTCTTTTGCGAGAAGGTGCCTATATTGGCCTCGCCGACTTCGGTCGGATATGGCGATAAATTGTTGCGTACAATAGATGCAGCGGACCCGGGGGCAGTACCCGGCGGCTCCACCATCACCAACCGGGAGGCGGCTTTGGCCAAGGACCCGGGCCCTGTTATCACAGGGGTGTTGACGGGGCCGAACTAGGATCGACGTGTATTGAAAAGCGCAGTTTTTGCCCGGGCTGAGTAACCCGTTCAAGGCTCAAAACGCACAAGTGCCAATGATAATGAAGCACTCGCTCTTGCGGCGTAATGTGATGGGCTAACGCCCTGAATTTACAAAGCTTAAGCGCGGTTGGACCGACCGGGCAACAGAACGGATTCCAGCGGCCCGGGGGGCGCCGGGCAACAGAAGCCCCCCACCGTTTTTCACTCAGCGATGAGGCCGGAGCCACCAAGAACAAGTGACTCGGGTTCCGGGCAACAGAAGCACCCCTTCGTTTTTCAATTTACTTGAACGCCTGCGCATCCGCAGCTGTGGCGGCAGCCAGACGCGCTGCTTTTTCATGTTTCAGGCAATCCAGCACCTTGGCCCCGGCCATGAATACCGCGCCAGTTGTCGCAAGGAACAGCAACTTGCCGCCAAAGCCCGGATACTGATCGAGGTAAATCGCGCCGCGTGCCGTACCGCCCAGCGCCAGTGCATAGATGATCAGATAGGCCTCAATCGGGGTCTTGATCACAAACAGCCGGGCAATCTTGCGCAACATCAGCATCCTCACGTTTCAGCAGTTAACACAGCAACGATCATGCCAGTCCCTGATTTGTGGGGCTGAGACTGGTTAACATCGCTTTAGATGTAAAGCTTACCGACAAAGTAAGATTCAACCAAGCTCTGGGTAAGATTCAGGCAAGCTCGGGCAGATCAAGCGCTGCCACCAGAGCCAAGCGGGCTGCGACAACCACACTGGCAAGTGCCGATGAGCCCAGTTCAGCCGGTGCGATGGTTTCTGGCCAGTACTGGCTGATAATCTGACCGATTCGATCGGCCTTGGCCGCATCAAGCAGGAATCGCTGATCGACCACTGCTGGATCAGTGACCACCCGCAAGCGCAGGCAGGCAGGTCCGCCACCATTGGCCATCGACTGGCGCACATCGACGGGCAGAATATTCCTGATCGGCCCGTTGCTGGCGATCAGGCCATCAAGGTAGCGACTGACAGCAGAGTTTTCGCGCGCGTCGGTCGGAACGATCAGCGCCATGCTCCCGTCCGGCAAAGTGACGAGCTGGGCGTTGAACAGGTAGCTCGAAATTGCATCCTCAAGACTAACCTGCGCTGCCGGAACTTCAATGATCTCGGCTTCGGGCAGGCGTTTACGGATAGCCGCATAGGCCTCCTCGGGTTCGACAAAGGCTTGCTCATGGCAAAACAACACGCGCTCATTAGCAACCGCGACGACATCGTTGTGAAATGCCCCGGCAGCGATAGCTTCCGGGTTCTGCTCGATGAACAGAGTTCTCCCGGGATCAAGGCCATGGCCGCGTGCAACGGCTCTGCTGGCCTGTTCGTGCTGGCGTGCGGGGAAGGGGCCGCCCGAACGTCCGTAAACGAACAGTTCAAGCCCAGCCTCACCATGATTGGCACACATCCGCATATGATTGGCAGCACCTTCATCGCCGAAGCACGGCGGGGCGGGGGAGTGATGCGCAAAATGCGCCGGATCGGCGAAGGCTACTGCCAACTGCCGAGCAGTTTCGGGCCATTCGTGCGAGCGGTGCGGCATGGTAATCAGGTTCGCAGGGGTCAGATGACAGCGGCCGTCCTGCGTATCAGGCGCTGGTGATACGGTCGCGGCATTGGCCGTCCACATCGATGAGGCAGACCATGCGGCGGCGGTTAGAGCTGGGTCAGTTGCTGTGGAGGCATTCATAGCCTCAAGGAAGCCCAGGTTGGGGCGAGGCAGCGGCAGCAGGAAGCCTTGCGTGAGGCCTAGTGCCATGTTGTGCCGCATCTTGGCCAGCCCTTGCAGCGCTGCTTCACGCGGGTGCGAGACTTGCCCGGCATGGGCCGTTGCAGCGCGATTACCGAGGCTGAGCCCGGCATAGTTGTGGCTTGGGCCGATGATGCCATCAAAATTGATCTCGACGAGCGGCATCAGCGCCCAACCGACCAGATGCTGTCACCGGGTTGGACGCCCAGATTTTCAGCTGACACCGAATCTATGTTGATGCCCCCATCAGTCGCTTCGATCCGGGCATAACAGCAACGGAACTCTGCAAGATGGCCGAAAGCTGCAAGAACCGGCGTTTCGCAGGCATCATCGATCGCCAGGATCCGCTTTTCAGCGGCGTTGCGGATGGCCTCGACCTTGTCGGTTTTGGCGGTCATCGTCGGGCCGCCATCGAAAATGTCGATATAGCCTTCATAGGCGAAGCCTTCGGCCTCCAGCATTCGCATTGCGGCCCGTCCTGATGGGTGCGGCAGGCCGATGGCACTGCGCGCGCTTTCGCCTAGCATAGCGATATAGACCGGGTGCTTGGGCATCAGATCGGCGATGAACTGGTTGCCGTTGATCGCATTGAAATAGTCGGCTTCCTGAAAGTTCATGCCAAAGAAGCGCCCAGCGACACCGTCCCAGAATGGTGATCCGCCGCGCTCGTCGATCACCCCGCGAAGCTCGGCCAGAATCTTGTCGCCAAAACGATCGCGGTGCATGGCAATGAACAGATAGCGACTGCGGGCCAGCAACATACCAAGACCGCCCGCGCGTTCGGAAGGATGTAGAAACAGCCCGCCGACCTCGCTTGATCCTTCCAGATCGGTGACAAGGCTGAGCATCTCGGCACGGAAGGTTCGCTCAAGCTCCTTGGAGTGCTGGGTCAGGGTGGTCATGCGATAGGAATAGAACGGCCAGGTCTGTCCGACCCGGCTGAACATCTGCGCCGTCCCGCGTACCTCCCGGCTCTCGGCATTCTCAAGGCAGAGCACGAACAGATCATCACCAACCGTGCCATCGCTGCGCGAATAGGCAGTGGCTGAGCGTTCCAGCTTGGCTTTCAGCGCCTTGCGATCAGGCGGCAGGTTGGTGAAACCGCCCCCGGTCAGCTTCGCCATCTCATATAGTGGTTGCAGATCAGAGGGTGCAGCAGCGCGTATTACAAAGCTCATTCGAGGGCGCCTTCAGCAAGTCGGTGGAGGAGCAGCGCCGATAGCGCCGCGCGTTCTGCCAGAGATGGGACGATGAGATATTCGTCCGGCGAGTGGATCGCCCCGCCGCGAACGCCCAGAGTATCAACAACGGGAACACCGCAGGCGGCGATATTGTTGCCATCGCAAACTCCGCCGGATCGTTGCCAGCGGATTGGCTGGCCCAGCGCCGCACCGCATTCTCTGACAAGGTTGAACAAGCGCTCTGACTTTGCATCCATCGGTTTGGGCGGACGGCTCATGCCGCCGTGACGGTGGACAAGAACTTCGTGCTCACGCTCGATCATGGCGATCAGGCGGGCAAGACGCACCTCGAATTGGGCGGCGATTTCTGCACTGTCCGGACGGATATTGAAGCGCAGAATGGCAAGGTCAGGCACGACATTGACCGCTGATCCGCCATCAATTCGCGCAGGGTTGATGGCGATTCCCTCATGCTTAAGACCCGTCAGCCCCAGGGCAAGACCTGATGCGGCAACCAGAGCATTGCGGCCATCCTCAGGGTTGCGCCCGGCATGGGCAGACCTGCCTTTGACGACCAGGCTGTAATTTCCGCTGCCCGCGCGTTCGCCGGCCAGCGTGCCATCGGGCAGGGCCGATGGCTCATAGGTCAAGGCGGCGTGTTTTCCTGCGGCCAATTGCACAATCAGTGGGGCTGACGAGGGACTGCCGACTTCCTCATCGGAATTGATCAGCACGTCATAACCCAACCGCGCGGCATCGTGGCAGGATTCAAAGGCACTCAGCGCGGCAAGCATTACCGCGATGCCGCCTTTCATGTCTGCAACTCCGGGGCCATTCACGGTCTCAGGATCAAGCCAGTGCCATGCCTGAAATGGATGATCGGCAGGGAAAACGGTGTCCATATGGCCGGTCAGCAGGATGCGCCGCTGGGCATCGGGGCGGACGCGCAGGACAAGGTGTTTGCCGAAGGTGCCGCTGGTTTCCTGGCCATTTGCCGCGATGGTGGTGACGGGTGCGGGGGCTTCGAGGCTGAGCTTACCCGGCAGGACCGCGAAGGCATCAGCCAGCAGTCCGGCCATGGATTCCAGACCGCTAAGGTTGCCAGTTCCGCTGTTAATCGCACTCCATCTTTCGACCTGCGCCAGCATGGCGTCAGCGGCGATAGGCTCGATAAGCGACGTTTCGAAGGAGGAAAGCTGTTTCATCAGCAACCATCTGTAGCGCGCCAGTGGCAAGGCTCCAAGCCCTTGAGCAAGACCTTTTTGGGTCTTGGCTGGTTTTCAGAATTCTTAAGTGTTTGCCGCTATTTTTGCCGGGTGTGATCAGGGGCACAAGATGCAGCTCAAGCCAAGGATTGAGGAGCGCCACAAGGCGCTGATCCGCTGCCGCTTGCATGGCAGCGGTTTCGATAAGGATGCGTGCATTCTTGACGCATCTTCGCGCGGTCTGTTGCTTACTCTTGCGCGGCCACCGGCGCATGGCGAGATGATTGAGATATACGTCAACGGTCATTCGTTGCTGGGGCAAGTCGAATGGATCAATGGCCGACGCATGGGCATGAAGCTGCACGAACGTATTGATGTTATGGCCTTTATTACCGGCGCAACCGGTTCACTGGCACTGAAGCGCGGGGAATTTGCCAAAGTCAAACGCACGGCCGCGATGCAGTATGACTGGAGCCAGATGCTGGCGCGTCAGGGGCAATTTGCCTTTGCCGTGGTGGCGATCACAGTGGCGGGGTACTTCCTTGTTTCGACAGTCACCCAATCGCTGGGATCGATGGACAAGATCTCGGCGATACTGGCGCAGAATTAGGACAATAAACGCGCAATTTCAATGAATTCAGTCACCGATAACGTCTCGGCCCTACGCTCCGAATCGATGCCCAGTTCTTCCAGCGCAGCCAGAGCACCGGGCAGTCCCTTGACACTTTGACGCAGCATTTTGCGGCGCTGACCGAAGGCGGCTTCGGTGACCCGTTCGAGCATCCGGGCTGAAACGCCAGCGGGCATTTCTTCCGGTGTGACATGGATTATCGCCGACATAACTTTGGGCGGCGGGGTGAAAGCGCTGCGGTGAACTTTCATCGCCAGCTTGGCTGTGCAACGCCACTGCGACAGCACTGCAAGCCGCCCGAAAGCCGATCCACCCGGCGCTGCAACGATGCGCTCGGCGACCTCCTGCTGGAACATCAGCGTGAGCGACGACCAACGCGGCGGCCATGCCTGTCCTGAAAGCCAGCCGATGAACAAGGCGGTGCCGACATTGTAGGGCAGATTGGCGACAATCGCGTAGGGTTCATCGAACAGTTCCGCCGGATTGATCTTCATCGCATCACCTTCGATCACGCGGAGCTGATCGGGGAAAGCTTCGGCCAGTTCGGCGAGCGCGGGCAGGCAGCGGCGATCCATTTCCACGGCGGTGACTTTGGCACCGGCGCGGAGCAGGGCACGGGTCAATCCACCGGGGCCGGGACCGATTTCGAGCACCGGCTTGCCTTTCAGATCACCGGGTATGGCGGCGATCCGCTTGAGCAATTGCTCATCAAACAGGAAGTTCTGCCCAAGTGCTTTGGTTGCGATCAGGCCGTGGCGGGCGATGACCTCACGCAGTGGGGGAAGGTTCATTGTGCCAACCGCCGTACTGCACATACACCGGCCATGCGGATCGCGGCTATGGTTGCACCGGAGTTGGCCTTGCCGGTCCCGGCAATGGCAAAGGCGGTGCCATGATCGGGCGAAGTGCGGATGATCGGCAGGCCGAGCGTCACATTTACGCCCTGATCAAAATCCAGCGTTTTCAAAGGTATCAGCGCCTGATCGTGATACATACACAGCGCAACATCGTATGAGCCGCGCTGATGCTGGGCGAATAATGCGTCGGCGGGATGAGGGCCGCTCGCATCAATGCCTTGCGCTCTCAGCGCCGCAATGGCCGGAGCGATGATGCGCGCCTCCTCATCGCCCATACGGCCGTCCTCCCCGGCATGCGGATTGAGCGCGGCGATGGCGAGGCGCGGGCTGGCGATGCCGAAATCGCGGGTCAGCGCCGCCGCCACGATCCGTGCCCGGCGCTCGATCAATTCCGGGGTCAGCAATCCGGCCACCGCCGAGAGCGCGACATGGACGGTGAGCGGAACGGTGCGCAGATGCGGGCCTGCCAGCATCATCACCGCGTCTTGTGGCACGACACCGCAAGCGTCGGCGACAAATTCGGTCTGGCCAGGATGGGTAAAGCCGATCTCGGCAAGGCGGGATTTTGCGATGGGGCCAGTGACCAGCCCTGAAGCCTCGCCGATCACCGCCAACCGGGTGGCCAGGGTGAGCGATTGCAATGCCAGTTCTGCGCCCGTGCGATCAGGCTGGCCGGGATGATAGGCTCCATCCAGAGTGCCAAGTACGGGCAGGGCTTGCCCAAAGCACGCGGCGGCTTCTGCTGCGTTGCTGATCAGGGCGATGGGCACGGTGAGGCGGCGAAGCTTGGCGGCCTCGGCGAGCAGACTTGCACCGCCCACGGCAAAGAACATCGGCAGCGCGGCGGAATCGCGCCTTAGCCACGCCGCAAGCAACAGTTCGGGGCCAACGCCAGCGGGATCACCAAGCGAAACCGCCAGCGCCGAAGCTGCTTGCATCAGTTATATTCGATAACCGCGTCACGGCGAAGATCGCGCAAGTAGGCCTGCGCGCGCTTGTTCACGCGGTCATCTTCCATCTGCGTCATCATCTCGTCAAAGCTGGGGCCGTTATCGAGTTTCGGATCATCGCGACCGCACAGCATCAGGATGCGTACACCGTCCTTGATCGTGCCGAAAGGCGGTGAGGATTCGCCGATTGACAGGCCAAGCAGTGCTTCCTGCAACTGCGCCGGCAGATCGCGCACCTTGACCTGATCGTTGGCGACAACCTGCGCGCCGACTTGCGCCGCTACGCCATCAACCGCACCGCAACCCTTGGCGCTCTTGATAGCCGTGGCAAAATCACCAGCACGCTTGGTGGCATCGGCTTCGGTTGTGGTGGCGGGAAAATCGATAGAAATCTGCTTGAGCGAGAGCACCGCATCGCGTGGATCGGCGGTGAGCACCTGGCGTTTATCGATCAGCACAAGGATCGAGAAACCGCCGGGAACCTGCACTGGGCCGACCAGCTGACCGGCACCAAGCGACTGCGTTGCGGTCGCCAGCTCTGTCGGCAATTGGGCAAGCCGCAGCCAACCGAGATCGCCGCCAACCGATTTGGTCGATGCTTCAGAATAGGTTCTGGCCAGAGCAACAAAGCTGGCACCGCCCTTGAGCTGCTCGACGATCTTCTTGGCATTTTCAAATACTGCGGCCTGGCTTTCCGGCGTGGCGGTCAGGAAGATTTCGCCAAGCCGGTATTCCTCGGTGCCCTTGGCAGCTTTCAGGCGATCAATGGCTTCCTTGACCTCGTCTTCAGAGATGTTGACGAAGGGTTGGACATTGCGCCGCAGCAGCCGCTGCCAGGAAAGCTCACCACGGATCTGCCGCTTGAGCGAGGCCGGTGATGAGGCAATCTTGGCAAGATAGGTGTCCATCGCTTTCACATTCTGGCCGAAGTTCTGCGAGGCAACGCGGGCATAAGTCTGGTCCACCTCCTCATTCTTGACTTCGATATCCTGTGACTTGGCTTCCTGAATCTGAAGCGATTCATCGATCAGGTTGCGCAGAATCTGCAGGCGCAGACGCTCCCGCTCTTCGGGGCTGACCTTGCCTTGATTGGCCGCAACCACCAGCGACAGGCGCTGATCGACATCGGTGCCGGTAATGATGTCCCCATTGACGATGGCCGTGGCCCGGCGATGATTGGGATCATTTTTGCCAAATATCGTCAGGTTTTCAGGAATGCTGAGATTGCCTTGCGGCGTCTCGCTGCCAGCATCTTGTGCCTGTGTAGCAACAGAGAATGCCAAAGCCGTCAGACTGACTGCTACAATGACTCGGCCCGTAAAGGTCTTTCGTGAAATGATGTTCACCTTCGTCCAATTCCCGTTTGCGACAGGCAATGCCCGCCTGAATATACATTGGCTCCCTGACGACCGGCGCCTGAATGGAAGCTGAGTTTATTTTGCAGCGCGATAGCCGGTTTGCGCGCTAGATAAAACACTATCTATCGCAGCCCCAGATTGTGGAGTGCAAAATAGATCTGGAAGGTATTGCCGCGCCGCGCGTCACCCGTTGCGACAAAATCGCGCCGCCAGGTCAGCGCCAGTTCAAGACACTCATCCTCATAGGCCACGCCAATGCGGGCGCGCAGCGGCTCAAATCCGTCCGAAGTGTTGAACGGGTCTTCGTTGCGATCGGTCAGGTTGATCACACCAGAGGCGAAAACAGACCAGTGTTTGGCAAATGCGGCTCGCGCGGAAAAGCGCAGTTCTTCGCGATCCTGAAGATCCTCGACCGTGGTGATGTTGCGGTTGAGGCGCAGATAGCCAAGCTCAAAATAGGTGCGCTGACTGCCAATCGTCGCATCAAATTCATTGCGCCGCACGGCCAGACTATCCTTGTCGAGGCGGAAGCGGTGAGAGAGTTTGACGAAATCGCGGAACCGCACTTCGGTGCGACCGACAATGTCCGATGCCCGGTCATTCAGTCCGGTGCCATCGGGGAACAGCGTTGATTTGTTGGTCAGGCGATAGGATTGACCGATGGTTGAATTGATCCGCCAGCCGGGTGCCTGCCATTGCCAGTCAAAGCCGTAAGTAAAGCGCACACCATCCTCGACCCGGTCATAGCCGGGGAAACGATTGAGCGCGAACAGGTTGGAATCCTCAAGATCAATGCCGCGGGCATCTTCATTGGGCACTGCCAGATTGCGGATAGTCGGGCTGGCGACGATCTGGAAACGCGGAGTGAGCACCTGCGTGCCATTGAGGAACTTGCCGACAAACGGCCACTTCACATCCAGCGCAGCGGTCGCAATTCCGCGACCCTGCCAGCCTGCTTTGCCGCGATAGCTGGGGGTTGTGGTCAGCAGATTGTCCGTGGAATGATAGATATCACCGCGCACCAGGGCTGACAAAGTCACCACCTGGCCAAGCGGAGTTAGCCGCGTAAGATCCCATTTTGCCCCGGCAAAGGCGCGCTGGGTATCCTGTCCGCTGGTGCGCGAAATGGCGAGGCTGTTGAATTGCAGTTCGACCCGTCCACCGAGCAAGGGATCGGTCATCCGCTTGCGGAAATCGACCACTGGCAGCGCAATCGGCACTTGGCCCTGTGAATTACCCACGCGCAATGTCTGCGTCGCCCAGCCGGCTATCGATAGATAGCTGGTGGCATCAATCCGCTCGAGTTCGAAGGTTGATCGCAGCCGGTCATCGCGGCTGATATCGTAACGCCGCAGGAAGGTGCGATCACTGGCGAGGCGCACCGAAGCGGTCAGGCTCCAGTTGGGATTGAATTGGAAGCGGCCATTGCCGAACAGATAGCCACGCGCCTCGGTGGTCTGGGCTGTGCCCTTTCCCGACACTGGAATCAGCGCAGAGCGGGTGGCATAGCCGGTAAACTGAAAGGCACCGATATCGGTCAACGCCCGGTATTGCGCCGAGATCATCGGAGCCGCCTGCGTATAGACATAGCCTTTGACTTGCAGATCGGCACTGGGCCCAAGCCGCTTGTAATAACCCTCGCTGATTTCGACGCCGTTTGATGCGGAGAGCCGCAGGTCAGGGATCAGCAAGCCGTCTATCGCGCGGCCATCGGTTGCCAGCACCAGCCCCGGTAGCGGCAGCAGCGACAGGCCGAACAGCTCCATCCGCGCACCCTTGAAGCGCAGATTTTTGGCCTCGGGGTCAAAGGCGACCTGTTCGGCATTGACGCGCCAACTGGGATTTTTCGGGCAGCCCTGATCGTCTTCGACAGCGCAGCCGGTGTAGCTCGCCTTGGTCAGAATGATACGGCCACTGGCCTCGCGCCTGCCGGATTTTGCCGCGACTCTGCCACCTTGGCGCAGCGCAATCAGCAGATCGTCCATCGCCCCGGCCTTAAGCTCGTCGGTCAGCTCCATTCTTTCGGTGAACAGCTGATTGCCGTCCTTGTCGACCAGCCGGATATTGCCGGTGGCGACAATCTGACCACTCTTGCGGTTCCAGTTTACCGTATCAGCCCGAACTGACTGACCATCGCGGCGCAGCACGACATTGCCCGAGGCCGTGACCGACTCGGCGTCATAGTTGTAGGCAACCTTGTCTGCCTCGAAGGTGACGGGGTCTTCTGATGCATTGACAGCTTTTGCGGGCAAAGCAGTCTCAGCCACCAAGGCATCCTGCGCGACGGCAGGCGTGGCGAGTATGACGAAGGCAAGCGAAGCGGCCTCCGCCAACCAGCGGTGCAAGCGTGTATTCCGGGCTTGCATCTTGGACTGCGGCACTGACTGCGGAACTGGGAGCATCCCTTGCCTATCGCACCGCCCGCGCCTAACTGCAATCCGCCTTGGCGGTGCTTTTTCATCGTTCCGCCGCAATGCCCACAATTGTCCCGGAGCTTTCATGAAGATCATTTTCGCCGCCGCGCCTTCCTCAAGCCGTCTGATCGCCCGTGTGGTCAATCAGGGCGCGGTTCCTGCGGACCTTGAAACGGTGCTGATCGAAGGCGCTGCTGCCTCGCGCTTCACCGGCAAACCAGCGCAGCTGTTCGAAGGTTTTGTTGTGCGCGGCGATGGTGTGGTGCGCGCCGTTCTGCTCGGCGCTGGGGAGAAAGGCGATGCGGGCCGGATCAGGACACTGGAAAAGGCAGGGGCAGCGCTGACGGCAAAATATCTGACATCGGGCGAAACTTCGCTGACGATTGATCTTTCAGGCGCTGATCTCACTCGGGCCGAGGCTGCTGCCCTGCTGCTGGGTGCCCGCCTGCGCGGTTTTCGCCATGATGCCTATCGCACGACGATGAAGGATGAGCAGAAGGTCACGCTAAAGACGATCACTGTGATCCATGCGCCCGAAGGAGCGAAGGCCGCATGGGCCGCTGAGTCGGCGGTGGCAGAAGGCGTTGAATTGACGCGCGAACTGGTCACCGAACCGGCTAATGTGATCTATCCTGAAAGCTTCGTCGCGCGGTGTCAGGCACGTTATGCCGGAACCGGGCTTGAAGTTACGGTGCTGGATGAGGGCGAGATGAAAAATCTCGGCATGGGTGCATTGCTCGGTGTGGCGCAGGGTTCTGCCCGTCCGCCGCGCCTGCTGGTGATCAAGTGGAACGGCGGCGGTGATGCCCAGCCAACCGCTTTTGTCGGCAAGGGCGTGACCTTTGATACCGGCGGCATCAGCCTGAAGGCGCCTGCGGGCATGGAAGACATGAAGTGGGACATGGGCGGGGCCGGGGCCGTCGCCGGTGCCATGCTCTCCTTGGCCTTGCGTAAGGCTAAGGCCAATGTCGTCGCGGTCTGTGGGCTTGTCGAAAATATGCCCGATGGCAACGCGCAGCGTCCCGGTGACGTCGTCACCTCGATGTCGGGCCAGACGATTGAGGTGATCAACACCGACGCCGAAGGGCGTCTGGTGCTCAGCGATGCGATCACCTGGGTGCAGAAAGAGTGCAAGCCCGCTGCGATCATTGATCTGGCGACGCTGACCGGCGCGATCATCGCTGCCCTCGCGCATGAATATGCGGGTATTTTCTCCAACGATGATGCCCTGGCTGACAAGCTGACGGCAGCGGGCAAGACATCGGGCGAGCAGCTGTGGCGTTTTCCGATGGGCCCGGCTTACGACAAGATGATCGACAGCCCGATTGCCGACATGAAGAACATGGGGTCGCGTTATGCTGGTTCCATCACCGCCGCGCAGTTCATCCAGCGTTTCGTCGATAAGGGTACGCCTTGGGCGCATCTCGACATCGCGGGCATGGTCTGGGCCGATAAGCCCGGCGCAACCTGGGACAAGGGCGCAACCGGCTATGGCGTGCGGCTGCTGGATCGCTATGTGCGCGATAATCTTGAGGGCTGATGCCATAATCGCATGAGAGTCGATTTCTATCAGCTCAGCCGTGATCCGGTCGAAACAGCGGTCGCGCAGATCGCGCGCGCCACGCTGAAGGCGGGCAAGCGTCTGCTGGTGGTGGCGGACGACGCGGATCGGCTTGATCGCATCGGTGAGGCGCTGTGGGCAGTCGGCGGCGATTTCCTCGCCAATGGCCGGGCAGGTGGACCGCATGATGCGCGCCAGCCGATCCTGCTTGCCGAAGCGGTGGAGCCTGCCAACGGTGCCACATTCCTCGCGCTCGCCGATGGCAAATGGCGTGAACCTGATGGCTTTGAGCGCGTGTTCCTGTTCTTTGATGGTGAAACGCTTGATGCCGCGCGCGGATTATGGCGTGATCTGGGATCACGCGAAGACACCGAACGCCATTTCTGGAAGCAGGATGGCGGCAAATGGGCTGAGGCTGGTTAAATCGCCTGTTCTTGCAGCGCAGCATTTTCCCGGCTAGGGGCGCGCCATCCCGAAATCATAATTGTCTCGCAAGGAACCAAACCATGGCGGCTACCCGCACCTTTTCGATCATCAAGCCCGATGCCACCCGCCGCAACCTGACCGGTGCAGTCACCGCCAAGCTGGAAGAAGCCGGGCTTCGTGTTGTCGCTTCCAAGCGCATCCACATGAGCCGCGAACAGGCCGAAGGCTTTTATGCCGTCCACAAGGAACGCCCGTTCTTTGGCGAACTGGTCAGCTTCATGATCTCTGGCCCGGTCGTTGTGCAGGTGCTTGAAGGCGAAAATGCCATGCAGGCTAACCGCGACATCATGGGCGCGACCAACCCCAAGGACGCCGCCGAAGGCACGATCCGCAAGCTGTTCGCCGAATCGATCGAAGCCAACACCGTTCACGGCAGCGACAGCGACGAGAACGCCGCGATTGAGATCGCCTATTTCTTCAAGCCCGAAGAAATCGTCGGCTAAGGCTTTCTGCATGATCCACTTCACAGGGCCGCCGGAGCAATCCGGTGGCCCTTGTCGTTTGTGCGCTGCTGATACTATCTAGGCACAAAGGAGATTTCCAATGCAGGGTATGGGCGAGGGCGATGACTGCCCGTTTGAATTCAACTTCGATGAAAAGATCTTCAAAGTCGGTGACACAGTGAGCTTCCGGGTGACGGGCAGCCTTGATGGCTTTCCCTTTGTCGGCGCGCTGGTCGAAGTACATGATGCCCATGTGATCATCGCCGGAGATCCCTTGCACCCGGAAGTGCTTTACCGCGGCACGCGCGAAAGCCGCCCGGTGGTGGATGAGAGCGAGATAAACTAGGCACCTCAACCATGCATTACATCGATCCCAGCCGCGAGAATTTCGCCGCTTTCAAGGCTCTGCCGCGCGATGAGCCGATGCAGCTGCTCAATATGATTCGTTACCGCGATGTGGCCGCTTACCCCGAAGACCACGCGCTCGCCGGGCAAGGGTGGAGCGGTGAGCAGGCTTTTGCCGAATACCTCATCCGCGTCGTCCCCTTCATCGAACGGCTGGGCGGCGGCATAGTCTGGCAAGGGCGTTTCGAAGGCGTGATCACCGGTCCGGCGGATTTTGAATGGGACCGCGTGTTCATCATGGGTTTTCCGGCGGCAAGCGCCTTTCTGGCATTGGTGACAGACCCCGATTACAAGGCCGATGTGGTCGTACATCGCACGGCAGCGGTGCTCGATAGCCGGTTGGTGCGGTACGGGGCTTGAAAGCTTTAGCGATCCGGAACTTGCCAATCGTTGATCGGTGCATCTTTTTTTCGCCACCGCATCGCTAATCCCACGGCCACACCCACCCCGATGGCGACCGTGAGATCGGCGAATACCGTAAGCAACAGGGTGAGTAACAACAGCAGCCGCTCGTCATTTGGCGCGGCCAGATAGCTGCGCCATTTGTGCGGTTCGCTCATATTATAGGCGGTCATTAGCAGCAGTGCAGCTAGCGCCGGCATGGCGAGATATCCGGCCAGCCCGCCAAACAGCATCATCACTACCAGAATGACCAAGGCATGGACAAGTCCGGCAACCGGCGTTTTGCCGCCTGCACGAACATTGGTTGCGGTGCGGGCGATGGCCCCTGTCGCCGGAAGGCCACCGAACAGGGCAGAGCCGATATTGGCAAAACCCTGTGCCATCACTTCGGCATTGGGCCGGTGGCTGCTGGCGATCATCTTGTCGGCAACCATCGCTGACAGCAGCGATTCAACCCCGGCCAAAAAAGCGATGACCAAGGCAGACGGAAGCAGTTCCACCAGCCGGGCGAGCGATATTGCCGGAATTGACGGCATGGGCAGCCGGTTCGGCAAGTCACCAAAGCGCGAATGAATGGTATCCACCGGCAGCTTCATCACCACCACCAGCGCCGAGACGATCGCCACCGCAAAAAGCAGACCGGGGAGTCTGGGGGCCAGACGGCGGAACAGCACGATCAGTGCTAGCGCCGCCAGTGCCACTGCCAATGATGCGCCGTTCAGCGATTCCCGCGCCGCCCACAGCGCGCGGATTTTCTCGATAAATTCGGCTGGAACGCTCGCCATTTGCAAACCCAGGGTGTCCTTGAACTGGCTGGCTGCGATGATGATGCCGATGCCGATGGTGAAGCCGTTGACCACGGCTTCGGGAATATGGCTGATCAGATTTCCGACCCGAAGCAGCCCGGCGACAACGAGAATGACACCGGCCATCAGTGTGGCAATCACCAGACCATCATAGCCGTGCTGCGCGATGACGCCGAAAACGACGACAATGAAAGCGCCGGTCGGGCCACCGATCTGGACTCGGCTGCCGCCCAGCAGTGAAATCAGAAAGCCGCCGACAATCGCCGTGACAATGCCCTTGGCGGGGTCTGCCCCGGAAGCAATCGCAATGGCGATGCTCAGCGGCAGAGCCACCATGGCCACGGTCAATCCGGCGACGACATCAGCGACAAGCAGCTTGCCCGAATAGCCTTGCAACGTCGTCAAAATTTTCGGTTTCATGTGTCAGTCATAGGGGGGCAGGCCCATCACAACAACCGCATTTGCCCTTCAAGTTCTGGCCGCCTGAACCCTAAACCTCTTTCAACCGGGGCATCAGCTCGACAAAATTGCAGGGCCGGTTGCGGCTGTCGAGTTGCTCGGCCAGAATCCCGTCCCAGCCGTCTTTTACCGCGCCGTTTGATCCAGGTAGCGCGAAGATATATTTCCCGCGCGAGACCATGGCCATGGCGCGTGACTGGATGGTGGAGGTGCCGATGGTGCCATAGCTGATCCAGCGGAACAGCTCGCCAAAGCCGGGGATGTCTTTGCCGCCGCTGGTTTCCTTGATCCGGTCCAGCGCCTCGGGCGTGACATCGCGGCCAGTCAGGCCGGTGCCGCCGGTGGTGATGATGCAATCGACGTTGCGATCATCGAGCCAGTTATTGAACCGGCTGCACACGCGGGCCACGTCGTCCACTTCGATGGCGCGGGCGACGAGGTTGTGCCCTGCGTTCTTTATGCGCTCGGCCAGAATGTCGCCCGAAGTGTCATCGGCTGCCGTGCGCGTATCAGACACGGTGAGCAGGGCCACGTTGATCGGCTTGAATGCCCGCGAAGGATCAACGGCCACGGATCAGAGTTCCATTTGATGCCATGCGCATACCCTCGCTGCCATTGAGATCGGGGAAAGTCGGCCACAAGCCCTGCGCCAGCGCCATACGGCTTTCCGATGGGCCGCCGGCCTGCCGCTCATACATCCAGTAATTGCGCATGACGATGTTCACATAGCCGCGCGTTTCCCAGTACGGGATTGATTCGATCCACAGCAGCGGATCGCCCTTGTCCTTGATCTCGGTATTCCAGCGCGAAATCGGCAGGATACCAGCGTTGTAGGCGGCCATCACCTTGGGCAGCAGCCCCTGTGTGCCAGTGGCATTGCGCAGCATCTGGAGGTGCGCCTGCCCGAAGGCGAGGTTGACTTGCGGGATGCCAAGGTCTGCGGCGCTGCCGGGAATGCCCAGTTCTGCCGAGCGGTCCTTGGCGGCGGCGGGCATGATCTGCATCAGCCCCTTGGCACCGGCGGGGCTTACCACTTTGGCGCGGAATACCGATTCCTGCAAGGTATGGGCAAAGACCAGCGCCGGATCGATGCGCCAGCCGGTCGCCGGGGTCCACTTGGGCGTGGGATAGCGTGTCGCCGGTTCGGGCTTGCCGCCATAGGGGGCGTTATAGGCCATCCACAGCTGAGTGGCGGGCAGGCCGATATCGCGCGCCAAACGTGAGAGCGGCTGGTAAAACGAAGGGTCGCCAATGCGCGCCTGATGGCGCAGCACTTCGTCGGCAAGGCCATCCTGACCAATCTCGGCGAGCGCAACGGCGGTGCGGACATTGGGCACATCGCGCAGGCGCTGCCAGTCAGACTGGCTGAAATCGGCGGCGCTGTGGGTTTCGGGTATTTTCAGACCGAGCTGCTCGGAAGCCATCATGCCGTAAAGCGTTTCATCGCGTGCGGCGGCCAGTTTGAGCGGCGCTGCGGCCTGTTCGGGCTTGCGGCACCGCACCAATGCGCGGCTCTGCCAGTAATAGGCGGCGCTTCTCAGTTCGGCGTTTTCGGCAAGCTCTGAGGTCTTGGCGAAGGCATCGGCGGCGCCTTGGCAATCGTTCAGCCGCCATGAGGCCAGCCCCGCTGTCCACAGGCCTTCCGCTACCCACGGGCCAGAGCCGTCAACCGCAGTCTGGGCAAGGGCATAGGCGGAAGTATCGTCATTCTCGATATAGAAGGCCCAGGCCACCTTCGCGCGCCATTCGGCTCGCGCACCACTGCTGAGTGTAGCATCAATGCCATCAAGCAGCACCCGCGCGCTGAGCGGATCGTCAGCCTTGATCCTCGCCTGAATCCCCGCGGCGATGGAGCCGGGCATGGTGCCATCATTGGTCTCACGCGGGCGGATGCGCTTGGGCGTGGAGGGCAGGCTGGCGAGAGACTGCGCACCGGGCAACGGGGGCAGGGCAGTGGCTCCGCGCTTGGCTGCCAGTGAGGCGATCTGCTCGGCTTCGGGAAGCGAACTGCCCTGTGCCAGCCATTGATTGAGCGCGTCGAGCTCGGCCTTGGGGCTCTTGCCATCAAGGAAATATTCGGCCTTGGCGACCAGATGCAGTGGGCCATCGCCTTTCTGCGCCAGCATCGACTGGACCTTTACCCAGTCCTGCTTGTCAATCGCGGCGAACAGCGCCTTGTAATAGGTGCGCTCGTCCTGGCTTAGCAGGCTGGGGACCGAAGTGCGGTCTGCCCGGTTGCGGAAATAATCGACCGCTGCGCTGTTGGCATAGGCGGGCAGCGCCGGAAACAGGGCGGCGGCGGCACATAAACCTGCCAGAAATTGAGACTTACGAATCGTCACGCGGTAATTACCTCAGTCCAATCTAACCAACGCTGCCAGAAGCTTCGTTTGGCACCAGGACGCATCAGCGCATCGAGGCCATGGGCTCCTAGCAAGGGGATTGTCCGCCCTTCATGGTTAAAGACTTGTAAACTGTGAGCGCTTTGCGCCGGATCGTGGCCGAGAAGCGGCAGGATGTTGCTGCCAAAGGCAATCAGTCGTTTTGGCGCAGCGAGATGGACGTGATGGGCCACGATCTCGCCCATTCCCGCCTCGTGCAGTGCGCGCCAATCGGGCATCGGGGTATGGCGGGTGAGAACGCTGGCGAAATAGCATGCATCAGCTGCGATACCCATTGCGGCCAGCATGGCGCTGAGCAATTTTCCCTGCGGACCCGAGAGCAGATTTTCGCTATCCACCGCTTCAGGCTGTTCGATCAGTACCATGACCTCTGCGCCAGCTATCCCGCGCGGGGATACGCGATCGACGGTGCGGCCTGAATCGAGCGTAGTTTCAGACAGCCACCAAGCGGGAAAACTGGCTAGATCAGCAGGCCATTCCGCCTTGTCGCTGCCGATGCGATGCACTGCGGCTGGCAGGGCAGCAGCCTTGCGTTGCTGCATGGGAGCAGGCGGCGTTTGCTCGGCAATTGCTTCCGGTTCCGCCAGCCAGCAGCTCGGCTCATCGGCAAAGGCGTGATCGACACCCGCCTCACGCCACCAGGCCAAAGCTGCTGCGATATCGCCTGCCAATTGTGCTTGGGGTACAGCCTGCATCGCCTTCACCCTTGACCTCTCTGCAGACAGCAATCAAGGCGCTATTGTTAAACCGAACTGCGCACGGGTTGAAACGGGGCGCGGGATGAAACGGGGAAAGTCATGAGCGAACGCGAATCCATGCCTTATGATGTGGTCGTTGTCGGCGGAGGCCCAGCTGGTCTTGCCACGGCGATCCGGCTCAAACAGGTCAATGCCGATCTTTCGGTCTGTATCCTTGAAAAAGGTTCGGAGATTGGCGCGCATATCCTCTCGGGCGCGGTGATTGATCCCAAGGCGCTCGATGAACTGCTCCCCGATTGGCGGAGCGATGATTGCCCGATGGCGGAAACTCCTGTGACCGACAACTGGCACTGGTTTCTGAGCAAGAACAAGCAGTTCTCGATGCCGCACATCGTCATGCCGCCCTATATGTCGAATGATGGCAATTACACCGGCAGCCTTGGCAGTCTGTGCCGCTGGCTGGCGGGCAAGGCAGAAGAGCTGGGCGTGGAAATTTTCCCCGGCTTTCCGGCCTCCGAGATTCTTTACGACGATAAGGGCGCGGTGCGCGGCGTTGCCACGGGTGACATGGGCGTGGGGAAGGACGGCAGCCACAAGGGCGATTATCAGCCCGGTATGGAACTGACCGCCAAATACACCGTCTTCTGCGAAGGTGCTCGCGGCCATCTGACCAAGCAGCTCAAGGCGAAATATGACCTTGAGGCTGATTGCCAGCCACAGGTTTACGGCCTTGGCATCAAGGAACTGTGGGACATCGATCCTGCCAAGCACTTCCCCGGCCGGGTGATACACGCGCAGGGCTGGCCGCTTTCGGAAAGCGATTCGTGGGGCGGCGGTTTCCTTTATCATCAGGCGAACAATCAGGTGGCGATCGGCTTCGTCACCGCGCTCGATTACAAGAATCCCCACGTCTATCCGTTCGAGGAATTCCAGCGTTGGAAGCAGCACCCCTCGATTCGCGCCATTCTCGAAGGCGGCAAGCGTGTTTCCTATGGCGCGCGGGCGATCAACGAGGGCGGCTGGCAATCGGTGCCCAAGCTTGATTTTCCCGGCGGGGTGCTCGCCGGTTGCTCGGCCGGTTTCGTCAACGTGCCGCGCATCAAGGGCAGTCACACCGCCATGAAAAGCGGCATGCTGGCCGCAGACACTATCGCGGCGGCCATCGCTGCGGGCCGCGAGGCGGATGCTTTGCGCGAATATGACGCCGCCGTGCGTGACAGCTGGATCGCCAGGGAACTGAAACTCGTCCAGAATTCCGAACCGATGGTCGCCAAGTTCGGCGGCGCGCTCGGCACGGTTCTGGCGGGCGTCGAAATGTGGCTGCGCTATCTCAAGATGCCGATCATCAAGGCGATGAAGCACCACACCGATGCCTCATCTCTGATGCGTGCGGATATGTTCAAGCCGATCAATTATCCCAAGCCCGATGGTGTGATCAGCTTTGATCGCCTGACCTCGGTTTCCTTCTCCTTCACCAACCACGAAGAAGATCAGCCCTGCCATCTGGTGCTGGCCAATCCCGAGATACCGACAACGATCAACCTGCCGCTCTATGCCGGGCCAGAGGCGCGCTATTGCCCGGCGGGGGTCTATGAATTCGTCGGTGAAGAGGGCGACAAGCGCTTGCAGATCAACGCCCAGAACTGCGTCCACTGCAAGACCTGTGACATCAAGGATCCCACCCAGAACATCAATTGGATCGCCCCCGAAGGCGGCGGCGGGCCGAACTATCCGAATATGTGATCGGCCGCACTTGTGACCGGATTGCGCGAAACCGCCTATGCCAAGATCAACCTCGCGCTCCATGTCCGTGCCCGGCGCGAGGATGGCTATCACAAGCTGGAAACGCTGTTCGCCTTCGTCGATGCGGGGGATGAGCTATCGGTTGTTCCAGCAGCGCAGGATGAGCTGAGAATGTTTGGTGAGTTTGGCTCACAACTCACTGATCCATTTGATAACATTGTTGCCAAAGTGCTCAATTCCTTGCCGCATGGCAAGGGGTGGGCGGTATCGCTCGACAAGCGCCTGCCGGTTGCCGCTGGGCTGGGTGGAGGCTCGGCTGATGCCGGGGCTGTGTTTCGCATGGTCGAGCGCGCGCAAGGACTGCCCGATGATTGGCAGTCCCGTGCAGCGCGACTGGGCGCCGATGTTCCGGCCTGCGTGCGCTCCACCGCCTGCATTGGGCGCGGGACGGGCACCGAACTGGAACCCATCGACAATGATTTGGAGGGAACGCCAGTGTTGCTGGTCAACCCGCGTATGCCACTCTCAACCGGGCCAGTGTTCAATGGCTGGGACGGCGTTGATCGCGGCGAATTGCCGCAGGGCACTTTGCGCGAAATGGCGCTGAACGGACGGAATGATCTGGAAGCGCCGGCAATCGCGCTCTGCCCGCAAATCGCCGATGTGCTGGCAGGTTTGCGGTCAGCCAATCCTTGGTTGGCACGAATGTCCGGCTCTGGCGCGACCTGTTTTGCGCTGTATGAGCATCATGACGCCATGCTGGAAGCGGCTGAAACAATTGCCAAACGCCAACCAGATTGGTGGCAAATGTCAGGTCGGCTGAGATGACGGTCGAACTTCCCTACCGCATCCTTGGCACACCGCGTTTCGGCGGGGTTCTGGTGGTGTCCGATCATGCATCCGGCCATGTGCCTTCCGTTATCGAACTCGGCATTGATCCGGCGCTGCTCACCCAGCACATCGCGCTTGATATCGGTGTGGCGGAGGTCGGCGCATTGATGGCGCAGCGCCCCGGCACTGCCGCCTTCCAAGCCACGGCCAGCCGCCTCGTCTGCGATTGCAACCGTGAGCCTCATGCCCCCGGCGTGATCCCCATCGCCAGCGACGGCCATGCCATTCCCGGCAATGCCATCGATCATGCAGGCCATCTGGCGCGTCTGGC
>CAMDQO010000006.1 GCA_945906105.1 Novosphingobium sp. Chol11 | reverse complement strand
CCGCCAGACCCCAGCACTAGTCACAGATCAAGGTACCTGACAGCAAGACCCCGGGTTTCGCGGACTTTCTGCGCCCAATCCGTAACAGGGCGGGTAATTCACCTGTGTCTTCGCCACATATATGCGCGGCTTCGCAAAGCCAGTCTCCTCACAGATCGAAATCGGTTCTGTTTGCCTGTTATAGGCGAATAACAGGCTACTGAAGTAGTCGCTGAAGCGCCATGGTTCGCCAGCGAAAGCTCCGTTAATCGGAGATGAGTTACGCCCTCTTCAAGCCAGCCAATCATCGTATTGCAATAAAGTATGCCCATTTTCTCAGAGATTCAAATCTAGCCTGAAAGTGACAGACGATGTCGCCGAATCGTCACGGAGGCGTCATAGTAACGCTGCAAACATGAGGCACAAATCAGGGCCTCATTCATGCGACGTTTCGATATTCTGGTAACTAGTGATGTACCTGGTGGAATGGCACCTTTTACGCATGATGGACTTCACGTTTCATTCCATAAGTGGACCAGTCTGGAGAATCTGCCTCTGATTGAAGGTTCGCTTTGGGCATTTGTGGACTGGATGCTTCCGGATATAGCTGGAATCGAAGTTTGTCGGCGCCTGCGATGCAATCCTCTGACCTTGCAGGCGCATATTACGATAGTTCTCGATGAGGATGATCAGGATGCAAGACGCAAAGCACTGCGCGCGGGGGCGGATGATTATTTGCTTGGCCCGGTAACGCGAGCAACAATACTCGATCGCATCCTGTCAGTAAAACAGCGTGATCATGACGTGGGTATCTCGAAGACAATTACACTGGGCGAACTCTCTATTGGTCTCGCTTCGTTTCAAGCGCGATGGCAAGGTGTGCCGATCCAGTTGATGCCGAATGAATTTCGTCTGCTGCGCTTTTTCGTCGAACATCCTGAGCGGGTCTTCACCCGCTCACAGCTGATCGCTGCGCTCGGCAAGCAGGATCCGCCGGTTGACGAGCGCACCGTCGATGTCTGGATTGGCCGCTTGCGCCGGGCTTTGCATTCCGTTGGTGCGGGGGAGCCGCTGCGCACGGTACGCTCGCTGGGCTATGTTCTGGACCTGCCCTGAGCGGGTGCCGCCCCCCTAAATCGACGATGGCAAAAGAATAGACCCGGTCACCGCAAGGTGCCGGGTCTATTCGTTCGCAACACGGATATTGCCGAAACAGGCGCTGTCAGAACTTCACCGAACCCGACAACGAAAATACCCGGCCGAGTTTGTAGGTGTTGGTATCGATCCGGTTGGTTCCGGATATTTGATATTCCTCATGCTTCTGCGCGGTCAGGTTGCGCGCCTCCAGCTTTATCTCCAGCTCTTTGCCGCCAAGGTCGAAGCCTTCGCGAGCAACGAAATCAATGCGAAAACCGGGATTCTCGATCACGTCAGGCTGCGGCGGCGTGCCATTCAGACCGCGGCTCATGACGCGCTTGCTGGCATAGGTCAGCATGATCGTCTGCTGTGACAGCTTGTCCTGGTTCTCGAAACCAACTTGCAGGTTGGCAATGTGGTTCGATTGTCCGGTCAGCGGTGCGCCATCGCGGAAATAATCACTGGCAATGGTCGATGAGGCGCCGAACACGCTCGTCGTATCACTAGCTGAAACCTTCAACGATGATTTGGTGAAGGTATAGTTGGCGCTGATGGCGAACCGGCGGTTCTTGAACCAGCTGCCATCCCCGCCAAGGCCACTGAGATCGAAATGCTTCTGCAGTTCAAGCTCTGCGCCAGACAGAGTTGCGCGTGGGGCATTGGCGAATGAGGTCATCAGATCGCCGCCACTCAGGAACGATTCAATCGGGTTGGTGATCCGCTTGTAGAAAGCGGCGATTGAAACTTTCTGCTCAGGGGCAAAGTACCATTCAAACCGGGCTTCCGCATTGATCAACTGCCCGTCGATCAACAGCGGGTTGCCGCGATAAGGCCGGTTGGTATCCGGATCGTAATAGGGCTGGTTGATCAGTTCGCGGAACTGCGGGCGGGCGATGGTTTTCGAACCGCTCAACCGGAACTGCATATCCGACCGGAATTGCCAGGTCAGTGTCGCAGCAGGCAGCCAGTAAGCGCGGTTCAGATTAGTGCCCGCAGTCGAAGCGCCGGGGACGGTGAACACCTGGATCGGATTGACCTTCTGGTCGGCTTTTTCATAGCGCACCCCGGTTTCAAGGCTAAGCGCATCGGCGATCTGGGCATTGACCTTGGCATAGCCGGCCCAATTGCGCAGTCCGGCATCGAAAGCAGGATTGCCCTCATCTGTTTCAATCATTTCGATTTTGAAATAATTAACAAGGTTGGGTGCCATCAACAGATCGGGACGCAGCATACCGACCCCGGCCGGGAACGAGCTTGGCGCAAGGAACAGGAAGTCACGGCGCGAACTGGTTCGGCGGGTGTCAGAAATAGCACCACCCACCGTCGCGCTGATATCTGTGTTCAACTGGTAGGTAAGATCAATACCGGCTGACCAGAGCCTTTCCTTCAAGTTGGAAAAGGTGATGCGCCCATCGCCGCCATTACCGTTGTTAAGCCGGTTGACGAAGTGGGCACCATAGGGGTCAGCCGCAGCATTGGTACGGACATATTCGAAGAACAGTTCATAAGGCGCTTCGCGTTGCGTCTTGGCGTAACTGCCACGAAGATCGAGCTTGATGTTGTCGGCCAGCTTGAATTCGCCAACAAATTGCGTGTTGAGCAACTGGCGTTCGTACCAGGCAGTCTTCTGCTGCATGAAATCAACCGCAGTCTGTTGCCGGTTGCCCAGGCTAAGCCGCGCCTGCTTGATGGTGTCGCGGATGAACAGGCTGGTCCAGCGCATCTTGTGCTCGCCAATCTCAAGCCCCACGCCCAGCAGCCCGTTAACCACGAGGCGCTGATCGGTGTTGAGTTGCGTGAAATCTGATTCGATGGTCGAAAGATCTGCGCTGAGCGAGGTCTGCTGATGCGACTGACGGGTAGTATATTTGTTGTTGTAACCGGCCGCCGCAATGATGCCGAGCTCCGCACTGCCGATCGGAAATGTTTTGGCAGCCGAAATCGAAGCGTTGAAGTTTGGCGGAAGATCGCGCCAGCGCTGGACAATCGCGTTGCGCCCGGTAACGAGCTGTCCGGCGATTGCCTGCGTGTTGACTGTGCCGGAACTGATCCGCTTGCCGCTGTCCAAAAAGCTTTGCAGTGCAGGCGCAATATCGCGCTGGCCATTGTCAAAGCCAGTCCAGTCAGACTTGCTGCCGTAATAGGTATAGCCCAACTGCCCCGTGGTTTCACTGTCGAGCGAAATACCGCCACCAATCGTCAGGAACCCGTCGCGAGGCACTGCCTTGGTGGTCAAGTTGATCACGCCGCCGCCGAATTCGCCGGGATAGTTCACCGAATAGCTCTTCTGCACCAGTGATGAGGAAATCACGCTGCTGGGGAACAGATCAAGCGGCACAACGCGCTTGAGCGGCTCAGGGCTGGGAAGCGGCGAGCCGTTGAGCAGCGCCAGCGAATAGCGATCACCAAGACCGCGCACATAAACATAGCCATTGCCGACCACGCTGAGACCGGTCACACGGCCCAGCGCTCCGGCAATATTACCATCACCGGTCCGGGCGATTTCAGCCGATGAGAGCACGGAAACCACCTGATCGGATGTCTTGGCGAGGTTGCGATCACGCGAACCGGTAACGACGATTTCGCCGCCCGGAACCGAAACATCCACTTCTTCTGCTGCTGGCTGTTCTGCGGCTAGTTGCTCGACGGGGGCGGGTTGTTCAACCGGCGGATTGGCTTGCTCCGCCCCAGCAACTGCCTGTGCAAGAGCCATGGATGGCGAGCAGAGCGCCGAGGTAAACAACAAGCTCCCGGCCAGTCGCGACGAGATGGACATCGAAATTCCCCTAGTATCAAATGCAAGGGCGGGGACAGCCAGAAACTGGCTGCCCCCGCATTCAAGTCAGGCAGCCTGGGCTCAGCTCGTCGGCAGCGACGTGCAGGCTCCCGAGCTCGCGCCGAAATTGGCGGTCGAGCTGTTGCAGGTCCAACCCGTGTACCAGGCCGCGTTGCCGGTCCAGGCAGCGCCAATCCGGTTCGGGCTGGCGGAAGTGAAGAAACTTCCCAGCGTCGACACATCGAAGGCCGCCACGGCATCTTCATTGGTTCCGTTGAAGAACAGCGAAGCCAGCGTCGAGGTGAAGGCATCATTGTTGTTGTTCGCACCCGAGCCGAACGCCGTCTGGACCTGAGCAGCGGTGTAGCTGCCCGAACCGAGATATTTCGTGGCATTGCAAGCCATCACCACCGAACGCGCCAGCAAGGTTGCCGGTGTAGCGCCCGAACCGTTCATGCGGATGCACTCGTTGTTCGGAGCAATGATGATGCCGTTCGCCAGGGTCGTGTCTGAATTGCCCCGGAAAAACGCAGCGCCGAGGTCATTCGCTTCGTTGTCCGAGCTGGTCTGCGATTGCACCGCAACGAAGTTCGCTACCTTCAGCGTGGTGCGCGGGGTGTCGGTTTCGGCACCATTGCTGTCGATTTCGAACAGGGCATCGCCCTTTGCCGGACGCGGCAGCAGCATGGCGTAGTGGACGTTCATCTGCGCGCCGGTGTCAACGTCAAGGCTGTCGTCGTCTGCGCCGGTTGCAATGTAATACTGCATATTGATCGCGCCGCCGAAAAACTCTGCGCCGTCGTCAGAGCTGTTATGCGACTGGATGTGATCCAGTACAGTACCCGAACCGATACCTTCGGTGGTCAGCGCCTGAAGCTCGCGGTTGGAACCAAGCACGAAGCCCGAATAACGGATCTGCGCGAAGCTTATGCGGCCGGCGTTATAAGCGTTGTCAGTACCACCGAAGCGGGCAAGATCGGCTGAACCTTCAGTGTCGCGCTCGCAGGTGTTGGCGCCCACGGTGCCAACGTTGCAATCGGTCACACGGCCGCGGCCCATCAGCACGACGCCGCCCCACTGACCCTGCGATGTATCGTCGTTGAGGCCAAGGACGTTGTCACGGCTGGTGAAGATGATCGGCTGTGACGCGCTGCCAGCAGCGGCGATCTTGTTGCCGCGATTGACGGCAAGCCATGATTGTCCGGTTGCACCGTAAAGTATCGAACCCGGCGCAATGGTCAGCGTCACGGCGGTATCAGCCGTCAGCGCCGTCGTGCAGCCGACGGTTGACGATGTCACAGGGGCACCGACAGTCGGCGCAACAAAGCCGCCATCGCAACCGACGTTGACCCGGCCGTTGATCTCATAAAGCAGCCCGGCAATCTTGGGCAGGCTGATCGAAGCCTTGATCAGGGCGGGCAGGCGGCAAACGCGCCAGGTGCCGGTCGGTCCGGTGATCGTGCCGCCGTCGGTCAAACCCTGAGGATCGGCGATGGTCGGGCAGCCAGCAGCTGCCGTGACAGTGGCAGGACCAGTCGGTGTCGGCGTAGGAGTAGGCGCTGGAGCCGGATTAATGATGACATTACCGCCAGTTCCGGGCGAGGCAATGTCTTCCGGACCGCAACCAGCGAGCGCTAGAGCGCTACAGCCGGCAAGGAACAAGCCCTGGATCTTCTTCACGATAGGTTCCCCTTGAGAATCGAACGATCCGACCAGTTTGGCCGTCGCGAATCGGCAAGTAGGGGGGATAAATGACAGTATGTTTTCGTAACTATGACCATGGTGATGACAGCTATACGACAACCATGAGTCACTCAGGCGATTGATCGGTGGCCAAAGCTGCGACTCAAGCATTTCCGCCAGATGCACAGTCCTGTTTCAGTTTTATGACAGTTTTGTAGTTTTCTTGCAGATTGCTTTTTTGGACCATATCATCCGGGCAACAAACAAAACCACGGGAGTGTTGCCATGTCTTCAACCATTCTTTTTGTCGGTGCCTTGTTCGCACAGTCAGCGCTCGCGCAGTCAGCAGGTACAATCGTCACCGTTGAGGCGAACCCGAACCGCGTCGATGTCGGTTACGCAGAACTTGTTGCCAACCAGCCGCTTGAAGCGATTGCCCGCATCAAAGCCAACACCCAGCTTGAACGCGATGATCCTGCCGCTCTGATCAATCTTGGCACGGCCAGCGCGCGGCTTGGCCGCATCAATGATGCCAAAAGCTATTTCCGGGCGGCCATCGTCAGCCAGAACCGCTTTGATTTGGAGCTTGCCGACGGCAGCTGGCTGGATTCGCGCCGCGCAGCAAGGAAGGCGAATGCGCTGCTTGAAACCGGAGCGGTGCTGGCTCTGCGCTGATCGAGCTGCCCGCCAAAATCTGACGCTGCAATAACGATGCCGATAGGGGCGCTGGTGGCAATAGTCACAGGTGCCCCTTATATATAAGGCACCATCCAAATCGAGATTATTGACCTGCAACCGTCACAGAGCTGTCATGTGACTGGCGCATCGCGACCTCAAGGAGGGCGCAATGAGTCGCTTACGCATGGCCGATTCGCTGTTTATTGCAATTGTCGTGTCGCTGCTGGCGACGCCGACCATTGCCCTTGCCGATGTGCTTGAACTGCACGACGGCGGTGCCACCTGGATAGCCGGTGGCCCCCAGCGCGCCGACTATGGCGCTACTGACTATGCCGCTGCCCGTACAGTTACGCCGGAGACCGCCGAGCTCGCTGCCGCCCGGGTTACAGAACTTGGGATCACCGAAGTTGGTCTTGACGCAGGTCCGATGCAATGGCGGACGCGCGTTGGCGAACTGGCTGCCAAATACGATATCAGCCCAACACTTCTGGAAGCCTTGGTCTGGCAGGAAAGCCGCTGGAACACAGGCGCACGTTCACCCGTTGGTGCCCGCGGCCTTGCCCAGCTGATGCCCGGAACTGCACGGCAGCTTGGCGTAAATCCACACGATCCATCGGCCAATCTTGAAGGCGGCGCGCGCTACCTCAGAATGCAGCTCGATACCTTTGGTGGCGATGTCGAAAAGGCACTCGCCGCTTACAATGCCGGTCCTGGCCGTGTTGCCAAGGCCAACGGCATCCCCCGAATTCGCGAAACCCAGGACTATGTAGCAGCCATCCTTGGCCGCCTGTCCGCATCGGTCCGGAGATAACCACCATGCGCTTCTCACGCCTTTTGCTTCTGACGATTGCCGCCGCCCTGCCCCAACCAGCTTTGGCACAAGGTGCTGACCCGCGCGGTTCGGGGCCGATTGTCGCCGCACTGTCGTGGATACAGGGCACCCTGCTGGGCAATGTCGCCACTGCGGTTGCCGTCATGGCAGTGGCTGCGGTCGGTTTCATGATGCTGACGGGCCGGATGAACTGGCGCTTTGGCGCAACCGTGATTATCGGCTGTTTCATCCTGTTTGGCGCTGGCGCCATTGTCACAGGCATTCAGTCTGCCGCAGCGGCGGGCTGACGGGCGATGAACCTCATCCGCTTCCCAGTGCATCGCGCCTTGACGCGCCCGCAGATGTTCGCGGGCGTGACCTACAGCTTTTTCATCATTAACGCAGCGGTGACCACCGAACTGTTTCTGATCACCAAAAGCTTTCTGGCCCTGCCGATCGCCCTGGCAATTCACGCTGTCGGCTATCTTGCCTGCCTGCGAGAGCCGCGGATCTTCGATCTGTGGATCACCAAGGTCAGCCGCTGTCCGCGCGTGCGCAATTGGCAGCGCTGGGGCTGCAACAGCTACGCGGCATGAGGGAAAAACGATAATGGGCATTTTTTCCAGCGCAGCCGACTTTTTAGGCGCGGCATCCTGGGCGAAAAAGGAAACGCAGGCGGGTGATCGCCTGCCGTACCATTCGCTCGTCGATGAAAATATCGTGTTGCTGCGCGATGGCTCGGTCATGCTTTCGCTGCTGGTGCCGGGAATCAGCTTCGAGACGACCGATAGCGACGAACTCAGCGCCCATACCGCTACCCGCGAAGTGGTGCTGCGCAGCTCGCTCGATGCGCGCTTCGTGCTGTATCACCATGTCATCCGCCGCCGCGTCGAAGTTGAGATCAACTCCACTTTCGACGACCTGCTGGCCGCCCATATCGATGCGCGCTGGCGTGATCGGATGCGCCGAGGTGCGCTGTTCGTCAACGATCAGTTCATCACCTTGATCCGGCGACCGGCGCGAGGCAAATCGGGGTGGCCGGAGCGAATAGGCCGGATGCTCAATCGGCGCGGCGATGCGGCGACAGAAGCTGATCCAGCCGATCTGCGCACCTTGCGGGCCGCCGCAACCGCGATGGTGGCATCGTTGAGTTCGTATGGCGCGCGGCTGCTGGGCGATTATCCGGCGGCTGGCGGCACCTGTTCCGAAGTGCTGGAACTGCTTTCGGCGCTTTACAATGGCGAGATGCGGCCTGTCCGCCGCCCTGCCGAGGGCACCGATATCGGCCATATGCTGCCCTATACACGTTTGAATGTCGGGCTTGATGCGCTTGAGCTGCGCGGTGCGGGCAAAAGCAGCTTTGCCGCACTAGTCAGTCTGAAGGACTATCCCGACAGCACCTCACCGGGGCTTACCGATGCCTTGCTGCGCTTGCCTCAGGAAATGGTCCTGACCGAGAGCTACGCTCCGGCTGACCGTCAGGTGGCGCGCGAACGGATTGATCTGGCCATTCGCCGGTTAAGGTCGGCTGACGAGGAAGCGCAGTCCGAGCGGCGCGAAATGCAATCGGCACGCGATGCCTTGGGCGTTGGTGCGGTCGGCTTTGGCGATCACCACCTCAGCGTGCTGGTCCGCAGTGATCGGCTGGAAAGCCTTGATGAAGCCGCCGCAAATTGCGCTGCTGCATTGGCCGATGCCGGTGCCGTGGCGGTGCGTGAAGATGTGAACCTTGAGCCCGGTTTCTGGTGCCAGTTCCCCGGCAACGAAGCATTCATCGTGCGCCGCGCCCTGATCAGCAGCGCCAACATGGCCTGCTTTGGATCGCTGCACGGTTTCGCCTTGGGTCAGGCCAGCGGCAACCACTGGGGCGATGCCGTCACCCTGCTCCAGACGACCAGCTCGACCCCCTTCTTTTTCAACTTCCACTACGGTGATCTGGGTAATTTCAGCGTCATCGGTCCGTCCGGTTCTGGCAAGACCGTGGTGATGAACTTCCTTGCGGCGCAGGCGCAGAAGTATTCACCGCGCACGATCCTGTTCGACAAGGATCGCGGCGCGGAAGTGTTCGTTCGCGGCATCGGCGGCACTTACAGCCGGATCGCGGCAGGCGCGCCAACCGGTTTCAACCCGCTCGCCATGGCGGATTCTCCCACCAACCGGGCGTTTCTGCGCTCCTGGCTTGGTGTCATGCTCGCCGCCAATGGTCCGGAGGAACTGGCGACCATCGCCGGTGCTGTTGATGCGGCTTATGCCAACGATCCATCGCTGCGCCGTCTTGTCCATTTCCGCGAACTGCTGGCGGGTAGCCGCCGCCCAGAACCCGGCGACCTTGCCGGCCGGCTTGATGCCTGGATCGGCACGGGCGAGCACGGCTGGCTGTTCGACAATCCTGAAGACAAGCTTGATATGTCCGCCCGCACCTTGGGCTTTGACATGACCGTGCTGCTCGAAACGCCAAAGCTGCGCACCCCGGTGATGATGTATCTGTTCCACCGCATCGAGGAACGGCTGGACGGCCAGCCAACGATGATCCTGATCGATGAAGGCTGGAAGGCGCTCGACGATGAGGTGTTTGCCGCCCGTATCCGCGATTGGCTCAAGACCCTGCGCAAGCGCAATGCGCTGGTCGGCTTCGCCACCCAATCGGCACGTGATGCGCTGGACAGCCGCATATCCACCGCGCTGGTCGAGCAGACCGCAACGATGATTTTCATGCCCAATGCCCGCGCGCGAGCCGAGGACTATTGCGAAGGTTTCGGCCTTACCGAGCATGAGCTGGAACTGATCCGCACCTTGCCTGCGCACAGCCGCTGCTTCCTGATACGCCAGCCCGATGCCTCGGTGGTGGTGCGCCTTGACCTGTCGGATATGCCGGAAGTCCTGACTGTGCTTTCGGGCCGCGAAAGCATCGTGCGCAAGCTTGATACGCTGCGCCATGAATATGGCGATGAACCTGCGGGCTGGTATCCGGCACTGACGGGTGAAATGTGGCCCGGCGCGGAAGCCGATGACGAGGCAATCTGGACCGAGGCAGCCGAATGAGCGCCTGCGATCAGCTGACTGAAAGTGCATCGTTAGGTGTCGCACCGGCGCTCCGCGCGGTTGACTGTCTGGCAAACGAGTCAACCAGTGCGGCATTTGGCCGCTTGTTCGGCACCGAGGGCGCACTGCTACCCGCGCTGACGGCGGTGCTGACGCTCTATATCGCCTTCTTTGCCGTGTCCTTGCTCACCGGGCGCAGCCGCCTCGGCATTTCCGCCCTCACCCCGCGCATGATGACGTTAGGTCTTGTGCTGACTTTTTCGACCAGCTGGATCGCATACCAAAGCGTTGTCTGGAATCTTGTCATCGGGGCACCCGATCAGATCGCCGGCATCCTCACCGGCGCCAAGGGATCGGCCACGCTGATTTTTGCCGACCGGATGGATATCATCTTCGCCGCGATTGCCGAAGTTGCCCAGCCGGGCGTGACGGGTGTTGGTGCTACCGCTGCTGCCTCTCCCACTCCGCAAGGCGCGATCACGCCCAGCAGTCTGGTCTGGCTCAGCGCCTTGCTATTGCTGCTGGGAACGGTTGGCGCGCTGATTACCGCCCGGATTGCCTTGGCTGTGCTGCTTGCGGTTGGCCCGGTATTTGTCGTCTTTTCGCTGTTCCCCGGCACGCGCGGACTCTGCGCTGGCTGGCTGCGCGGGGTCGTGCTGACTGCCGTCACGCCGCTGTTCGTCGTCACCGGCGGCGGGCTGATGATCGAATTGCTGATCCCGATAGTCTCAACAATGCGCGGCGCAGAAGGCATTGATGGCCGCGCTTCCATGGCGCTGTTCACCATTGCAGCGGTGCACGTTGCGCTGATGGCGATGGTGCTCAAAGTGGCCAATTCGATCGTCTCGGCATGGAACATCTTTGGCAATGATGCTGCCCGTGAGGCAGGTTCATCATCCGCGCAAATGACTGCACAGCCCGCCAGTTATGACCACGCCCTTGCCAGCGCGTCTGCACCGTCCGCAAGGCAGACCTCACACAGCGCGGTTGTTGCGGCTGCAGCTGGTGCGGCACCGGCACTATCCTCTGCGGCCGCCGAAACAGGACCGGCTCACGTCCGCTCAAGCAGAACAATCGTGCAGCAAGTCCCCGGTCAGGCCAGCACGTCCTTGCCATCCCTGCCAGCCCAGCGCGCGCGCGGTGTAGGCAGTCGCTTCAAAAGTCGGCCAGCCATGGCCAAGGAGATGATCCGATGATCCGCCCCGCGCTGCTGGCAACAGCACTGACCCTTGCCGCCGCCACTCCGGCCCATGCCCGCGATGCGCGTCTGGCCACCCGCCTGTTCAATCCTGATGAGGTCGTCCAGATCGAAGGGCGCATCGGCATTCAGGCCTCGATCGCTTTTGCCGAGGATGAGCACATCGAGAACGTGGCGATCGGCGATTCAACCAGCTGGCAGGTGACCCCCAACAAGCGCACCAACCTGCTTTTCGTAAAGCCGCTTGCTGCCCGCGCCCGCACCAACATGACCGTGGTCACGGATCGTCGGACCTATTTCTTTGACCTCGTTGCCGGACAGGGCGGCAATCCGCTTTACGTCCTGCGCTTCAAGTATCCTGCGGAACCCAAGACCGATCTGTTGCCCAAGCTGGCAGGTGGTCAGGCGCTGACCAGCGATGAAGCCAAGGCCATCGAGGCCGGACCAGCAGACCGTCCGGTTGATCCGGCCTTGCTCAATTTCGCCTGGCGGACGCAAGGCAAGACCAATCTTCTGCCAGCGCGGATCTATGATGATGGCACGTCCACCTATTTGACCTGGGCCTCGGACCGCGCGCTACCGGCCATTCAGGTGCGCGATGAAAAGGGCACCGAAGGCCCGGTAAATTTTGCCGTCCGCGGCGATGTTATCGTGGTCGATGGCGTTCCGGGCGTGATCATCCTGCGATCAGGCCGTGAAATGGCAACGCTGGTAAACAAGGGGCCGCTACGCAAACCCGCCGACCTCCCACCACTGGCTGCGAATGAGCCCAGTGCCGATCAGACTCCTCCAGCCAGCAAGGGGCAATAAGCCATGCGCCTCAATCATCGCATTTCGGACAGGATTGATTCCAGCGCAGATAGCGATCCGCGCGAGGCAATGGGTGCGCAGATCATCGATCTTGCCACGCGCAGCGTTCTGCCAGCCGTAACCCAGCGCAAGCCGCGCTCTGACACCTTCGGGCTTGTTGCCGGTGTTGGCATTGTCGGCCTGCTGGGCGCAGTAACCTTGTGGTCCATGGGCTCGGCGCGTCAGGAAAATGTACGCCCTGCCCCGGCAGCGCAACCCGCCACTCCTGCCCCGCTGGTCGAGGCCGCTCCGGCAGTTCCTTCTCAGGCGATTACCCCGGCGAACACCCCGTTGTCCGCACCACCGCAGCAAGCCGTTCTGGCCAACCCGCCGCAGTCAGCGGTTAACGCAGGCCCGGCAGCCAATCCGGCATCGGCACCGACAATCGTTTTCGATGCCAGCTCCCTGCCGATGTCGATGCCGATGGCTCCTGTTGGCCCCGGCGCAGCATCAGCGCCAACTGCGACTGGCAATGGCAACGATGATTTCGCCACCCGGATCGGCGGTGTTGGTGGCTCTGCCGCAACGGCAACCGCCGGGATCAATCCCAAGACCACGGTAACGCAGGGAACCCTGATCCCTGCCGTCCTCGAAACCGCGATTGATACCGACGTTCCTGGCTATGTCCGTGCTGTCGTTTCGGTTGATGTCCGTTCGTTTGATGGCACCCGCGTGCTGGTCCCGCGTTCCTCGCGGCTCATCGGCCAGTACAAAAGCGGGCTACAGGCTGGCCAGAAGCGCGCCTATGTGATCTGGACGCGGCTGATCCGGCCCGATGGCGTTTCGGTCAACATTGGTTCGCCTGCCATCGGCTTTGGCGGCGAAACCGGGCTTGCGGGCAAGGTCAACAGCCACTTCTTCGAACGCTTTGGTTCGGCAATGCTGCTTTCGGTGGTGGGCGGACTTTCGGCAATTGGCGGCAATGCCGGCGTTATCGTTGCCGGTGGCGGACAATCGGCGGCGGCAGCGGCTGTTGGCCAGTCCGGCCAGATCGGGCCGACGGTGCGCGTTCGCCAAGGGCAGCCGATCCGTGTCTTCACCGCGCGTGATCTCGATTTCTCGAAAGTCACCACCGAGTGACAGGCTCGGTGCTCACCATGCCCAAGTCCAGCCATGATGGGGCCGCGCCGCCACTGCGCAGCGTTTACCTTGATGCCTATCTCGCCCCATTCCGCGAGTGGCTTGATCGTGAGACGGTGACCGAAATTCTGGTCAACCAGCCCGGTGAAATCTGGGTGGAAGACGCTGCTGTGCACGGAATGCAGCGCGTGAAGCTGCCCTCAGTCGATGACAATCTGTTGCAACGTCTGGCCGAGCAGGTCGCGCGGATCAGCCATCAGGGCATCAACCGTGAGCATCCGCTGCTGGCCGCAACCCTTCCCGATGGTGCGCGCATTCAGCTTTGCGGTCCCCCGGCAACGCGCCGCCACTGGGCGATGGCCATACGCCGCCACCGCCTGATCGATCTGCCGCTCGATGCCTATGATCGCGGCCCCATCGAACCCGCCATCCAGCCGCCCACACCCGACCCACTGGCAACGCCGATTGCCTATCTGCGCGATGCGATCGCCCGGCGGCAGACGATCCTGATTTCGGGCGGCACATCGACCGGCAAGACCACCTTCCTCAACGCCATGCTGCGCGAGATTCCCGAGCGTGAGCGTGTCGTGCTGGTCGAGGATACGGCCGAACTCCGCCTGCCGGGTGCAAACGGTGTTGGCCTGATCGCGGTCAAGGGCGAACTGGGCGAAGCCAAGGTTTCAGCCAATGACTTGCTGCAATCAGCCTTGCGCCTGCGCCCTGATCGCATCGTGCTGGGCGAACTGCGCGGCATCGAAACGGTCAGCTTCCTGCGCGCCATCAACACCGGCCATCCCGGATCATTCTCGACCGTTCACGCCAATACGCCGCGCGGCGCGCTTGAGCAGATCGCACTGATGGCGATGCAGACCGGTATCGGGCTGACGCGGGCCGAAACGCTTGAATATGCCGCCTCGGTGATCGACGTAATCGTCCAGCTTGACCGCATCGAGGGCAAGCGCGGCATTTCCGCCATCGCCCGTTCTGCCGACCTGTTGTGAGGCTTTGACCGGCTTTATTGGCCTTTACCCGATCCAGCTTTGCTAATCGCAGAGAGCACATTGCGCCAGGATACCAGCTTGAAGTTCTGCGCAGCAGGGGCGTTTTTGCCGTCCTGCGCAATGAACAGCCCGCCCGGATAGGCAGGGCCAAATCGGCCAGTCACCAGCGCGATACCATCGGTTTCTTCGGTCGCGCCGAATTGACCCGGCGCTATGCGAAAGCGTCCGGCGGGCTTCATCTCTGGCAGGCTGAAGAGAGCATAGGCATTGTCACCTTGCGACGAAGCAACCAGCCATCCTCCGTGCCGCCCCTTGGGTGCTAGCGCCAATCCTTCGACATCGGCAACCAGATGCTGACCATCGACCGCAGTCACGAGTTTGCCTTCAGGCGAACCGCCCTCACGGATATCGAAGGCCCAGATGCCGCGATCCTCTTCGCCGACATAGAGCGTTCTGGTACGCGGATCGGCGACGCAGCCCTCGGTCTGGGTGGCCAGTGACATGCTGCGCACGATCTCGCCCGCTGGTTTGCCCCCCGCAATGTCGATCCGAACCTGATGAATTGCGCCATGCTTGAGCACCGAGAAGGCGTGGAGTTCGCGCCTGATGCGCATCAAGCAAACACCATAGGCTTCGCCCGACCCTCCGCTTATTGCGCCAAGCTCCGTGAGAGCACCGCTGCGCTTGTCTAGCCGGTAAAGGCGAAGCAAAGCCTGTGCCTTGTCGTTGCGATCACTCGCGACGACAATCACGCCTCGGCGGCCCATGTCGATCAGATCGACATTGTTCAGCCTGCCAGCCGGAACGAAATGGCGGACCGCACCATCAAGGCCATAGACATAGAGCCCGGCCTTTTTGTCAGTGGCGACAATCAGGCTGGCGGCGGGCTTGCGCGGATTGCGCCAGATTGCCGGATCATCGGCGGCGTCATCATTAGCCGTGCCAACCGACTCCGCCTCTCCGAGTGCAGTGATGCTTACTGTCTGGGGGGCGCTGCCGCAGCAAGGCTCCCCCAGACCAGTGCGGCCGCGGCAAGGCCAAACCGCATGATCAGAAGTTGATCCGCATGCCGCCCGAATAGCGGCGGCCAAAGCGTTCCCATTCGATGGTCTGGTTGTCGGTGAACGGTGCGGCAGTTCCGGTGGCGGTCAACAGATTGCCCGGTTCGGAATAGCGACGCCCCGGCTGGTTGAGCAGGTTCGAGGCATCGAAGTAGATCTCGAAGTTCTTGGTGATGGCATAACGAACCGAGAAATCGAGCTCATCATCCGCCGCCCAATAGGTATCGCCGCCGTCGGTCAGATCATCGGCGATACCGTCCATCCAGGTGCTGCGCTTCTGGTATTGCAGGCGCAGCGAGAGGCCATACTTCTCGTAATAGGCACCAAGGTTATAGACGAGATCGGACGTGCCCGGCAGGCGAACCTTGCGTGCCGGGATTGCTCCGGTGGCAGGCTTGGTCACTTCGCTGTCATTGACTGTGACATTGGCGGTAATGCCGAAACCGCCCATCCATTCGGGCAGGCCAAGCTGATCGGTCCATGGCTCCAGCTGAAGCTGAGCCGCCGCCTCGAAACCGAACACACGGCCATCGCCGCCATTGGTGATGCCAGAGAAGTCATAACCCGAACGGTCGATAGTGCTCGTGTTGAGCGCATCGGAACCAAATTTGCGGGTCTGGCGATAGAGAACGTCCTGCACCTTTTTGTAGAACACACCCGCCATCAGGTAGCCCTGTGGGCGCACGTACCATTCAAAATAGGCATCGACGCCGTAAGCGCGCTCCGGCTTTACCCCGGGGTTGCCGCCAGAGATCGAGCCAGTGGTATCGTTGATAGTAACATTAGGGCGCATCTGATCGTAATCGGCCCGCGCGGCACCGCTGTTGAACGAAAGGCGCAGCTTCTTGGTGTCATCAAGGTTGTAATTGATGTGCAGGCTGGGGAAGGCCAGCGTCTGACTTGATTCGGCGGCAACCGAGGCAGTTCCTGCGCTGCCCGGCACGTAAGCGACGCCGCTGTTCTTGACATTCTCGACGCGCACCCCGCCCACCAGCGAGCCCCAGTCATACTTCACCGTGCTCATCAGGAAGCCGGCCAATACCTGCTCACGAACGTCGTAAAAGTTGTCGAAATTGGTGGGGCTGACCGTCAGTCCATAGGTTGAACGTGCCGCATTGGCCGCAGCGCGCATCTTGTCCTGATCGAAATAGCGGAAGGTATAGCCCATCGCGATCTTGCCAAGGAACGCCTTGTCGAGGCTGAACTGGTTGTAATCGGTCGGGATGCCAATGGCGGCGAACTGAGTGGCAGTGTTGACGACAAGCTGACTCTCATCGACCACCTTGGTGCGCTGATCAAACTGGAAGCCCAGTTTGAACGTGGCGTCACCGCCCAGAAAGCCGGTTTCGCGGGTAACGACGAGTTTGCCGGTATAGGCCTTGGTCGTATCCACCGCATCGAGCAGGGTCAGCCCGGTGAGCGGCTTGGCGAAGCTGTCAATCGCGGTGACTGCTGTGCCTGCCTGAAACCGCGTCGGGCTTGCTAACTGGAGCGTGGTGAACAGCAGCAGCCGTGACAAATTGGGATCGCTGAAATCATAGCTGACCGTGGGCCGCGATGTGCGGGTGCTGGGACTCTCCCATGTCGTTTCGCCAATGACCGAGCGATCATCCTTGGACTCGGTGTAATTACCCAGCCAGTTCAGTGCCCAGCCATCGCCAAACTTGTGCGTCCCTTCGAGGGTATTGGTGAAGATCGACTGGCGGAAGGCGCGCAAGGTCGAACGCTGGCGGATATCGATGCCATAGATCGTGCCCTGTTGCGGCGTATTGCCGATGCAGATGTCAGCATAGCCGGTGTTTGTAGGCGTGGTGTTGATCGCCGTAGAACAAGCGGCAGTGCTGGTGGCCAGATCGTTCTGGCGGTCATCAAGATCGAAGCGATAGTTGTCGCGCGCTTCGTCGTCCTTGAAAATCGTGTAGATCGAACGCAGTGAAATGGTGTTGTCGCTGTCTGGCTTCCAATCAAGACGGCCCGAGACAGACCAGTTCCGGCGGGTCAGGCGGTAAAGCTTGTTCTCGGTCTCATGCGCCCAGAAGCGGCTTTCAAATCCAGGGCGTTGGTCAACGCGGGTGCCATCGCCGCGCAAGGGAATCTCATAGTCGGTCTCGAAATTGTCGGTGACCATATCGCGTTGGTAATAGCTGCCCGAGACCAACAAGCCGATCTCACCCTCGCCTGCCTGAAAGCGGTTCGAGAGCACCAGCGATCCTTCATATTGCGGACGCTTGCCCAGTTCGGCGATACCGTATCCGGCCTTCGCGGCGGCGTGGAAGTCCGGGTAATCGAAGGCTGACCGCGTGATGATATTGACATTACCCGCCACTGTCTCGCCGGGCATGTCAGGGGTCACCGCCTTCGATACGACAATCTGCGAGGCGATGGCTGAGGGGATCGAATCGAACCGCGCATCGCGGCCTTCGGGGCTGACGATGTTGATCCCATCGAACGAAAGAGTCGTCCAGTAATTGGGCGCACCGCGCAGACTGATATAGCGGGCCTGCCCCTGATCACGCTCAACCGCGACGCCCGGCAGGCGGCCTGTGGCCTGAGCGATGTTTTGATCGGGCAGACGGCCAACCGAGTCAGATGCTGCCACGGCAACCAGCGAATCCGAATTTTTCTGCGTTGTCAGCGCCGATGCTTCAGATTCGGCGATAGGCCGCGATCCGGTGACGATGATGGCAGGCTCGGCGTCTGCGTCCGCTGCTGCTTCAGCATGGGCCATTGCAGGAACCATGGCTGCGGCAACGCTGCACAGCAGCATAGTGCGAATCCGGTATGCGTGAGAATTGACCCGGAAACTGAAAGTCATTTGAATGCCCCTTTTCGTACTTATTGCAGGTGCGAAATAGAGGTTTGTGATGACTCTTCAGGGTCAATTATTTTTCTTCTAAAAGACCATCTTACAACAACAATAACTCAGTTGATTGACAGTCAGTTCGTCAAACTTGGATGAGATTCAATCGGCACAGCCCCGAAATGTCTGCCGTGGCCGCGTGGCAATCGCTCATGGGCTGAGCCTGCGCCTCAAAACCGAAAACTCCGTTTTATGGAGACGAGTTGCGATGCGTCTGACAGCACCGCCACCTAGGGTCAGGACCGATTAACCGCGCCATCGAGGTTTGAGTCAAAATGGCTCAGTGCAAGGAAAGAATACGCAGCAATTTTATCCTGAGCTTCGCCGAAGGGGGCCATTTTGGCCAAATCCCTGCGGGACGTCAGAATGGCTTCCATCTCAGACAGAAATACCCTTGGAAAGGCAATAAGCCTTCCCGGCGGGAATTTCTGCCCGATATGTTCGCCATTCTGACGCCTCGAAGGCGCGGTTAATAGCTCCTGACCCTAGCGTTCAGAGGCCATCCCGGCACCTCATGTTGCTTTTGCAATTCGGGGGCTTTCTCACCGTATTGCTCCCATGAGCAGACCGTAAACTGTATGGGCTTCGTGGCTGGCTGACTGACATATCCCAGACACATATTTATGCTCGGTGCTTGCCTATTGGTTCATGCCCGCCGATATGTTGCCCATGCAGCCTGAAGACAATGGCCCACCAGCCCCGCTCGACCGGATCCAGCAGAACCTGCTCGCTGCGAGCGAACGGCGGTTGCTTAACTGGCTCTGCGCACGGATGCCGCTGTGGGTGACTCCTGACAAGCTTACCGGCTTCGGTGTTCTCGGGGCGGTGATCGTCTTCCTTGGTTATGCCCTGAGCGGGTATCAGGCAAACACGCTATGGCTCACCTTTTTCGGCTACTTCATGCAGTGGTTTGGGGATTCGATGGACGGCAGTCTGGCGCGTTGGCGCAAGATCGAACGACCCAAATACGGCTATTTCATCGACCACAGCGTTGATGGGCTGGTGATCCTGCTGATCCTTGGCGGCATGGGGCTCAGTCCCTATGTCCGGCTGGACGTGGCACTACTGGCGCTCGTCGGATACCTGCTGCTGTCAATCCATGCCTATCTCTCGGCCCGGGTGCTGGGTGAGCTCAAGCTGTCCTACCTGTTCGGCGGACCGACTGAACTGCGCTTCATTCTGATCGGGCTGACTATTGCAATGATGTGGCTGGGTACAGGTCCACACTGGTTCGCACCCTATTCCGGCTTCGATGTCTTCGTCGGGGCAGCGGCGGCAATATTGATCGCCTTGTTCATCAAGCAAACACTCGTCACCGCGCGGCGGCTTGACCTGATGGAGCGGCCACGGGACCGCTAGGTCGGTTGCTGCTGACGCCGCAGCCGCTCAAAAAGTATAGCTGAGTCCCGACCCAACGATGACCTGCCCGCGCTTGCCGCGCTGGGCAGTGATCGGCGATGCCGCCGCGCTGCCGTATAGCCGTGAATACATCGCACCAACCGCAAAGGCTGGTCCGCCATCAAGGAAATTGCCGCCTAAATCGAAAGCGGTGAAGGCACCGACGCCAATGTCTTTGAGTCCGCCGCGCGCAGTAAAGGCTGGCAGTCCGCTCGCCGCACTGCCCGCCGCGCTGATACCGAAGTTGTACTGGGCATAACGGGTGTCGACGAAGTTCGACATCACCGCCGTCCCCATCGCCACGCCTTTGCTCAGCGGTGAGAGATAGCTCACCCCCGGTGAGATAATTTGTCCGCCGCCCTTCCCCGATACATCCCAGCGGAAATCAACGCTGAAGCTGAGCGAATCATAGGGGTTGAGCACATGCTTGATGTCGATACCCGCTACCAATCCGCCCTCAACCACGCCCGGCAACTTGCTCAGCCGTGCCACCACCGGATCGGCGATACGGCTCGCACGATTGGAGCGATAGCGCACTACCGGCCCCAGCGTGAAACCCAGCCGCGCGCCCTCGCGCTTGGGAATGAAATCCAGCGCCAGTCCGGCCGCGCGGGCAGAGATCCCGATGCCGCCCAAGCGTCCGGCAACTGCTGCGGCAGGTATCACCACCAGATCGTCTGACCCTTCGTAGCTCGGCACCAGCACGGCACCGCCGCCGACAATCAGGAAATCGCCCGAAAAGACGCTTTGATCAGAAACGGGTGTCCCGGTGATCGGCTGGAGATCATCATCTTGCGCATGAGCGGAAATCGGCGAAAGCAGTAACAGCACCGAAGCAGTATCAAGATATTGCCGACGCATTGTTTTTCTCTCCTGCCGAAACGCGATCATCCCCCTGCCTGCCATAGCCGGATAGCGTCCACCGGCCAGACCAGCATCAAGACATTGAGCGTGAGATTGTCTCTTATCATCGCAAGAGTGAACAATTCGAACCCCAGCGCCAGCACCACGCTGGCCCATGCGGGCAAGCGGCTGGCGATCAGGAAGCCCAGCGCCATGAAGCCGATATCGGCCAGCGAATTGATAACGCTGTCGCCGTTGTAGCCGAGGCTCACCGTCACCGCGCGGTAACGCTCTATGATCAGCGGCGAGTTTTCGAGCAGTTCCCAAAAGCCCTCGAAAGCCACCGCAATCGGCAATGCCCAGGCAGCAGGCTTGCCGCCAAACCACTTCCAGCGCCGCCACAGCAGGTGGGCGAAGAAATAAAACAGCAGGCCGTGGATGACATGGCTGTAGCTGTACCAATCGGCAATGTGTTGGCTGTTTTCTGCCGAAATTGTCTCGCCCCACCACAGCTTCACCGTGCCGCAGGTGCAGATCGGCACCCGGCCCATGGCCAGCAGGGTGGCTCCGATGGCTAGCGCGGTGACTATGGCGAGGATCACGCCGCGGCGATTGGGAAGCAGGCTGGTCATGGTGGCACTATGGCCGATGATCGCAGCGAGGCAAGTCATTGCGGGCAGAGAGCCAAACGCCTAGAGCGGCTCCAGATGAGCGGGCGCAAGCATGATATCGCAATAGCAGGGGGCGGACTGGCCGGAGGGCTGATCGCGCTTGCCCTGCAACGCGCGCGGCCCGATCTGTCGGTAGTGGTGATCGAACAAGGTGCCACGCTTGGCGGCAATCATCGCTGGTCGTGGTTTGCCAGCGATCTTTCCAGCCAGGGTGCAGAGCTGCTCGCCCGCTTCCGCAAGACCGAATGGAGCGCGGGCTATGATGTGGCCTTTCCGGCCCATGCCCGTCGCCTGCGCAGCCCCTATGCCAGCCTCGCCTCTGCCGATTTCGATGCTGGCTTGCGCCGCGAACTGGCACCCGAGGCCATCCGTTGCCGGGCCGAAATTGCCTCGCTCGATGCACGCGGGGTGACGCTGGCGAACGGTGAGCACATTGCCGCGCGCGCAGTGATCGATTGCCGGGGGTTTGAACCATCGGCGCACCTCACCGGCGGCTGGCAGCTGTTCATGGGCCGTCATTTGCGCACCGCCGCACCGCACCGGGTCAGCCAGCCGGTGATCATGGACGCGCGGGTGGAGCAGCACGGTGCCTATCGCTTCGTCTATGTGCTGCCGCTGGGAGCCGATGAGCTCTTCGTCGAGGACACCTATTATGCCAATAGCCCCGTGCTTGATCGCCGCGCTCTGGCCTCACGGATAGAGGCCTATTGTGCCGCGCGCGATTGGCAGGGGGACATTCTGGGCAATGAGGTGGGCGTGCTGCCGGTGATCACCGGCGGCAATTTCGCCGCCTATATGGCCGAGCGGCGGATCCCCGGCGTTGCCATGGCGGGCGCACGCGGGTTGTTTGTCCATCCGCTGACTAGCTACAGCCTGCCACAAGCGGTGGAGACAGCACTGGCCATTGCCGCTGATGCCGATCTTTCCGGTGAACAGATGGCGGCGATGATCGAAGATCGCGCCCGCCGCCACTGGCGCGCCACGCACTTTTATCGCAGACTGGGGGCCATGCTTTTCACCGCCGCTCAGCCCGACCAGCGCTACCGGATATTCGAGCGCTTTTACCGCCTGCCCGAGGGACTTATCGAACGATTTTACGCTGCTCATTCGACCCGGATTGACCGGATGCGCATCCTGTGCGGAAAACCGCCGGTGCCGATTACCGGGGCGCTGAAGGCACTGCGCAAGCGCGGGGAGCCGCTCGTCATGGAGAAGTCCTCATGAGCCGCACCTGCATCATCGGATCGGGATTTGGCGGTCTGGCACTGGCCATCCGGCTGCAATCGGCGGGTATCGACACCACGGTGATCGAAGCGCGCGACAAGCCCGGCGGGCGGGCATACCACTGGAAAAAGGACGGTTTCACCTTCGATGCCGGCCCCACGGTAATCACCGATCCCGCCTGTCTGGAGGAGCTATGGCAGCTTTCGGGGCATAATATATCCGAAGACGTGGAGCTGATGCCAGTCACCCCGTTTTATCGGCTGAACTGGCCCGATGGCTTCAATTTTGACTATTCGAATGATCATGACGGCCTGCGCCGCCAGATCGCGGCGATGCACCCCGAAGATGTCGATGGCTATGATCGCTTCCTCGAATATTCGGCTGAGGTGTACCGTGAAGGCTATGTCAAGCTGGGGTCGGTGCCGTTCCTTGATTTCGCCAGCATGATCAAGGCCGCCCCGGCGCTGCTCAAAAGTCAGGCCTGGCGATCAGTCTATTCGATGGCCGCCAGCTTCGTGAAGAACGAAAAGCTGCGTGAGGCGCTGTCATTCCACACGCTGCTGGTGGGCGGCAATCCCTTCACCACCAGCGCGATCTATGCGCTGATCCACAAGCTTGAGCAGGACGGCGGCGTGTGGTGGGCCAAGGGCGGCACCAACCAGCTGGTCGCCGGAATGGTCCGGCATTTCGAACGGCTGGGCGGCAAATTGCGACTGCACGATCCGGTGCTGCATATCGAAACCGTGGGCGACCGCGCAACGGCGGTCGAAACGCAGAGCGGCTGGCGTGAGACCTTCGATGCCGTCGCCAGCAACGGCGATATCGTCCACACCTATCGCGATCTGCTAACCGGCAGTGTCACCGCGCAGGCCAAGGCGAAGAAGCTGCTGCGCAAAAGCTATTCGCCGAGTTTGTTTGTCGTCCATTTCGGGCTGGAGGGCACCTGGCCCGGCATTCCGCACCACATGATCCTGTTCGGCCCGCGCTATAAGGAATTGCTGGCTGACATCTATGATCACGGCGTGCTGCCTGCCGATTTCTCGATCTATCTGCATCATCCCTCGGTCAGCGATCCCAGCGTCGCGCCCAAGGGCAAGAGCACCTTTTATGCGCTGGTGCCGGTGGCGCACATGGGCAAGCTGCCGATTGATTGGGAAGCGGTTGGCCCGGTGCTCGAAAAGCGCATTCTCGATGAGGTCGGCCGCCGCCTGATCCCCGACATTCATGACCGCATCGTCACCAAATTCCACTATGCCCCGCGCGATTTCGCGCTCGATCTCAACGCGCATCTGGGCAGCGCTTTCAGCCTTGAGCCGACCTTGCTGCAAAGCGCCTATTTTCGCGGGCACAACCGTGACGAGAAGATCAAGAACCTCTATCTTGTCGGCGCCGGAACGCATCCGGGCGCGGGGATTCCCGGCGTTGTCGGCTCTGCGAAAGCGACGGCGCGGTTGATGATTGAGGATCTGGCGAAATGAAGCGCATCGCCGTTTATTGCGGCTCGGCCTCACCCGCTGATCCCCGCTATATCGAACTTGCTGCCGAGGTTGGCCGCACCTTGGCAACGCGCGGCATCGGCGTGGTCTATGGCGGCGGCAGGCTGGGGCTGATGGGCGCGGTTGCATCGGGCGCGCTCGGTGCTGGCGGCGAGGTGATCGGCGTGATCCCCGAGGCCTTGGCCGGAGCCAGTGGTAAGGGCGGCGAGGTCGCCAATCACGATTGCACAGAGCTTCACGTCGTTGCCGGAATGCACGAGCGCAAACTGGCTTTCACCAATCTGTCCGACGGTTTTCTGACCATCCCCGGCGGGGTCGGCACGATGGACGAGCTATGGGAAGCGGTCAGCTGGGCGCAGTTGGGCTATCACGCCAAGCCGGTTGGGCTGCTTAACGCCTTCGGCTTTTTCGATCACCTGCTCGCGTTCAACCGCCACATGGCCGAGACCGGCTTTGTCCGCCCAGCCCACCAGGGCATCCTGATTGCCGAGAACGAGCTGGATCTGCTGCTTGAGCGGATGCTGGCGCATGAACCGCACACGCCGATTTTCGCCATGAAGGCGAGCGATTTGTGAGGCTGGGCCGGGCCTTGCGATGACGTTCGACCGCGAAGCTCTCCTCACCCACGCCCGCAGCTCTATCATGCGCGGGTCCAAAAGCTTCGCCATGGCCAGCCGCTTGTTTGATCGCGAGACTCGCGAACGCGTGTGGCTGCTCTATGCATGGTGCCGGGCTTGCGATGATCTGGCCGATGCGCAGGACATGGGCGGAGCACTGGGCGATCAGTCAGGCGCCGCCGAGCGCCTCGCGACGATCCGCAGCCTCACCGATCTGGCGCTGAAGGGCGAACCCAGCGGCAACCCCAGCTTCGATGGTTTCGGCCTAGTCGCGCGCGAGACCGGCATCACCCGCGCAATGGCCGACGATGTCGTGGCCGGTTTCGCGCTCGACGCGGCAGACTGGCAACCGCGCAGCGAGGCGGACATGCTGCGCTATTGCTATCACGTGGCCGGCGCAGTCGGTGTGATGATGGCGGTGATCATGGGGGTTTCGCCGCAGGATGAGGACACGCTTGACCGCGCCTGTGATCTTGGCCTCGCCTTCCAGTTGGCCAACATTGCCCGCGATCTTGATGAGGATGACGCTGCCGAGCGCTGCTATCTGCCGCTTGAATGGCTGGTCGAAGCCGATATTTCGCCCGGCGAACAAATGAAGCCGCATTTCCGCCGCGCGCTCACCAGCCTCGCGCACCGGCTTTGCGAGATGGAAAAAGCCTATGAGGCGTCGGCGCGGATCGGTGCCGGGCGACTGACCTTTCGCCAGCGCTGGGCCGTGCTTGCCGCCGCCGATATCTATGGCGCAATCGCCCGCGAGGTGGACAAGGCGGGCACGCACGCCTGGGATCACCGCGTTTCCACTTCGCGCAGGGCAAAGCTCGGCCATGTGGCGCACGCGTTGTGGGAAGCGGCGATGCCGCCCCCGAAAGGCGCAGGACATCCCGCGCTGTCGCGGCGTGAACTGGCAGCCTTGGCGCGCAAGTGAGACCTTGCCCGCAGGGGCATCCTTCGCCACAACAGCGCAAATACTGAAAAACGGGCGGGGAATAGTATGGCAGAAGTGGCAGCGCCTGCGGGTCGGGACCGGCTGGTTGTCCTCGCCTCGTCGCTTGGCACCGTGTTCGAATGGTATGATTTCTATCTTTACGGTCTGCTGGCGACGATCATTTCCGCCCAGTTCTTTTCGGGCGTCAATGAAACCACTGGCTTCATTCTGGCGCTGGCCGCCTTTGCCGCGGGGTTCGCGGTAAGACCCTTCGGTGCGCTGTTTTTTGGCCGGATCGGCGATCTGGTCGGGCGCAAGAACACTTTCCTTGTCACCATGGGTATCATGGGTGCCTCGACATTCGCTGTCGGGCTGCTGCCCAGCTACGCCGCCATCGGTGTCGCCTCGCCGGTGATTCTCGTCTGCTTGCGGCTGCTGCAAGGCCTGGCGCTAGGCGGCGAATATGGCGGCGCGGCGACCTATGTGGCCGAGCACGCGCCGACGGGAAAGCGCGGGCTTTACACCAGCTGGATCCAGACCACGGCCACTCTCGGCCTGTTCGCGGCGCTGATCGTGGTGATCGCGCTGCGCAGCTGGATGGGCGAGGCGGCCTTTGCCGATTGGGGCTGGCGGGTGCCGTTCCTGATCTCGTCAGTGCTGCTCGCCATCTCGCTGTGGATCCGGATGCAGCTGGAGGAAAGCCCGGTCTTTCAGGCGATGAAAGATGAAGGCACGACCTCCAAGGCACCGCTACGCGAAGCTTTTGGCACATGGCGCAACCTCCGCTGGGTGCTTGTGGCGCTGCTCGGTGCAGTCGCCGGACAAGCGGTGGTCTGGTACACCGGGCAATTCTATGCATTGTTCTACCTTGAGAAAGTGCTCAAGGTCGATGGTGGCACCGCCAATTTGCTGGTCGCCATAGCGCTCGCCATCGGCACGCCGTGTTTCGTGTTGTTCGGCTGGCTGTCTGACAAGATCGGACGCAAACCGATCATCCTGTCGGGCTGCGCTCTGGCCATGGTCAGCTATTTCCCGCTGTTCCACGCGCTGACTGATGCGGCCAACCCAGCGCTCGCTCGCGCCAGCGCGTTGGCCCCGGTAGTCTTGATCGCCGATCCGCAAACCTGCTCGGTGCAGTTCGATCCGGTCGGCAAAAACAAGTTTGATGGCTCTGGCTGCGATATCGCCAAAGCATGGCTCGCCAAGGCGGGCATCCCCTATGCCAACCAGACCGCCGCTGCGGGCTCACCCGCTACCGTAACGATTGGCTCGGCGCGCATCAGCTCTCTCGAGCCAGCAAAAGCTGGTGCCGAGGGCTTTCGCGCCGCTCTCAAGCAAGAAGTGGCCAAGGCGGGCTATCCAGCCAAGGCCGATCCCGCCGCGCTCAACAAGGGCCGGGTTATCGCCATTCTGGTGGCTTTAGTGCTGCTGGTGACTATGGTTTACGGCCCCATAGCAGCGCTGCTGGTCGAGCTGTTTCCCAGCCGCATCCGCTATACTGCCATGTCATTGCCCTATCACATCGGCAACGGCTGGTTCGGCGGCTTCCTGCCAACCATTGCCTTCGCCATGGTGGCGGCAAGCGGCGATATCTATGCCGGGCTGTGGTATCCGGTGGTGGTTGCGGGGCTAACGCTGGTGGTCGGACTGTTGTTTCTGCCCGAGACGTTCAGGCGGCATATCGATCACGATCATTGATGAACTGATCAGGCAATCGGCCATCAAGCAATCGGGCGGGGCGTTCCCGCCGGATAGATGCGGCGGAACAGCCGCCCGCGCTCGCTGAACAGCACCAGCACCAGCGCAGCGATTCCGGCGAGGACCAGCGCCTTGGCGAAAGGCAGCGCGGTCTGATCATAGGCTTGTCCCACCGACCAGCCGATGATCGAACCCACCACCAGCCGAAGGAAAGACTGCACTGAACTCGCCGCGCCCGCTATCCGCGCAAATGGCTGCAAGGCGATCGAGCCAAAGTTGGCACCGGTGAAGCCCATCGCCATCATGGTCAGCGTCATCACCACGACAAATTGTATCAGCGTTTCATGCCCGCTGCTCGCCAGCCACAGCTGGATAAAGGCAACGCCAAGATACAGGAGCAGCGCGCTGTGCGAAACGCGCCGCGCGCCAAAGCGTTCGACGATGCGTGAGTTGCCGAAATTGGCCACCGCCATGGCCAGCGCCATCACCCCGAACAGCACCGGAAAGGCGGTTCCCGCGCCGAAATGTTCGGCCACCAGTTGCTGGCTTGACTGGATATAGCCCCACAGCACACCCAGAATACAGGCGCTGGCGAACACATAACCGATCGAATCCCGGTTGGTCAGTGTGCTGCTGAAATTGACAGCAATGTCACGTGGGTGGATGCGCTGACGGTGTTCCGGATCGAGCGTTTCGGGGAGGCGAAAATAGACCCACAGGGCAATTCCCAGCCCAAACAGCGCTATGAACCAGAAAATCCAGCGCCAGTTCGCTACCAGCAGGATGGCCTGCCCGATAGACGGTGCCAGCATCGGCACGGTGAGGAATATCACGCCGATCAGCGATTGCAGCTTTGCCATCCGGTCGCCCTCGAAGCGGTCACGAATGATGGCCGATGGCACCACGGAAAGGCCAGCGCAGACCACGCCCTGCATGATGCGCAGCGCAACCAGAACGGTGAAATCCGTGACCAAAGCGCAGGCGGCGGTGAGCAGAACATTGCCCGCAAGGCAGATCAGCAGCACCGTCCGGCGGCCATAACGATCAGCCAGTGTACCGGGAATCAAAGAGCCCAGCCCTGCCCCCAGCAGGAACAGGCCGACCACCAATTGCCGGTCATTGGCATTAGTCACCGACAGATCGCGGGCTATATCAGCCAGGCCCGGCAGCATGGCATCGATCGCCAGTGCCTGCAGCGCCTGAACCAGCGCCATCATCACCACGAGTTCGCGTTCACCTATGTCGATGAGCGATCTGGTAGGTTTGCCGGGGGACTGCTGGGGAGAAGACATTGATCCGCCCTTGAACCCTTCGGCCAGTTTCGGCCAGCCCCCGCTCTGAATATTTCCGCCCTTCAGCCAAATCCTGTACCATTCTTGCATGGACGAGTCAGATGAGGACGATCACGGCTATCAGGCGCTGGGCCTGCGCAAGATCATCCATGTCGATATGGATGCTTTCTACGCCAGCGTCGAACAGCGCGATCACCCGGAACTGCGCGGCAAGCCCGTGGCGGTGGGCGGCTCGGCTGAGCGCGGGGTGGTGGCGGCTGCGAGTTACGAGGCGCGCAAATATGGTGTGTTTTCGGCCATGGCCTCGTCCAAAGCCAGGCGCCTGTGCCCCCAACTGATTTTCACCCGCCCGCGCTTCGAGGTTTACCGCGAGGTCTCCCGCCAGATACGCGCAATTTTTCGTGAGTTTACCCCCCATGTCGAGCCGCTCTCGCTTGATGAGGCCTATCTCGATGTCACAGAGGATCTCAAGGGAATCGGTTCCGCCACGCGCATAGCCGAAATCATCCGCGCACGGATCAAAGCGGAGACGGGTCTGACGGCCAGCGCCGGGGTTTCCTACAACAAGTTCCTCGCCAAGATCGCCAGCGACCAGAACAAGCCCGATGGACTCTGCGTGATCCGTCCGGGCCAGGGTGCGGAGTTTGTTGCCGGACTGCCTGTGCGCAAGTTCCACGGTATCGGACCGCGAGGCGCTGAGAAGATGGCCGCGCTGGGTATCGAGACAGGGGCTGATCTGGCCATGCTCGACCATGCCTTCCTCAAAGCCCATTTCGGCAATCAGGCGGACTACCTCTACCGTGCCGCGCGCGGCATCGATCTGCGCCGGGTGAAAGCCAATCAGGCGCGCAAGTCGATAGGCACCGAACGGACATTTGATCGCGATCTGTCCTCCGGTCCGGTGCTGCGCGAGGCGCTGGACAATATCATTGCAATTGCCTGGGAGGACATTGCCAAGGTGCAGGCCAAGGGCCGCACGGTGACGCTGAAACTGCGCCTGTCAGACTTTACCGGCATGACCCGAGCCAAATCGCTGCCCTCACCGGTGGCGGACCGGACGCAGTTTGCCGCACTGGGCCACGCCTTGCTTGATGAATTGCTGCCACTGCGCTTGCCGGTGCGTCTGATGGGGATGACACTGTCGTCGCTGGAAAGCGACAAAGCGGTTGCAATGGTTGCGCCTAGTCCGCCTGACGGACAGCTTTTGCTGCTATGACATAGCCCGGCAGCACATCGGGCAACTTCCGCGAAATGTTCTCAGGCAAGGCATCGAGCGCGAAGAATGCCGCTTCCACAATTTCCCGCTCATCAGCCACCGGAATGTCATTCGTCCAGCCGGCGATGACATGCACATCGTTGACCGCTCCGTGCATCAAGTCGGTGATCATGCCGATTTTTGTTGCCCCAGTCAGCCGCACGGCGGTTTCCTCCAGCACTTCACGTGTCCCAGCAATCACCGGGTCTTCGCCGCGCTTCATACCGCCGCCGGGAAGCATCCAGTGATTGACGCCATAGCTATGCCGGATCAGCAGCACCCGGCCTTGCTGATCCAGCGCCACCACCCGGCAGCCTGTCACCCGCGTTCCCATCATGCGCCACCAGCGCAGCCGCAGCGCATGCACGCATTGCAGTGCGGCAATGTGGAGCGGCTTGGGGATCAGGCGAAGCATGTGACAGGCGGGCGGTGATCGCCAAGTGGGCGGGCACCTAAAAGACGAGCAACCGGCAGATCGCTGGCATGGACAGCCGCCGCCTCGAACAGCGCGCGCTTGTCTGCGCCGCGAATCACAAACAGCAGCGCATCGGCATTGGTCAGCGCCGGGATAGTCAGCGTCAGCCGGTCAAACGGGGCTTCGGGCGGCAAAGGATCAGGGGTAATCCGGCGCAGCGGCAGCGGATCGGCGGGATCGGGATCGGTATTGGGGAACAGCGAGGCAATGTGCCCGTCACTGCCCATGCCCAGCCAGACCAGCGCAAAATGCGGCGGCTTGGCACTTTCGGCAAGAGGCACGATCCGCGCGCCAGCTGGTTCGAGCAGCGCCCGGATGCGGCCGACATTGCTGGCCGGATGCGCCTCATCAACAATCCGGTCATCGCCGGGCCAGACGGCAATCCGGCTCCAGTCAAGCGTGGAGGCGGCGAGCAGCGAGAGGATTGGAAAAGGAGTGGAGCCACCGGGAACAGAAATGGAGATTTCGCCGCTTGCGGCCTGTTGCAGGACGATCTGCAGCCGCTCCTCGATCCAGCTGGCGATTGCCTCGTCGGTGGCGTTGTCGATGATTTCGATGGGCATGATGGGGGTGTAGCATAAGTTCAACGGTCACGCGCGGGCTTCGACAAGCTCAACTCATTCCCCGCCAGCCGAGCAAAACCCCTGCCGCCAGTAAAAACACCCCAGCCAGCCGCCGCAGTATGGGAAGCTGTTTTTGCGAGGCGAGTTCGGGCATCATCCAGGCCGCGCCCAGTCCGATCACACCGCTGGCCGCACCGCCCAGCCCGGCGGTGATCGGCGAGGCGGTGAGCAGGGCGAGCGCCAGCACCAGAAAGCGCACCGCATCGGTCAGTTGCTGCGCGGCAAGCACCACCAGCGCGGCGAACAGCGAATTGGTCGGCTCGGCGGGCGGTTTTTTTGCCGCCAGCAGCAGCGCCTCGCCCCCGGCCAGCACCAGCGCGATCCCGGCGAAGACCAGCTTGGCCTTGCCCGGCACCTCGGCCGCCATCACCGTTGCCAGCCAGGCAGCGAGTGCGGTGCAGGTGATGGCACTGAACAAGGCGACAATCAGCAGTCCGGGCCGCTGGCCTTGCCGTGCGCTCATCTGCGCCACCAGCAACTGATCGCGGGCACCCAGCGAGGCGAGGAGGCAAGCGAGAAAGGCGAAGAGGAAGCCGCTCATACGCCAGTGTCGCTCATAATTTCGGAAGCGTTACGCCGCGCTGGCCCATGTATTTGCCTGCGCGATCAGCATAGCTGACCTCACAAGGCTCATTGCCCTGCAGGAACAGGAACTGGCAGGCGCCTTCGTTGGCATAGATCTTTGCGGGGAGCGGCGTGGTGTTGGAAAATTCCAGCGTCACATGGCCTTCCCAGCCCGGCTCCAGCGGCGTGACATTGACGATGATGCCGCAGCGGGCATAGGTGCTTTTGCCCAGACAGATCACCAGCACATCGCGCGGCACGCGGAAATATTCGACCGTGCGGGCCAGCGCAAAGCTGTTGGGCGGGATAATGCAGACGTCGGTCTTGCGATCAACAAAGCTGTTCGGATCAAAGTCCTTGGGATCGACCACCGATGAATTGACGTTGGTGAATATCTTGAACTCATCCGCCACCCGCGCATCATAGCCATAGGAGGACAGGCCATAGGAAATACAGCCTTCACGCCGCTGGCTTTCGGTAAACGGCTCGATCATGCCGTTTGCCAACGCTTGGGTCCGTATCCATTTGTCTGAAAGAATCGCCATGCCTGTCTGATTCCCGATGCAGGCGCGGCGGGCAAGTTAGCGGACCGAGTTTTCCCCCTTACTTCACCTCTTTCGCCGCCAACTGCGGGTTTAGCCGCGTCACCAGATTGAGATAGACCTTGGGCCGCCGCACCAGCTTTTGCGGCACATCGGTGCCTTTCAGCCCGACCATCAACGCAATGCGGGCGATGAAATGGATGCAGTTGCGGCTATCGAGGCTGTAGCGCTTTTGCCCCGGCCCATCGCGCCATGCGTTCACCTCGGCAACCACCGCATGATAGGTCGCGTCGCTGATCGGAATGGTGAAATGCACGTTGGTCGAAGTGATATATTTCTCTTTCTCAACCTGAATTACCCCCGGCACATTCCCTGCCAGCGCCGAAAGCGCCGAAGCAGAGGTGCTGTAGCCATAGTTTTCATGCACCCGCTGGCCGCTGGCATCGAGCGTGCCTTCCAACACGATGAAGGCATGCGGATAGCGCCCGCCAAAATAGGAGCCGTTGAAGCTGTGAAAGGCAATGGTGACGCGGGCCAGCGCCGCAGTGGGGGCGAGCGCGGCAAGCAGCAAAAAAAGGCGGCCAGAAAACGGAGCATGTCCGCTTCCTAGCCGCCAGAGGGAGGAAGGTTCAACTCTTAGCGAAAGTTAGAAATTCACCGATGCCGTGACAAAGATCTGGCGCGGGTTGCCATAGAACGATGTCAGCACGCCTTCCTTGCCCAGCGTCGGGATCAGCGCCCCGGCGGTTGTCGTGGTCAGCACGCCGGTGGTCGCATTGCCGGCAACGAAGGCATAGCCCGAGGTCTTGTATTTCACATTGGCGAGGTTCTTGCCGAACACGCCGATGGTCCAGCGATTGTCAGGTGCGTGATAGACCAGGCTGGCGTCAAACAGATGATAGGCAGGCTGATCGAGGTAAGGATTGGGCACCTCGAAATTGTAGGTCGTGCTCTTGAACGATACGCCGCCGGTCATATCGATCCGGCCATCGCCCACCGGCATGGCATAGGTAAGCGAAGCATTGCCTGTCCAGGCCGGGGTGTTCTGCACCTTGCGGAAAGCGGCGACATCGGTGGGAACCGAAGCGACATTGGCGATGTACTTCAGGAACTTGGCGTCGATATAACCGAGCGATCCAGTGAAGGTCAGGCTGCCGCCCGGGCCGTCAATGATCTTGGCGCGGGTTTCGATTTCGAAGCCCTGCATCCGCGCCTTACCGGCGTTGGAAACCACGCCGCAGAAGCTGGGCAGAGTGCCGATGGTGCAGGCGATCGAGCCGGGGATCTGCACATCCGCATAGTCCATGCGGAAGGCGGCCAGCGCGAGGGTCAAGCGGCGATCAAGGAAGTTGCCCTTGAAGCCCAGTTCATACGAGTTCACTTTTTCCGGCTTGAAGGCGAGGAAAGCGGCGATTTCGCTGTCCGAACGGATACCATCGGCATTGAGGTCTGGTGCGTTGGAACCCGCGCCGCGCGGATCAAAACCGCCGCCCTTGAAGCCTTGCGAGAAGCTGGCGTAGAACGTGGTATCGCTGTTGGGCTTGAAGCTGAGCGAAGCCTTGGGTGTGAACTTGGTGAAGCTCTGGCTGCCCCGGAAATTGGTGCCCGGTGCGCCAAAGGGAGTTCCCAAGCCGCCGAATACCGGCGATCCGCCGCCCAGATAGTTCTGGCGCAGGATATAGGCGTTGCGCTTGTCCCAAGTGTAACGTCCGCCCAGCGACAGGCTGAGCTGATCGGTGAAATCATAAGTGAAGTCAGCGAAGCCAGCCACGGTATCAGTGCCGATATCGGCATTGGTGTAACCGGTCAGTCCGGCAATGGTGGTGAACAACCGAACATCGAACTGGGTCAGCGCCGAAGCGTTCAGGTAATAGAAGCCGAGCAGCCCGTGGAACTTGTCGCTTTCAACCAGAATTTGCAGTTCCTGGCTGAGCTGGGTGTTGCGGTAGATGCCGGGCACGTCGACATCGACTGCTGGCAGCGCATCGAAATCGATCGGGGTGAGCGTGTCATCCTTGCGATAGGCACTGATCGAACGAAAGGTCAGCCAGTCGGTAGGCTTGGCCTCCATGAACAATGAAACGCCCCAGGCCTTGACGTCCTGCACCGGGAAATCGAGTCCGCCACGCGTATCAAAGACATTGCTCAGCACCGGCGCGGCACTGAACTGGCTGGGGATCAGCCGGTGGCCACCGCGCGGGTCCGATGAATCATGCGCGTAGTCGCCCGAAAGCCGAGCGAAGAAGTCGGTGGCGTGAATCTCTATCGTGCCACGACCGGCCCAGACGTCCTTGTTGTAATTGTCCTTGCCGGTGGTGAGGTTGGTGCCGAAGCCGCCACGGGTCAGCCGTGCCAGCGATCCGCCGACGCGCAAGACGCCCGAACCAATCGGTGTGGAGGCGCTGAGCACGCCATCCGCCTGATTGTAGCTACCGTAAGTGCCGCGCAGCGCAATATGGGCCTCATCGTCAATCGGCTTGGTGACATATTTGACCGCGCCGCCGACGGTGTTGCGGCCATAAAGCGTGCCCTGCGGGCCGCGCAACACTTCGATGCGCTGGACGTCATAGATATCAAGCACGGCGGCCTGCGGACGGTTGAGATAGACATCGTCAAGATAGAGCCCGACGCCCTGTTCAAAGCCCGAAACCGGATCCTGCTGGCCAACACCGCGAATAAAGGCGGAAAGCGTTGAGTTGGTGCCGCGCGATGGTTCAAGTGTCACGTTGGGAACCTGCTCGGCGAGCGCAGTGATATCGGCGGAACCGGCATTGGCCAGCTGCTCGCCCGAAAAGGCGCTGATCGCGATAGGCACGTTGACCAGGCTTTCCTCGCGGCGTCGCGCGGTGACGACGATAGCGCCATCGTCGCTGGCCGCTTCTTCACCAGCAGGCGCGCTGTCTTGCGCATAAGCGGGGGCGGCAAAGGCCGAAATGGCGGTGGTAAGGGCCGTGGCGGCAAGCAGCGCACGCGCATTGCGACGGAAGGTAGCGCTCCAGATCATCATATCTCTCCAGCATGGGCGGCAACTCGCGCCGCTTCTGAAGGCCTCAATATTGAAAGTTGAACCACCTTTCAACTTTAGATTTGCGATTGGCGAAATAAGCCTTAAAGCGTGGCTTGACGGCAACAGCGGAACAGGCTGCAGATGAATCGTCGAGGAGAGGTAATCGTGGCCGAAACTGCGGCGCAAGGGGCGGTGGAAGGTGGCACCGGGCAGGCAAGTCCGGGCAAGCAGCCGCGCACCGCGCGTGGTCGCGAAACATTGCGCCGCCTGCTTGATGCCGCCGCCGCCGAATTTGGTGAACGCGGCTTTCACGAAGCCTCGATCAGCGGCATTACCCGCCGCGCCGGGACTGCACTCGGCAGCTTCTATACCTATTTTGACAGCAAAGAGGCGATCTTCGGCGCACTGGTTCGCGATATGAGTGAAGCCGTGGCACGGGCAGCAGCAGCCGAAATATCACCCGGCAGCACCGGCTTGACGCGGGAACGGGAGGCCTTGTCAGGCTTCCTTGGCTTTGCCCGCGAGCATAAAGAAATCTATCGCATCATCGACGAGGCCGAATTCGCAGCACCCGCCAGCTACCGCGCGCACTACGAAGGGACTGCCGCACGCATCGCCCGCCGATTTGATGAAAGCGTCGCATCAGGGGCCATGGCTCCGGGCGACAATGAAGTGCGCGCCTGGGCAGTAATGGGCATGAACGTCTTCCTCGGCCTGCGCTTTGGCGTCTGGGGCGAGGAGCGCAGTGTTGCCGATGTCGCTGCGGAGGCGGAGCGGTTGCTGCGCGACGGCGCGGGGGTCAGACTCTAAATCCCCGCCCACCACTGATAGCCGCGCGCGTCTTCCCAATAGCCGCCCTTGCCGCCGTATAGCCCGGCCAGCGAGGCACGGGCTTCGATCCGCATGACATATTTGGCGTGTTTGTAACCCAGCTGGCGTTCGGCGCGCAGGCGGATCGGCGCGCCATGCGCAATCGGTAACGCCGCGCCATTCATCTCCCAGGCAAGGATGGTCTGCGGGTGGTGCGCCTCGATCAGATCGAGCGATTCGTAATAAGGCGAGGTGCCGGTACTGTCAGCACAGTGGAACACGATATAGCGCGCCGAGGGCAGCAGTCCGGCGCTTTTCAGCACCGCGCCGAGCTGAGGCCCGCGCCATTTGCCGATCGCGCTCCAGCCCTCAACGCAATCGTGCCGGGTGATCTGTGCGCGCTGCGGCATGGCTTTTAGCGCCTCAAGCGATAGATCGAGCGGGCGCAGCACCAGTCCGTCCACCCGCAGCTGCCAATCGGCAAATTGACGCGCAGAATGGGAGAGCCAAGCGGCATTGCCGTTGGCGTCACGGTTGCCGTTGGCGCGAAAATTGGGCGACATGTCTGCAACCGAAAATTCCTGAGCCAGCGCATCGCCAATGATCAGCCGCTGCGAATGAAAATGCGCGCCCTCGGCAGACTCCAGCAGGCTCCGGAACGGGCCGGGCTTGCTCAGCCTGTCGCATCCCGCCAGCAGCAAACCGCCCGCACCAATCGCTCCGGCAGAGAGCAGGCGGCGGCGGGACAGAGAATCACGCATCGTCCTTCACCTCATTCTCCTTGGGCAACCGATACCAGCCGGTGATCATCGAACGCACTTCATTCACTGGTCCAGCCAGCACCACCATGACAAGATGGACGAGAACAAACAGCACCAGTCCGCACATGGCGATGAAATGCAGCGAGCGCGCCGATTGCCGCCCACCAAACAGATCAGCCAGTGGCAGTCCAGCATCCAACGCCGGAGACATGGCAAGGCCGGTAAAAATGATCAACGGCAAGAGCACGAACAGCACACCGCAATAGGCAAGCTTTTGCAGCACATTATAGCGCGCCGCCGCCGCACCAGTCGGGAATTTCAGCCGGGCATGATCCTTGATGTCCTGCCACAGATGCGACGGGCTCCACTCGGCACAGGTGATGTGCAAATCGCGTTTCAAGTGCCCGTTGAACAGTGAACGCAACAGATAGAACAGCAGCCCGAGCGCCAGCACCCAAGCGAAAGCCAGATGCCACAGCCGTGCATCAGCGAGGCTGTAGGTGGAAGGAATGGTCATCCAGCCGGGAAACTCTGGCAGTTCCAGCCATGCATGATCGGGATTAGCACCAAAGCGGCCCCAGTAAAGCCGGGGATGGGCGTTGAAGATCATCAGACCGCTCATCGCCATCACAGTGACAGCGATCACGTTGATCCAGTGCCAGATTCGCGTGGAAAGCCGGTGGCGCTTTAATTGATCAGGTGCAGATGTTGTGTCGGGGAATAGATCGTCCATTCAGGCACCTCGTCTCACTGGCGAGACTAACCCGGCACCTAGCGTTCGGCAAATCCTTTGCGCTCTTCGGCCAGCGGCATCCGCAGCGAGTTCTGCAGCATGGCGACCCCCAGATACTGGCCAACCAGACAGGGCAGCTCGATCAGTTGCGCTTCATTCCAATTCACCGCGAGATCGGCCCAGGTGGCATCGGACATCATCCGCCGCGCAATCAGCTCGTCCACCGCCGTCAATAGCGCGCGCTCGTGCGCCGACCAGCCGGGTGCCTCTGGCCCCGCACGCACCCGATCAGTTTCCTCCTCACTGATGCCGAGCTTGTGGGCGATATTGATGTGCTCACCCCATTCATAAGGCGCGCCCGCGTGCCATGCGGTCCGCAACACCGCCAGCTCACGCTCACGCGCTGGGATGGCGCTGCCGCTGAACAGGAAAATCCCCATCTCCAGCTGGCAGCGGAACAGTTGCGGATGATGCGCGAGCACCGCGAAATAAGTGGTCAGCACCTCCTGTTGATCATAGCCGAGCGTCGCCCCGATCCGCCCGACCAGTTCGCGCACGTCCTCCCCCAGTTCCTCCTGTGACAGCGGTTTGATCCGCATCGGAGCGCCCAGCACTTCGGCTTCGCGCGCGGCAATTTCGTCATCGGTCATGTGGGAGTTCTCATCGTGCGGCCAGGCCGGGATTGTTGTTTTCCAGTCTGATGCGCAGTGTGTTCTGAACAAAGGCCGTGGCGACATATTGCCCGACCATCATCGGAAACTCGATCAGCTGAGCCTCGTCCCATGTAGCGGCGAGTGTCGACCAGGTTTCATTGCTCAACGCATGATCGCCAATCAGTTCCTCAACCCCGCGCAGGATTGCCGCGTCGTGGGTGGACCAGCCGTGCGCGGCGGAGCCTTGCGTCACCCGCTCAACTTCCGCATCGCTTAACCCATAACGCTTGGCGATCTGCACATGCTGCCCCCATTCATAGGGCGCCCTGGTCAACCAGCCGACCCGCAGCACTGCCAATTCGCGCTCACGCGCTGGAATCCGGCCCTGAAACAGCACCGTGCCCATTTCCATCTGGCAGCGGAATATCTCGGGATGCTTGACCATGGTCAGCATATATTCGGGGATGACACTGTGCTCGCGGACACCCACCGATTCCCGGATGGCAATGCACAGCGCCAGCGCCTCAACATCCATTTCCGCCTGTTTCAGCGGCGCAATGCGCGGACCGTCAGCCACGACACGGGCTTGCCGTGCCGCGATGTCATAGGTGATTGCTCCAGTCTCGACGGTGGCCATCGGTTACTCCAGAATTGCTGCAACCGTGAGTGTTGAGCAAAGGTGGTGCCGGAGCAAGCATCGCAAGCACAGTGATCGCCCGGAAGATGCAGTGTCATCCTGCCTGCGAAGTTGACCGAATCCGTATGGCTGTGCAAAGGGGCGTCCCACCCGGAGCGCGGGTGTAGCTCAATGGTAGAGCTTTTGCTTCCCAAGCAAGTGACGAGGGTTCGATTCCCTTCACCGCTCCAAAATTTTTGCAGAATGCGCAGGGCCGTTCGGGTTACTTCAGCCCCGCAATATGCCGCACCGCGAGCGCATAGCCGTTTGCGCCGAGGCCGGATATTATCCCCGTCACCACCTGGGTCATGATCGACTTTGAACGCCACGCTTCATCGCGGCGGTGGATGTTGGAGATGTGAACTTCCACCACCGGGCAATCGACCAGCTTCAGCGCATCGAGCACCGGATAGGCGGCGTAAGAAAATGCCGCCGGGTTGATGACGATACCGGCGAGCCCTTTGCGGCCCGCCTGAATCCATTCGACCATTTCGTGCTCGGCATTGGTCTGGCGAAAATCGAGGGTGAAGCCTGCAGCTTCCGCCTCAGCGCGGCACATCGCCTCGATATCGGCGAGCGTGGTGCTGCCGTAAATCGCAGGCTCGCGCTCACCCAGCAGGTTGAGGTTCGGCCCGTTGAGGACGAGGATCTTGCCGGCCATAGTGTGATTACTCCCGCGTTGCCCCCGCCTGATAGGCGAAAGCGTCTCCCAAGGAAACGGTCAAGCCGCGTTATAGGCGGCAACCACCTCGGCCAGCACCGATAGCGCCAGCGTATGCGGATCGCGAGCTGCCGGGATCAGCCCGATGGGGCCGGTGATGCGCGCGGCATCTGCAACTTTGACGCCCGCCGCTGCCAAGGCCTCCAGCCGCCGGTCATGAGTAGTCCTGCTGCCCATTGCGCCGATAAACAGCGGGGTCTGCTCAAGCGCCTGGACCAGCAGCTGTGTTTCCCAATCATGGTCATGGAACAGCATGACCAGAGCGCTCCAGGGGTCGAGCGCCAGCGCATCATGGCGGCTCGGTGATTTGAGCAGCGCCGCCTTCGCAAACTCTGCAGCCTTGGCAACGATGCCCTCATCTGGCGACAGCACCAAGACTTCGGCACCCCAATCAAATGCCAGCCGGGCGAGCACTCTGGTCTCTTCGCCATGTCCGGCAATGACCAGCCGCAATGCGGGATCGATGCGCAGGTTGAAGCGCGCATCCGACCAACCGGTGCAGTCACCGCTCACTGCGGCACGCGCGGTTAGCTTGCCATCACGGTGCATGGCCATTGCGACGGGCTTGCGCTGCGTGAGCATCAGCGTTGCCATTGCAATCGCATCGGGATCGGGATCGGGGATAAACAGCAAGTCCATACCGCTGCCACAGGGCAGGCGAATATCGATCAATGGTGAGCCTGCACCGATGCGCAGCAGTTCGGCTTGCCCTGAGGCCAGCACCCGCTGCGCCTCGCCGACCAGCGCGGCTTCAACGCAGCCGCCCGAAAGCGAACCGGACCACTGCCCCCCCTCGCTCACCGCCATCAGCGTGCCGACACCGCGCGCGGCGGCACCTTCCACGCCGGTCAGAACGACAAGCGCGCAGCGTTCAGCGCGGAGAGCGACGCTTTGTAGAAATTGCAGGACGGGAAGCTGGATTGCCATTGCGCTTTTCTGGTGCCGTTTCTTCAGGTTGAGGCATGGTCGCGGGATTGGCAGGTGCGCGGCTGTTGATCAATGGCCGCATATAGGATGGATCGTCTTTGCTGCGCGCAGGCGCGCCATTGCCGTGAATGTCGGGGATTTCGCCGAAGGGTAGCGGCATAGTCGGCACCATGCCCGACCATTCGATGGCATTGGTGCGCATGGCGATCCGCCACTGCCCGTCACGGCGTTCCAGCCGGTCAATATAGCGCCCGCCGGCAATCCAGTTGCTGTCATCACGGTTGCGACCGACGAACAGGTAATAGCACTCGGTATGAGCGGTATTGTTGCGGATATCGTAAGTGACGTTGAGCAGGTTGTGATGCGTCGCCTCTTGCCCAGCCTCATGCATCGGCATGGCCCAATCATAGCAATCGCCTGCAGAGCCGACGAACGGCCCGGCGGCCATCACCGCGTCTTCGTGGAAGGCTGACAGGTACAAGTCACGATCAAACCGATCCATGCCGCGGCTGAAGCGGGTCAGGCATTCGAGAATTTCCTGCTTGTCGAGCAGCAGTTCAAGCCGGGCCTGACGTTCGGCATCAAAATTGGAGCTCATGTCGGTTCTTTCATGATCGGCTGCCAGATCGGCGATCCGCGCGTGGCACGGGCCGAGGGTATCACAGTTCCATCCACATCGGTGATGCCGTATTCCTGTGCCAGCTCAGCGGTTACGAATTCCCCCCCCGAACGCTTCATAATTTCCGGATCGGCAGCAAGTGCGGCGATCACGCGGCCCGGATGCTCCACCGTGCTGCCGGTCATCGAGGTGATCGATGTGGTCATCTTGTTGCCCATTTTGGCGAGGTTATCCTTCGCCTTTTCGGTCAGCGTCAGTCCCTGCCACAGCGTGACCGAGGCGACATTGTAGGGCTCCAGTTCCACCGCCATATCGCGCGTCATGCGGCCGACAGCGGACTTGGAGGTGCCAAAAATGACGCTATAGGTGTAGGTCGTCCCGGCAAAGCCCGAGATTGCCACTATCAGTCCTGAGCCCTGCGGCGCCATGATCTTCGCCGCGTGCCAGGCTGCGACATAGTTCGAGCGCACGCCAACATCCCACATCTCCAAGTTCGAGAGCGGCTTTTCCCAGAAGCCCTTGGGCTCAAGCAGATCATCCGAGAGCGTGAAAGCATTGTTGACGAGAATATCGAGCCTGCCCTCGTCCGCCTTGATCCGGTCAAACAGTGCAGCAACTGCCGCATCATCGCCGTGATCGCAGGCCACCGCGACGCCCCTGCCGCCACTGTCCTTGCCCCGCTCATTGCATTCGGCGGCTGTCGAGCCAACGGTGCCGGGCAGGTAATAATCGCCCTCGTTCACCGTGCGCCCGGTAACATAGACGCAGGCACCCTGCTCTGCGAGCACGAGCGCGATGCCCTTGCCGATGCCACGGCTGGCACCCGTGACCAAAGCTACCTTGCCTGCAAGCGAACCCATGGTGAACTCCTGACGTCAATTCTGGCCTATAGCATTGACCAAAGGCTACGATCCTGTCGAGCCGCAAGCGTCAATACCGCCCGCGCGGTAGGCCTTGATGCCTTGCTCAACCGACCTTGAGCCGTCGGGCCAGAGAATCTTCCGTATAGGTCGTTGAACCGCGCAACTGGTCGAGCCTGATGCCGGTGCAGCTCATCTTGATCCGGGTGAAATCCTCATACCATTCAAGATCGGCCGCTGACTTTCCGCAGACATCTTCCCACAGGGCGATGGTTTCAGCGCGGGTTCCCATGCCTTCAAACCACGGGCGATCACCGCGCGGGCTGTGCCAGACCTCGCCCATGGTGACGAACCAGGCGAGATCATGCAGCGCGCCGCCCAGCGATGGCTGTTCCCAGTCCATTACCGCAACGACATCGAAATCCGCATCGAACATCATGTTGCCGAGCCGGGCATCGCCCCAGACCAGCCCATCGGGCTGGTTGGCTGGCCAGACGGCTTCCAGCCGGTCAAGTGCGCGCTCAATGATGGTGGTCAGTGGACGGGAGGTAGGCATTTCAGCCAGCCAAGCGGCGAACCGGCGATACTTGTCAAATTCCTGCGCCAATCCGTGACGGGCATGGGGCGGCCCTTCCAGAAAACGCAGTCGATCAAGCGGAACCAGCTGCGTGGCCGCCAGTTGGCGAACACCGCCTTCCCACATGCGCCGCCGCTGTGCGGGACTGGCATCGAATACCCAGCCGCTTTCCGAGTAGGGCGGCACGCTGACGGGAACGCGGCCAATAACCTTGCGCATCACGAAGAAAGGTCGGCCCAACACGCCCGGATCCTGCTCAAGCCACAGTGGCTCGGCGACACGAACGATGCCGCTGTCATGCATCACCTTCATCACCTGATACTGTTCATCGAACAGATTATCAGGAAATACGGTAAAGCCGCCGGGCTTGATGCGCACCACGCCTTCCAGCGATCCGCCCAGAGTTCCCCCTGTCCAACTGGCAGAGAACAGGATCGTCTCATGCGATTGCCCCGCCCCGCGCGGATAAGACAGGTCCGACACGATCAGCTTTTGGGCATCCGCAATTTTGCTTGAGAGCCAAGTGGCAAGTTGGCCCGACAATTCATCAAGATCGCGCATTTCAGGCGCAACGATCACATCGGACATGGTGGCTCTCCCGGTTAGATTATTCATGATTGCGAACAAATATTCGCAATTTATGCAATTAGTGCAAGAGACCTCACAGGATCACTCACCGAGACGAGCAGAAAATCAGGCGAGGAAGGCGCTGATCCGAATGCAGGCGGCGCGCAGTGATGCGGCGGCGGCGAAAACCTCTGCCCCCGTCATACTGCGGGCAAAGCCCATCAGGCCAATGACAAATTCAACCTTGCCCCCAGCACTGAAGACCGGCGCAGTGATTGATGAAACTGCATAACGTCTGGCTTCATCGACTTCAGCCAGCACCGAGATCGGACGATCGGCTTCTGCGTCGAGCGAAAGCACGGCTGACAGATCTCCGTCTTGCGGGCTGACATCAGTGCGAACCAGCACAGCAAAGCCGTGTTCACGGGCAAAATTCATACCGCCTGCGATGGCATCGTTCATCGCGTGGCCTTCGCGCTGCATCCATGCGCCTGCTGCGTCAGGACTCCAGGCGAAGAATACCGGCAATGATCGCGGCAGCAAGCGCACACGGGTGCCCAGCGGCAGCGAGAAGCCGACATGGCTGAGGGATGCGGCGCGCTCACGGCTGACAATGGTATCGCCTTCGAGGAAGAAGGCCGAGCAAACCACATCATATTCATCGGCCAAAGCCCGCATTTCCGGCTGGGCAATCTGCAGCGGCGACATATTCTGCGCCGCCGCTTGGCCCACCCGGGCGAGCGCCGGACCAAGCACATAGGTCTTGTCACTGGTACGGAACAGATAGCCGACCTCAACCAGTCCGGTCAGCAGGGCATGGCAAGTCGCCCGGCTCAACTTGAGCGCGCGAACCAGATCGGTCAGGGCAAAGGCCTGCGCTGGATGATCGGCCATAAAATCAAGAATGGCGGCAATTCGTATGACGCCGGGTGAGGAGCGAGTCATCGCGGTCTTTCACTATTGTGAATACCTTGCCTAGGTTGGCGAATTGATCCGGTCAACAATGCGGATAGGCAGGCCGGATCACCGACATTCAACGCAGCGGCCCATTGACCAGTCAGGGCATGGCGAATAGCATCATCTGCGAATAGTGTTTCACAATAGCGAATATCTGGGAGTTGCGTTTATGCATGGTCTGCTCGAAGGCAAGGTTGCGGTGATCACCGGCGCGGGATCGGGTGTCGGGCGCGCAGCCTCGCTATTGTTCGCGGCGCACGGCGCGAACGTGCTGGCGGCAGACATTAATGCAGATGCCGCCAATGAAACCGCGGAGATGGTGCAGGCCGCTGGCGGAACGGCGATTGGCCGGGGCTGTGATGTTGGCAATGCGGACGCAGTTGCTCAGGTAATCGCCGATGCTGTTGCGGCATTTGGCCGACTAGACGTGATCTACAACAACGCCGGCATCACCGTGCAACCCCGCCCCGGTGAAGGCATCCGCCGCTTTGTCGATACCGGGCAGGAAGATTTCGACAAGGTTTACAACGTCAATGTTACCGGCGTGGTCAATGGCTGCCAATCGGCAATCCGCCAGTTTGAAGCGCAAAAATCTGGCGGCGTGATCGTTAACACCGCTTCGGTTGCCGGGCTGATCGGTTATGGCGGCGTGGTCTATGGCTCGTCAAAGGGCGCGGTCACCCAGCTTACCAGAACGCTCGCCATGGAGCTTGCCGCGCAGGGCATCCGGGTGAACTCGGTCTGCCCGGCTGGTATGCCGACCAACTTTCTCCCCGGTCTGGCCCAATCCGATGCCGCCAAGGCAAGCATGGGTGCGGCCCATCCGCTAGGCCGTCCGATTGATCCGATTGACTGCGCCAATGCCGCACTGTTCCTCGCCTCGGACCTTTCAAGCAACATCACCGGTGTGAACCTGCCGGTTGATGGCGGGCTATCGGCTGGGGTTATGCCGAGGCGGCCCGGTTAGGGTCACCGCGCTTTCGAAGCGGCTGGATGGCGACGATATCGAGCTGTCCTACAGGTGCAAAAATTGGCATGATCGGCTTGTTCTTTGAAAGCCAGAAGATCAATTCATTGCCAAAAGCGGACATGTGTCAACTTTTGCGGTTTAATACTCTGTTATTGCATGATAATATACCCGGACAGGGGTGTCCGGCTTGTCCGCTTTGAGCGGTGTGGCGCTGAATGGTGGGATCGCAATGCCTGAGTGATTTGATCAACTGTCACAACGCGCTAGGCAGAAGTCACCTCCTCAGCAAACAGCCGTTTGAGCGCCGGTCGATCAATCTTGAACGAAGCGTTCTTGGGCAGAAGATCGACGAATTTCCAGTGAACCGGCAGATGGGTGGACATTACAAGCGCACGCAGGTGGTCCTTGAATGCTTCGATACCGGGGTTCTCCATTCCCGGTTTCAACTGGATCACCGCACCCGGGACTTCGTGCAGCCGCGCATCAGGCACGCCAACAACCCCTGCGGATGAAATCGCCGGATGCAGCAACAGTGCCCGCTCGATGGTTTCGGGCAGCACCTTGAAACCGCCACGCATGATCGCGCCATCGTTGCGGCCCCGGCAGAACATGAAGCCATCCTCGTCGATAAAGACCACATCAGAAGTGCGGATCCATTCCGGCCCCATGCGCGGACTGACCACTTCGAGCACACCTTCGTTGCCGATCGGCAGCACTGCATCAGTCTCGGCGTCCCGCAGGCGCAGTTCAACACCCGGCATCGGGCGACCGACTGAGCCGAACTTCTTTTCCCCCCATTCGGCGTGGAGCGCAGGCGTCATCGCCACCACCGGTCCGCCGAATTCGGTGGCACCGTAGGACAGGATGATCGGGATGCCGTACGTTTCCTCAAAGCGTTTCTGCACCGTCGGATCGAGCGGAGCGGCACCCGTGCTGAAATATTTCAGTGAGGCAAGGTCTTCCTTGGGCACCTTGGCATCAAGGATCATCGACACCGCAGCGGGCGGCGCCCCGCCAGTCGCCGGACGAAAGCGGCGAACATAATCAACATAGGCCGGGATCGAAAACCGATCGACCAGAAGCACCCGCTTGCCGCGCAGAAAAGCCCCGCAAATGCTGTACATTCCCGAGATATTGCCAATCGGAAAGGAAAACAGGAACGGCGGTTCGTTCGGATCGGGGAGCAGGGTCATCCCCTGATTGAGCACGTAACGGGCAAACACCTCATGCCCTATCGGGAATTGCTTGGGCGCGCCGGTGGTGCCGCTGGTCAGGATATCGACGCTGGCATGGGCTGGCACCGGACGCGGATCACCATGAGCAAAATCTGGATGAAGCCGCGCCTGCATCTCGCTCAGCACAATCGCGGCCATGCGCTTTTCCGCCAGAACAGCGCGCACCTCGGGGGTGAAATCCTCCTCGGCCATGACTGCCACCGGGGAATCGAGCTTGGCGATGGCAGCGGCGATCGCAGCAGGTGACTGAAAGGCATAGATCATCCGCACAGTTCGCCCATCGGCGAGCATTCCGACAATTGCTGCCATGGCCGAAGGACGGTTGCGCGGCACGAAACTGACAGCGCCGCCGCCAATCCCGCTAGCCGCCAGCGCACCGCGAACTTCGGCGGCAACGCGCTGAACATCGCCCCAATTGTAATACCGTTCCTGATACTCGATTGCTTCGGTTTCAGGGGGCAATTCCAGCGTATCGCGGACAAGTTCAGCCAGAGTTTTCACGGAATTTTCCATCGGCGAACTGTTGCATCGCCAATGCGCCAAGGCAAGCAATGCCAAACCCGAGGTGGATAGTTCGCCATGGCGAAGTGGACGCGCAGCTAGGTCTTGTTTAGGCACATCTCGGCATGGCCCATTTCCCTATCCTTGGTGTCGTTCTGGCAGGCGGGAAATCGCAGCGCTTTGGTAGCGACAAGGCTTTGGCATCGCTGGGAGGAACTCCGCTTATTGTCCATGCGGTAGAGGCGCTGAGCGGCTGGTGCGATCATGTCGTCATCACTGGACGGATGGCAGGACCGGCACCTTGCCTGCCCGATTGGCCGCATGCCGATATGGGGCCCCTCGCCGGTCTGACCGCAGCCCTGCGTTTTGCCGCAGATGAAGGCTATGGTGCGGTGCTGAGCTGCGGGGTCGATTCACCCGGACTGCCGGCAAACCTGCCCGGTCTTCTTGCCCCCGCCCCTGCCTGTCTCGCTGATCAGCCGGTGATCGGCCTGTGGCCAACCTCTGCCTGTGCCGCAGCAGAATCCATTCTCAAAGGCAGCAGCCGCCATTCGATGTATGCGTTGGCTGAAGCAATTGGCGCCCGGCTGGTCAATGCAAGCCCATCCGCCAATATCAACTTCCCACAGGATCTGGCTGATATAGACAGGCTTCAGGATCCGGGGAACGAAGCTTAAAAGCTGGCTGGGGCGGCAGGACACTGCACCCAGATTTTAATCCTAAGCCATTCAATTAGATAGAATTCTCACTGTGCCAAAATCGCGATCTGCCTGTAGCAAGGTTGCGTAGCATCTTGCAACTCGGGGATTCAAGCATATCTCAGGGTGGCCTTACAACGTGGTTTGAGCCGTTGGATGCAGCCTGTCCCGTTTTGAAGCCGCTTAGTCGATTTTCCGGCCGTCCAGCTGTTAGAATTCGATTCTGAAACTCATATACCGGGCAAGCCCCGGAATCCTTCCAGCTTGCACTTCCCCAATGCCGATGCGTCGGCTTTTTCGGAGAATGCAATGCACACTATCACTGAGGCCAAACATCGGGCTCAAGTTTACCGGTACGCCATCGAAAACCCATCGACCATCAACCAGCCGGTTGAGAAGTTGGATGGTCCTGACCGCTGGGCTTTCCCGAACTTCCACGAAGCCCTGGGTCTGCCGCCGTCGCTGCGCACGATGCCCAACCCGGATAGCCCGGAAGGCAAGAACGCCGCTCGCGTAGCCAGCTTGATCCAGCCGCATTACGTGCGTCTGACCCAGGCGACCATCGAAGAGGCAGTGGTGAACGCGCGCAGCCTCAGCGACAAGCTCTACTGCCATTGCCTGCACAAGCCGCATTTCAAATTCATGCACCAGGAAGGCGACCGCTTCGATCCGGGCTACCGGATGACAGTGGCGCTGCCCGCGATGATGGCGGCGCTGTTCGACGCATGCGGGCATGAGCACGGCGTTGATATCGTTTGTCTGGCCGCAATGGGCAACGACCTGACCGACTTCCACGCAACCTGGTCGGTTAAAGCGGATGTCCGTTTCCTGCCGGTCAAGCGTCTGGCGCAGTTCCTTCAGGCGTTCGTCGGCGTCGTTCGCCCGGCCTGATCAATCCCAACAACCTTGTCTCGGTGGTGGACGCGATGCGTCTGCCGCCGAGCTGTACGTGAGATAAACCAATGCGTGAAGACCGCGATACCTGGTTCGATTTTGAGGCCATGGCCCGCAACGAGAAAGACGACGATCCTACCCCTTGGGACCAAGAAAACCGTCCGCACCTGTTCGTGCGCAAACTGCGCCGCCGTGCTGGGGGCTTCCAGACGATCACGCCGGGCAATGCCCGGGCGCATGATCTGACAGTCGAAGAGTTCACCTCGATCCATGCGGCTGCGGAGTTCGCCGCGCGTTCCGGCATGCCCCTCGACATGCACACCACCTTGGACTTCGCCAAGCTCGGGGTGTTCGATCCCGGTGAGGTGAAGGCGGCACTCAGCCGCTTCGTGCGCTGCTACTCGGCGTGGTGCTCAGAGCGGCACCTGCCAAGCGGGTGGATTAGCTGTATCGAGATGTCGAAGTCGTTGACCTATCATGCCCATGTGGTGCTGTTCGTGCCGGGCTATTACGGGTTGCAAATGGGGCCTCCTAAGGACACTCTTCGGCTTGAGTTTCGCCGTTGGGTTCGAGGCTATGCCAAGCGCAATTATGGCGTTAACGACCCCAGCGCACTTCGCGTCCGGGGTGGGCGGACAGAATCCTGGATGACCCACTGGATTCTGACGACATACCTGATGAAGGGTTTTGACCGGAAAGCGGTTCTCTGTTCGGCGCGCAACAGCCCGGACGGAATGTGCATTCAACTGGGTGACGTCATCCCCTGGCACTATTGTGATCCTGGCCCAGTGGCACTGAATCGTCGGATCGGCGTTTGCGAGAATCTCGGCCGCAGCCGCCGATTGTTCGGTTCGCCAAAGGGGTTCGAATCCAACTTGCCTCGGAAACCTGACTTGACACAGTCGCTTTTCGATCGCCCCAAGCTGACCGAACTGGAGGAGTTCCTGCGGCCAAAGACAATGGTGGTGCCAACGCCATTCCGTTCTGCCCTTGAGGATGGCGTGCGTGATGTGCGTAAGCTCTACCCGCAAGATTTCTATGAATTCGTGACCCGCCTGTCGCTGAGCCAAACCTTTGATCCAGAAGAGGTTGTCTGCGATTTTGACGAGGGTGCAGACTTCCTTGAGCAGCTTCGGAAATTAGATAGTTAATTCAGATAGTTGCGAGAACGAAAAGCAGGGCGCGGTCACAGGACCGCGCCCTTTTTTGCGTCAATTGACCGGGTTGAAATTGCATTAACACGTTTACTGCAATGAAATGCCCTTGACTCTCACGGCGGCTGATGCTTAATTTGCGTCATGGACGTTACTACAAATCTTTGCACGAGTCTCGGTGAATGTGCGGCGATATCCGCCGGGTTCCCGTTTCGCGGTGCCATCGACGCCCTTGCCAAGGGCGGCATTGCGGTCATCCAGATGCGCAACGTCGACGATGCGCGCGGGGTCGAATGGGCCAAGCTTACGAAAGTCGAACTTCCCACCAAGCGCAAGCTCGATCTTCTGACGCCTGGTGATGTGATCCTGACCACGCGCGGTCGGCGCAACTTCGCGCTGGCGTTGACCGACATTCCATATCCGGCTGTCTGCTCGCCTCACTTCTTCGTCATCCGCGTCCGGCAGCCGAAGGTTCTTTTGCCCGAGTTCCTTGCTTGGCAGATCAACCAGAAGGCTGCGCAGGAACACATTCAGCAGTCGGCAACCGGTTCGTACATCCTGAACCTTACCCGCGCCGCAGTGGAGTCAGTACCGATCACGATCCCACCGATGTCCACCCAGGCGGCTGCTGTCGCCTTGGCAAGTGCTGCCCATCGTGAGGTGGCAACCTTGCAAGCCCTTATCGATAACCAACGGTCACTGATCGAGGTTGTCGCAACCAAAATCCTGAATTCCGAAAGGCCCTCCGCATGACCGACCAGATCAAACAGGACGACGTAAACAAGGCCGTCTGGTCCGCCTGTGACACCTTCCGGGGCACCGTCGCGGCAGACATCTACAAGGACTATGTCCTGACCCTGCTGTTCCTCAAGTACATCAGCGATGTCTGGCAGGATCATTATGACGCCTATGCCCGCGATTATGGCGATGCGCCTGAGTTGATCATTGAGATGATGAAGAACGAACGGTTCGTCCTGCCTGAGGGGGCGAGCTTCGGCGCGCTGTTCAACCGCCGCCATGAGCCGGGCAACGGCGAGCGCATCGACCAAGCGTTGCATGCCATCGAAGATGCGAACACTGGCAAGCTGCGCGACGTGTTCCAGGACATCAGCTTCAACTCGAACCGCCTTGGCGAGGAAGCGCAGAAGAACGATCTGCTGCGGCACCTGCTGGAAGACTTCAATAAGCCCGAGCTCAACATGCGCCCGTCGCGCATCGGCAACCTTGACGTGATCGGGAACGCCTACGAATTCCTGATCAAGAACTTCGCGTCGGATGCGGGCCGCAAGGCTGGCGAATTCTACACCCCGCCCGAAGTGTCAGAGCTGATGGCCGAAATCATGGACATGGCTGAGGGCGAGGAAGCTTGCGATCCGGCCTGCGGGTCCGGCTCGCTGCTGATGAAGTGCGGACGCCGGGTATCTACCAAGACCGGTTCGAAGAAGTACGCCCTCTACGGGCAGGAATCGATTGGCAGCACCTGGGCGCTCGCCAAGATGAACATGTTCCTGCACAGCGAAGACAACCACCGCATCGAATGGGGCGATACGCTGCGCAACCCCAAGCTGCTCGATGGGGAGGACCGGCTCAAGCACTTCGATGTGGTCGTGGCCAATCCGCCGTTCAGCTTGGACAAGTGGGGGCAGGAGAACGCGGCTCAGGACAAGTTCGGTCGCTTCCGGCGCGGCCTGCCGCCGCGCACCAAGGGTGACTATGCCTTTATCCTGCACATGATCGAGACCATGAAGCCGAAAACGGGCCGCATGGCCGTCGTCGTGCCGCATGGCGTGCTGTTTCGTGGCGGTGCGGAAGAGGCGATCCGCCGCAAGTTGATTGAAGAGAACCTGCTCGATGCCGTTATCGGCCTGCCGGAGAAGCTGTTTTACGGCACTGGTATCCCGGCGGCCATCCTGATCTTCCGCAAGAACAAGGTGGACCGCGACGTGCTGTTCATCGATGCCAGCCGCGAGTTCAAGGCGGGGAAGAACCAGAACCAGCTGACGCGTGAGCACCTGGACAAGATCCTGGCGACCCATCACGCTGGGGAAAGCGTGCCGAAGTACGCGTACCTTGCCACGCCCGAAGAGATTGCGGGCAACGAGTGGAACCTCAACATCCCGCGCTATGTCGATACCTTCGAGGAGGAGGCTGAAATCGATCTCGTGGCCGTGCGCACCGAGCGGCTCAAGCTGAAGGAAGAGCTGGCTGCGCTGGAAGTGAAGATGGACGGCTATCTCAAGGAGCTTGGCTTCTGATGGCGGACGCTTCGCACATGGTAGTGCCAACTTGTAACGATTGTTCACAAGTTGCGCGGAAGGCGCCGGTGGCAGTTGTCAAGCAAGCCTTGACGACTGCGCCGCTTCGCAGCCTGCCAACCGTCAAGCAAAACTTGACAGTTGCCCGCACGGCGAATGTGGCTGCACCCAAGGTCGAAGCCATTCGTTGGGTGAAGCCGACGTTCACGCGCAAGAGCAAAGGGGATCAGGGATGATGCCGGATGGTTGGACAGCGACCACTATCGGCCAGCATGCAGATGTGCTGACGGGCTTTGCGTTCAAAAGCGCCGATTACACGTCGAACGAGGATGACGTTAAACTGCTTCGTGGTGACAATGTCGCGCCGCACAGGTTGCGCTGGCGGGACGTAAAGCGGTTTCCAAAGGAGCGTGCAAACGAGGTATCGCGGTATCAGCTTCGGGCGGGTGACTTCGTCGTAGCAATGGACCGAACTTGGCTTCCGTCGGGAGTGAAGATTGCAGAAGTTGCGCAGGCTGACCTGCCGTGCTTGCTAGTGCAGCGCGTGGCCCGCCTCAGGGCCAAGGACACACTGCATCAAGGCTTGATGAAGCAGTTCTTCTCTGGGCATCAGTTTGATCAGCATGTGCAGGCCGTTCAAACTGAAACGGCAGTGCCGCATATCAGTCCAGCGGACTTGCGTGATTATCCAATCAAGCTGCCGCCAATGCATGAGCAGCGGCGGATTGCCGAAATGCTGTCCACCTGGGACTACGCCATCGAGACAGTGGCGGCGCTGATCACCAACGCCCGCACCCAAAAGCAGGCGCTGATGCAATCCCTCTTGACCGGCACGAAGCGGCTGCCCGGGTTTTCGGGCGCATGGACGACACAAAGGCTCGAAAGCTTCTGCCAGATTTCCAAAGGCGAACAGCTGGGCCGGTTGGCAATGATCGAAGCCGGGACGATCCCCGTGATCAATGGTGGGATTTCCGCATCGGGCTACACTGACAGGGCGAACACTCCAAGTGGGTGCATTACCATTTCAGAGGGTGGTAATTCCTGCGGCTTTGTCAGCATTATCCACCAGCCATTCTGGTGTGGTGGCCACTGTTATGCGCTGAAAGACCTTACCGTTGACAGGTCATTTCTGTTCGCAGCTTTGAAGCATCGGGAAGCTGAAATCATGACGCTGCGCGTCGGGTCCGGTCTGCCGAACATTCAGAAGAAGGCGCTGTCAGGCTTCGAATTGTTGGTGCCGCCGCGCGATGAACAGGAAGCGATCGGCAAATGTGCCGACGTTCAAAGCGATGCAATCCAAGGTCTCGAAAATCAGCTTTCCTGTCTGCGCCAAGAAAAGTCTGCCCTGATGCAGCAGCTTCTCACCGGCAAGCGACGGGTGAAGGTAGCTGAAGGGGCGGTCGCATGAAGTTCGAAGTCTATTGCGACGAGGCACTGCCCGACCTGTTCACGTCGGAAAAGCCGCGCGGCCAGTATCTGATGATCGGAGCGCTGTGGCTACCTGCCAGCCTTCGTGACGAAGCCAAGGGCAAGATCGCGGCACTGCGTGCGCGTCACAATGTCCATGGCGAGATGAAATGGCAGAAGATTTCGCCCTCGCGGCTCGGCTTCTACGAAGAGATCATCGATCTTTTCTTTGGCTACGGATCGGATCTGCGCTTCCGCTGTATCGCGGTCGACCATGCCAAGATCAACATGGAAGCCTTTCACGATAACGACGGGGAGTTGGGCTTTTACAAGTTCTACTACCAGCTGCTGCATCACTGGATTCTCGATTTCAACGAGTACGTCTTCTACTGCGATCTGAAAACCAATCGTTCGCCCACCCGCCTGGCTGAATTGAAGCGGGTGCTGACCAACGCCAACCTCTCGGCTGAAATCGTGGATGTCCAGCCGCTGCCATCGGGGCAACTCGTACTCATGCAGCTGTGCGACATCCTGCTCGGCGCGGCCAGCAGCCGTTTGAACGGCGATGGTCCGGTCTCCCCGGCGAAGCTGGCAATCGTCGAGCGGATCGAGGCCCGTCTTGGCCGGAAGCTCGGGCCTACGTGGAAGAGCGAAGAGAAGTTCAACGTTTTCAAGATCAATTTGCAGGGGGGCTGGTAATGCCGCCGCCACTGCTGAATCTGGCCGACCAAGCGGCGTACCACGCGCATTATATCGCAACGTGCTGTGCTGGGCCGGTCCTTACCCATGATGGCATTCCGGTCTATTTTGACCGTCCCAGGTTCTACCACGCGTTCTTCGAGAGTGTGGTCTACCCTGATGACACCTTTTCACAAGTTCGTGCGCAGCGCATGGATTGGATTCAGCTGACGTTGCAGGATGCGACGGCTGATCGTTTCCAGGGATGGAACAAGAAGAAGAAATCCTATGAACCGCACCGCCGAGTGGAGGTGGTACATGAGGATTTTGTCGTGATCCTGGAAATGAGCAAGCGCAAGGACGGACAACTCAAGGGCAAATTCGTGACCTGCTATCAGGCCGACAACAGCATCGGTCGCATTCGGCAGTCACCTGCCTGGAACCGTCAGGACTGTGAAAATGCACTATAAAAGGGAAAAGTGGACGTTGGTTCGCTACGCTGGCCCAGCGTCCAAGGCCTCGATAGGTTCAAAGCCGATAGGCAGTGAACTCGCGTCGTATCTGGTGTTGTATCTCCAACATGTCAACAAGAAGTTGACTTTTGGACGGTGCGAAGCTAGAGGCGCGGGCAACAGAGCCCCCCACGCCACTGCTTCGGCATGCGCACCAGGGGGGACTTTTTTTGCCTGGAACGCGGAGCTCCGCGCATGACCGGGTACACTCCCAACACCGCCGAACTGTTCAGCGCCCATATCCCGGCACTGGCAACGCTGGTCGCACTCGACTGGTCATATCTGCCACCCGCAGAATGCATGGCCATGCGTGGGGGCAATCAAGATGTCCTGCTCGTCCCTGTCCTGATCGACGAACTGCGCCGCCGGAAATTCACTTACCGGGGCAAGGAATATCCGCTTTCCCCCAATGCCATCGATCAGATCGTCCGCGAACTGGCATCGCCTGCGCTCAATGAAGGCCTGATGACCGCCAACGAGCGGCTGTACAACGTGCTCACCCTGGGCATTGCGGTCACCGAATTCGTCGATGGCAAGAAGATCAGCGTGACCGTGCCGATCATCAACTGGCACCAGCCGCTCGCCAACAGTTTCATCGTGACCGAAGAGTACGAGCTGCTCGCGGTCGATGGTACGCATACCCGGCGTCCTGACATCGTCGGCTTCGTCAACGGCATCCCGCTGCTGGTGATCGAGGCCAAGCGGCCTGACAGCGGCAATCCCAACAAGTCGATGATCGAGGAAGGGATCAGCCAGACCATCCGCAACCAGAAGGTTGACGAGATTCCGCAGCTGTTCGCCTATGCCCAGCTGATGATGTCCATCGGCATGACCGACGGGCGCTATGGCACCACCAAGACCCCTGCCAAGTTCTGGGCGCAATGGCGCGAGGAGGAGTTCGGCGAGGATCGCTTCGTCGCCCTGAAGAACAAGGCTCTGGCAACCGATCCGCGTGCGGCGCTGATGAAGGACCGGGTGGCTGAGGTGCGAGCGCATTTCGATCACCTGTGGGGCGATGAGCAGGCTGTGACAGGTCAAGACCGGCTTCTGGTTAGCCTGGCGTCCCCTGAGCGCCTTCTGGAAGTGATCCGCTCTTTCGTTCTGTTCGACCGTAAGGTCGGCAAGATCGTCGCGCGGCATCAGCAGTTCTTCGGTATTCGCTCACTGTTGCGTCAGATTGCCACCATTCGGCCCGATGGCGGGCGCGAAGGCGGGGTGATCTGGCACACCACAGGTTCAGGCAAGAGCTTCACCATGGTCATGCTGTGCAAGGCTCTGCTGATCGATGATGCCTTGCGCGATTGCCGCTTGATCGTCGTTACTGACCGGCGCGATCTCGAAAAGCAGCTTGCCGGCAACTTCCTCTCGGGCGGCGCTTTCGGTTCGGAAGTGGCCGATAAAGAAGGTGCCAGGGCAAAAGTTCGCTCAGGTCGCGATCTGGCCCGCCGGATCGGCAAGGGCACTGAGCGGATCATCTTCACGATCATCAACAAGTTCGCCAGCGCGGCGAAGCTGCCCGAATGCCAGAACCCTTCACCCAACCTGATCGTGCTGGTCGATGAAGGGCATCGCAGCCAGGGTGGTGAAAACCATGAGCGGATGCGCAAGGCACTGCCAAATGCGTCCTACGTCGCCTTCACCGGCACACCGCTGCTTAAGGATGACAAGACCGCCAATAAGTTTGGCCGGATCGTTCATGCCTACACGATGAAGGATGCTGTGGCTGACGGCACCGTCACGCCGCTGCTTTATGAAGAGCGCAGGCCCGTCCTCGACATCAATGAGGCGGCTATCGACAAGTGGTTCGAGAAGATCACTGTTGGCTTGTCGGACAAGCAGAAGAGCGATCTGAAGGACAAGTACGGAAAGAAAGGTCCGGTCTATGGCTCGGCCAATCGGATCGACCTGATTGCCTGGGATATCGCCGTCCACTTCAAGGAGAACTTCAAGGATCTCGATCTGGGTTTGAAGGGGCAACTGGCAACGGACAGCAAGCTGTCGGCCATCCGGTACAAAAAGGCGCTCGACGCCACGGGCCTGGTGACCAGCGCGGTGATCATTTCCTCGCCCGATACGCGCGAGGGGCACGAGGATGTTGATGAATCAGAGATGCCGGAAGTGCAGCAGTGGTGGAAGGACAACGTCAAGATCGATGGCGAAGAGTACGAACGGCAAACCATTGAAGACTTCGCCACCGAGGGCCGTCCTGACATTCTGATCGTGGTCGACAAGTTGCTCACCGGCTTCGATGAGCCGCGCAATGCAGTCCTCTACATCGACAAGCCGCTCAAGGCCCACAACCTGATTCAGGCCATTGCCCGAGTTAACCGGCTGCACGAGGATAAGAAGTACGGCTTCCTGATCGATTATCGCGGTATCCTGCGCGAACTCGACACGGCTCTTGCCGAATATCAGGACTTGGCTGAGCGGACCCAGGGCGGGTTCGACATAGACGATATCGACCAGCTCTACAGCAGCGTCAGCACCGAATATAAGCGCCTTCCAGGCCTGCACGATGCACTCTGGGCGATCTTCTCGGGCGTGAAGAACCGGGCGGATATCGAGCAGTACCGACAGCTCCTGGTCCCCCAGCTCGAAGCCAGGGATGATGGCATCCCCTTCGATAACCGGCAGAAGATCAGGGAAGATTTCTACGAGGCGTTGACTGCTTACGGCATGTGCTTGCGCGTCGCCTTGGCGTCCCGGTCGTTCTTCGAAGATGGATCAGTCAGCGAAGAGCAGATCGCAACCTACAAGCGGGACCTGAAGTTCTTCACCAGCCTGCGACTGATGGCGCGGCAAGATGCACAGGAGACGGTCGACTTCAGCGCGTATGAACAGCAAATCCGCAAGCTCGTTGATCGTTACGTCGTGGGTGAAGATATCGTCGAGGGCGACGGCATCGTCATCGTGAACGACCTTGGACAGGAACCTGACCCGGATACCTGGTCGGAAGAGAAGACGCGGAACGAGACCGACATCATCAAGAGCCGCCTGCGCAAAACAATCGAACAGGAACTGGCCGACGACCCCTATGCCGAACGGTATTTCTCGGAGCTGCTGCGGCGGGCCATCGAAGAAGCCCAGGCCATGTTCGACAATCCCGGCAAACAGTATGTTCTGTTCAAGGATCTCGAAGAGCAGGTGGCCAGCCGCTCTGTATCAGGTCTGCCGGAGCGGATTGCTTCGAACAAGCATGCTGCCGCATATTTCGGCCTATTCCGCTTAGTGGTCGGCGATATTGATGGGGGTGGTGAGGCAACATCGCAGTATGAGGACTTGGCGCTGAAGATCGATCGGATCGTCACCGACGCCATTGCGGAGAACTCGCTCAATCCGCACAACATCGAAGCTGCCATCCGCAAGGCGCTGCTGCCGCTGCTGTTCGGTCATATCGGCCTGGACCATGCAAAGGTCATGGCTGACCGGGTTGTGGAAATCGTTCGGATCGGCCTGTCTCGCGGCAACCTGTGATGCTTGGCAAGCTGCGCTACGGGGACGATGAGATCGCATACCGGATCGTCGAGAACGAGCGGCTGGCAACGCGGGTCCGTATCCACGTCGGTCCCGACGGTGAAGTCGAGGTAGAAAAGCCGTTGGGCTTACCGTCCAGCAAGGTTGCCGAAGCCGTTCAAAAGCGCGCGCGGTGGATCGTCCGGCACGTCGAGGCGGCCAAGAGCGCCAAGAAGTTTGCGCTGCCTCGAACCTATGTCAGTGGTGAATCGCACTTCTACCTCGGGCGGCGCTTCAAGCTTATTGTCGTGGCTGGTGAGCGCGGCACTTCAAGGGTCAGGCTTTGGCGAGGGCGGATCGAGGTTGTCTTGCCGGTCACAGACCCAGTTGCAGTTCGCCGCCGCCTCACCGCCTGGTATCGCGAAAAGGCGATAGCGCATTTTTCACGTAAGCTTGCGGAGCTGGTCGACCGGTTCGAAGAAGTCGGCACTGTCCCTGAATTCCAGCTCCTGACCATGGAAAAGCAGTGGGGAAGCTGTTCCCCGGCTGGGCGGCTGAGCCTCAATCCGGCGCTGATCAAGGCACCAGCCCACTGCATCGAATATGTGCTCCTGCACGAGCTCTGCCACCTGGTTGAACACAACCACAGCAAGAGCTTTTATGCCCTGTTGGGCCGGTACTGCCCAAGCTGGAAGGCCTGGAAACAAGAGCTTGATGGGTACGCAGAGCAGTTGCTGGTCGCATAATTTGAAGCGGAGGGTAGCCACTCGGCGGTGCCCGGATTGACCTGCGAGTTTTGTGAAGTCGCAGACCGCGCGATCCGAAGGCCATGTTTATCCATTAAAAACATAGGATTATGTGACGGCATTTTGATAGGCGGTCACAGGAAGACCGCGTTTTTTCTTGTCCCCCAGCCGCATGCACGGTCGGCGATTTCGCTCAATACCAAGGTTTGGGCGGTCCGACCTGGTCAGCCAGGTTTCGTCTGGACAGGCTTACCTTGGCGCTTCGGCACTCAAATCCGAAATGGGCAGCAAGCTCGCGCAGATAGTCGGGCGATGACACCGCCGGATCGACGGATAGCAGAACGCTTCGCGAAGCCAGATGGAATGCAACGGTTCCTCCAGGAAAATCGCCCGCTGCGCGACCAGCAATCGAGATGGGCCAGCCGTGCCGTCGCAACCAGCGCGGATCGCGCGAGGCAAGCGCATCCCAGAACTCACGCTTGCTGCGTGGACCGATCCTTAGTCCGTCCTTGCCGCGCGCTTCATGTGCAGGAACCATGTCAGCCACCAAGGCTGAGTAGGTCTTGATGTTGGCAGGAACAAACCAGAAGTGGCCAACCTCGGTCACGCCACGATGCGGCCATCGAGGCGCGCACTGGCAGCATAGACAGATAGTTCGGCATCGGCCACGAACCATTCGTCGCGTTCGATGGGCAGCCCCATCGGCCCTCGAAGGGTGGCTAGCTCGCTCAGGCTCACCCAGCCGATTTCAGGCATGCCAAGGCCAAGATCGCAGAGGCCGAATGCCCGGTCCTCGTCGTCGGGATCGATTTCCGACAAAAGCCATGTTGCCTGCGCATCAGGCGTGAACAGCTTGACCACCGGCTGCGGATCGAACTGGTCCCCGCCAGCGGTGCGGTGACCGTTGGCGAGGAGTTCGTTGTAATCGGACTCGGGAATGAAGGCGGGCCGCTCTACACTAGGCCAGGCCATTTCAGGCGGCCTTGCCGATCAGCGCGACGGGCTTTGAGACCGCCGGCTCAGCCAGCCAAGTCTTCCCACTGGCCCGCAGGGCATCGCGCACGACTTCATCGACTTTCCACCAGTCGCAATATCGTTCCCACATGTCGAGCGCATGGATTTCCTGGCCCGCCCAGCCGTATGCTTCGATCACTTGTTCCAGCTCGATGCTGACGAATGGCACCTGCGACTTGCCGGGCTTCGCGAGAAAGCTGGAATAGAGCCGGGCCGCGTTCTGGACGAGGTGGTTGTGGCGGGGGGCAACAAGCACGAAATAGGCTTCGGCGTGGTCTCCGCGCATCACAGTCGCTTGCGCGAGGAGATGTTCGCGAAAATGCTGCTGTAGCGGGTTCACCCGCAGCGCCGCATGGCTCGGTTCCTTGAACAGGCCGGATGCGCGGGCAAGAGCGTCGTAGCGGGGATTGGGCTCGAGTGGTGCAGGTTCCTGTCCGGACTCGCTGTACTTGGTTTCGACTGCGACCAAGCCGGTTTTACCGTCGCTGCGCTCGTACACGAACGCAACGTCGAATGCCGAACGGTCGCCTGTCAGGGTCGGATCTTTTCTGCCCGGTGAGTGCTCGAACCAGACATGGAGCACGGCCTTGATGTCGATACCCGGCACCATTGCGCGCAGAATCTTCGCTGCCAGGTCCAGATCGCGACGCAGCGGGCCAAACAAATTGAAACACATTGGCATCGACGAGAGAAGGTTGCCGAAAAGCCTTGAGCGGTCGATCATCGCACCTGGTTCCTGGTACACCGTCTCCAGCCGCGCGACTTCGGCGATCTCCGGGGTCAGGAAATTACGCCCTTCGTCGGCTGAGCCTTCGGCGAGCAGCGAGCCGATCCGACGCTTGCCGCCCTGGTTGTTAGTGAACGTGCCGATGGGCAGGCCCTGGCGTTCACGCCACAGCGCCTGAAGCAGGCGTGCGCAGGATCGAAACCGGTTATCGTAGGATTCGCAGACCCGGTGTGCCTTCAGCACCTTGAGCGGTACGATTGGCAACTGCGTAATCGGATTGCGGGGTTCGGGGATCATTGAATTCTCCAGTGCCAGCCGCGAACTGCGGGGCACGGAGAATTCGAATTCGTCTCGTTGAAGTTGTTCAATTGGCCATCGAGATCAGCTTACGCTGCCAAAGCCGACGTTCCCCGGCCTGAGCTCTTCTTCCAGAACCTGCCGTTGGTTAGGAGTGAATTCGCATTCGATCCGACACGTCTTGGCGAACTCGATGCCCGGGTTATTTAGTCTGACTGGGCAACGTGTAAGCGACGTAAGCCGAACCCTGAGGCCCCTTCGGATCGCGCGAGCCACTGGTGGCAATGACGACATACTGACGGCCATCTACAGAATAACTGATCGGTGTTGCAACACCGGCATAGGGGAGCATGGTTTCCCACACGATGTGTCCGTTGCGAGCGTCGAAAGCGCGAAACTTGCGGTCATAAACGGTTGCGCCGATGAACAGCAGGCGAGATGCGGTCAGCAAGGGGCCACCGTAGTTGTCGCTTCCTGTCACGCCCAAACCTGCCTTGACCAGTTCAGGGTGTTCGCCAAGCGGCACGGTCCAGAGATAGGCCCCTGTGTTGAGGTCAATGGCGTTCAGCGTTCCCCAGGGCGGGACGACTGCCGGATAGCCATCCGGGTCACGGAATTTTTCGTAGCCCGTGAATAGGTATCGATCCTGCCGGCTTCCCGCCATCCGGCGGTATTCCGCAAGCATGGCGGGCGGCATCGCGAGATAGGCTGCCATACCCTCGACCCCTGCGGTATCTAGAACATAGCCGAGCAGAGCGTTCTTCTCGTTCACCGAGAGTTGAGGAAAACCGGGCATCCGCCCTTTGCCGCTCACGATAATAGCTTCGGTAGTGGGCCGGTCCAGACGCTTGGAGAGGCCAACCAGCGAAGGAAAATCTGGCGGATTGCCCTTCCGTTCAAGACCATGGCAGGCGGCACAATTCTGATCGTAGATCATCTTGCCGGGGCTGGTCTGCGCGCTGGGCTTGTTTTCCTGCAATCCGCCCATCGACGGGGTGTCCTGCGAATTGAGATAGAGGATACCGCGTCCTGGATCGACGGCGGCACCGCCCCAGTCAGGTCCGCCATCGAAGCCTGGCATCACAACTGTCTTGCCCTCGGTTCCCAGCGGGGTGAACGCTTCGCCGCTCTGCATCTGGCGATAGGCGTCCAGAACAGCCGCATGACTCGCAGGCGTCCGGGTGGTCAGCATGTCCTCACTCAGGCGCTGGCGGGCCAGGGGTCTTGGCAGGGTAGGGAAAGGCTGGGTGGCAGAGGTTCGTTCGCCCGGAACCTTGCTTTGCGAGACCGGCCGCTCCTCGATCGGGAATATAGACTTGCCGGTCTCGCGTTCGAGGACGAACAGGAAGCCCTGCTTGTTGGCCTGGGCAACGACGTCCACCGGTTGACCATTTCGGCGGACCGTCAGCAAGGTAGGCGGCGTGCCAAAGTCGCGGTCCCAAAGGTCGTGATGAACCGCCTGGAAGCTCCAGCGGAGTTGCCCCGTCGCGGCATCGAGGGCAAGCAGCGAGTTGGCATGGCGGTTGTCGCCCGGGCGCCCCGCGCCATAGAAGTCGGACACGGCCGAACCGGTCGGCACAAAGACCATCCCGCGCTTTTCATCGAGCGCCATACCAGCCCAGTTGTTGGCCCCGCCCGTCGTGTTCCGAGCATTGGTCGGCCAATGCTCGGATCCGGGTTCACCATCGCTGGGAATGGTTTTGAACGACCAGCGCAGCTTTCCGGTCCGCACATCGAACGCGCGAATGTCGCCGGGAGCGGACGGCGCACCTTCGCCGGTGCGGAAACCTGTAATGATCAGGTCGCGGTAGATGATCCCGGGCGTGGTCAGGAATACCGCCAATGCCTGAGGATCGCGGCCCAACCCTTCGCGCAGATCGATCCGGCCGTCTGTGCCGAAGCTCTTGATCGGCGCACCGGTCGCCGGATCGAGTGCGTAGAGGAACGTGGACGAACTGGCGAACAACCGGCGCTCGCCTCCCTGCTGCCACCAGGTCAGGCCCCTGACCGGCTGAAATCCGGCTGTTGGCGACGAGAAGCGCCAGATCTGCCTGCCCGTGGCTGCATCGAGCGCCATGACGCTTTGATCGGGCGCGCAGATGTAGAGCACCCGGCCAATCATGATCGGGCTGGTCTGGAGACCTCCTGGCCCGGTCTCGACCCGCCAGGCTTCGGCAAGCTGCCTGACATTGGCGGGAGTGATCTGCTTCAAAGCCGTAAAGCGCTCGCCCGCCTTGCTACCGCCGTAAACTGGCCAATCTGTGTTCGAACCTGACGGCCGGGCACCGCCTGTGCTGGCGCCAAGGCCGGCCAGAAGCAAAGATGCACTTACGCATAGAAACAGGCGATGCCGACTTTTGGTCGTGCGATGGACAATCCGATCTTCAGTCATTCACTGGCTCCAAGGTCGCCAAGATTGTGGGCGAGGTAAGCACCTCCGTGAGGGCACGATCCCATTCGTCGACGAGGTCAATTGTGCAGCCGCTACGCAGCCATTGAATTTCCAGCCCGTAAGCGAGCGCGAGAATCTTTCGCGCCACGCGCTCCGGGCACTTGCTGAAGGGACGGATCATGTCGGCGAAGGCGCCGAGCACGCGAGCCTCACGGTCGATGAAGTAGCCGTGCGCCGGATGTCCCTCGTGGAGCGCCTCGGCATTCAGCACATGCAGAAGGCGGACGATCTCCGGCTGATCGGCACCGCGGGCCACAATCGCGCGGAGAACCGACTTTACCTCGGGCAAGGTCAGAGGTCTATCGCCTCGCTCAAGCGGATCTATCCCCGTTGCTTGACGAACTGCGAGCACTTCCCGGCGCTCGCGCTCATCGAGGACGGCCAGCAGCAACTCTTCCTTCGAGGCGAAATGATAGAGCACTCCGCCATTGGTAAGCCCGCACCGCTGCGCCAGATCCTGAATCCGGAAGCCGAAATAGCCGCGTTCGCTGATCGACTTGATCGCTTCCTCGAGAATCAATGCTTGGCGAATCTCCGGACCGTTTCGTTTTGGCGATGAATCGAAGCTCATATTCGCAATATGACTGACTGAATGGTCAGTGGCAAGTTTATGATGCTGCCATTCGCTTGGCGGATTTCCGGATTGGTACATCGCTGACGTCGCATCCGGAGTGACGGCTATTGCCGTCATGTTGCCAAAACCCGCCATTCCGGATCGTCCGCAATCTCAGACTTTCAGCTAAGAGAACTGCATGGCTCGCGCTGAAATTGCAGCTTGAGCCAAGGCCGCAATCTCGACTCCGACTTGTTTGAGTTGAGCCAAGACACGGGCTGCATCGAGCGGATCAGCAGGCAGACGTCGGACGGCTATGGGCGCGTTGTCCTCCATCAGGAATGCGATCACGGTCACCGCTGAGCAAGCGAAAGCTTCTGCATCGGCTGTGGTCACAATGAGCTCCCAACGATTGTTAAACCTGCTTGTCCTAAACAATGTTTGCGAAATTCACATGCTGGTCGGTCGCAATGAGTCGATGGCTTGGTATCGGGTTCGCCTCCTTCGAGCACAGATCGGGCCTGATCGATGACTGGCTGGCGACCTTGCGCCAGCCGCTGCGCCTCCAAGGTCACGTCGGCATCGATGAACTTCACGGTCGGATTGCGGCTGGTAGCCCGTAGGGGGCGTTCGACATGGCGCACAAAGGCTGCCGATAGGCAGACGGCATTGCCTTGGATGACCCAGACCTGCGTTGCTACATCACGAACCTGGTAAGATCGGATGGAGCGGGCATTCTTAACTTCGATCAAACGCCAGCCGCCCCAGTTGTCAGGTTCGAGCACGTCGGCACGAACGATCACACCGTCACGCTCGAATGCAGCCTCAAATATGGGAAGGCGAATGGTCGCGGTCAGCAGTTCCTGGGTGCGCGCGATGGCGGCTGGAACTTGAAGATGATCTTCCGTGACCAGATGGCCTTGCGCATAGCGATGGCGCGCAAGCTCGCCGACATAGTGGCCGCATTGGAAAAGTGCCAACGTCGCTTCATCGAATTGGCCAAGCTCGCGTCGATGAACCTGGAGCCACAGACGGCGCGGACAATGCTCCAACGCCGCGATCTTGCTTTTGGACAGGCGCGGCTGATCAGGGGGCGATGGAGGGTTGACTGGCTGCATGCAGAGGGATGCCTCACGAATGTGTGAGAGCATTCATCTTACCGCCGTGAACCTTGTCACCACTTGCACGTTTTCCCGGCCAAATCTGCGATAGATTATCGCGCTCCCCTTCCTTGTGGCGAGTCTGCGAACCCGATCGAACCGCGTTCGCAGAGATGGTAGGTATATTCGGCTTCCACTTGGTCTTCCTTGCCCCAACAGACGCCGGTCGCGATCATGCGGCTGGTTGCAGCATCGCGGGCCGTGCAAGCTTTCTCGGTTGCTGGGTCGTCGCCTGAACCGCCTCGGCATTGTGCTTCGAGGTCTTCCACGGTCTTGAAGGCCCGCTTCTGTTCGGAAGTAAATCCGGTTGGCTTAAGAGGTTGCCCATCTTGGATGACCCATTTGCCGTCCTTGAGGACCCACCTAGCAGGGTCGGAAGGAGGGGTGGGCGGAACTGCTGGGCACGTCTCGACGGTCTGCCGGAAAGATTGCGACGATTGCGACCATTGATAGACTTCATCACCGTAAGGCATTTGCACACGTAAGGTCGCTGTGTCGGCGGTGGCGAGAGAATGAAGAAGGTCCCTTGCCGGAAGGCCTTGGATCTCAATTTGATTGTTGTAGCGCGGGTTATACTGAGTGCGCTGAACGGTTGGAGCTGAACCCGCGCGGATTTCGTAGTTGATGAAGCTGTAGCCCTGCTGCCAGCGCGAGGGATTGACCTGACTTGATCCGGCCACAGAGTCGTTAACTATCCGAGCGCCAACGGCGTTGAGGCGCATTGGCGTTGTTTCACCGGATTTGTCGAACGTGGTAATAGTGTACGACAGGGCACCAGTTGAGCTGCATGAAACTTGAATGGTGGCGTCGGCTTGCTGGCCTGCGAGTTTGATGGCTGCCTGCCGGTAGGAGACATCCGTCATAGGATCGCGTCCGGTTGTAGTCGTCCATCCGGCACCTGCTGGCGATACCGGAAGTCCAGCCGCATCGGTATTGTCGCCCTCATTGGCCGAACCGGCAGTGCTTCCGTCGCCAGGCTTGCCAGTCTGAGAAGCCAGCAGGCCTACGAATCCGATCACGGCGATGCCAAGGGTGGCCGCATAAGCGAAGCGAGCTTTGTTTGATGGTCGGCCAGAGTTGGCATGTTGATCCACCTCGCCGACGGTTTCAGATGAATTCGGGCTGCGATTGCGAAGTGCATCCTTCTTTGCCTCAAATTCTGCGTCAGTCAGCAGGCCTTGGGCATGCAGACGCGTCAGCTGCGCGAAAAGGTCAGTTTGTTCGTCCACGAAATTCCCTCTCTCGAACAATGCACTACAGCCGTAACGTCGATTGGTACATACTATAGTGGATAAACCTCTCCCCTAGGAACCGCGACGAGTGCCAGCATGGATATGCGGCGCCTGGTCGGTTCGAACGTGAAGGCTTTGCGGCTGGCCAAGGGCTGGACGCAGGAAGAATTTGCTGTCCGTTCGGGCTTCACTCAACAGTACATCAGCGGACTGGAGAGCGGACACAGGAACCCCACCATTGTCACCCTGTTCGAGCTTTCTCAGGCGCTGGAAACAACGCCCGTCGCTCTGCTGACTCCGCCGAAAGCTGATTGAGGTAGTCGACGGCCTGCTGTGCTTTAGCGGCTGCTGTCAGAATTGCCTTGGGATCGTTTCTGAGAACCTTCAGCCATGATGCGATATAGCAGGCGTGGTCAGGGCGCGGTTCGGGTCGCAGGTGCAGATCGGCGGAAAGGAAGGCTGAGCCGAGTTCGGCGACGAGCTCTTCGACGGCATATGCCTCGTCACCGAAGCGTTCGCTGAACCCGCGATCAAGGCGGTGTTTCGCCCCCGTCCAATGGACGCATTCATGCGCGAGAACGGCATAATAGCCCTCGGTGTCACGGAACTGGGCGGGTTGAGGAAGCCAGACCTGGTCAATGCTGGGCACATAGCAGGCCTGATCGCCGCCGTGGCGGATTTGAACGCCCGTGTTGCCGATGAACTGGGCAACTGCGGCCTGGGTCTGGTCATCTGACTGGACCTGCTCGGGTCGTGATGGTGCGCCATCGACCTGATCTTCGTTGAAGACGTGAAAGGCCCTGGCAATGAAGCGGCCACGGGTTGTGCCCGTTTCGGTATGATCGTTGTCGGCATGGGGCTCGGCGGCAGTTGCGGTCTTCCAAAGGATGACGAATGTGGCTTTCTCGCCCTTGCGCACCTGAGCGCCGGTTTCGGTCCATTGCCGATAGGTTGCCCAGCGGCCCGATGAATAGGCTCCGGCCTCGGCGGCTGCCCACAGAAGAAGGACGTTTATGCCGCGATAGGCACGGCCTGTTGTGGCGTTGATGGGCCGCGTCGATTGTTCGCCCCAGTTGTGCCAGGGCATGCGGTAGGTTCCGGTCGCCGCGCCCGTTTCGATGGCGGCAATGATCTGCTGGGTGACGCGCGCGTAAATGTCGGCGGTGCGCATGGGCAGATGAATCCTCGTTTGCGGCCCGAGGTTTGGCGGAACCGGGCATCGAGGAAGGTTCAGTTGTCGTGCGACAATCTGAACTGGGCAATCAAGTGAAGCAGTTGGGCAAGAGGTTCGGTTCTGCGTCCAGGAATGCGATGACAGCGGCAAGGCCGCGTGCGCGTCGGGCGGCCGGTTCGCCGTCGACCACGATGGTTTCACGTCCTGGGTAATAGCTCACCGAAGCGCTGACCTTGAGTTGATGATCGCTGTTAGGCGGACGGCGGACGTCGATGCCTGCTGCGGTGAGCACTTTGATAGCTCTAATCATCTTGGGGGCATCGCCGGGCCGGACTTCGGCGGGTGGCATCTGTCCATATTTCATTCTGAATCCCTCCTTTTGGTCTACTTGGATCTTGTTCCGGCACAGACAGGTGAAGGGGGATTGGAAGAGATAATGGAGGGTAAGAGGGAATAGGAGATAGAGGGATAGGTAAGGTAGAGCAGAAGGGGGAAAGGCTAAGATTATTTAGCGCATTCTGCCTGTTCTGTCGAGTCATTTTTGCAGTCAACGCATTGTATTATAAGCTAAATGGTGGAGCGTTCTTCTAAGGGCTGGCTGCGGCCAGCACTGACGTCTGGCCTCAATTCTGCTGATCTGTCCCGACGCCGGTGGCGATCAGATGTGACAGTTCGATCTTGGGCTGGATGCCTTCGACCGCATCGCGCAACTGTTCGATCTTGAAGTTCTTCGTATATCGAGCCGTCTCGCCTTGCCGGACATGGCCAGTCACCTTGTCGATGATCTGCTCAAGAATGCCACTCCATTGCATGAACGTCGTGGCGCTGTGGCGGAACGAGTGGAAGTTCATTTCTGGTCTGTAGAGGCCGACCTCCCGGCGATATCGTGTGAACCACTTCGAAAAGTTGTGGCCCAGCCGCTGGTCTGCCCCGCCACGCTTGAGCTGCGAGAAAACGAGCTCTTGATTGGTGGCACGTTGCCCTTCGACATAACTCAAGAAGCCGGCTTTGATCAGCGTGGAATGGATCGGCACGAGCCGGATCGACTCTCCGGTTTTCACCTTGCGGTCAGAGTCAGAATTCACGTCGAACACCCAGATGCCGCCTTCCTGGCGAACGTCTGAAAGCTGAAGCTGGCAAATCTCCTCCTGTCGCATACCTGAGAAAACCGCGATCAACGGCAGCCAGAATTTTTCATCCTTGATGATTTGGTTGCCTGACTTGCTGCGCCGATCAGCCGAATGGCAACCAGCCCAGACCGGCGTGGCGAACAGGGCATTGAGCTTGTTTTCGGGCCACATTTCCCGCTGTTCATTGGCCTTCTTGGTCGCGGCAAACTTGAACCCGGCAAAGATGTTCGTGCCGATCTGCCCTGCTTCGATCGCCGTTTCCCATAGAGTGGACATTGCCGCGATATGGCGCTGCACTGTTCGCGGCGACAGCCTGGTCAGGTCCTTATCCTTGGTCGATGCTACGATCTCGGATGCAGCCATTTGACGATACTGGACAGCCTTGCCGTAGTCCGCAGGCAGGTCTTGCAAGAGGTTCTTAAACGTAACGGCATCTCCGCGATTGTATTCTTCGAGCGGGCGATTGCCGACCGATTCCGCGAACAGTGCGTAAGTTTTGCGTGCCTGGAGAGCAGTCTGGTTTTCCCAAACCTTGCGGCGAAGCTGGGTCTGTCTGAAGGTTTCCGCCACAGTCTCGAACGGCTCGGCGGAAACACTCCTTGTCTTGGCGGAAGAACCTTCAACGTTCGAATGCTTCTCGCTCGTCGACACAGGTGAAGCTGAATTGTTGGGAGACTCAGCAGAATGGACATCCAGGGTAGCCGTCGAAGAACGGCGTGAAAGCTCCATTGTCAGCAACGGGTCTTTTGGACGAAACGTGAAGTCCCCTTCGTATCGGGCGCGAAGAGCATCAGCTAGATCGATGCCCCCGCGCAGCATTGCTTGCTGGATTTGCGCGACCTCATGATCCTGTAGCGTGCCGGACAGGCCGTGCTTCTTGATTGCAGAAGCCGCGACCATGTTGGCGGACATGAATTCGTTGGTGGCGAGCTGGCCCCGTGAGCGTTCGGAGACCTCCTTCCAGTAATCAGCCCTGGCTTGGCGCTGCGCGTCGTCTATGTTCAAGCGGCCCAGCAGGCGCAGCTGGTTTTCGCGGTCGAGGACCGTGGAGTAGAAATCCTGGACTAGGCGGGCCAGCTCGGCATCAGAAAGCATCGGTGTCAGTCTTACGTTGGTGAATAGCGCTTCGCTCGCAAGGTAAGCATGTCGGGCGCGATTGCCAGCCTCGCAAGGAACGGCGGTGCGCAAGCTCACCGTCAGCTCGATTCGGCGAAGTGCCTGACGTAGGTCGATGGGGATAGCGCGGCGGAAATGGTAAATGCCCGCTCGACGGACGGTATTTGGTACTCCCGCCATCCTGAAAACCGCCCCTCTGTAGCAGGGCTCTGTAGCAAAACCCCAGCGAGCGATTTGGCGGCAGTCAGAATTGTATTAAATTCAACAACTTAGAATAAAGTTGGCTGGGGCGGCAGGATTCGAACCTGCGAATGCCGGTATCAAAAACCGGTGCCTTACCACTTGGCGACGCCCCAACAGCGGGCCGCGCTTAGCCGCAGCGGCCCGCGAAGGGAAGGGGTTATTCCATCCCCAGCATGTCCAAAAGACAAGAGAACCTTGCCTGGTGCCAGATCGCTCACATCGCTCTCCCGGTTGTTAAAGGGCGAGGACTGCTCCCCGATTGCCCATTTGTATGGCGGCGCTATCGTCGCTCGCGCAAGCAGTGATGGGGGGAGAAGCATAATGGTCAGTCTGCCACTGGCACATATCAGCTGGGCGATAGCGGACAATGCTGACCGCCCGGCTTGCGATGCCTTTTTCACCGAAGTGTTCGGTGCAGAGAGCCATTATGAGATGCTGATCACCCCCGAGACCGAGAGCTATCGATTTGACCGCGAGGAGCGGCTGATGGTGGTGGGCAATACCATGATCATCCCTATCGCTCCCGCTGGTCCCGGCGCGGAGCCAGGTAATCCACTCGGTGATATGCTGCGGCGATCAGCAGGCGAGAACCGTTGGATCGGGCTGGCTTTTCGCGCAGCCGATCTCAAATCAGCCGACGCATGGTTTCGCGCCCGGAACTTCAAGCTGCATTACGACCGTGGGATGGAGGAGCATTACTTCCTTATCGCCAAGTGGCAGGCGCTCGGCGTGCGGATCGAGATTATGCAGGGCGAACTACCCAATGATCCGCGCCTCCAGGCCGACTGGGCACCGATGCGCTGGCGCGACGATCATCCATTGGGAATTGAAGGACTGCTATCGATCGATGTCTCGGTGCCGGAACTTGATAAGGCGCACGAAATTTTCGGCGATAACTTCGCATGGCCGCTGTTGTCGCAGCGTGATCTGCCGGGAGAGAATGCGCGCGGCGCGGCATTCCTGATGGGTGATGCAGTGATCGAGGCGCTGTGCCCAACGCGCGAAGATACCGCGCTCGCCGCGCATGCCCACGACACGCCGGGTATGTGCGGGATGACCTTCAAAGTGCGCGATGCTGCCGCAGCGGCCTCTTATCTCAAAGCGCGCGGCTTCACCTTGATCGGCGATCCGGTCACGCGCTTCGCAATAGCTCCCGAGCAAGCGCACGGGCGACTGATCTGGTTCTCCGAACATATCCCGGCAGGCTGGCCCGCGCCGCAATCGTTGATCCGCGAACCGGCCCGTTTCCCGCCAGTGCCGGACGATGCCGCCGCTGTAGTGGACTGACGGTAATTGACTCGGCCACGCGAAACGCATGGAATAAGATCCAACAGACCTTGAGGAGAATGCCGATGTCCGAAGTTGCAATGGAATCGTCTTCGAACACCGTCGATGTGGTGCTGGGCCAGTATCACAAATTCATGCTGATCCCGATCATGGCACACCACGCGCGTTATTTCGATGCCGGGCCGGTATGCATTGCCGTGGAAGCGCGGGCGCTGGGAACCTCAAGAGAAAACATGGTGCGCGGGCCTTCGGTTCATGTGTTCAGCGCTGATAGGAAGAAGGAATTTGTCCGCTTCGATCTGTTCGGCGGTGTGCCGCATTATCACTACATTCTGAACTCTGTGCAGCACAACGTTGTCTGGGGTTATGATAGCAATGCCAATGGACCGATGATCGACTGGGTGGTTCTGACACTGCGCGAACGCTTGCCAGCCATGCTGAGGCGCTCTGGCGAATCGGCTCTGGCAGCGCAAATTGATCGAGATGGCTGGGATAGTTCGGTGCTGGACGATGTTGCAAACGCGGCCCGTGCGGCGCTGAATGATAGCGACGGCGATTTAGCGCTGGCGACCGAAAGCATGGAATGGATGCGTCGTTGGAAAGAAATTCATCCACAATTCAACACGGTCGATTATTGAACAATCTGAATCACGCCTCCAGCTCAACATCCCAGTAAAGCCAATCGCGCCAGGTTTCGTGCAGATAGCCGGGCGGAAACGCCCTGCCCCGCTCCTGCAATTGCCAGTTGGTTGGCCGGATCGGTTCGACCAGCAGCGGCATATGCGCCTGTCTGGGAGTGCGCCCGCCTTTCTTCATGTTGCACGGAGCACAGGCGGTGGCGACGTTTTCCCAACTGGTGCATCCACCCAACCGCCTTGGTATAACATGATCGAAGGTCAGATGCTGCGGACTGCCGCAATACTGGCAGGCAAAGCGATCCCGCAGGAACAGGTTGAAGCGGGTAAAGGCGGGAAATTCGCTGGGCTTCACGAACTGACGCAGCGCGATGACCGAGGGGATTTTCATCTGCCAGCTGGGCGAATGCACCTCGCGCTCATAGCTGGCGACGATATCCACCCGCTCAAGGAATATCGCCTTGATCGCCGTCTGCCAGGGCCACAGGCTGAGCGGATAATAAGACAGCGGCTTGTAATCGGCATTAAGCACCAAGGCAGGGCAATCGGCCAGATGGCGGGAGGGATCACCCTCGGCGCTGCGGAAGTGCCCCGCGCGCTCTATCAGCTCCGATTTGAGCATGGCCTTTCATCGCAGGCACAGGTTACAGGCTGGTGACAGTGCATGGACGATAGAGAACACGCGGGGTCTAGCTGCGTCAAGGCTTGCATCCCCGCTCAATCCACAGGACTAAGCAAACCGTGATCCGAACCCGCTTTGCCCCCAGCCCCAATGGCTCGCTGCACCTCGGCCATGCCTATGCGGCGATTGTCGCGCACGATCTGGCGCGGGCGCGCGGCGGAAAGTTCCTGTTGCGGATCGAGGATATTGACGGTGCGCGCAGCCAGCCTGAACTGGTGGCGGAATACATCGCGGATCTCAAATGGCTGGGACTGCGCTGGGATGGGACGGCAGTCTATCAATCCGCGCGTCTGGCGCGATACACCGAGGCGGCGGAACGGCTGAAGGCGATGGGCCTGCTTTATCCCTGCCAATGCACCCGAACTGACGTGCTCGCCGCCGCCACTGAGGCAGGACCGGATGGCCCGCTCTATCCGGGCACCTGCCGGAACCACAATGTTGACCCACAGGGTGCGTCTTGGCGGCTCGATGTTGCCAAGGCTGTTTCCCTCATCGGACCGCTGCACTGGGTGGATGAGCTTACCGGGGCGCAAACCGCCACACCCGAGATGTTCGGCGATGTCGTGCTGCTACGCAAGGATGCTCCGGCCAGCTATCACCTTGCCGCGACGGTTGATGATGCGGCGGACGGCATCACGCTGGTCACACGGGGAAGCGACCTGTTCCTGTCGAGCCATATCCACCGCCTGTTGCAGGCTCTTCTCGGGCTGCCAGTGCCCACCTGGCATCACCATGGCTTGCTGGTTGAAGCGGGCGGCGCAAAGCTCGCCAAACGGCGCGGTTCACCTTCATTGGCAGACCGTCGCCGCGCTGGAGAATCCGGTGCAGCACTCACCGATGCCTTACGCGCACACCACTTCCCCGCTGGCATTTCGCTCTCGGCAGGCTTAGAGAGCAAGCCATGAACACAATCCTCATCCCCGTGCTCATCGTGCTGATGGGCCTCGTCGTTTACAGCCTTGTGCGCGGTATCGTCGCCTTCATGCAGGGCACCAAGGCTGATCTTGAGGCTGGCGATAGCACCGGCCCAACGCCAAACCAGTTGCTGCAGAACAAGATGATGTTCAACCGCATCCTCTATCAAGGGCTGGCGGTGCTGGTCGTTGCGGTGCTGTTGGCGATTGGCAGTAAGTAAACTTGGTCAAGCTCAACAAGATTTATACGCGCACGGGTGACGACGGCACTACCGGCCTCGTTGATGGATCGCGTCTGGCCAAACACGCCGCGCGGATGGAAGCCATTGGTGCGGTGGACGAGGCGAACAGCGCCATCGGCTTGGCGCTGGTAGTCCTGCGCGAAACTGCGAGCGCGCCTGCGATTTTCCGTATCCAGAACGATCTGTTTGACCTCGGCGCAGACCTTGCCACGCCGGGAGACGATTTCGCCCCTTCTGAAATGGTGCTGCGGATGGTGCCCGATCAGGCTGAATGGCTGGAGCAGGCGATTGATGCGATCACCGATTGGCTCACCCCGCTGACCAGCTTCATCCTGCCCGGCGGCAGCGAAGGCGCAGGCCGGGTGCATGTCGCCCGGGCAGCGGTGCGGCGGGCAGAACGGGCGATGGTGGCGCTGAGCGAAAGCGATCCGGTCAATCCGGCAGCGCTGGCCTATATCAACCGATTGTCAGACTATCTCTTCGTCCTTGCCCGCGCGCTCAATGGCGGCGGCGCTGACGATGTGCTGTGGGTGCCAGGACAAGGGCGGACAACTGGTTAGGCCCACCCTCAAAGCGGACACAAGCGCACACTAAGTCCGGGAATATTATGCCGCAGCATCAGCACTCTATCCCGAAAAAGCGGACATAAGCGGACACCCTGTCCGGCTATATTGTCATTTAATATCAGCATATTATCCCAAAAAGCGGACACATGTCTGCTCTTTGCAGCGAATTGATCTTCAGGCTTTCAAAGAACCTGCTGTTTATGTCAATTTTTGGGCCTGTAGGACAGCCGATATGTCTTCACTTCCGCCTCAGCGCAAAGGCAATTCCCTGTAAGCTCTAATTCCCGCTGGTCGGGCGCCCCTGGCCGCGCTGCACTCTCACCGCGCTTCCATCCTGCCTGCTGCCAGTCGCCTGATCGAGGAATTCATCGCCCGCCGCTGCCGGTGGTTGATCCTGACGCGGCGGCGCTCCGCCATCCTCGATCCGGCCACCGCCCATATCCCCGCGTGCATTCGGGCCTTGCTGCGGCTCGATCAGGTTGCCCTGGTCATCAACAAAGGAATAGTCACTGGGATTGGCGGTAATCATCTCGTCATCGGGTTCAAGCTGCCAAGACGGCAACTTGAGCTGGGTTTCGAACTGCTCGACCGGGCGCTTGGCAACCGCATAGCGCATATATTGGGCAAAGGCGCGCGCCGGGGCGGTGCCGCCCTGCAAGCCATGCACAGCCTTGGCATCATCGCGGCCCATCCAGACGCCTGTGGTAATGCCGCTTGAAAAGCCCAGAAACCAGCCATCCTTGTTCGAAGTGGTGGTGCCGGTCTTGCCCGCTACGGGCCTGCCAATCTGCGCCGCCTTACCAGTGCCGATATTCACTGCGGTCTGCAGCAGATCGGTAATCCCGGCGGCGACATATTGCGGCACCAGCTGTTTGGATGCTGTTGCAGCGCGTTGATAAAGCACGCGGCCATCGGTGGTGGCGATCTTGGAAATGCCATAGGGTTCTATCGCCATGCCCTTGGCCGAAACCGCAGCGAAAGCGCGGGTCATATCAATCAGACGCACGTCCGATGATCCCAGCACCATAGACGGATTGGTGTTGACCGGAGTGGTGATGCCAAAGCGCCGCGCCATACCGGCCACCGTGCCAAAGCCGACCTCGTTGCCAAGTTGCGCGGCGACGGTGTTCTTCGAATAGGCGAAGGCCGTGCGCACATCGATCTTGCCGGCATATGTCCCGCCCGAATTGCGCGGGCTCCAGCCCTCGATGGTTACTGGCTCGTCCACCACCGCATCATCGGGTTTGTACCCCGCCTCCAGCGCGGCGAGATAGACGAACAGCTTGAAGGCCGAACCCGGCTGGCGGACCGCGAGTGTGGCGCGGTTATAATTGGAAGTAACGTAATCGGTGCCGCCAACCATCGCGAGGATCGCACCATCACGATCCATGCTGACCAGCGCGCCTTGCGCGCCCGCCGGGGAATTGGCCTTGATTGATTGCGCGGCGGTGTTTTGCATGCCGACATCAAGCGTCGTCCAGACCTCTATCGGATCGGTGTTCTCTGGCACCAGAAAATCAATCTGCGGCAGCGCCCAATCGGTGAAATAGCGCATCGCGTTCTGGCCGCTTTCAGGCGCGAAACGGATGTTCTTCAAATCTGCCGCTGCAGCTTGGGATGCGTTGATCTTGCCCGCATCCTGCATGGTCTTGAGCACAACTGCCGCGCGTTCCACCGCTGCATTCTGGTCCGCTGTTGGCGAATAGTGCGACGGGGCTTTGACCAGTCCGGCAATAATCGCCGATTCAGGCAGATTTAGCTCGTGCGCAGAATGGCCGAAAAACTTGCGGCTGGCCGAATCCACACCATAAGCGCCGCCGCCGAAATAGACCTTGTTGAGATAGAGTTCGAGGATTTGCTGCTTGGAGAACTTTGCCTCCATCGCCACCGAATAGACCGCCTCATACATTTTGCGCGTGAATGTGCGGTTGTTGTTGAGGAACAGATTGCGCGCCAGTTGCTGAGTGATCGTCGATCCGCCCTGCCGCCACTTGCCGCTTTCCACGCGCACGAACAGCGAGCGGACGATGCCGATGGGATCAACCCCGAAGTGATCGAAAAAGCGCCGGTCCTCAACCGAGACCATGGCATCTTTCATCACTTGCGGCACTTCGGCCTCTGGCATCCATTTGCCATAGCTGGGGCCCATGTTGAACAGTTCGGTGCCATCGCGCGCGCGCACGACGATCATCTGACCCTCGCGGCTTTCCTTGAGCTCGCCGTAGCTCGGCAGGCTCTGCATGGTCACCGCCACGGCTACACCAAAGAACAAAACGACGAGCAGAAACAGGGCGAAGCCCCAAATCATCAGGCGCTTGAACAGCCCGCGCTTCTTTTTGGGTTTCTGCGATGGCGAACGGGGAGGCGGAGGTGGCGGAGCGCCGTTTGAACTGGCCAAACGGTGGCGTGCGGCATTCTGTGCCATGGTGGTGGTACAACCCCTTCCCGTCCGACGCCTGCGCGTGGCTCCTCAGTCATCCATACTAGGTGATTTAGAACCTAGGGTTAATGGTATTTGTCGCGAAGTGCCGAATTATTCCTTGGGCTCGAACTTCAGCGAAGCGCTGTTGATGCAATAGCGAAGGCCGTTTTCTCCGGGTCCATCGGGGAAAACATGGCCGAGATGGCCTTCACACTTTGCACAGCGCACTTCGGTGCGGACCATGCCGTGCGCCGTATCGCGCAGTTCCTCTACCGCTTCGTCCGCCACCGGAGCAGTATAGCTCGGCCAGCCAGAGCCTGAATTAAACTTGGTGTCGGAAGCGAACAGCGGCGTGCCGCAGCCCGCGCAATTATACAGGCCAGCGGCCTTGTTGCCCTCATACTCACCGGTAAAGGCCCGCTCGGTGCCAGCCAGACGCAAGATCTGGTATTGTTCGAGCGTCAGCCGTGCGCGCCATTCTTCTTCGGTTAGATTTAGCTTGCCGGTCATATGTATCTCCTGAATCCCAATATGGGATCAGTGCAAGTGTTCGACAATAAGTACCGCGCCATCATGGCCGCTGACGCGCATTTTTGTGCCGGGTTCGGCGTCCGGTCCCTTGACCAGCCATTCGCTATCGCCCTGCTTCACCCGGCCACTGCCGCTGTCGATGGCATGGGTAACGACCACCACTTCACCGATCAGCCGTGCGCCGCGATCATTCATCAGCGGATCCGCCGATTCAATGGGATTGTCACGCAAGTAGCGTTTGCCGGTGAACACCGAAACGATCGCGAGCGCGGAGAATATGACGATCTGCAAAGGCAGGCCAATCGGCACCACCCAGGTCAGCATTCCAGTAATCAGTGCGGCGCCCGCCAGCCAGATGAGGAACACGCCGGGGATCGCCATTTCGGCAGCGGCCAGCACCAGCCCTATGGCGAACCAGGACCAGTGCGGATCAAGGCTGCTCAGCCAATCCATCAGACCTTGCCTCCCGTTTTTCCATCAGTTGCCAGCGCATCCTTCACCAGTTCGCCGATCCCACCGAGTGTGCCGATCAGCTGCGTTGCCTCGATCGGGAACAGGATGGTCTTGGCGTTGGGTGAATTGGCGAATTGCGAAACCGCCTCGGTATATTTCTGAGCGATGAAATAGTTCAGCGCCTGCGTGCCCGAAGTGGCAATCGCCTCGGAAACAACTTTGGTCGCTTGTGCCTCGGCCAGTGCCGACCTCTCGCGGGCTTCAGCATCGCGGAAGGCAGCTTCCTTGCGCCCCTCGGCCTGCAGGATCTGGCCCTGCTTTTCCCCTTCGGCACGCAGAATTTCACTGGCACGGGCACCTTCGGCCTCAAGGATCGAAGCACGCTTTTCACGTTCAGCTTTCATCTGACGGGCCATGGCGTTGGAAATATCGACAGGCGGGCGAATGTCCTTGATCTCGATACGGGTGATCTTGACGCCCCACGGTGAGGTCGCATGATCGATCACATTGAGCAGCTTGGCGTTGATCTCGTCCCGCTTGGACAGGGTTTCATCAAGGTCCATTGAGCCCATCACCGTGCGCAGATTGGTGGTGGTCAGCTGCATGATCGCGACAAACAGGTTGGATACTTCATAGGCAGCCTTGCCGGCATCGAGCACCTGAAAGAACACAATCGCATCAACCCCGACCATGGCATTATCGCGGGTGATGATCTCTTGCCCCGGGATATCGAGCACTTGTTCCATCATGTTGATCTTGTTGCCGACCCGATCGACAAACGGGATGATCAGATGCAGTCCGGGCTGCGCGGCAAGGGTATATTTGCCCAGCCGTTCAATGGTATAGACATAACCCTGCCGCACGACGCGCACGCCCATCAACAGAAACAGCACCACCAGAACGACAAGCGAAAGCAATACGCCGGGCATAAATCACCTCCCCAAAAGTCTAGGCCAAATGTTCAGGCCCGCATGCTAGCGCCCGCTGGGCCATGCGCAAGCAGGATCACAGCTTTGAATAGAGCGCGAGCAGCCGAGTCCATGCCCGCTCTGCCTCTGGCTTATCGTAAACCGGGCTGTCGGGGACGGTCCAGCCGTGTTCGGCGGCATACACCTCTATTTCCGCGGTCCGACCAGCAGCCGCAGCGGCAGCCCTGAACATATCCTTGTCAGTCGGCGCGCGGGTGTCATCGCCTCGGGCGACGGCGATCAGGTAGCTCGCCTTGGTCACTGCCAGAAGGTTCTGCGGACTGTCGGGCTTGTCCCCCACCAGACCCCCGCCATGGAACGAGGCGGCGGCCCTGACCCGGTTTGGTGCAGCAGCAGCCGTGCGGACGGTGAACGGCCCGCCCATGCAATAGCCCTGGCTGCCGATCCCGCGCCGGGTGTTGACCGCCTTCTGCTTGTCAAGGAACACCACAAAGGCCTTGGCATCACGAGTGATGCCCTCGGCATTGATCTGGGCGATCATCGGCGCCAGCTTGGCCTTGCCTTCGGGCGTGCGCCATTCGGCAAAGCTGGTCAGCACCGGTGCCTTGCCGCCGCGATAGAACTGGTTGACCGCCAGCACGGCATAGCCCTCACTGGCCAGTCGCCGCGCCATTTCCTTGAAGCTGTCGCGCAGACCGCCGATGTCTGGCCACAGGATGACCCCCGGATGCTTGCCTTTGACGGGATGGACAAAGAAACAGTCGGCAGTGCCATCGGGGGTGGTCACGTTGACCGTGGCTTCCACCAGCCGCTTTTTGCTGGCCGCAATTACCGCAGTGCCGGAACATCCAGAGGCCACGACCGCAGCACCAGCAAGCGTGCCAAACCGGCGGCGCGAAATCGTGGCAATATCGTCGGCTAGCGTCGCTTCATCGCACATGATCTGGCACTCCGGCTTCCCGCTTCTGGCGTTGAAACTTGCCGCCAATCACGCAGCAGCGCAAGATGGCAAGATGGCAGATCCCGATAACATTCGCGCCTGGCAGCGGCTTGACGAAACCTTGACCACTTCAGGGCGAATTAACCTCGCCGATGTGCCGCAGCTTGCCGAACATGGTGTACGCCATGTGATCAATCTGGCCCTCGACAGCCATCCCGAAGCACTGGCGAATGAGGCCGGAAAAATGGCTGCGCATGGCATCGGCTACACCCATATTCCAGTGCCTTTCGATGCCCCGGATGAGGCACATTTTGCCGCATTTTGTGATGCCATGGACACTGCAGAACGCCCGCTTCACGTGCATTGCATCATGAACTGGCGGGTTTCAGCCTTTCTCTATCGCTATCACTGCGAGGTGCTTAACATGGCCGAGGCTGAAGCGCGTGCGCTGATGGAGCAGCAATGGTCGCCGGAAACCAATTCACACCCCGACGCCGCAGCATGGGCACAGTTCATTCGCCAGTGAAATTCATCTCGATGTTGATGGCGTTGGGATCCTTCAGCATGATCTGGCGCAGGCCGAACATGCCGTCATTGACTTGATGCTCCAGTCCCAGAGCCTCAATCCGTGACCTTGCCTCGGCAAAATCCTGGCAACGAAATGCGACATGGTGAATGGCATTGGTCGGCAGGCCCGGTTCGTGTCCTTCGCCGTAAGAACCCAGCGAGCCGCGCACAACGATGTGAATGATCGGATGATCAGAAGTGTCAAACATCCAAGCGCCTTTTACTCCCCTGCTTGCAGAGGGAGATTCGCCGCGCCGCAATTCCAGCACACTTTCATAAAATCTGCAGGTCGCCTCAAGATCGTCCGTGAGGAGATTGACGTGGTCGATGGCACTGACTGACATGACTTCACTCCTGGTCGGCGCAATCCTAGACCGAAAGTCAGCGCCTCGACAGCGCCGTTTCGCATTCTCCCATCAGCGCAGCGATGATGTCGGCGACCGACTCCTCTTCATTGACCATGCCGACCGACTGCCCCGCCATCAGCGAACCATTTTCGATATCGCCATCAATCACCGCGCGGCGAAGGGCGCCAGCCCAATAATGCTCGATCTGTAGCTGCGCCTCACCCATATCGACCGAACCTGCATCAAGCAGCTTGGCAACTTCGACTTGCTTGGCAGTGAACTCTTCGGTGCCCTTGTTTTTCAGCGCGCGCACCGGGATCACCGGCAAGCGCGGATCAACCTGCACCGAGGCCACGGCATCGCGGGCATTGGCGCGGAAGAAGGCTTTCTTGAAATTAGGATGGGCGATGGATTCGGTCGCGCAAGCAAAGCGTGTGCCGAGTTGAACGCCCGATGCGCCCATCTCAAGATAGCTGGCAATCATGTCGCCCCGGCCAATCCCGCCCGCGACGAAGATCAGATGGTCTTCAGCGAGTGGGGGCAGAATTTCCTGCGCCAGAACGCTGGTCGAAACCGGGCCGATGTGGCCGCCTGCTTCCATTCCCTCGATCACCAGTGCGTCCGCACCTGATCGCAGGTATTTCTTGGCGAGAGCCAGTGTGGGCGGGATGCAGATCGTTTTCGCGCCTGCTTCTTTCAGTGCTTCGATGCTGCCCTTGGGCGGAATACCGCCCGCGAGCACGACATGGCTGATCGCATGACGCGCACAAACCGCGATGAGATCGAACAGCAGTGGATGCATGGTGATCAGATTGACGCCGAACGGTTTGGCGGTCAGCGCCTTGGTCGCAGTAATCTCGGCATCGAGCAGATCGGGTGTCATCGCCCCGCAGGCAATCACCCCGAAACCACCGGCATTGCTGATCGCGGAAACAAGCTTACGCTCGGAAACCCAGCTCATCGCACCACACAGAATGGCATATTCACTGCCGAGGAAATCGGTGCCGCGTTGCATCAGAGCGGAGCTGCGTGGGTAAGCGGTCATGAAACGGGCTGATCCCTTGGTTGCCTTGGCCTATGCTGTCTTGGCCTAAGCTGTCTTGGCCTAAGCTGACTTGGAACGCGGCTTTAGGGGGGCGAGGCTGACCATGCAACTGTGGCCATGCAACTGTGGCCATGCAACCGAATGTCACGGAATCGTAATCTATCCCCGCTGCGACACGAACCATCGCAAAGGAAGTGCATGGCGCGGCTCACTTGGCCAAGGCGTGACTTGAGCCACCGGATCAAAGCTTTTTGCTCCGGGGCAAAACCGAAGGCCAAATCGGCAGAATAGCCGGGAGCCTTTCGGGTCGCACCCCGTCCTCTGATTCACGAGTCCTATAGTTCATGAACTGGGGGGCGGGGCTTTGGTTTTCTTGGCAACAAGAATTTAGAGTAGCTTGACCAGCGCAGCCAGCAGAGCCGTCTGCCCGATCAACATCGGTACAAGCCAGCGTATCATGTTGTTGTGCTGGTCACGGATTTCCACGCGCAATTCAGCCACTGCTTCGCGCAGATCATCCTTGGTGACAAGCGAATCACGCACCGCTTCGCTCAGTGCTTCCGCCTGAACTTCAGCTTGCTCCTCAGTGAAACCGGCAGCTCTGAGCCGTTTGACATAGCGCAGCGTATCGATGGCAATTGCGTTCATTTCGCGAATATAGCCATACGCACCCTGCTATTCCACTAATTTCAGGTTCAGGCCGCCTCGTCTTTGGCGTCCAGCCCATAGGCGGTGTGCAGGACGCGCACGGCCAATTCGGTCTCATCCTCGTCGATCAGCACCGAAACCTTGATTTCGCTGGTTGAAATCGCCTGAATGTTGATCCCGCGATCGGCAAGGCTACGGAACATGGTGGAGGCAACGCCCGCGTGGCTCTTCATGCCAACACCGACGACGCTGATCTTGGCGACTTTGCCATCGCTGATCATCCGGTAATAGCCAATGGCTTCCTTCTGCCCTTCGAGCAGCGCCTGCGTGCGCGCCAGATCGGCACCGGGGACGGTGAAGGTCACGTCAGTCTCGCCCTTGTCCTTGGCGATGTTCTGGATGATCATATCGACATTGATATTGGCAGCGGCCAGCGGCGAGAAGATCGCCGCAACCGCGCCGGGACGATCTGGCACGCGGGTGAGCGTCACCTTGGCCTCGTTCTTGTCGGCAGCGATGCCGGTGATGAGCTGGCGTTCCATATCCAATCCCTCCTGAAATTTGGCCAATTCTTCGTCCGAGACGATCATGGTGCCGGGAATCGTGTCGGCAGCAGGAGCATCATCGTCGATAAAGCTTGAAAGCACCTGCACCCTCACGCCTTCTTTCATGGCGAGGCCGACCGAGCGCGTCTGCAAGACCTTTGATCCGACCGAGGCCAGTTCCAGCATTTCCTCGTAAGTCACGCTTTTCAGCTTGCGTGCCTTGGCGACAATGCGCGGGTCGGTGGTATAGACCCCATCGACATCGGTGTAGATGTCGCAGCGATCCGCCTTGATCGCTGCGGCCACCGCCACCGCCGAAGTGTCCGAGCCGCCCCGCCCCAGCGTGGTGATGCGGTTATCGCCGGTCAGACCTTGAAAGCCCGGGATCACAGCAATCTCGCCTGCCGCCATCGAGGCGAGCAGAGCGTCCGAATCAATCGATTCGATGCGTGCCTTGGCATGGGCATCGTCGGTATGGATAGGCAATTGCCAGCCAAGCCAAGAGCGCGCCTTGCTCCCCAGTGCCTGCAAATGCATCGCCAGCAGGCCCGAAGTCACCTGCTCACCAGCGGCGACAACAACATCATATTCGGCCGGATCATAAAGCGGATCAGCCTCGCGGCAGAAATTGACCAGCCGGTCAGTCTCACCAGACATGGCGGAAACGACCACCGCAACCTCGTGTCCCGCAGCCTGCTGGCGCTGGACGATCCGCGCCACGCGGCGGATACGCTCGGTTCCGGCCATCGACGTACCGCCGAATTTCATCACGATCCGGGCCAATTTCGGCTCCTGTCACCACTATAAAAGATAGAATGTTGCGCAGCCAAGCCCTCGACCACACGGCGCTGGCGCTTTAGGGAGATGGTATGAGCAATGCAACCACGATCAGGCCCGAAGAGGCTGCGCACTTCGGCAAAATGGCGGCAGACTGGTGGAACCCCAAGGGCTCATCGGCGATGCTGCACCGGCTGAGCCCGGTGCGCCTTGGCTTTCTGCGAGAGGTTGTTGATGCCCATTTCGGATTGGATCCACGCAGCATCAGGCCGCTGACGGGTAAACGCGCACTCGATGTTGGCTGCGGCGCTGGGCTGCTGTGCGAACCGCTGGCCAGACTGGGTGCCGACGTGACCGGCGTCGATGCGGCGGCTGAGAATATCGAGGCAGCGAAGGCGCACGCCGCCGGATCGCGCCTTGCCATCGACTATCACTGCGGCGAGATCGGAGCGCTTGGCCTGTCAGGTTACAATCTTGTCACCGCGCTGGAAGTGATCGAACATGTGGCCGACAAGCCTGCTTTCCTGGGCGCACTTGCTGGGACGCTGGCTGCTGATGGCCTGATGGTGCTGTCCTGCCCCAACCGCACGCACCAATCACGGTTGCTACTGGTTGAAGGAGCGGAACGGCTGGGCATGGTGCCGCGCGGTACGCACCATTGGGATCAATTCGTCACCCCCGATGAACTGCGCGAGCTGCTGCGTGATGCGGGCCTGATCATGGGCGAACCACGCGGCATCGCCTGGTCTCCGGTCAAGGGTCTGAACCTGTCTGATGATCTGGCGCTCAATTATATTGTTACCGCAACGACTGCGGGTTGATGCCTACTTCGGCGTCATCGCAAACAGCGCCCAGCTGAGGCCTGTTGCAGCAATGAACAAAGTCCATGACCAGTAGAAACTGATGTCGTTCGAGGCTGTTTGGTGGAAGATATAGAGGTAGCCGCCCTTGGAACGGTTCGGGCCCAGAATGCCGCAGACGACCAGCGTCAGCAATGTTCCGGGGATGAGCGCCTTGACGAAATCCATTGCTTTGGCCCTGCCTGATCAAATTGCCTGAAACGATGAAATTCCAACATAACCGCAAGGTCAGACCTGCGCTAGAGCTTCCTCGATAGCATTGCTCGCATATTGTTCGCGTTTCGCCCAGTTGCCCGAAGCTGTGCGAAATGGAACTCCCGCCCTCAGCAGCACATCCTTCGCCAGTCCTGCAAAGCGTGAGCGCAGCGGCCCCTTTCCGAAAAAGCGTGTGCCATCATCCACCCACGGAACATCGGGCTCAAACAGCAGGTAAAAGTCCGCTTTGGGGTAAGCCATGAGTTGATCGGGCACCTCGCCGAACAGCATCTCGGCCCAGGCGGCGGTCATCAGCTGATCGGTGTCGAGGATCAGCAGTGCCGGGTTGGATGCTGCAGCAGCGTGCGTTGCTGCCGCTTGTCCCTCGGCAATGGCCAGCAGGTCCGCCATGGTGAGGTCGGTCCCGCGCTCCTCGCAATAGGTGCGGCCATATTCGGGCACCCATGGACAGCCGAAATGGCGAGAAAGCTTCTCGGCCAGCACGGATTTGCCGGTACTTTCTGCGCCGTGGAAGCAGATCGTGATCATGCGAAAGCCTGTGCCACCGAAGCCTGCTGCTTCTCTGCCCGCATCCATTCGCGCAGGCCGATCACCGAAATCACGCCGAAGGCAAAATAGAGCGCGGCCAACAGATTAAGCCCCCGGCTGAGATAAAGCGCAACCGAGGCCACATCGATCAGCACCCACAACACCCAGTTTTCGATTCTGCGGAACGACAGCAGGAACTGCGCGGTGATGCTGGCACCGGCAATTGCCGAATCGGCAAAGGGCAGCGCCGCATCGGTGAAGCGGTGCATCAGCCAGCCGAGCGAGAGACTGCTAACCGCCGTCCCGATGATCCATGCCATGCGTGCGCGCCAGCCCATCCAGCTTACGGGAACCTCAGCCGCAGTCTCCTTGGCGCGGCTCCACAGATACCAGCCATAGCCGTTGACCACGAAGAAGAAGACTTGCAGCCCGGCTTCCGAATAAAGCTTTGCGCCAAACAGCACAAAGCCGATCAGGCAGACCATCACCATGGCCACCGGAAAATTCCACACCGAGCGGCGCACCAGCAGCAAGATGTTGATCAGGCCGAGAATTGATCCGGCGACTTCGGCCCAGCTCATTTCAGGCGAACGCCTTTTCCCATTCGTCGGGCTTAAAGCCGACGAGAAGCCCGCCATCATGCTCGACTATCGGGCGTTTGATGCAGCTGGGATTGGCCGCCATGATCGCCACCGCCTTGGCAGCATCCAGTCCGGCCTTGTCGGCTTCGGGCAATTTCCGGAAGGTCGTGCCAGCGCGGTTGAGCACCCTTACCCAGCCCGCCTGCTCCACCCAGCGGGCAATGCGCGTGGCATCGGCACCAGCCTTTTTGTAATCATGGAAGGCAAAGGAGAGGCCGCGCCCGCCGAGCCAGTCGCGCGCTTTCTTCACCGTGTCACAGTTTGGAATACCGTATAACGTGATGGTCATCTTGCGCCTACTCCCTGGCTTCAGCGTTGCCTGTCAGCAGCCAACGCGTCAAGGAAAGCGGTGAATGCGCGATGGCTCTGCGCCCAGCAGCACATATTCGGCGTACCATTCCGCCCGGCCCCGGCCCTGCACAGCGGCGTGTTCGGCATCGCGGCCCCAGCTGCGCGCCGTATCCTCGTTCTCCCACTCGGAGATCGCCACCACTTCACCATCATCGGCGGAAAAGCTCTTGAACGAGAGGAAGCCGGGCTGCTCACGCGCAAGTTCCTCCATGCGATCAGCGGCGGCGGAATAGGCATCACCATCCAGATCGGCGCGCTTGCGGTTGCGGAAGACGACGAGGTACATCGCGCCACCCTAACCGTCAAAGTGGACAAATCCAACTTTCTCGGCAAAAGCCCACACCATGAGCGTCAACAGCTTCGGCCGCCTTTTCCGTTTCACCACCTGGGGCGAAAGCCATGGGCCAGCGCTGGGCGCGGTTGTCGATGGGTGCCCGCCGGGGCTCGCCATTGATGAAAGCGTGATCCAGCCCTTCCTAGACGCCCGCCGTCCGGGCCAGTCGAAATATACCACGCAGCGGCAGGAACCCGACGCGGTGCGCATCCTGTCGGGCGTGTTCGAGGGCAAGACTACCGGCACACCAATCAGCCTGATGATCGATAATGTCGACCAGCGCTCGAAGGACTATTCCGAGGTCGCCAAGGCCTATCGCCCAGGCCATGCCGACTATGCCTATGATGCCAAATACGGCTTTCGAGACTATCGCGGCGGCGGGCGCAGTTCGGCGCGTGAAACCGCCGCGCGAGTGGCAGCGGGCGGCGTTGCCCGGCTGGTTATCCCCGAAGTGGCGATCATGGCATGGGTTTCCGAAATCGGCGGCGATGCGATTGATCCGGGTAATTTCGATGCGGACGAGATCGGCAACAACCCGTTCTTCTGCCCCGATGCCAAGGCCGCTGTGCGCTGGGAAAAGATCGTCGATGAGGCGCGATTGGCGGGATCTTCGGTTGGTGCGGTTGTCGAATGCGCAGCTACTGGCGTTCCCGCTGGTTGGGGCGCACCGCTTTATGGCAAGCTCGATGCCGATCTTGCCGCCGCGATGATGGGCATCAATGCGGTGAAGGGCGTGGAAATCGGCGATGGTTTCGCCGCCGCGCGCCTCCATGGTGAGGACAATGCCGATCCGATGCGCCCCGGTGCCACAGGACCGCAGTTCCTCGCCAACCATGCGGGCGGTATCGCCGGGGGCATCTCCACCGGCCAGCCGGTGCTGGTGCGGGTGGCATTCAAGCCAACTTCCTCGATCCTCACCCCGGTTGAAACGATTGATCGCGCCGGCGAGGCCGCTGAAATCGCTACCCGGGGCCGCCACGATCCCTGCGTCGGCATTCGCGGCGTTCCGGTAGTGGAAGCGATGATGGCGCTGGTACTGGCCGATCACAAGCTGCTGCACCGAGGGCAATGCGGCTAATTTGGGCGGCTAATTGTGGGCGGCTGATTTGGGCGGCTGAATTACCGCACCCGCCTGAGCACCACATAAACCGCGCCCGCCCCGCCATGCCGGGGATGGGCAGCGCGCACCGCAGCAATCTTGCTGGCGTGGCTGCCTGAGGCCAGCCAATCAAGCAGCTTGGCACGTATCGCTCCGCGCTTGACCCCGCGATCCGCCGCTTCGACCGGGCGCGGGCGACCGGTGATCACCAGCACCACGCGCGCACCCTGCGCATTGGCCAGTGTCAGACCATAGTCCAGCCGTGACCAGGCAGCATCCAGCGAATGGCCGTGAAGATCGAGCGTGAAATCGGGCGCAACAAGGCCGTGGGCAAGGCGGCGGTCCCAGGTGGAATCGAGACCATGCCGATCAAGCGGGCGCGAGGACACAGCAACAACATTCGGCTGTGGAGGCGGTGCCGGTATCCGGCCCTTTATATTACGGATGACCGCAGGCTTCACAGGAAGCTCCGCCAGCTGCGGTTTTACAACGGCCACATCGGCACGCATTCGCCCCCGCATCGGCCTCACCGTCGCAGCCAGACGCGCCCAAAGGGCGGCTTCCTCGGGGCTGAGACCCCGCGGACTGCGCATTACTTTTCGTTCAGCCGGGCGAGTGTTCCTTTGGGCAGGAACAACAGGGCATTCCCGCGCGCGGTCATGCCGCCAGCGATAGTGCGGGCCGAAGGGCCGGCGCCCCAGAACGTATCAAAGCGATTGGCACCCTTGATCGCGCCGCCGGTATCCTGCGCAATCCACAGTCCATTGGCTTCGGGCCGGTCCACCCCCAGCCAGACGGGCGCGCCAAGCGGTGTATAATTGGGATCGGTCGCGACACTCGACTGGCCGCGTACCGGCACACCCAGCGCACCAAGCGGGCCATCGCCGGTCAGTTCACGAAAGAACACCCAGCTCAGGTTTTCGCGCATGATCGCCTTGCCCGCTTCGGGATTCTCACGCAGCCAGGCCATCAGCCCCTGCATCGAGGTGGGATATTGCCCCGCCCCGCCAACCAGCCCGCGCTGGCGCATCAGCGATCCGATGCCAACATATTCGCGGCCATTGGTCCCGGCATAGCCGATGCGCATCACCGTGCCATCTGGGGCAATCAAGCGGCCAGAGCCTTGAATCTGGAGGAAGAAGAACTCGATCGGATCGGCGGCATAACCGATTTCCAGGCCCTTATTGGCCAGCGCCCCATCTTCGATCACAGCGCGATCATGGTAGCGGACAAATTTGCCGCTCTCATCAATGCGGCCAAGCGGCGGTGTGCCGGTGCGCTGCTCGGGCGGAATCTCGTCAGGCCAGCCGCGCGTGATATCTGCTGGCAAGCTATAGACCGGCACGCCAAAGCCCGTTTGTACTGTGCGGGTTCCCGCAATCTCAGGCTCATAATAGCCGGTGATGAAAGTCCTGCCCTCACCCACCTGTACCGATTCAAAATAGTGCGTGAAAAATGCCGGGGCATCGAGCGCGGGCCATGATGACGCGGCCCTGCACGAATCCGCCCAATCATAAGCGCGGGTCAGCCCGCTGGCATCATTGCGCGCCGTCAGCTTGGGGCAGCTTTCAATATAGGACCGCAGCGCAGCACTGGCGCGGCCATTGCCAAGCGGTAGCGATTCAATCGCTGGCCCCGCGCGAACACCGAGCAAGAGCGCGCTGGGCGGCGGTGGAACCGGTGTGGGCGTGGCGCTGGGCACCGGCGCTGGAACGCCACCGGGCGGGTGCGCTTCGGGGATCAGGGTGCAGGAGGCCAGCGAAGCTGCCGTTATCAGCGTGGCAATAGACCGGCCATGCCACAGCATCACGCGGCTCAGACCTCGTCAGTCTCGTCGAGCAGCCAGTCCGGCGCATCGGAGCGGGCATTGCGGCTGAAAGTCCACAGATCGGTGGCTTCGACAGCATCGGTCAGCGAACCGGCAATCATTGCGCCCTTGGCATCGCGGGTAACGGCGGCAATATCGGCGGTGAAACGGACGGTAACCCGGGCCATAGGTGCATCGAAGCTGGCCGATGTGATGATCGCGTCTTCGATGCGCACCAGCCGGTTTTCAAGGGTTTCACCGGCCAGTTTGCGCGCGTCGATGGCAGCGGCAAAGCCTTCATAGACATCGCTGTCGCACAGCTGGGCCAGCTCTTCCTTGTCACCGCGCCAGAAGGCTTCCAGCACCATGCTATAGGCACCCTGCGCGCCAGCAAGGAAGCTCATGATTTCAAAACGACGGTCAGCGGCAGCAATTTCACGCAGCGCACGCTCTGCTACTGGCAGGGTTCCGGGGAGTTCGCGCTGCTGCGGTGGGTTAAGGCTGCGATCACCCGGCTGCGGCACAGCAGCGCGTGGCGGCACAGCAGATTTACCTTCTGCACCGGCATCAAAACGGCCCTGTATCACCTCTTCCTCATGCTCGGCCCGGCGACCGAGAACGGAATAGAGACGCAGGCCCAGAAAGGCTGCGATCAGGGCCAGAATGACGATTTCGACGGTCACGTCCTTAACTTTCCTTTGCGCCGCGAAATGGCGCGACTTGGAGCTATAGTGCATCAGATAGGTAAGATTGACAAATGAACAACGCGTGAGTGCTGGTATAGCAACATTTTTTCACGATGAAGCGATGCCGGGAAGCGATGCTGATGCGCCACGCAGCGGATTTGCCATCAGCCTTGGCATCACCCGAAACTTGCGCCAGCCCCACCAGCGCGCTAGTCGCGCGGCCAAGTAAGCTCATTTTAGCAGAAAGCGAATCCCATGGCCGAAGATGGCAACGTAATTACCGATCTCGATCTCGATGGTCCAAGCTCGAACAGCTTGCCCAATGGTGAAGATACGGGGCCAGCGGCCGGGATCATCTCGCAATATGTCAAGGATCTCTCGGTCGAGAACCCCAATGCGCCGCTCGCCTATCAGTGGGCGGATGCGCCGCAGCTTGACGTGCAGTTCAACATCACCGCAACCCCCATCGACGGCGAAGTTACGGAAGTTGAGCTGAAGGTTTCGCTCACCTCCAAGTGTGAAGCGGGCACCGCCTTTATCGTTGAACTGGCCTATTGCGGCCTGATCGGCATGCGCGGGCTTGAGCCCGAGCAGATGCACGCCTTCACTTATGCCGAAGCGCCGCGCATCCTGTTTCCCTTCGCCCGCCGGGTGATTGCCGATGCCGTGCGCGATGCCGGTTATCCGCCTGTTATGCTTGAGCCGATTGATTTCAACGGCCTGTATATGCAGCAGCTCTCCCAATCTCAGCAGATGGCTGAAGGCGAACCGGCAGGTAACGCCTGATCGCGATTCTGCTTCTGGACCGGGTGGCGGCAGGGCGATGAACTTGACCCGCGCCCTTGGCACGGTCGGCGGACTGACGCTCGTCAGCCGGGTGCTGGGGCTGGTGCGCGATAGCCTGTTCGCGCGCTTCGTCGGCGCAGGTTTTGCCTCTGACGCCTTCCTCGTCGCCTTCCGCCTGCCCAATATGTTCCGCGCGCTGTTTGCCGAAGGGGCCTTTTCCTCGGCCTTCATCCCGATGTTCAACCAGAAAGTTGGAGATAAGGATGGGCCCGGACTTCCAGCAGGCATCGCTTTTGCCGAACAGGCACTGGCCGTGCTGCTACCCGTCCTGCTGGTGATGACGGTGCTGCTCGAAATCTTCGCCTGGCCGGTCACATTCGCGCTTTCGGGCAAGTTCAATGGCGTTACCTCGTCTCAGTTCGCCTTCGCTGTGGAACTGGCCCGCTTCCAGATCCCCTATCTGCTGTTCATCAGTCTGGTCTCGCTGCTGGGCGGCATTCTTAATTCGTTGCACAAGTTCTGGGTCAACGCTGCCGCGCCGATCCTGCTTAACCTGACTCTGATTGCCGCGCTGCTGCTGTTCCACGATGCCGATCCGCTGACAACCGCACGTTATCAGTCAATCGCAGTGGCCATTGCGGGCTTGCTGCAGTTCTTCTGGCTGGCCTGGGCCGCCAAGCGCAACGGGGTGAGCTTGAAACTGCGCCGCCCGCGCCTCAATCCAGAGGTCAAGCGCTTGCTCAAGCTGATCTTGCCCGCTGCCGCAGGGGCCGGTGCAGTGCAGATCAATCTGGTGATTTCAACCGCGCTCGCCGCCTCGATGCTGGCGCATGGCAGTGTCACCTATATCTACATGGCTGATCGGCTGAACCAGCTCCCACTGGGCCTGATCGGCATCGGCCTTGGCACCGTGCTGCTGCCGATGATCTCGCGTCAGCTGGGCAACGGTGACGCGGCGGCGGCGATGGAGACGCAGAACCGCGGCATGGAACTGGCGCTGCTGCTCAGCCTTCCCGCCACGGTGGCGCTGGTGATCTGCGGCGAACCGATTGCGGCGGGCCTGTTCGGCTATGGCCGGTTCACGGCAGAGGATGTCCACTTCACCGCGCAGGCGCTCGCCGCCTTCTCGGTTGGTCTGCCGAGTTATGTGCTCATCAAGGTGCTGACCCCCGGTTTCTATGCGCGGCAGGACACCCGCACCCCGGTGCGCTTTGCCGTGATCTCGATGCTGGTGAACCTCGCGCTCAACCTCGCGCTGATCGTGCCTCTGCAACACATGGGACCGCCTCTGGCCACCGCGATTGCTTCCACCATCAATGTCGCGCTGCTCTATTGGATGCTGCGCAAACGCGGGCATTTTGTCGCTGATGCAAGGCTGAAACGCCGCGCCTGGCGGCTGGCGCTGGCGGCCCTCGCCATGGGCGGGGTTCTGTGGACCGCGCAAGACCGCCTTGCTCCATATGTTCTCGGCAGCTGGTACGAACGGATCGGCGCGCTTAGCCTGTTGGTGACAGCGGGCTGCCTGGTCTATGTAATCGCGACATTCGTTCTGGGTGCCTTTACCCGCGACGACATTAAATTCCTCCGGCGCAAGCGCGCCTCCTGACCACGGACCACATCATGCGCGTAGTTTCCGGCATCCAGCCGACCGGCAATCTTCACCTCGGCAATTACCTGGGGGCGATCCGCAATTGGGTGAAGATGCAGGAGGATGTCACGGCAAATGGCGGGGATTGCCTCTATTTCCTCGCCGATCTCCACGCCATTTCGATGCCGCATGTCCCCGCTGATCTGGCCGCCAGCACACGTGAAATGGTCGCCGCGCTGGTCGCCTGCGGGATTGATCCTGACAAGTCAGTGCTGTTCAATCAGGCGCAGGTTCCCGCCCATGCCGAGCTGCAATGGCTGCTGACCGGCACCGCACGGATGGGCTGGCTGAACCGCATGACGCAGTTCAAGGACAAGTCAGGCAAGAACCGCGAGGGTGCCTCCATCGCGCTTTACACTTACCCGGTGCTTCAAGCCGCCGATGTGCTGCTTTATCAGGCGACGCACGTGCCGGTGGGCGAGGACCAAAAGCAGCATCTCGAACTCGCCCGCGACATCGCGCAAAAGTTCAACAACGACTTTGCACCAAAAAACGAGAATGGAGAACTGCAACCGGTCTTCACCCTGCCCGAACCGATCATCCCGCCCGAAGCCGCCCGCATCATGAGCCTGCGCGATGGCTCGGCCAAGATGAGCAAGTCCGATCCATCGGACATGAGCCGCATCAACCTGACTGACGATGCCGATACGATCATGGCCAAGATCAAGAAGGCCAAGTCCGACGCTGACGTCTTGCCCAGCGATGCCAAGGGGCTGGAAGGTCGTCCCGAGGCAGCCAGCCTTGTCGGCATCTATGCGGCGATGGCGGGGACGAGCGTTGCGGCAGTACTGAGTGAGTTTGGCGGCGATGGGTTTGGCCGGTTCAAACCAGCGCTGGGCGAACTGCTGGTCGAAAAGCTCGCGCCGATCAACACGCGCTTTATCGAACTACGACAGGATCAAGCGGCGCTTGATGCGATCTTGCGCAAGGGCGCTGCAAAGGCCCGCAGTCTCGGCGCACCAACGCTTGAGGCGGCTTATGCAGCGCTGGGTCTGGTGCGGGGCTGAATACCCCCCATTCAACCCCTATTCAGCGCGGCTGCACTAGGGCATTGTCATCATATTGATGACTCACCGCGCTCGGGGGCGGAGCGTTGGTGAGCCGGATGACTTGGGGAATGACAATGCACAGTTCGCTCGTATCCCGATTGAAGCTGGCTCTGGTGCCAATGCTGCTGCTTACGCTCAGCGCCTGTGCCTCCAACTTCAACGCCAAGGTCAATCGCTTTCAGGCGGAGTTACCCGCACCTGCTGGACAGACCTTTGCCGTGGTCGCCGATGATCCGGCGTTGCAGGGCGGGATTGAATTCAGCCAATATGCCCGGCTGGTCGAAGCGCAGATGGCCAAGATTGGTTATGTCCCCGCCGATCCGGCTACTGCCCAGCTTCTCGTCCGCTTCGATTACGGCGTCGACAAGGGCCGCGATCATGTGCGCTCCACCGGCTTCCACAACGATCCCTTTTACAGCCCGTGGTTCGGCTATCGCCCCTATGGCTATGGCGGCTTTGGACGGCCCGGATACTATGGCCGGCCCTATTACCGGGGCGGTTACAGCGCCTGGGGTTATGGCTGGTACGATCCGTGGTTCGACAATGATGTTGAAAGCTACACCGTCTATACCAGCGGCATCAAACTGAAGATTGACCGCAAGGCCGATGGCAAGCGCTTGTTCGAAGGCAAGGCCGAAGCCGCCTCAACCTCAAACCGCCTGCCCTATCTGGTGCCCAATCTGGTCGAAGCCATGTTCACCGATTTCCCCGGCCAGTCTGGTGAAACCGTGCGGATCACCGTCGCACCGGAAAAGAAGCGCAAGAACTGAGGTTAGAGCGCCGTGCGCAATATCTGGAGCACTGTCCTCCTCTCCCCGGCGGGGAGAGGTGGCGCAGCTTGCCGCTTCAGCGGCTAGCGAAGCTGGGTGTGGGGGGCTCCACCCCACAGAGGCAGAACCCCCTCACCAACTTCGGCTTGGCAGCCCTTCGACAAGCTCAGGACTACCAAGCCTTTGTATCTTCTCCCCGACGGGGAGAGAGGAAAGTGGTGCGGATTTATCGCAGCTTGCTTTAGAGTTTTTCCGTCTTACATTGAGCCACTTGACCCCTCCCCGTTGGGGAGGGGTGGGGGTTCCACGCCAGCGTGGACGCGAAGCCTGACGGCCTCGCTCCCCCATCCCCAACCCTTCCCCGACGGGGAAGGGGGATTCAAAGGGTGATTCTATCAATTACAGAACGCCTCTACAGCCCTGCCACGCCGCCGGTTGAGCCAAAGCCGCCGGTGCCGCGTTGGGTTTCATCGAGGCTGTCGACTTCCACCCATCCAGCGCGGACCACCGGTGCCAGCACCAGCTGTGCCACGCGATCACCGCGCACAACGGCAAAGGGCTCACTCCCCAGATTGATCATGATCACCTTGAGCTCGCCGCGATAATCCGAATCAATCGTTCCCGGCGTATTGGGCACGGTCACGCCATGCTTGAGCGCAAGGCCTGAGCGCGGGCGCACCTGAATCTCGTAGCCCGGTGGAATGGCGAGCGCGAGGCCGGTGGCAACGGCATGGCGCTCGCCGGGGGCGAGCGTGACATCCTCTGCTGCCAGCACATCCATGCCCGCTGCTCCCGCCGTGGCATAGTCGGGCAAAGCCAGCCCCTCACCATGGGGAAGCCGCTTCACGAGAACCGGAACGGCTTCAGGCATCGGCTGTCTCAAGGGCATGGGCAATGCGTTCCATAATCGCGGCGGCAACTTGTTCCTTGGGCATCAAGGGCAAGTTCTCCACCCCGTTTGCCGTGACGATATGCACCTGGTTCATCGCGCCGCCCATGACATCGCCTGAGACATCATTGGCGATGATCCAGTCCGCCCCTTTGCGCGCGCGTTTTTCGGTGGCGTGCTTGAGCACTTCGCTGGTTTCAGCGGCAAAACCAACCAACAGCTTCGGCTTCTTCTGCCCGGCGGCCACGCTGGTGAGAATGTCCGGGTTTTCGGTGAGCAGCAGCACCGGCGGGGCTGAGCCGCGTTTCTTGATCTTGCCAGCAGACACGTCCTTGCTGCGCCAGTCAGCCACCGCAGCGACCATGATCGCGCAATCGGCAGGCAGGGCATGCTTCACCGCCTCGGCCATCTGCCGCGCGGTTTCAACATCGATCCGGTCCACCCCGCGCGGGGTGGCCAAAGCCACCGGCCCGGAGACCAGCGTCACCCGCGCGCCCAGCCGCGCTGCGGCTTCGGCAATGGCATAGCCCTGCTTGCCGCTGGAACGATTGGCGATGTAGCGCACCGGATCAATCGGCTCATGCGTCGGTCCGGCGGTGATGAGGATATGCTTGCCGAACAGCGGGCGGTGCTCTGGCATGTCATCGAAATCTGGCTGGCCTGCTAAGGGATCATCGACGCGAACGCCGTGGTCATCGCCTGCAATCGCCTCGGGGGGAACCTGAACTCCGCCGCCAACCGTATGGTTTATCGCCTGCGGATCGGTGGGCGGCGCTGCCTTGGCCTTGCCCTTCTTGGCCACAACCAGCCCTGAAGTGGCGGGATCAGGCATTGTGCCTGGCACCGGGACCTCTTCCATATAGGGGAGCGGCATATCACCCGGAGCGATGAAACCGGCATTGCTTTCAAGGTCAAAGCCCATCTCATCATCGAGCGATGGTGCCTTGTTCTTACCGCTGCGCGAAATCAGCGATGAAAGGTTGCCAAGGCTGATTTCGGCACCATCCTCTTCCTCTGCCTCAATCGCCTCGATCTCAGGCGCAGAAGCCAGATCGCCCAGCATCGGCAACGCATCGGGACCGGTGAACAGCTCGGCAATCCGCGCCCAGATTGCCTCTGGTTCGGGCAGGCGTCCGGGGCCAAATTCGCCGCAGGCCATCGCGCCTTCATCGGGATCGATCACCAGCACGCCATATTCGCGCAAGGTCGCAACATTGCGCTGGGTTGCCGGATGAAGCCACATCCGCACGTTCATGGCTGGCACGGCCATCACCGGTTTGTCGGTGGCGAGCAGCAACGTGGTCGCCAGATCGTCGGCAATACCGGCGGTCATGCGCGCCAGCAGGTCTGCCGTGGCGGGACAGACGACCACCAGATCGGCCTCACGGCTGAGCTGGATATGGCCCATCTCGACCTCGTTCCGAAGATCCCACAATGTTGTGTGAACGGGGCGCTCGCTGAGCGCGGCCAGACTCATCGCGGTGACGAACTGCGAACCGCCTTCGGTAAGCACGCAAGTGACAGAGCCGCCATGTTTGCGGATCAGACGCACCAGCTCGCAGGCCTTGTAAGCCGCGATGCCGCCGCCAACGACGAGAAGGATGCGTGGTCCGCTCATGCGCTGCCACCTCTAGAAGCAAGCGCGGCGGAGGGGAAGGCCGCGTGCCACAAGCTGCCTGCCGAACGTGAAACCAGCGCCAGGCCGATAAACATGGTGGGCGCGATCACCATGCCCCAGTACCAGTTGTCGCCCCGGCCCGCGATCATGAAGGCGAAGCCGTAACCCAGGAACAGCAGTGTGCAGAATGTCCCGGCACTGGATCGCCAGCCTGCCCAGCCGAGCATCATCAGCATGACCAGCGGCCCGCCGATAATGTGAGGCAACAAGCGCAGATTGCTGGAGAGCACGACCATCGAAAGCCAGCCGCCCAGCATGCGGAAGGTCAGCCATGAAGGCCCAATCGGGTCGGTCGGGCGGGCATATCCGGAAACGATACCAAGATGCACTGCCATGCCTGCAAGGAACAAGGCGATCAGCCCCAGCCACGCGGCTCCTTCACGCCAGCGGCGATGCCACAGGGCAAAGGCGGCCATCAGCAGCACGAAAGGCAGCGCGTGTTCGCGGATCGACAGCGCTGCCGCAGCGGCGATCAACGCACCGAGCCATTTATTTTTGCCGGGCCGGTGCAGGCCGAGCGACAAGGCAATAAGCGCTCCCGCCCACAGCTCATGCAAAACGAAGAAATAGCGCACCGTGCCAATCGAAGCGCCAAAGGCCAGCGCGGCAATCGCGACGGTGCGGATCGGCAAACCGCCCGGTTCCTCGCCCAGCCGCCGCCACCACACCGCGAGCACCGCGAGCAGCAGCGCCAGCGATGCACCGATCTGCATCGGCAATCCCGCCCAGGTCTCTATCCATGCCAGTGTCGGCAGGCGCACGGCGAGGCCCGGACGCAGCGGATAATGGCTGGCGCGGTGTTCAACCGCGACGGCGTCGTAGTAATTTTCGCCGCGCTGCATGCGCGCGATGACATTGTCATAAAGCTGCAAATCCTCGTCGCGCGCTCGCTCTGGTTTGGCAGAGGAAGACTGGCTTGTAACAGCGGCCTCCCGCTCATCATTTTCACCGGCTCGGATCGGTACCAAGGCCGACAGCACCAGCAAGACGGCAAAAACGATCAGCGCCAGCCGCGCCGGAAAGATCGGCCAAGTGGCAAAGCGATCCCAATCAGCAGCTGCACGTCGATCAGACATTGCCCACTCCTCCAACTGCGCGCTTCAACCCCGTGCTTTGCCAGAGCGATTTCAGCGCCATGGGAGCCATGGCCAGCCCCATGAACAGGATCGGCAGGATCACCACCCCCCAATAGAAATTATTGGCCCGGCCCGCGATCATGAAAGCCAGAGCATAGCCGAGTGTCAGCAGGCTGGCGAATGAGCCTGCCGCGCTCTTCCAGCCGGTCCAGCCAAACAGGGCAAGGATAACCACCGGTCCGGCGAGTGGTAGGGGCAGCAGATTGAGGCTGCTGGAATAGATCACCTTGTGCAGAAATGCGGATATCCCGCCAAGCACCAGCCAGTCGGGCGAAATCGGATCGCCGGGTTTATCTGAGCGCCAGCTAAGTTGAGGTGGATGGCCAGTCCCACGCCAAACAGCACGATCAGCCCGGTTCAAGCCGCCGCCTCACGCCAGCTGCGCCGCCACAGCGCATAGGCACCCATCAGCAACACGAACGGCAGCGCCAGTTCGCGGATCGACAATGCGGCAGCAGCGGCCAGCCAGGCGCCGATCCATTTGTTGCCGGATTGACCGGGTGAAGCGGGCCGATGAAGCCCGAATGACAGCGCCATCAGCTGTGCCGTCCAGACCTCATGCAACACCGCAAATTTGAGCGGCAGCATCGTCGACAAACCGACAAACAGCAGCGCCAGCGCGGAAAGGCGCAAGCCTGCTCCGCCCGGTTCAGCACCAAATCGCCGATGATTGCTGAAAAATATCCCGCCAAGCAGCAGGGCTGCGACAACGCCCACGCCGATCGGGCCGATAGTGGCGATGACAAAGGCCAGCGTCGGCAGCCGCACGGTAAGCGCCGGGGCGACCGGATAGCCATTGGCGCGTTGCAGTTCGACCGCAGCGACATAGTAATTGTCACCGCGCTTCACCCGCTCGATCACCATGCGGTAGAACCGCTGGTCGTTGTCCTTGCCGTCGTCTTCCAGGCTTCCCCCGGTGAGAGTTGCTGTGCCGGGATGAACAGAGCTGGCCGATATCGGAGCGTCGGGCACTTCACCCGGCGGCGGGACCATTCCCGGTGCCCATGCGGCCAGCGCTAGGCAGATCGTCAGCAAAAGCAGAACCAATCGCGCAGGTCTGCGCGGCATATGGGCATAGCGATCCCACACAGGCGTAGCACCGCTCAGCCGAGATACCCCATTGCCGTGGCCGCCCATACAAGTGCCCCCCCTGCGAGCAAGGCCAGCGCATAGCCAACCCAGCCCGGTCCGCGCCGACGATCCCACATCAGCACGGCCTCGGGAAGCGGCGCCTGCTGCGGCGCGCCGCCCTTGGCCGGAAACTGATCTTCGATCCGCCGGACAAGATCGGGTAAGCGCAATATGGTTTCAAAATCCTTGCGAAGCCGGTCAGCCAGCATGGCTTCCGGCCCCAGTTCATCGCGCATCCAGCTCTTCACGAAGGGTCCGGAGACATCCCACATGTTGATTTCAGGATGCAGCGTGGTGGCAAGGCCTTCAACCATGACCATGGTCTTTTGCAGCAACAGCAAGTGCGGCTGCACCGCCATATCGAAATCGCGGGTGATGGCGAACAGCCCGTCAAGCATCTGCCCGACCGACAATTCGCTTACCGGCTTGCCGCGCATCGGCTCGCCCACCGCGCGCAGGGCCGTGGCGAATTCATCGACCGAGTGATAGCTCGGCACATATTGCGCCTCGAAATGGATCTCGGCGACGCGGGCATAATTGCCGGTGGTCAGTCCATAGAGAATCTCGGCCAGCCATTGGCGGGCACGGCGATCAATCCGGCCCATGATGCCGAAATCGATCGCGGCGATGGTGCCGTCAGCCTGAACGAACAGGTTGCCCTGATGCATATCAGCATGGAAGAATCCGCCGCTGATCGCCTGGGTCAGGAAGGCGAGCACCAGCCGGTGCGCCAGCGCGGGCAGATCATGCCCGGCGGCCTTCAGCCCCTCGACATCGCTGAGCTTGATGCCATCGATCCATTCGATGGTGAGCACGCCGCCATTGGTGCGGTCCCAATCGACGGCGGGAATCCGGTAGCCGGCAAAGCTCGCCATGCCTTCGGCCAGCTCCGAAGCAGATGCCGCCTCACGCCGCAAATCAAGTTCGCGCAGGGTCCAGCGCTCAAAATTGGCGATCACCGCACGCGGACGCAACCGCGCCGCCTCACCCCCCAGCGCTTCGAGATGCGCGGCAGCCCAGGCATAGGTCTCGATATCGCGGGCGAAGCGCTCACGAATACCGGGGCGCAGCACTTTCACGGCCACGGTGCGGCCATCGGTCGTCACCGCACGGTGAACCTGCGCGACCGAGGCGGACCCCACAGAATCGGGCTCTATCGAGGCAAACAGCTCCGCTATCGGCCGGCGGAAGCACTGCTCGATCTCGGCAGTGATGACTGAAAAGGGCAGCGGCGGCAGACTGTCTTGCAGGGTCAGCAGATTGCGTGCCGCCTCTTCGCCGACAATGTCAGGCCGCGTGGCCAGACTTTGCCCCAGCTTGATCGCCGCTGGCCCGACCGCCTGAAAGGCGCTGGCATAGTCAGGCTGTTTGGGCTGGATCGTCCCAAATCTTGCCAGCCGCATCAGTCGCCGCACCAGCGTGGGTGTGCCGTGGCCCTGTTCAATAATGCGCAACGCGCCGTGGCGGGCGAGAATACGCCCCCAGCGCAGCAGGCGGGTGATGTGAGTGACGGGACGGGTCACGCGCTTAGATTTTCCAGCCCGAATGGATCGCCACCACGCCGCCAAGGATCGGCTCGACTTTGGTGCGGGTAAACCCGGCAGCACGGATCATGGCTTCAAATTCCGGCATCTTGGGAAAGCGGCGGATCGATTCGATGAGGTAGCGATAGCTTTCGGCGTCACCGGCGATCATTTGCCCCAGCTTTGGCACCAGCTTGTGTGAATAGGCATCATAGACTTCGCGGAACCCCGGCCACTCAGTGGTCGAAAATTCAAGACAGAAAAAGCGCCCACCGTGCTTCAGAACCCGGTGTGCCTCGGCCAGCGCCTTGTCGATCTGGGTCACATTCCGGATGCCGAAGGCGATTGTGTAAGCATCGAAGAAGCGATCCGGAAAGCTCAGCTGTTCGGCGTTCTGGCATGACCAGACAAGATCATCATAGCCCCGCTCCACCGCGCGTTCGAACCCGACATCAAGCATGTCCTGATTGATGTCAGACACCGTGACCGTGGCCCCGCGCTCCGCCATGCGAAAGGCGATGTCGCCGGTGCCGCCTGCCATATCGAGGATCATCTCACCCTCACGCGGTTTCACGCGGCGGACGAATTTATCCTTCCACAGCCGGTGCATGCCGACAGACATGGCATCGTTCATCACATCATATTTCTTCGCCACGTTGGAAAACACTTCGCCAACACGCCGCGTCTTCTCCTCGGGGGAGACTTCTTCATAGCCGAAGGAAACCTGATCGCTCATGGCCAGCGCCTTTAGGGGAGTTTCGGTTTAGGGCAAAGCTTGTTAGCACAGCATCATGCCAGAACTTCCCGAAGTCGAAACCACCGTTCGCGGCCTTGCCCGTTACCTTGAGGGCGCGCGAATCACGCGCGTCACGCTCAACCGAGCGAACCTGCGCCGCCCCTTCCCGGAAGGCCTCGTCCAATCGCTGACCGGGGCCACAGTCACCACACTCAGCCGCCGCGCCAAATATGGGCTGATCCATACCGACCGCGATACGACCATGGTGTTTCACCTCGGCATGAGCGGGCGCTGGCGGATCGAGCCCGATGCGCCGGAAAAGCACGATCACCTCGTGCTGGAAACCGGCGCAGGCCATGTGCTGGCGCTGAATGATGCGCGGCGCTTTGGCTCGGTTGACTTGATCGACACCCGCGATCTGGATTCATGGCCGACATTTGCAGCGCTGGGGCCAGAACCGCTGGGCGATGGCCTTTCGGTGGCGCATCTTATTCAGGCCTTCAAGGGCCGCGCTGCACCGGTCAAACCGCTGCTGCTCGATCAGCGAATCGTCGCGGGGCTTGGCAATATCTATGTCTGTGAAGCCCTCCACCGTTCCGGCATCCGCCCAGACAAGGCTGCAGGGGCTGTATCGCGCAAGGCTATCGAGCAGCTCGTCCCGGCGATCAAGGCCGTGCTGGCCGAATCGATAGAGGCGGGCGGCTCGACCATCCGCGACTATGCCCAGCCCAACGGCGAATTGGGCTATTTCGCCGCAAGCTGGCAGGTCTATGGCCGCGAGGGCGAGGGCTGTGACTGCGGGGGCAAGGTAACGCGCATGGTCCAGGGCGGGCGCAGCAGCTTCTGGTGTGCGAAGTGCCAGAAGTGAAGCCAGAAGTGAGGGTGAGTCATTGTCCGGACTCACGTCCGGAAGCGGCACCAGCCCGCTCCCCCGCCCGGCCACCCGACGAGAGTAACCTATGGGTGGCCGGGCGGGGGAGCGGGCTGGTGCCGCAAGGTGAGGCCGGATGGCCTTGCCACTGCAACACAAACGCGTTGACGATTCGGGTGGTCGCAGTTAAGGGCCGCGCTTTCCGCAGGTATGACTTAGGTCAGCATCAGCGCATTTGCACAAGATTCAACTGGTAATGGGCTGCCTGATGCAGCCGAACGAAGGACGAAAATGGCCAATACGCCGCAAGCCAAAAAGCGCATCCGCCGCAACGACAAGCGCGCCGAAGTTAACGGCAACCGCATCGGTCGCATCCGCACCTTCGTCAAGAAGGTCGAGAGCGCGATTGAAGGTGGCGACAAGAGCGCCGCTGCCGAAGCACTCCATGCTGCCCAGCCTGAACTGGCGCGCGGTGTTGCCCGCGGCGTGCTGCACAAGAACACTGCCAGCCGTAAGCTGTCGCGCCTGACCAAGGCCGTCGCCGGCCTCTGATTCGCGAATCGGGATCGCTCCAAAGCGGTTTCAACTGGCACGAAAATGGAACAAAGCCGGGGGGCAGCCCTCGGCTTTTTTCGTGTCCAGCCAAGGGGCAAATCAAGGTTTACGCAAAGTGTTTGAAATTGCTCGATTCGTTGCCAAATAATTGGCAATATGGCGGCATTTCAAATAGTTATTCACTTAATGAACGCAATTCCTTGGCTCTGATGGAGTCAAGGAGATTATTTCACATTTTTTACAGTTTCCACACTTGCGCGCGTCGCTCTGGCGTCCATAAATCCTCCCACCCCGAGAGGAGATTCTCTGCCTCGGGATTACAAGAATAGGATCCGGCATCAGCGTGCCAGGCGGGGGTTTGGGCGATGGCCGCTTTGTGTCTTGCGATGGGCTAAGGGGGGCCGATCAGCGTGATGCATGCAGGGGATGGGGCAACACCGGTGACGGAACGAATGGGTGGGCATTGCGCGAAACGCATGTGCTGGTCAGTGGCAATCAAAGTGGAGACTAGGCTGTGAAGAGCAAAGCAGGCGAGACGCGCAAAGTGGAAAATCAGGAAGCCATGGACCTTGCTGCCGATTGGGCAGATATCAATCTGGGACTGCGCAAGGATCTGGGCCACCAGTTGCACAGCCAGTGGATCAAACCGATTGCTCTGGGCAGTTTCTGCAAGGAAACGGGCACGCTTGATCTGTTCCTGCCCACCGAATTTTCGGCCAACTGGGTGGCAGATCGCTTTGCTGACCGGCTTTCGCTCGCATGGAAGATCGCGCGTTCCGAAGTGCGCCATGTCCGTATCTCGGTTCATCCCGGACGTCGCGGCATGCCTGACCTGCGCCTTGGCAGCGATTCGCGCCGCCCGGCCAATGATGGCGGCACGGCCATGTCGGCCCCGCAATCCAACCATCTTTCGATGACCAGCGGCGATTTCGGCGGTCTTGGCAACGATGCTATCGGCCTTGGCTCGATGGGGCTTGATCCGTCGCTGACCTTTGCCAGCTTTGTCACTGGCACCTCCAATGTGCTCGGCTGCAACGCCGCACAGCGCATGGCCGCCAATGAAACGCCCCAGTTCGCACCGCTTTACCTCAAAGCCGCGACCGGTCAGGGCAAGACCCATCTGTTGCACTCGATTGGTCACGCTTTCCTTGCCAACCACCCGCGCGCGCGCATCTTCTACTGCTCGGCAGAGCGTTTCATGGTCGAATTCGTCCAAGCGCTGCGACAGGGCCAGATGATCGAGTTCAAATCGCGGCTGCGCGGTTTCGATCTGCTGATGGTCGATGACATCCAGTTCATCATCGGCAAGGCTTCGGCGCAGGAAGAGCTGCTCTACACGATCGATGCGCTGCTGGCTGAAGGCAAGCGGCTGGTCTTCGCCGCTGACCGAGCACCGCAAGCGCTTGACGGCGTTGAACAACGCCTGCTTTCGCGCCTGTCGATGGGGCTTGTTGCAGACATCATGCCCGCCGATATTGAGCTGCGCCGCCTGATCCTTGAGCACCGCCTCGCACGGTTCTCCTCACCCACCGAGGTTCCCTCGGACGTCATCGAATTCCTCGCCCGCACGATCAACCGCAATGTCCGCGAGCTGGTTGGCGGCCTCAACAAGCTGATCGCCTATGCCCAGCTGACGGGACAGGCGGTGTCTCTCCAGCTCGCCGAAGAGCAGCTGACCGACATCCTTTCGGCCAACCGCCGCCGCATCACGATTGACGAGATCCAGCGCACGGTCTGCCAGTTCTACCGGGTTGATCGCACCGAAATGTCGTCCAAGCGCCGCGCCCGCGCTGTCGTGCGCCCGCGTCAGGTGGCGATGTATCTCGCCAAGGTGCTGACCCCGCGTTCGTACCCGGAGATCGGCCGCAAGTTTGGCGGGCGCGATCACTCGACGGTGATCCATGCCGTGCGTCTGATCGAAGACCTGCGCACCCGCGATGCCGATATGGACGGCGATGTAAGGTCATTGCTGCGCCAACTGGAGAGCTGAGGGAGGCTCTTCCCCCCACTCTCCGGCTGTTCTAAGCGGGCCGTTATGAATCACCCGCTCAAATCCGATCCCTTGCTCCCCACAACCTTCTGGCAAGCTGCCGGACGCGGAGCGCTGGGCAAATGTCCGCGCTGCGGTGAGGGACGCCTGTTTCGCAAATACCTCAAGCCCGTTGATCACTGCCCCGCTTGCGCGCAGGATCTGACCCATCAGCAGGCGGATGATTTTCCCGCCTATGTCGCCATCATCGTCAGCGGGCATTTGCTGGCACCGATCATCATCATGCTGGCCACACAGTTCGAACTTGAGCCACCGGCGCTGTTCGCGATCATCGTGCCGCTGGCTCTCCTCATGATGCTGGGCATGCTGCAACCCGCCAAAGGCGCGATCATCGCGGCGCAGTGGTGGCATGGGCTGCATGGCTTCAAACGGGAACGCCCGCTGGCAGAAGTGGGCAGCGAAAAGGCATGAGCCTTTCGCCCGAACGTCTTGACCGCTTTGCCCGGCATATCGTGCTGCCTGAAGTGGGCGGTGCGGGGCAAGTCGCACTAACCAAGGCTCATGTCGTGCTGGTCGGTTGCGGCGGCATCGGCTCACCCGCGCTGCAATATCTTGCCGCAGCCGGGATCGGGCGATTGACGCTGATCGACGATGATGTGGTTGAGGCAAGTAATCTTCAACGCCAGACGATCTATACCGAAGCCGATATCGGCAAGCCCAAGGCAGAAGCTGCGGCGGCTTGGGTGGTGCGCTTTGACCCCCAAATTGAGGCCCGCGCGGTCGTCGTTCGTTTGGGGGGGGGTAACGCCGCGCGGGTCCTCGGGGGGGACGTTCAGGTGGTACTGGATGGTTGTGACAACTTCGCGACTCGGCTCGTCGTGTCCGACACCTGTGTTGCGCTGGGATTGCCGCTGACCAGCGCCGCCGTCGGACGCTTTCAGGGGCAGATCGGCAACTTCGCCGGACACCTGGCGGGCCAGCCCTGCTACCGCTGCTGGGTGGGCGATGCCTTTGATGCCGAAGACTGCGACAGTTGTGCCGCCGATGGCGTGCTTGGGGCGATGGTCGGCATGGTCGGCGCTTTTGCCGCGATGGAGGCCATCCGCGTGATTTTGCAAGGGCACGCCGCACTCGGCGACCCACAGTTCGGGCAGTTGCAGCTGTTCGAAGGATTGGTGCCCAGCCTGCGCACAATCCGCGTGCCCAAGGATGCAACGTGCAAGGGGTGCTGCATGGCCCATCAAGCCTGAGCTTGTCGAAGGGTCGCTTTTCCTTCATGCGTCAGCCGTCGGACTTGGGGGATTGCGTGACAAGAATTGGCATTATCGGCAGCGAAGGACGCATGGGGCAGGCGCTGGTTTCGGCCATCGCTGCGGCGGGCGAAGTGCATTCTGGCGGCATTGATCAGGGCGGCGATCCGCTGACATTGGCTCAGGCGAGCGATGTGCTGGTCGATTTTTCCAGCCCCCACGCGCTTGAGGCCAACCTTGATGCCGCCGTGGCGGCGGGTGTGCCGATCCTGATCGGCACCACCGGCCTTGAAGAACGCCACCACTGGCTGTGCGATAGTGCCTCGGCCTCTGTTCCCGTTCTCCAGACCGGCAACACATCACTGGGCGTCACCATGCTCGCTTTTCTCGTGCGCGAGGCGGCGGCGCGGCTGGGGGAAGACTGGGATATCGAGATTGTCGAGACGCACCACCGCAAGAAAGTCGATGCCCCCTCAGGCACCGCCTTGCTGCTGGGCGAAGCGGCGGCCAAGGGGCGCGGCATCGTGCTGGCGGAAAGTTCAGAACGCGGACGGGATGGCGTCACCGGCGCACGCGGGATCGGCACCATCGGCTTCGCTGCCTTGCGCGGCGGTAGTGTCGCGGGCGATCACACCGTCCACTTCCTCGCCGATGATGAACGCATCGCGCTTTCTCACCTCGCCGAAAACCGCTCGATCTTCGCCAAGGGCGCGATCAAGGGGGCGCAGTGGCTGATCGGCAAGGGTGCGGGAAGGTATGGGATGGGGGAGGTTCTGGGTCTTTGAACCGGGAACAGATCTTCGAATTCTTCCGCCGCCTTGCCGAACTGAACCCCTCGCCCGAAACCGAGCTGGCCTTCGGCAATACCTACCAGTTGCTCGTCGCGGTGGTGCTCTCGGCGCAATCGACTGATGTTGGTGTCAACAAGGCAACGCGGGCGCTGTTTCGCGAGGTGAAGACACCCGCTCAGATGGTTGACCTTGGTGAAGAGGCGCTGCGCCAGCACATCAAGACCATCGGGCTGTTCAACACCAAGGCAAAGAACGTCATTGCGCTCAGTGAAATTCTGGTGCGCGATTTTGGCGGGGAAGTTCCGGCGGATCGCGATCTGTTGACCACGCTGCCGGGCGTTGGCCGCAAGACTGCCAATGTCGTGATGAACTGCGCTTTCGGGGCCGAGACCTTTGCGGTCGATACGCATATCTTTCGCCTAGGCAACCGCACCGGCCTTGCCAAGGGCAAGACGGTGAGCGCGGTTGAAAAAGGCCTTGAGAAAAAAGTGCCGCAGCCGTTCCGTGTCGGCGCGCATCACTGGCTGATCCTGCACGGCCGCTATATCTGCAAGGCGCGCACCCCCGAATGCTGGCGCTGCCCGGTGGTCGACCTGTGCGGGTTCAAGGCCAAGGTGCTGGTGAAGCGCCCTTGAGTCTTTCCGCATTGAATTGAATCAACCAGGGTCCGTTCGTCCCGAGCGAAGTCGAGGGATGGCCGAGCGAAGTCGAGGGATGGCCGAGCGTAGCCGAGGCTTGCAACGCTGAAGTTCTCGACTTCGCTCGGGACGAACGGCTTTTGTGGCTCAATGTAAAACGGAAAAACTCTAGCTGAAGTTCGATGGATCGAGGTCCAGCCCCGCCCTGCCATCGGCTGCGGTGTGCGCGGGCGCATGGGGCGGTTCCACCACGTCGGGCTCGGGCACTTCGAGCATGCCCTCCCATTTGGTGATGACGCTGGTTGCCACGGCATTGCCGACGACATTGGTGGCGGTGCGGCCCATATCGAGGAACTGGTCGATCCCCAGGATGATCGCCACGCCCTCAACCGGCAGGCCGAACATGGCCAACGTGCCGGTGATTACCACCAGGCTGGCGCGCGGCACGGCGGCGATGCCCTTTGAACTGATCATCAGCGTCAGCAGGATCATGATCTGGGTGCCGATGCTGAGGTCTATGCCGTAAGCCTGCGCGATGAAGATCGTCGCGAAGCTCATGTACATCATCGAACCATCAAGGTTGAAGCTGTAGCCCAGCGGCAGCATGAAGCCCGATATGCGGCGCGGCACGCCGAAGCGATCGAGCTGTTCGAACATCTTGGGCAGGGCGGCTTCGGATGATGCGGTGGAAAAGGCGATCAGGATCGGCTCGCGGATATAGCGGATCAGCATCCAGATGCGCCCGCGCAGGAAAATCGCGCCGATAGTCAGCAGGATCGCCCACAGCAGGACCAGCGACAGGTAGAATTCCACCAGCAGTTCCAGATAGGTCTTGAGAATGTCCAGACCGCTGGCGGCAACGACATTGGCCAGCGCCGCAAACACTGCGATAGGCGCATAGCGCATCACGTAATTGGTGATCTGCAACATCATTTCAGCCAGCGCATCGGCCCCGCGCACCAAAGGCGCGCCCTTCTCACCAATCGCCGAAAGTGCGACGCCCGCGAACAGTGAGAACACGAGGATTTGCAGGATATTGTTGGTCGCCATCGCCTCGAAAGCGTTCTTCGGGAAGATCGACAAGAGGAATCCGGTGGCAGTGTGCTTTGGCACCTCGCCCACCGCTGCCTTTGCCGCTGCGATATCAGGGATTTGCGCGCCTACACCGGGCTGGAACAGGTTGACCATGACCAGACCAAGGCCAATCGAGATCAGACTGGCGGTGATGAACCAGGCAATCGCACGAAAACCGATGCGGCCGAGCGCCGAACTATCGCCCATATGCGCAATGCCGACGACGATGGTCGACAGCACCAGCGGCGCGACCAGCAGCTTGATCAGATGCAGGAATATGTCGGAGAGCAGCTTGAACCACGGCGCAATATCAGACTTGATCGCATCGGGCGCCATATTGCTGTGCAGCACCTGACCAACCACCACGCCGAGCGCCATGCCAACCAGAATGCAGAGCGTCAGCCGCGTGGTGAGCACATGGTTCAGCCATGAGAGAAATGAACGGCGCGCGGGCAGAGACTCTGGCATGGCATTACAGTTCCCGAAGATAATCCTGCGGGCACGCTAACAGGGCGTTTAGATTGCGGCAATGATGCGCGCGGGTTTCAACCCCGCAGTGCCGCCTCGGCCACCCGCTGGTAAATCCGCGTCAGTGCATCCAGATCGGCAAGCGCCACCGCCTCATCGCGTTTATGCATGGTGGCGTTGCACAGGCCAAACTCGATCACCGGGCACAGGTTCTTGAGGAAGCGCGCGTCCGATGTGCCGCCGGTGGTTGATGCCTCGGGCGTGAGGCCGGTCTCAGCCACCACTGCCTCTGCCAACATCGCCGAAAAGGCACCGGGCGGTGTCAAGAAGGCCTCGCCAGAGATCACTGCGCGCGCAGATCCGCCGTGGCGCGCGGCAATATCGCTCACTCTTTCGGCAAGGCCATCGCCGGTGTGGAGATCGTTGAACCGGATCGAAATGCGCGCCGTTGCCTTAGCCGGGATGACATTGGTCGCCGGATTGCCGATAGCGATGTCGGTAATCTCAAGGTTCGATGGCTGGAACCAGTCAGTGCCTGCATCGAGCACCAATGCGTCCAGTTCGGCCAGCATCGCGACCAGCCGCGGGGCGGGATTATCGGCCAGATGCGGATAGGCGACGTGGCCTTCCTGCCCAAAAACCTCCAGCCAGACATTCACCGAACCGCGCCGGCCAATCTTCATCATGTCGCCCAGCCGACTTGCCGAACTTGGCTCACCGACAAGGCACAGGTCCGGGATCGCGCGAAGTTCGTGCATCTGGTCGATCAGCGCCAAGGTGCCGTATTTCGCCGGGCCTTCCTCATCGCCGGTGATGATGAAGCTGATCGTGCCGGCGTCGGCTGGAATCTGCGCCACGGCGGCAACCATGGCGGCAATGGCGCCCTTCATGTCCACCGCGCCGCGACCGTAAAGCAGATCGCCTCTCCGCTCTGGCAGGAACGGGCCGGAGGACCAACCCTCGCCCGGAGGCACGACATCGACGTGTCCGGCAAAGGCAAAGTGGCGGCTGCCATCAGGGCCGTGGCGGATGGCGAACAGGTTTTCTACCGGGCCATCAGGGGCGCTGCCGCTCACCTTGCGGTGAACCGTAAAGCCCAGTGGCGCGAGTTGGCCTTCAAGGCAATCGAACACCAGCCCCGCAGCCGGGGTCACACTGGGACAGGCGATCAGCGCTTCGGCAATATCGAGGACGGAAAGAGCTTTGGTCATGATTGCATCATCGCATATGGATTAAGCCGCGCCGACACAAGCAGGAGCTGGCCCGTGCCCAAGATCGAACTTGAAACAATACCGCAGACCAATCGCACCGGCTATCCCGCGCCGTTCAACGAAGATGTGCAGGGTCGCTGGTATCGCCGCCTTGGTCCGTCTGCGGGCCTCACCGAAATGGGTGCTAGCCATGTCGTGCTGAAACCCGGTGCATGGTCATCGCAGCGGCACTGGCACGTGGGCGAGGATGAACTGCTGATCATGCTGACCGGGCAGGCCGTTCTAGTTGACGATCAGGGCCGCAAGATTCTGCGCGGCGGTGATGTCTGTGCATGGCCCAAAGGCGCGGAAAACGGCCACCATCTGATCAACGAGAGCGATCAGGATTGCAGCTTCATCTGCATCAGCGCCGGGGACAATGCCGGGGGTTCCTATCCCGATATCGACATGATCTGGGGCACCGATGATCGCTATCGCCACAAGGATGGCACGGCCTATCCCGAAACGCAGCGCCCAGCTTAACCCGCCAGCGCCGCGTCGAGCAGATCGGCCAACCGCAGTCCGCCTTGGGAAATCCGCCGCTGCGCATCGGGAATCATCGCTTCGATCGCCTTGTCGCTCCACACCACGGATTTGGGAATGACCGCATTGTTGCAAGGGTCAAAGCCGAAGGCCTGCGTGTAGATCTTGCGGGCCAGTTCCCAGCTTTCCTTGCCCCAGACCGCCGGATCGCCGCCAGACAGCGCAATCCGCTCGTCCGTTATATAACGACGCACCAGACGCGGCTGGGCCGATGAGATCGCCCGCTCAGCCTGCAATCCGTCCCAGACGGCATGGAGGTTGCGCCCCGGCGCTATGCCATATTGTGCTTCCACACCATTGCCGCCCGCATCATTGTTATCACCCGAATGGAGCGGCATGTGAATATCGCCGACGAAATGCGCGAGGAAAGCCAACGCCTCCAGCCGCTGTGCCGCGGGCAGCTTGCGGTCCGCCAGAATGCGGCGGCTGCGCTCGATCTGGGCGGACACGCAGTTGCCGCCCGCACAATTGGCCTTGGGATCAAAGGCCTTGCACACCGGCTCGGTCTGGTAATGCCATGAGAAAGTATAGCCCCAGCGCCAGCCGTCGCGCTTTATGCAGTCTGGCCAATATGATGCTTCCTCAAGGCTGCGGACCCGGCAATCGGGCGCGCCCAGCCCCGCCTCAGCGCGCAACAACTCCCTGATCCGCGCGGCGGTGTGCGGTTTGATATTGGCCATGGCGACCGAGGCCACGGTATGATGGCCATATTCCCACCATGCCAGCGAAGGAGCCGCCCAGACCAGCGACAACGCCGTGAACAAGGCGATGAAACGCCGGATCATTTCACCGGCACCTCATACTGCTCGATCACCCATTCTTCCGCCTCAGCCGCTGCGACCCAGGCTTGCAGCCACTCATGCTCCCACACCGCTTCCATATAGGTCGCAGCGAAGCCGGGAACGCCGATCCCATAGGTGAGGAAACGGCTGACCACCGGCGCATAAAAGATGTCAGCGGCGCTGTAACTGCCGAACAGGAACGGCCCGCCCTTGCCAAACCGCGCCCGCGATTCTGCCCACAGCGTCAGGATACGGACAATGTCAGCCCGGGCCGCATCGCTGATCTTGTGCCCATCGACCCGGCGGCGAATATTCATGGTGCATTCGCTGCGCAGCGCCTGATAGCCCGAATGCATTTCCGCGACCATCGACCGGGCCATCGCGCGGGCATCGTCCGCCTTGGGCCAGAAACGATCGCGGCCAACCTTGTCAGCAAGGTAATCGACAATGGCGAGACTGTCCCAGACCACAGCATCGCCATCCCACAGCACCGGCACCTTGCCCTGGCTCGGCGCAATTTCGCCCATCTGCTTTTTCTGCTCTGGCCATTCATCGGTGTGGATCGGAACGATGATCTCTTCAAAGTGCAGGCCGGACTGCTTGGCCGCCAACCATGCCCGCAGCGACCAGCTGGAATAATTCTTGTTACCGATGATGAGCTTCATGGAATTGCCCTGATTGTCTAAGGCGCTGGGCCTAACGATTCAGCTTCACCCTGTCGAGGCTGAACGGCTTAAGCTGGCTTCGGGGAAACTTCCGGGCCTTTACCTATCATGGGTCTGTGTTAGGCTCTTCGCATGAGCGAGCTCCTCCCAGAAACGGCCATGCCGATGATCGCTTCGGCGTTTGGTTGCGATAGCGCGATTGCCGTGACGGTGGCAGGACAGGCCCGGTTTGAAAGCTATGCGCCGCGCGCGATCATCATCAGCGGGCAGGAAGCTGGCGAGCGTCTGTTTCTGGTCATAACCGGCCATGCCCGGATGCTGGCCTATGCGTTGGATGGCCGCATGATCGTGATTGATGATTTTCTGGCCGGTGACCTGTTTGGTGAAGGCACGCTGTTCAATGCGCCTTTGGGCGGCGATGAGGTAGCCGCGGTTGAACGGGTTGAGGCGGCGGTCTTGGCGGCAGCAACCATGGTGGCGCTGATGGGCAAGCACAATGCCATCGCCATGGCCATTTCGCGCCTGCTGATGGCGCGGCTGGGTGCGCTCACCCGGCGGCTGGTCGAAGGAACCACGCTGTCTGCAACTGGGCGCATTCACGCAGAACTGCTGCGCATGGCGCGGAGCAGCAGCAATCAGACGATCACCCCGGCCCCGGTGAACAGCCAGCTGGCGCTGCGTGTTTCCAGCACCCGTGAAACCGTTTCACGCACGGTCAATGCTCTGCTCAAGCGCGGCATCATGCGGCGTGAGGGCGATAATCTGGTGCTGGTCAGCCCGCACCGGCTGGAAGAACTGGTGTTCTAGAGTTTTTCCGTTTTACATTAGAGCCTGATGAGATAAGGTTGATGCGCCGGGACGGAGCCGATTTTGGCCCAGCGTGAGGCGCGAGGAGTGAGCGATGCCGTAGCATCGTGATCGACGAGTAACGCTGCGATGGGCCAAAATCGGCCCGCCCCGGAGGGGTTGTCCTGAGCAGCACCGTGACAGCGTCGCAGAACTTGCACGGGGCAATAGCCCGCGCTGCGTCCTGCTCCTCCTCACGGAACTGCTCAGGACAATCACGGCGTATCAACCTTATCTCATCAGGCTCTAAGTCACAAAACCCGTTCGTCCCGAGCGAAGTCGAGGGATGGCCGAGCAAAGTCGAGGGATGCAACGCTGAAGTTCTCGGCTGCGCTCGAACAAATCCCTCGACTTCGCTCGGGACGAACGGATTTGATTCAATGCTATGAGGAAAAACTCTAAGCGCTGCCCGCGCGCACCGGGCACACCGTATAAAGCCGCAAGTCCTTCACTTCACCAATCCATTCGGCAAATATCTCTTCATTACAGCCAACGAACAGGGCGGAGGCGAAGGCTTCGCTCACGGTCAGCACACCGGGCATTGCCGAGGCGAACAGATCGCCCAGCTGTGACACCGCCCGGCCAACCAGCGCCGATGGGTGCTCAAACCAATGGGCGAGGCCGTAATGCCCGGCGATGCATAATGGCAATATTGTTGGCGGCAGGGCCAGCAAGCCAGCGGCATAGGTCCACGCCGCTTCGGTGGTGGCGAAGGCAACGATCCGGGCATTGCCAACCGGCAGCGTCATCAGTGGTTGCACGGCAAGCGCGGCAGTGGCCTTGCGGAAGGGTGTCAGCACGCTATCGACCGCTTCGGCGAAGCGCGCCTCATCAAGATCGTCGATGCCGGCAAAGCTGATCTGCAGCAATGCTACTAGCCGCCGATCAGTTCGCCCCTCAAGATCAGGACGGCGGCCCGAAGCGACCACAGTGGCGCTTCGCGGGCAACGCAGCACCGCCTGCTGACGGCCAGTTGCGGCCCAGCGCTCGGCGACAACGGCGGTTCCGGTGCCATCGCCATAGGGTCCGGCCCCTTCATCAACGACAACAAGCTGCACCGCCTCGCTATCAACATAACGGGCATTGCGGCAGGCGGCCCCCATCGCCACTTCGCTGGCGAGCAGCGTGGCAAGCGGTTCGTAATCGCCGGTAACATGGGCTGTCTCAGTCACCGTCGCTGCAGCATCGAGGCAAGTATCGAAGCGCTGCAACCAGTCTGCACCATAGGGCTTGACCGATTGGCGGGAGAATTCGTCCGCGCTGGTTGGCAACACCACGTGAAGCTCGCCACCCCACGCCAGCAATTGCTCGGCGATGATGATATCGGCGCCCGCAGCCAGTGCGCCAAAGCCGAAGCCGATGTTGCGTGCCGCCAGCTCAGCATCAATTGCCGCGCGCAATGGCCCGGCATCCTCGACTGAAATTCCCAGATGCCCGGCAAAATGCAGCGAGCGCGGCGCGGCGTATTGATCGAGCCAGCCCGCATCCTCACCGATCACGCCCAGGATCAAGCGAAGCTGGCGCAAGGTTGAAGCGCGGTCGCTCCAATCACCGGTATCGGTGGCCATCGCTTCATCCAGCGCCCGGTGTGCGCCCGCCAGATCACCACAGATCAGCTGCGCCTCCGCTCGGATCGCGGCAATAAAGTATGGCGTTTCGGGAATCGCCGTTCCCTGATCGAGCCAGTCAAGAATTTCACGGGCAAGGTGGCTGGCGCGATCCCGCTCCCCACCCAGCAAGGTCAGCGTCGCCTGATTGATCCGCGTGTAAGGCTGGGGCAAAAGCTGGTCCGCTCTGGCATAGGCATCAGCGCTGGCGTAAAAGGCAGAACGGCGTTCACCGGGTGGCAGGCGCAAAGCCTGATCCTTGAGCAACCGCCCCGCCACCGCCAGAGCCGCCGGATCATCACTGCGCCGGTCATACCCGCCCGCTTCGAACAGCGCCTTGGCATGATCAATTGCACCCGCACGGGCGGCGGTAACAACGGCGGCAAGGCTTGGGGGCCGGAACATGGCATTCTGCATAATCACCCGCCCATCATTTGCCACACTATTCTCTACTTACGGTCGCTGCTTACGCCATTCAGAGAATTGGAGAATCGGAAAAGCCTTGCCGATGGGGACATCGGCAAGGCTTCTTCCGGGGACTGGCCGGAAGCTGGTTAAGGGGCGATCTTCGATACCGGCACCGCCTGGGCACGTGCCAACTGCTCATTGTCTGTGCTGTGCAGCGCAACCTGAGCATCAATGCGGGTGTTGGCGGCTGCAACGGCATTCTTGTAGCAATTCTGCTTGAACTGACGGGCGACGAGACCCTCGTTTTCGCCCAACTTGCAGACCTTGCGCGCCGCAGAGTTAACCCGCTGCTTGAGCTGGCCGACTTCGGTGGGGCTGCCCAGATCGACACCGATCGTGCTGACCTCGATCTTCGGTGCTTCCTGTGCATGGGCGACTGCGGTGAAGGAGAGGCCGACGTAAGCTGCGGCGGCCAGTGCGATGCTCTTGGTGATGGTGTTCATGATGGTATTCCCTTCCTGTTTGAGTTGGTGAGGCCTTTTTAGGACTGACCACTGGGCAAGACGCGTGATGGCCATCACACCTGATTATTTTTTCATTTTTTTTGGGGGCGATTCCGGGCGAGATGCAGGCCGGAAATCCGCACTCCGGAGACACAGACGCGAAGGTCTGCGCAATTATGTTGCTTTTTGCTGCAGCGCACACTATATGGCTCTCCAGCAATCGGCGCGCGGGATAATTCCCCGCCGCGGTCCCGGCAGCGTGAGGTTCACGGTTTTCCCGCAGAACCTGCCCGGACTTTCGATCGCCGCATTCGCCTGAAGCTTCCTTTTTCACGCAGGGTCGCATCTATCGACTCCTTGCTTCGTGCAGGCCGTATTCGGCTGTGCGCCGCTTCTATTTGAAAGTATTTCATGTCCTATTTTTCTGACCTTGGCCTTGCCGAGCCCATTCTTCGTGCGCTTGAGACCAAGGGCTATTCCGATCCCACGCCGATCCAGCGCCAGTCGATTCCGGCGCTGCTTGAAGGCCGCGACCTGTTGGGCATTGCCCAGACCGGCACCGGCAAGACCGCAGCCTTCTCGCTGCCGTCGCTTCACCGCCTCGCTGCCAATCCCAAGGCTCGCAAGCCTGCTTCGTGCCGCATGCTGGTGCTTTCGCCGACCCGCGAATTGGCCGCCCAGATCGCCGATAACATGCGCGAATATGCCAAGTACCTCAGCCTTTCGGTTCAGGTGATCTTTGGTGGACTGCCGGTTAACAAGCAGGCCCGCGCCTTGGTTGGCGGCTGCGACGTGCTGGTAGCCACCCCCGGCCGTCTGCTCGATCTGATCGAACAGCGCGCGCTGACGCTGCGCGATGTCGAGATTTTCGTGCTCGACGAAGCCGACCAGATGATGGACCTTGGCTTCATCGTTCCCTTGAAGCGCGTAGCCAATATGCTGCCCAAGGATCGCCAGAGCCTGTTCTTCTCGGCCACCATGCCCAAGGCCATTGCTGATCTTGGCAAGCAGTTCATCTCGAACCCCGTGCGCGTTGAAGTTACCCCGCAAGCCACGACGGTTGAACGGGTTGACCAGTTCGTTACCCACATCAATCAGGCCGAAAAGCAGGCGCTGCTGACAATCAAGCTGCGCGATGGTCTGGCTGACAAGTCAATCGACCGCGCGCTGGTCTTCACCCGCACCAAGCACGGCGCTGACCGCGTTGTCCGCCATCTGACCACGGCTGGCGTCAATGCCGCCGCGATCCACGGCAACAAGAGCCAGGCGCAGCGCACCGCCGCTCTCGGCGCTTTTCGCAAGGGCACCACAACGGTGCTCGTCGCCACTGATATCGCCGCGCGCGGTATCGATGTCAGCGGCGTGAGCCATGTGTTCAACTTTGAAATGCCCAATGTGCCTGAACAGTATGTGCACCGCATCGGCCGCACCGCGCGTGCAGGCGCTGACGGCGTTTCGATCAGCTTTGTTGCGCCCGATGAAAAGCCCTACCTGCGCGATATCGAGCGGCTGACCGACATCAAGCTGATGCCGATGTCCCTGCCCGATAATTTCCAGAATGAAGCCGCTCGTCTGCCAGCCCCTTCGCGCAAGCCTGCCGAAGCCGAGCAGGATGCCCGCCGTGATGAGCGTGACCGCAAGGGCCGCTTTGGCGGTGGAAGAAGTGATGGCGGCCGTGGTGGCAATGGCGGTCGCGGCGGCAACAGCGGCGGCGGTCGTCGTCCTGAAGGCGTTGGCCGTGATATTCCTCGCGATGCGCGCCGTGAAGGTGAGCGCCGTGAACTGCGCGGTGATCGCGCACCAGCTCGCAGCGATGGTGATCGCGGCGAGCCGCGCGTTGCCCGTGTAGCCGGCGTTGGTGCCCATGCCGGTGAGGTTCGCCCCGCTGGTGACAGCCGCAAGCGCAACTTTGGCGGCCATAATGGCGGCCAAAACGGCGACAATCGCAGCAGTGCCCCTCGCGGTGACAACCGTGGCGGCGCACCGCGCAGCGATGGCAACCGCAGCCCGTCCAATGGCGGCCCGAGCAAGTTCCGCTCAGCCCCAACAGGCAACCGCGATCGCGGCCAGCGCATCGTTTAAGGATTAGAGTTTTTCCGTTTACCATTGAGCCACTTGGCCCCTCCCCATGGGGGAGGGGTTGGGGTGGGGGCTCCACGCCTATGTTGACGCACGGCTTCGCCGCGCTCCCCCATCCCCAACCCTTCCCCGATGGGGAAGGGAGCTTTTCGATGTGATTCTACCTGATACGGAATGGTCCTAGAGCGCTCCTACTCCATACGTAGAAGAGCCAGTCCTGCGGCTCAGACCCCAGAATCCTCCAGCACCGCAGCGCGCAGCTCGGCAATACCCAGCTTGGTTTCCGACGAGGTGACATGGATCACCGGGAACGCCGCTGAATGCTTGCGCGCTTCGACCGCGACAGCGGCAGTTACCGCTTCCAGTTCGCTGGCCTTGATCTTGTCGGCCTTGGTGATGACGATGCGGTAGCCGACAGCTGATTCATCGAGCATCTGCATCATCTCGATATCGACCTGCTTTACCCCATGGCGAGCGTCGATCAGCAGCAGATTGCGTTTCAGCACCACCCGCCCGCGCAGGAAATCGCGCACCAGCTTGCGCCATTTATCAACCACCGACAGCGGTGCCTTGGCAAAGCCATAGCCCGGCATATCGACCAGCCGCAGCACGGTCGGCGCACCCACTTCAAAGAAGTTCAGTTCTTGCGTGCGCCCCGGCGTGACCGAGGTTCGGGCAATCGCTTTACGCCCGGTCAGCGCATTGAGCAGCGAGCTTTTGCCCACATTAGACCGCCCGCAAAAGGCGATCTCGGGAAAGTCTGGCTCGGGAAGGAATTTAAGGCTGGGCGCGCTCAGCAGAAATTCGATCGGCCCGGCGAAAAGCACTCGCGCCCGCTCAACAAGTTCAGCCTGTGCGGTCTCTTCAGGGCTCACTTATCTTTGCCTTTGCCCTGATGGAGAACCACATCGCGTTCCTTGTCGACCATGGCTTTGAGCTGCGGGTGCTTGGCATAGAGGTACTTCTGCTGCGCGATGGTCAGCACGTTCGAGGTGATCCAGTAGATCAGCAGACCCGAAGCAAACGACGCCATTACGAACATCATCATCCACGGCATGATGGCAAAGACCTGCTGCTGCACCGGATCGGGAGCCGCCGGATTGAGCTTGAACTGCAACCACATCGTCACACCGAGCAGCACCGCGAGCACGCCGATGCCAAGCAGCGCGGGCGGCGTGAAGTTGAGCAGGCCGAACAGGTTGAGGATATGCGCCGGATCGGGAGCGGAAAGATCCTTGATCCACAGCACAAAAGGCTCGTGGCGCATTTCAACCGCCAGAGTCAGCACCTTATACAATGCGAAGAACACCGGAATCTGCAGGAAGATTGGCAGGCAGCCCGCCAGCGGATTGACGCCTTCGGTCTTGTAAAGCTTGAGGGTTTCTTCCTGAAGCTTCTGCTTGTCGTCCTTGTAACGATCTTGCAGCACCTTCATCTTGGGCTGGATCGCCCGCATTGCCGCCATCGAGGCGAACTGGCGCTGGGCAATCGGGAACATGATCCCACGCACGATCAGTGTCAGCAGGATGATCGCCAGACCGAAGTTGCCCACGGCGCTGTTCAAAGCATTCAACAGCCAGAAAATCGGCTTTTCGAACCAGCGGAACCAGCCCCAGTCAATCGCCAGGCTGAAATTGGGAATCCCGGTTGCTTCATAACGATCCAGCACAGTGCCTTCCTTGGCCCCGGCAAAGATGCGGGTGGAATGCACGGCTGACTGGCCGGGCGCGACTGTGACGGGCTTGTAAAATAGATCGGCAATAAAGATGCCCTTGCCCATGTCCCTGAAATCAGAGGATTCGGCATACTTGTCGGGGATCAGCGCAGACATCCAGTAGATATCGGTGAAGCCAAGCCAATCAGACTTGCCAACATTCTTGAGCTGACCGGCTTCGCTTTCGCGGACCGTGGAGTAATCAGTGCTGAAGGTGACTGATCCATCAAAGGCACCAAACGGCCCGGTGTGGATGTTCCAGGTATCAAGGCCAGCCGTCTTTTCTGTGCGGTTGAGCTGCGCGATCGACTGCACGGTGACGGGGGTAGCACTGCCGTTGGCGACGGCTGCATCGGCCGTGATCATGTAATCCTGATCGATCTTGTAAGTGATCGTGAAGGTCAGGCCTTGGGCATTGGTGGTGCTCAGGGTTACTGGCGTCTGCGGTGTCAGCTTCGCGCCGGCAGGGGCGGTCCAGACGGTGGCGGCACTGGGGGCTTCAACCCCTTGCCCAGACCAGCCGACCTTGGCGAAGTGCTGAGCCGGGGTGCCTGATGGCGAGAAGATGCGCGCTGGGCCATCATCCTTCTTCAGCGTTGCGGTGTGGCGATTAGTGGTCAGATCATCGAGCAGCGCCCCGGTCAGGTTGATCGAACCGGTCAGTCCCGGCGCCGCAATCGGCACGCGGCCAGCGGGATTAAGCGCGGTTTTCAGATCACGCACTTCAGCCGCAATGTCAGCCGGATTGGTGAGGCCGCCTTCGCGCGTCACAGGTGCAGCGGCACTTGCTTCTGGCGTTTGGCTGGCCGCAATCTGCGCCGCGCTCTTCACTGGCTGCGGGTAATAATACTTCATCCCGGCGTCCCAGCCGAAAAGCAGCAGTGCGGAGAGCAATACCGCCAGTATCAGATTGCGCTGGTTGTCCACGAAGCTATCCTACAGAATTGTTTGATCATCGGTTGGGAACAGAGATGGCGCTTGACCTGTTGCCGTTCAAGGCACCGGATCAGACCCGTGTCCCCCCCAAGGGTGGCAGCGCAATAGACGCTTCAAGGCCAGCCAGCCACCCCTAAACGCGCCATATTTCTCGACCGCTTCAATCGCATATTGCGAGCAGCTGGGCATATAGCGACAAGAGGGCGGCAGCACCCGCGACGGGCCAATCTGCCAAGCCCGCGCAATCAGGATAATCAGGCGTTTCAACGCCGTTTGTCCCTTGGCTTTCTGGCTGGGTCGCCCTTACCCGCCTTGGCCCGCGCCAGAGCCGCTGACAGTTCCACCCGCAGCGCCGCGAAATCGCGCTCAACCCCGCCTTCACGGCCAATCAGCACATGATCGTGTCCGGCAAGGCCTTCTGCGGGCAGTAGATCGCGCAGCAGTTCGCGGAAACGCCGTTTCATGCGATTGCGGACCACCGCATTGCCGATTTTTTTGGTGACGGTAATGCCGAAGCGAATGCGTTCACTGTCATTCGCGCGCGCCAGAAGCACGAAACCGGGACGTGCGATGCGCAGACCCCGGTTGGCGGCTAGAAAATCAGCCCGCCTGGTAAGGACGGGCAATTTCGACTGATCGCTCAGGCAGACAGCTTCTTGCGGCCGCGGGCGCGGCGTGAAGCCAGAACCTTGCGGCCACCAACAGTGGCACCGCGAGCACGGAAGCCGTGGCGGCGGGCGCGGACGAGCCGGCTTGGCTGGAATGTGCGCTTCATCTCAAAAACCTCAGATACGAACAATGAGGCCGCCTGCAACAGCGACCGAAATCTCGGAGCCGCGCCCCTACCTAAGCGTCCGGGCTGAGTCAAGCGCCGGAGAGGAAGCAACCTTAGCCGAATCAAGCCTCACCCATTGCCCCATCTGCGCCGCATTGAGCCACTTAGCCTCGGCATTGGCCACCGAATTGGTCATGTCATAAAATGCCCGCGCCTCAATCGCGCTCATGCCCATTTCGCGGTAATAGTCGAGATAGGCGCGGTTGACCGGCGCATCGGCGGCGAAATCGCCTGGCTCTTTGCCATCTTCATCTTCCCAGGCATGGACCGCAAACTCGGCGCCGGGATCGGCCATGCGGCGCGCGCCCGCCAGAAACAGCTCGACCCCACCCGATCGCACCGAGCCGCCCTTTGGCACATGGGTGGCGATGCCCTTCGCGCGGATCATCCGGCCAAGCCGCAGATTCGCGCCGTCATCCATGGTGCCGGAGCATTCGATCATCTCGAGCGTGGCGAGCGCCGGATAGGCGGCCAGCATCGCGGTGAAAGCCGCCGGACTGCGCTCGTCAGTCACATCAACCAATGCAGCACGGCCCGTATCGAGCACCCGGAATGGCCCGAACCGCGCGATACCCTTCGGCAAGACCGCCTGCCCCGATGCGACAAAGCGGTCGGATCCGGTTTCGCTGACGATCTCTTCGGTAACAACCTCATAGGTGATCACCTGCTGCGCGGCAGCGGGTGTCGCAATGGCAGCGAGAATCGACGCCACAGCTGCGAGAATTGATTGGGCAAGGCAGGTGATGCGGCGCATGATGCAGCATCAATGCGCGCCAGCCCTTTACTGGCTTGCTCACGGAAAGAGTTAAGATTTGGTTTCGGCTGAATATGGGCCGGGTGATTACGGGTTCCTGCGTAATCTGCTCCACAATGGCGCAAACGCCGCCCAACCCCCTCGACTCCACCCGCCCCCTGCGCCATCAAACACTTAGGGACATTTACGGGGGGCTCACTTGGTCGCACTGGTATCGACGGTTGCCTATCTCGGGCTGGAGGCGCGCGCGGTTGAGGTGCAGTGCCAGATCGCACCGGGCTTGCCGGGCTTCAATCTTGTCGGCCTGCCCGACAAGGCGGTGAAGGAAAGCCGCGAGCGTGTCCACGCCGCCCTCGCCTCGCTCGGGCTTTCATTGCCGCCCAAGCGGATCACGGTAAACCTCTCCCCCGCTGACCTGCCCAAGGAAGGCTCGCACTACGATCTGCCGATTGCGCTGGCCCTGCTGGCCGCGATGGGCGTTACTGATGCGGAGCAGATCAGCGAATATGTTGCGGTGGGCGAACTGGCATTGGATGGCCGGATCATCTCATCACCCGGCGTGCTGCTCGCCGCAATCCATGCCAGTTCTGCGGGAAAAGGCCTGATTTGCCCCGCTGCACAGGGGACCGAGGCCAGTTGGGCCAGCGGTATTCCGATCGTCGCCGCGCCCGATCTGATCTCGCTCTTAAACCACCTCAAGGGCACACAAGTGCTCACACCCCCCGCACCGGGAGAGGCAGAGCCGCCAGTTAAAGGACCGGACCTCAAGATGGTCAAGGGACAGGAAGTGGCCAAGCGCGCGCTGGAGATTGCCGCCGCCGGTGGCCACAATTTGCTGATGTGCGGACCGCCAGGAGCAGGCAAATCTCTGCTCGCCGCCTGCCTGCCCGGTATCCTGCCCGAGCTCGCTCCGGCGGAGGCGCTGGAAGTGTCGATGGTCGCCTCTATCGCCGGATTGCTGGTCGAAGGCCGGATCAGCCGCCGCCGTCCTTTCCGTTCGCCCCACCATTCCGCCTCGATGGCCGCGCTGACCGGCGGCGGACTGAAAGTGCGCCCCGGCGAGGTCAGCCTCGCGCATCTCGGCGTTCTGTTCCTTGATGAACTGCCCGAGTTTCAGCGCCCGGTGCTCGATTCGCTGCGCCAGCCGCTTGAGACCGGCGAGGTCAGCGTGGCTCGCGCCAATGCCCATGTCACCTTCCCCGCCAGAGTCCAGCTGATCGCCGCGATGAACCCCTGTCGCTGCGGGCATCTGGGTGATCCGGCCTTGGGCTGTTCCAGAGCGCCCAAATGCGCCGCCGATTACCAGAGCCGCGTCTCTGGCCCGCTGCTTGACCGGATCGATCTCCATGTCGATGTCGATCCCGTCAGCGCCGCCGACCTCGCGCTCCCCCCGCCCGCCGAAGGCAGCGCCGAGGTTGCCGCACGGGTAGCGCGGGCACGCGCGATCCAGACCGCCCGCTTTGACGCAACCGGCGCGCGGACCAATGCCGAACTTGACGGCGAAGGCCTCGAACTGTTCGCCACCCCCGACGAAGCAGGCCAGCGCTTGCTGATGCAAGCCGCAGAGGCGATGCGGCTATCAGCGCGGGGATATACCCGGATGCTGCGCGTGGCGCGGACCGTGGCCGATCTGGCGGGGGCGGAGAAGGTGGGGCGCATCCATGTGGCCGAAGCGCTGAGTTACCGGCGGATGGGGGTTAGGGGGTGAGGGAAAATTGCGGCTAACGACGATATTGAGGAGATTGATCGAGCTAGACTGAAATCCTGAAAGTGGTTGCCCGTTCAGTACAACAATCCGCTATGCGTGCGCTCAGAACCCCGCGACCAATCGCACGAGCGCCGTTTGCGCGGTGTAGCCACCGCCGAAGCGGCGCTGATAGGCGAATGCAAGCGTGGCGCCCGGCCCTAGCGTCAGGCGCGCACCGGCGTCCACTTGCACGCTGTCGGGTTCGCGTTCGCCGCTCATCACCAGCGGCGTTGTCGGCGCGATGGCGAAGGCGACCGGCAGTGTGCGCGTACGCCCGTCGAGGATCGCGACATAGCGCGCGGCGACCGACAGGCGCACGGCCCCGGCATTCGTCGCCGTTTCGAGCCCCGCCGATGCGCGGCTGCGGGTGACGGAATGGCCCCGCGCGATCAGCCCCAGAGTATCGCTTTCGGTGAACGTCCCGTTCCGCGCCACGACATGATCGAAAGCCGCGACTGGGCGCAGCGTCAAGCCGCCGGCATCGACGGCATAGCCGAATTCGAAAGCGACGCCGGTCAGGCTGACATCGTAGCGCGCACTCGATGTGCCCGCGATGGTGCGAAGAGTGTTCGCCTTGCCGAAGCCATGCACGCCGGTGAGCGAGGCCGAAAATCCCCCGCGCTCGTAGTGCGCTGAGACGCCGACCTCGGTCAGGTCGAACCGACCGCTCTCGAGCGCGCCGGGAACGTCGATATCGGTCCGGCCATGATCGACGCCGATCGACAGCGTCAGCCCGGAACCCGCCGCAAAGCCATAGCCCGCCGCAAGCCCCCAGCTGCTCCGCTGGTCGCCGTGACGGACGCGCATCGCATGCGCTTCGCCCCACAGTCCCGCATCGCCCGCGCCCATCCGCCCGAGCAGCCAGCCGCCGCGATCAAACAGTCCCGATTGCACCGCCGCATGCACCGTACCGATGGCGACGACGGTGCCGTTAAGCTCATATTGTTCGAAAATGCGGTTGGTGTCGGTCTGATCGCGGGTTTCATCGACAAAGAATGTGCGGGTGAGCAGGGTGTTGATGTTCGCTGTGCCCGCCACGATGTTGAAAGGGGTGCGCGTGTCCGGGCCACAGACCGGCCGCGTCGTCGCAGGTAACGCTGCGATCGCCGCCGAACAGGGGCCCTGCACATCGTTCGGCCTGAATACGTAAAATCCACCGACCTGCAACGTGCTGGGGCCAGACTGAAAATCGACGGTCGTCGCCTCATCGGTGCGGTTGAGCGTGAACCGGCTTGCAACGCTCGATGTCAGCGTCTCGGTGCGCTGCGTCCGCACGGGCGCGTTAATCACCACACCCGGGCCGCCGTGCGTTGTGATCGCCATGCGTGCGCTGGCCAACCCTGCCTGTGCGGCAGGGTCCGCGAATGGTACCGGGTAACTCTGGTCGAAAATTGTGCCGCCTTGCAGCCTGCCGATTATCTGCGTCGAGACGATATCGATCCGGCGCACCGTGACGACGGGCGCGGTGAAGACGATCTGCTCGGTTATCGACGCCGAGGTCGAGATGCTGCTGCCGGGGGTGGGGCCGCTGACCTGCGCCAGCGCGGGCACCGCGCCGAGCACCGCCGCCGTCGCTACGCTTGCCGCCGCCCAGTGCGCTGTATTCATGGCTCAAACTCCGGCTGTGAGCCAAAGTGAATAGGCGCGATACTTCGCCCGCTGACCCTCCCCGATCGGGCAGGTTGACAAAGACGGCGCGGCTTGCGCGGCTTACACCTCCGTGCCATTATGCCGCGTGCAATCTAGAGAGGTTTCGCCCCATGCTCACCAAGCTGATGGCCGATCTCGACCCGGTGCTTGGCGCCGCGACGCCCGAGGGCGCGAGCGAGGCATTGTTCGCATGCCTGAAGCCGTTCGGACCGACCTCGCTCCAGACGCGTGTCTATCGCCGCCCCCATCGGCCGCTGACTTCCGAGGAGCATTGGCAGGCGGGCGGATGGGTGACGCGAATCGCGAAGCCCGGTTGGCTGTTTTCGGGCGAGTTCAATTATATTTGCTTCGAGTGCAATCCGTTGCTCACCGCGATCCGTGAGCACCGGACGCGCTATCGCTTCTCCGATTTCGCGCCGCACGGCGACCGTGCGTTCGGTGCCTATTGGGAGGCCTATAGCCAGAACGATCTCGGCGACGCGCTGTGCGCCACATCCTATGGCGAAGGTGGGATGATCGCTTCGTTCCATATTGGCTTTCCCGAGGCCGATCTTGCGCCCGAAATCGCCTTTTCGGTGCAGATGGCCGGGCTTGTCCTCACCGAAAAGCTGCTCGAAGGCGCGAATCCCCAGCCTCACTCAGGAGCAACGCTCACCCCGCGCGAACGCGACTGCCTCGCCTGGGTGGCGGAGGGTAAAAGCGACAGGGAAATCTCGGTCATCCTCGGCATATCGCAAGCGACAGCGCGCTTCCACGTCAACAATGCCCGCAAGACGTTAGGCGCTGTCAACCGCGCGCAGGCAGTCGCCAAGATGCACGCGCGAAGATTGATCTGATTGGTGGCAGCTCGCCTTTTCGTCCACTTACCAATGGCGTGTTCCCACTAGCTACCTGTCCGGAATCCTCCAATAGCAGACCTCACTTCCCCGCCGTCACCACCACCCGCCTCACCGTCAAAACCCGCACCGGCTGCTCAATCATCTGGCCGATCATCACGCCCTGCCCTTTGGTGGTGCTGAGCGGGACGTCGTAGATTTTGCGCACCACGTCCATGCCGCCGCTCACCCGGCCGAATACGGCGTAACCGGCCTGAAGTTCCGGCTGGTCTGACTTGGGATTGGCGTCCAGTCCGGTGAGGTCTGACAGCATGATCGAGAAGTCCGCTGATGCCGTGCCGGGAGCGTTGCGGGCCATGGAGAGGGCACCGGCCTTGTGGCTGAGGCCGGTCTGGCTGGTCGGTTCATGGGCGATGGGCTTGAGGATTTTCTGCGGGTTTCCCAGCAAGCCCGCCTGGATCAGGCCGTTGGGCGGCGTGCCCCATTTGAGGCGCATGACGCGATAAAAGGTCATGCCATCGAAGCGGCGCAGATCAACGTAGCGGACGAAATTTTCGACCGAGATCGGCGCGCGCGCGTGATCGAGCTCCAGTTCGATAGAGCCTAACTCAGTCACCATCTCGACCTTGACCAGATCGGGCAGCGGCTCTGGCGGCGCGGCTGGCTTTGGCGCGGGCGCAGCTGCGCTAGCCAGGAGGAGGATCGGGGCGAGCAGGGCGAATCGGCGGTTCATGGGGGCGATGATGCCACGTGTGCGGCGGGAGACCAGAGTAAGATTGGATTCACGCAAAGGCGCAAAGGCGCAAAGAAGCAGTTCTGCGTCGCAAACTGAGATATTTCGCTCAGCGTTGCGTCAACATTGGGTGCCGATTGGCAATGCGGCTTCGCCGCAAGCATAAGGCCTTTGCGCCTTTGCGTGAACCAAATCAGTCCAGCATATCACACCCGCAAGCCAGGTAGCTCTTCTGGCCCCGGACCGCAGCAATCGCTGCCCGCTTTGCCGACTTCATCACGATCAAGCCATTGCAGATCATCATAGGCAATCACGCGATCATCGTGTGCGCGCATGGTGATCGGGCCGATGGGCAGGCAATCGCGTTTATCGACCAGCACCGGATTACTCGGCACGCCCAGCCCGTATTTCTCACCCCATTGGCGCAACGCCAGCATGGCGGGGAGCAGATCAACCCCCTTTTGCGTCAGGCGGTATTCGACCTTGCGGCGATCATCGGCCATCTGCTCGCGTTGCAGGATGCCGTGCGTGACCAGGTTGGCGAGCCGGTTGGACAGGATGTTGCGGGCGATGCCCAGCGCGCCGAGGAAATCCTCGAAATGATAGACGCCGTTCAGCGCTGCGCGCAGGATCATGAAGCTCCAGCGTTCCCCCATGACTTCCAGCGCGAGCGGAAGCCCGCAATCATCAGCTCCCAAAGGTTCGCGCAGCTTGCCCATCGCCGCGCAGTCTAGCGCAGGATCGGGGCGGGGCGAAATAATTTCGATTTTCGGTTGCATATTGCAACTTGATCTTTTAGGTAGCGATTCGCAACTTAAATCTGCGCACCCTCCCCGGGACGCTTGCACACAGGAGAATACCGATGCGAAATGTGTTTTCGCGGCTGACTTCGCGCACCGTTTTTTCAGGGCGCGCCTTTTTCTCAGGCACCTTCGCCCTCGCCGGTGCCATGCTGGCCCTGACGCCCGCTCAGGTATCAGCGGCGCCGGGCGGTTATAATGCCACTTTGCAGCAAGCCCTCGCCGCTCCGAAGCAGGGCATTCTGGGTGATGTGCTGTGGAAGTGTGCGGGCGACAACTGCACCGCCGCCAATGCTGGTTCACGCCCGGTGGTGATGTGCCAGCGGGTCGCCAAGAAGTTCGGCACGGTCGCGCGCTTCACTGCAGCCGGAGCAGAGCTTTCGGCTGACGATTTGACGAAATGCAACGCTAAGTAATCATCCCCGACGTGGGGTAAGAATCAGGCGATCAGGCCGCGGCCCTTAAGGTCTGCGGCCAAGCCTGCTGCACCCTCAAAATGGTGGACCTGCCACCCCTCGCGCGCCGCCGACTCAATGTTGGCGGCGTTGTCGTCGATGAACAGCATGGCGGAGCCCGGCAGGCCAAAACGTGCCTCTGCCAGTCGGTAAATGGCGGGGTCAGGCTTGGCGAGTTTCTCGTCACCAGAAACCACCACATCACGGAAGTGATCGAACACCGGTTGCGTCGCACGAAAGCCGGGCCAGAATTCCGCACCGAAATTGGTTATGGCGAACAGCGGCACTTCGCGCGCGGCAAGCGCCTCGACCAGTTCGAGACTACCGGCCACCGGACCGGGGACCGATTCGTTGAAGCGCGTGGCATAGGCGTGGATCAGTTTGGCGTGATCGGGGTATTCGGCAATGCGCGCCGGGACCATAACGGAAAGCGGCACACCCGCATCGTGTTGAAAGTGCCACTCTGCCGTCACCACCGTGGAGCAGAACCATTCAAGCTCAGCCGGATCGGCGATCAGCTTGGCAAACAGGTGGCGCAAATCCCACTCAAATAGCACCCGCCCAACATCGAAGACAACGGCCTGAACCGGGGACTGCTGAGCGGCGAAACTGGCGGACATCTGCGAATTTCCTGAGCCTAGATACGGCAGCGGCCCGCTCCCCTATCCGGAGGCGGGCCGTTATGTAACCGGCCAGACGCGAGCGCCCAGCCACACCAAAGCAATTAGCCCTGGCGCGCCTTGAAACGGCGGTTGGTCTTGTTGATCACATAGGTGCGGCCACGGCGGCGGATAACCCGGTTATCCCGGTGGCGGCCCTTGAGCGACTTCAGGCTGTTGCGAATCTTCATGACATTCCTCGGACGGCTCGTGCCGCTGAAAACTTGAAGCCGGGCCGTTAAGGGGCCGGGCCACGGAAGTCAACCGCTGGGCTGCGTCATTTGCTGATCGCAGCCAGCAGATGGAAGCTGTGACTTATCCCTGTCACTGGCTGGACGGACAGTCTGACGATGTTTAGCCGGTTCTGACCAGCAATCAGGACACACGCCGCTATGACGACGTCAGATACCCAAGCGCCGTCCTGCCACTCCTCACTCAGCCGAGTGGCCAAGCTCGCTCTGTTCATACTGTTCGCAGCGCTGGTATTTCTGCGCTTGCCCAACGTGCTGCTTGAGGGCCGGTTTTTTGGCGAGGAAGGAACCTATTTCTTTGCCTATGCCTGGCATATGCCCTGGCAGGACGCCTTGTGGCATCCATTGGGCGGTTATCTGAATATCGTCGCTTCGGGATCAACATTGCTGGCCAAATTGTTGGTCACAGATGGCGGACTGCCGCTTGAATCGGCTCCCTATGTCACGGTTCTGATCTCGCTGTTTTTCCAGCTATGTCCGGCCATGCTGATCCTCTCCTGCCGCGACGAATGGCTGAATGGGTGCTGGATCAAGCCCATCGCGCTGCTGTTACTGGTGACGGTGCCGTTCAGTGAAGAAGTATGGCTGCACAGCCTGCACAGCCAATTTCATCTGACCGTCTGTGTCGCGCTGATTCTGGCAAGCGAAGTTCCGAAATCAGGCTGGGCGCGTGGGGCAAGGCTGGCTTTGCTGTTGCTTGCACCGCTCACCGGGCCTGCCGCTATCGTGCTGCTGCCCTTTCTTGGCCTGCGCGCCCTGCTCGACAAGGATCGCGCGCGCTGGACGCAAGTTGGAGCGCTGGCACTGGGCGCAGCCATTCAGCTGCTGATGTTCTATGCGCCCGTTGCGGTGCGCGCTTATTCCATCGGACTGGATGACCTCGCTTCGGTCATGCTGGTGCGCCACCTGCTGTTTCCCTTCACCGGGCCGGGTCTGGCAGGAGTGGCGATTGAAGCGGCGCAGGAGGCAGGCAAAGCTGGCCAGATCGCCTGGATCAATGCAGCCGCCAGTCTGGTATTGTTTGGCGGGCTGATCGCCATAGTGTTGCGCAATGCCAACAAGGTGGCGGCATGGCTGATCATCCCCGGACTATTTCTGGCAGGTATCAGCTATGTCGGCGCGATTGCCACCGGCCCCGCGCTGCTCAGCCCGGTCTTCGGCGAAAGATACACCTATGTGCCGCAAATCATGATCAACCTGGGCTTGCTGGCACTGTTTGCGACCGCCGGACCGAGGGTTGCCAAGCTATCCGGCGTAATGCTGCTGCTCGCCATGCTTTTCGGCCTGCTGCTGTTCCGCAGCCATGATGACTGGTTTGCCGGTGGCCCTGCCTGGGCAGATGAAGTGGCGCTGTGGCGCAAGGATCCCCAGCACCGCCTCGTCTTGTGGCAACCGGGCTGGCAGGTTGATCTCTCACCCACCACGACGCGCTGCAAGCCATTCTCCGGCACTCTTCCCGAGCCTGCATTCTGTGACAGTGCCTGGGAAGCCAGAGAACGCGACTCTTTGGCTGAGATGCCAAAATAGGCTATCTTAGCCCCTCAGTTCGCCCAGCTTGCGCTCCCATGCCAGAGCATGGGCGACGATAACATCGAGCTCGGCATATTTCGGCTGCCACGGTAGTGTCGCCTTGATCCGGCGGTTATCCGAAACCAGCGAGGCGGGATCACCAGCACGGCGCGGCTCCATGCGGCGCTGGATGGTATGGTTGTCACCCGGTCCACCGCATCAAGCACTTCGAGCACCGAGAACCCCCTGCCATAGCCGCAATTCATGGTGAGCGATGCCGCAGGATCGGCAATCAGTGCCTCCAGCGCCAGTACATGCGCGGCAGCCAGATCGGCGACATGGATATAATCGCGCACGCCGGTGCCATCGGGCGTGTCAAAATCACTGCCGAACACGCCGACTGCCTCTCGCTTGCCCAGCGCCGCTTCGACCGCAACCTTGATCAGGTGAGTCGCCCCGGCAGTCGATTGGCCGGAACGCGCCTGCGGATCAGCACCAGCGACATTGAAATAACGCAGCGCGCAATAGTTGATGGCATGGGCCTTTGCCGTGTCCGCCAGCATAATCTCGGTCATCAGCTTGGACATGCCATAAGGGTTGATCGGCAGCTTGGGGCTGTCCTCGCTGACGGGAGAAACCTCAGGCTCACCATAGGTTGCCGCTGTCGAACTGAAGATGAAGTGCGGGACGCCAGCCTTTACCGCCGCCTCGATCAGGCTGCGACTTTTGGCAGTGTTGTTGTGATAATACATCAGCGGATTTTCGACCGATTCGGGCACCACGATCGACCCGGCAAAATGCATCACCGCCCGCGTGCCCTGCTCGGCAAAAATCCGCGCCAGCAGCGCCGCATCCTCGATGTCGCCTTCGTAGAATGGCACGCCTTCGGGCACCGCAAAACGGAAGCCGGTGGTGAGATTATCCACCACGGCAACTGCCCAACCGGCATCCTTCAGGGCAAGCACGGCATGACTGCCGATATAACCTGCACCACCGGTGACGAGAACGGGCACGGGGACTGGAACTTTGGACATGCGACTCTTTCAGGCTGCGACTTCAAGCCCGCCTTAGCGCCTTCACATTACCGTGTCTTTACCGAGCCATATGTGCCCCAGCGCCATAGCCGCTCCATCGGTCCCTGATCGTGATGCGCCAGCCACCAGCGCGAGAACAGGATTTGCGCGCCATAGATCGGAATAACGAGGGCGGCGATGGCGATAGGACCAACCCGTCCGGCAATGCCAAGAAATGGCCCAAGCAGCAGAACGCCGATCACGGAATGTGTCAGATAACTGGTCAAAGCCATGCGCCCAACCGGAGCGACCAGTCCCAGAATACGATGAAACCGAGTCCATGCGAGAATGAAAGTGGCGGCGTAGGCCAGCGCCATGGGAACAGTGCCCAGGATCGAGCTCCAGTGCTCCTGATAGACCTCTTGATCGAGCGCGAAGACCAGATTGCAAGGAATGCCAATAGCCAGACCAAGCACTACCGCACGCTTCAGCAATCGGCGATCCGTGAGCAGCGTTCCGGCAATCAACCGGCGTCCCAGCAGCATCCCCAGCAACATCACGCCCAGCACTTTGGGGATGCGCCAGGTGTGCAGCAGGTGCTCGATGCGGAAGGGCGATCCTGAGAGCTGCCAGGTGAGGAAGCCCTGCCAATCTGTGCGCTGCATATAGGCCAAGGCTGAGCCATTATCGCCGCCGTCAATCGCCTTGATTACTGCAATTCCCGCCGATTCGAACGGATGTCCAAGATCGATACCAAGCTTGGCGCACAGTGGGACGAGCACCAGCGGCAAAAGCATCAGAAAAATCGCCAGCCACAGCAAAGTCCGGTCTTTCCACCGCCAGAACAAAGGCAGCAACAGTCCCAGCACCGCATATAGCGTCAAGATGTCACCCTGCCAGATCAGGCACATATGAATCAGGCCAATCGCCAGCAACACCAGCATCCGCCGCCGGAATACCGCGATCCCAGCCGCGCCGCGCTTTTCCAGCCGGTCCAGTTGCAAGGTAAAGCCGATGCCGAACAGCAGTGAGAAGATTGTATAGAATTTGCCGTCGATGAAGAATTTGATCAGCTGGTCATAGGTTTCCGAAACGTCTTTTCCGGCAAAGGCCGCCATCTCGTTCCAGCTGTAGAAGACCCAGCCAGCGAAGACCGGCAGGTTGGCGGTCAGAATGCCAAGCAGGGCAAAACCGCGCAGCGCGTCGAGAAGGACAATGCGATCAGCACCCGTCGTCGCGGCGGCGGTCGTGGAGTCCGCTGACATGGTTGTTCCCCCGTTTGCGCGCGACCGCAAATGCCCTGACAATGGCTATCAGTTGCATAACAAGGTTACAACCGTAACGATCGCGCGTTCATCTGCGGGCAATCAGAGCAGTCTTAGCGCTGTCTCCCGACAGGGGAGCCGAATTCCTGCCGGAGAAAATCATGCGCAATCACCGTCTTCCCGTGACCATCGCCCTTGCGGCTGTGATTCTGGCGACTCCTGCACTGGCCCGCCCCGGTGGCGGGTTTGGCGGCCCGGGATGGGGAGGAAACGACTGGGGTGACCGCAACTACCCCTCCCGCTCGTGGAATCGCAGCCGCCCTGCTGGCCCCGCCGAAGGCAAGGTAGAGGTCACGCGCTTCATCGCCGAGGATGTCAGTATCGACCTTCTGGGCAAAGGTTCGGTCAGCGTTATCGGATCGCCCGTCGGCGCAGGCGTTGGCGAGATTGAGCTCAAGACCTATGAGGCCGCCGTTGTGAACAACTTGGCCGGTGTCGGTTATCAGACAGCTACAACGGCAGATAGCTCTGCTCAGATCGTCGAACTGCGCGTGTCGCATGATACTGTAGTTCCTGAAGAAGGCCCGAAAAACCCGGTCAGCGGCGAGATGGAAGTGGGCGTTTCCAATCGCGGCAGCATGGTGGGGATGGGCATCAACATCGACCTGTCCAAGCCGAAGAAGGCGCTGATCTCTACCCGGCTTGAGGCGAGGATCAAGGACAAGGCCAGCGGCAAGGTACTGTGGGAAGGCCGCGCCGACATCATCACCCGCGATGGCAGCGACAAATGGAGCGACAGTGCCATCGCCGCCAAACTCTCCGCCGCACTGTTCGATCAGTTTCCCGGCAAGTCAGGCGAAACGCGCTCTGCCCTACGTTAGGAGCTTGAATTGACGGCCGGTAAAGCCCAATCTCGGGCACGTTAACGCCAGCCAAGGGTCCGACGATGAACAGCAGACTGCTCGCCCCCCTTTGTGCCCTCACGCTGCTTACCGGCTGTGTCACCCCGGTTGGGCCGGTGGAAGTCACGCGGTTTCATGCGGCAGATATCACCGCGCTGGGCAAAGGCAGCATTGCCGTGGAAGCGGCTCCGGGCATGGATGCCGCCTCTTTGGAGCTGAGGAGTTTTCAGGGAGCAGTGGCGCAGCAACTGCAACGCATCGGCTATGCAACGGCTGTGCAAGGGTCTGGCAACCAGATCGCGCTGGTCAAGCTTTCGCGCAGCCGGTTCAAACCGCAGCGCAACGGCTCTCCGGTCAGCGTCGGGCTTGGCGGATCGACCGGTTCCTATGGTTCGGGGCTTGGCGTCGGCATCGGGCTCAACCTGTCCGGCCCGCCGCCTGAAATGGTCGAGACGATGCTCGGCGTGGTCATCAAGGATCGCAAGAGCGCCACCGTACTGTGGGAAGGCCGCGCCAGCTTTTCGGTCAAGGCCACCTCGCCGCTCGCCAATAGCGAACTTGGCGCAGCCAAAGTGGCCGAGGCGCTGTTTGCGGGCTTCCCCGGCCATTCGGGTGAGACTATTCTCGTCAAATGAAAAACATCCAGATCAACGCCGCGTTTGATTCCGGCAATATCGAGGTTCTGTCCATTACGGGCAGCACGGCAAAACTCGCCATCCGCAAGGACCGCGAGTCCGAATTCTTCCAGTGGTTCCACTTCCGCGTCTCTGGCGCAGCGGGACGAGAACTGACGTTGAAGATCACCGGGCTGAATGGTTCTGCCTATCCGGGCGGCTGGGAGAACTACCGCGCCGCCGTTTCGGAAGACCGCGATTTCTGGGCGCGGACTGACAGCGAGTGGGACGCGGACGAAGAGGGCGGCACGCTCACCATCCATTACCAGCCAGAGGGAGACCTCGCCTGGTTCGCCTATTTCGCGCCCTATTCGATGGAGCGGCACCACGATCTGATCGCCGCCACCGCAGCCACCGAAGGCGTGGACTATCGCTGCCTTGGCGCCTCGATCGAAGGCCGGCCGATTGATTGCCTCGAAATGGGCGAGGGCGAGACACAGGTCTGGCTCTATGCCCGCCAGCATCCGGGCGAATCGATGGCTGAATGGTGGATGGAAGGCGCGCTGGAATGTTTGACCGATCCCGCTGACCCGGTGGGCCGCACACTGCGCGCAAAATGCCGCCTGCACATCGTCCCTAATGCCAACCCCGATGGTTCCTGCCGGGGGCATTTGCGGACCAATTTTGCCGGCGTAAACCTCAACCGCGAATGGGCCGATCCGAGCATCGACCGATCACCCGAAGTGCTGGCGATCCGGGGTGCCATGGACGAAAGCGGCGTGAACTTCGCCATGGACGTCCACGGCGACGAAGCCATCCCGCACGTCTTCCTCGCCGGGTTTGAGGGCATTCCTGCGTGGACCGAAGCGCAGGGCGAGGGCTACACCCGCTACAAAGCGATCCTAAAACGCCGCACGCCAGACTTCCAGACCAAGCGCGGCTATCCGGTCGCCCGCGCGGGCAAAGCCAACCTCTCCATGTCCACCAACCAGCTCGCCGAACGGTTCGGCCCAAGCCATGGCTGCGTATCGATGACGCTGGAAATGCCGTTCAAGGACAATGATGATCTGCCCTGTCTGGCACAGGGCTGGAGCCCGGAGCGGTCAAAGATTTTAGGCCGCGATTGTCTGGCGGCGCTGGTGGAGTGGCTGGACGGGCAGGGGTGATTGGCGGCGGTTTTTAGGGGTTGTTGCACGTGTCACGGCTTTGTTGCGTAATTGCGCGCGGGGGATTCCTCCGGGGAATCTAATGCGTTAAGTTGGCTCATGCCCAAGCCAGCGCCACCAAAATATCGCACAACGAACTGGAGCGCGTATAACGCCGCTCTGAAGCAGCGTGGATCGCTGGA
>CAMDQO010000005.1 GCA_945906105.1 Novosphingobium sp. Chol11 | reverse complement strand
GCCCGCGAGCTGACCACCATCATCGGCCAGCGGGGCAGGCCGCACATGATCGTCAGCGACAATGGAACCGAACTGACCAGCATGGCGATCCTGCGCTGGTCGAAGGAGCGCCGCGTGGAATGGCATTACACGGCCCCCGGCAAGCCGACCCAGAATGCGTTCGTCGAGAGCTTCAACGGCAAGTTGCGCGACGAATGTCTGAACGAGACGCTGTTCACAACGCTGGCCCATGCACGGATGGAGCTGGCCGAATGGCAGCACGATTACAACACGGTCAGGCCGCACTCGAAACTTGGTGGACGCACCCCCGCCGAGATCGCAAAACAAGCAGTGCCGGGGCATGCCCCGGCACTGCTTGTCATCCCATCAACCATCAGCCAGACAATGGAAGGACTCTACCTCTGAATGGTAACAATCAGGGGAGCACGTCATTTCTTATGGCGAGTTTGCGGGGAGAGGCAACGGGCTTGATTCACGCCAAGGCGCGAAGGCGCAAAGATTTTTTGGGAGATTGGGGGTTGTGTAAACTGTCACCGTAGAGCTGGTGGGTGGATGCAAGGGGAAATTGGTTGGGTTTGGGGGTTATTGCACCTGTCACCGTAATTTAAGCGGCGGCGCTGTCGTCGTGAGGTGACAAACAGTACTGCCTTGAAGTGCAGAATGCAGTGAAATCAGCACCCATTTGAAGGCATGGTGATCACTTTGGACAAGGTCAAATGATGCCAAGCAGTGTCGCAGTGAGGCAGCAACGTCCTCCCTCTCATCAGTTAGCAACCATCTGTCAGTCAATCAATAAACCCGCTTTTTCGGCTTGATGTACTCGACATCATCGGTGAGCGTGAACTCATGCACCGGGCGGTAATCGATCTTCACATCGCCGCCTTTGCCACCCCAGCCGTCGAACCAGGCGGCAGTGTGCTTCATCCAGCCCTTGTCGTCACGCTCGGGGAAATCTTCGTGGGCGTGGGCGCCGCGGCTTTCCTTGCGGTTGTGGGCGCCGTGGATGGTGACGGTGGCCTGGCTGATCAAATTGTCGAGTTCGAGCGTCTCGATCAGGTCTGAATTCCAGATCAGCGAACGGTCGGTGACGTGGATGTCCTGCATACGGCTGTAGGTCTTGGCGAGCTGCTTCTTGCCCTCGGCCATCAGTTCATCGTTGCGGAACACCGCGCAGTGCGTCTGCATATTCTGCTGCATTTCGGTGCGCACGACGGCGGTGGGCGAGCCGCCCTTGGCATGGCGGAAATGATCGAGGCGGGTCAGCGCGAGATCGGCTGAGTCCTTGGGCAGTTCGGCATGGGCGGTGCCCGGCGTGATCAGCTGCTTCAGGCGGTGTCCGGCTGCGCGGCCAAAGACCACCAGATCGATCAGCGAGTTGGAACCAAGCCGGTTGGCGCCGTGCACCGAAACGCAGGCCGCTTCACCCACGGCAAACAGGCCGGGGACGATAGTTTCGGGGTTGCCATCGGCCCCGATGGTGACGACTTCGCCGTGATAATTGGTCGGGATCCCGCCCATATTGTAATGCACCGTCGGGCAGACGGGCAGTGGCTGGCGGGTGAGATCGACACCGGCGAAAATTTTGCCGCTTTCGGTAATGCCGGGAAGCCGCTGCGCCAGCACTTCGGGCGCGATGTGATCGAGGTGGAGGTAGATGTGGTCCTTGTTCGGGCCAACGCCGCGCCCTTCGCGGATTTCCAGCGCCATCGAACGGCTGACAACGTCGCGCGAGGCCAGATCCTTGGCCGACGGCGCATAGCGTTCCATGAAACGCTCACCCTCGGAGTTGGTCAGATAGCCGCCTTCGCCGCGTGCGCCTTCGGTGATCAGCACGCCCGCGCCGTAAATTCCGGTCGGGTGGAACTGGATGAATTCCATGTCCTGCAACGGCAGGCCTGCGCGCAGCACCATGCCGCCGCCGTCACCGGTGCAGGTGTGGGCGCTGGTCGCGGTGAAATAAGAGCGGCCATAGCCGCCGGTTGCCAGCACCACCGCCTTGGCGCGGAAGCGGTGGATCGAACCATCGTCCATGCATAGGGCGATCACGCCAACGCACTTTCCGCCGTCCATGATCAGATCGATGGCGAAATATTCGATGAAGAAGTCAGCGTCATACTTCAGGCTCTGCTGGTAGAGCGCGTGGAGCATGGCGTGGCCGGTGCGGTCGGCTGCGGCGCAGGTGCGCTGCACCGGCGGGCCTTCGCCCATATTCTGCATATGGCCGCCAAACGGGCGCTGGTAGATCGTGCCATCGGCGTTGCGGCTGAACGGCACGCCTGCGTGCTCCAGCTCGTAAACCGCCTGAGGGGCTTCGCGCACCATATATTCGATGGCGTCCTGATCGCCCAGCCAGTCCGACCCTTTGACGGTATCGAACATATGCCAGGTCCAGTGATCGGGCGAATTGTTCTGCAGGCTGGCGGCAATACCGCCTTGCGCCGCTACGGTGTGGCTGCGGGTGGGGAACACCTTGGTGATGCAGGCGGTCTTGAGCCCCGCCTCAGCACTGCCCATGGTGGCGCGCAGGCCGGAACCGCCCGCACCCACGACAACTGTGTCATAGGTGTGGTCAATGATCTTATAGGCAGGTTTTGCAGATGCAGCAGTAGCCATTTCAGGCGGCTCCCAGAGCGATACGGACAATCGAGAAAACACCGAAGCCCGCGCCGCCAAAGGCAGCGAGGTTCAGCGCGGCGATGCAGGCGAATTTGCTGGCACTTTCGTGGACATAGTCCTCGATCACCACTTGTAGGCCAAGCTTGGCGTGCCAGAACAGGCTGATCACCAGCAGGCCGACCGCCGTGGCGGGAATAGAGTGCGCCAGCCAGTCATTCACCGCCATATAGCTGAGGTTAGGCAGCAGCAGGAAGGAGACCAGCAGATAGGTCATCAGCAGCAGGTTGCCGATTGCGGTGAAGCGCTGCAGCAGCCAGTGATGCGCGCCAGAATGCGCCGAGCCAAGTCCGCGAACGCGTCCGATCGAAGTTCCGTTACCCATGATAAACCTCAGCGGAGAAGGAGAGCGGCCCAGAAGGCAGCTGTGAGAAGAATCGCCACGACCGGCAGGATCGCCGACCAGCGGTTGTTGCTGTCAACTTCGTAACCCGCGCCGATATCGAGCACGAAGTGGCGCAGGCCCGAAAGCAGATGTTCGAAGAAGGACCAGCTCAGCCCGATCATCAGCACCTTGAGCGCCACACGGACCAGCGAGGCGACGATGGCGCCAAAGCCATCCCATTCAAGCGAGCCAAGATCCGCCCAGACCCAGCCGGTGAAGCTGGCATAGGCATCCGGCCCGCTCGCCAGCGCGCAGAGCCACCACAGCAGAATGCCAAGCCCGAAAGTGGCGAGGCCGGTGCCGGTTACGCGGTGCAGGATCGAAATGGCCATGGCCGGACCCCAGCGCCAGATTTGCAGGTGCGGTGAAGTGGGTCGGTTCGGAGCGGGTGCCATTGGCTGATGTTCCCCTGAAAATTGTGACTCGCGCGGGCGCGTGCTGCTGGCATCCCCTTAGCCAAAACGGGGGACGGTGCAAGCGGGGGCGTTCGGGATCTTTGGCACGAGGATGGGCATGCGCCGCCCGGCGCAGAATTCAGGCATTGGCACCTGTCATTTTAACTTGCCTGTCTCCGTAATTTGCAGCGGCAATGCAGTATTAAATTGCCAACCATCATCGCGCAGCTAAGTTACCTCTGTTTGGGAGGACCGGCGAATTTGTGCGGCCTACTTAAGTTAGAGGCACTGTTCATGCGAATTCTAACCAAAACGATCGTAATTCTGTCTGGATCAGTCTCCATGGCTGCGGTCGCCTCGGACAGTCCGTGGCGCGACAAGTATCAAGTCGGTGACAAAGTGCAGTTTTCAGTCAGTGAAAATGTGGCCGATTCCCAAACCTGCACGGTGAGCGAAAATCACCCGAACTCGGTCATGAAGGTAAACTGCAATCCATTCCGCCAGTGGGCTGGCGGCAACTACATCGTTTACGGTCAGGGCAACCTGACTGCCGATCGCGCACCTGCGGCGGCGGCAAATTCAGGCAATCCCAACCAGCAACAGTCAAGAATTGCGCGCCCGGCACCGGTCAGGAGAGTTGGGGGTTCGCTAAAGCCGGGAGAATACGCTTGCTACGGCACCGGCGGGCGGATCATGATCGGGCTTAGTTTCAAGGTGAATGCCAGCGGTCGCTACACGGATCTGGAGGGAGGCAATGCTGGAACCGTCTCGATCCGTGCCGGGAAGGTGATCTTTTCCGGCGGGCACATGGGCGGACAAGTCGGCCGCATGCTTGGCGCACAAAACTTCGCGATCGGCCAGCAAGCAGAATGTGAGCCCTACTGAGTTCCAAGCGGAGTTTCCGTTCCCGGCGCAGCTTAGTGGAGGCGGTGCAAGCGGGCTTGCTTGGCTCATGGTGCCGGGTCAGCAGTATGATCCTGCACGAGGCGCGATCTGCCAACTGTGGGCGCGAAGAAACCCTTTGCCCATGCCTGTCGGTCGAGCGCTGGATCACGGGTTGATTTGACCCACATCAATGCGCTTCGGCCAAAAATCAGCCATCGCTTTGGCGTCCTGCCCACGGGCAAGTTTCAGCAGAGCGAGAGGGCCGTCATGTCAGACAAGTGTGATCATGATTACCAGCCGACCGGCAATAGCCGCATCAAATACAGCTGGAGTTGCAGCCGTTGCGGAAGGGATGCGACCAACACCACAGGACAACGACCGGGTTTGAACGGTTGCAGTTTTGAAGGCTCTGTTGAACCGGGACAGCACAACTGGGGCGATTCGGAAACCGTTGAGCAGGATGAGGAAAAGTGCACGCTGTGCAGCGCTACCCGGTGGCGGGAGCATGACTGGTAATTCAGCGGATTACCAAGCTTAGCACCCAAAACCGCTCCAGCACATGTATGCTCTGAATTGAGGGCAAGGCACTTGCCCCTTTCGTTGCGTCGCGCCAAACAGCGTCATGCCAAAAATCACAGCTCTCGTTACCGGATCATCGCGCGGAATTGGCGCGGTGATTGCCTCTGCCCTTGTCGCGCGCGGGGTGACGGTGATCGGCCATGCCACCACCACGGTTGATCCAAGTACCATCCCCGCCGATTTTGCCGAGCCGAGCGCGCCGCAGATGCTGTGGGAAGAGGCGCTTTATCGCGCGGGCGGGCATATCGATGTGCTGGTGAACAATGCCGGGCTGTTCAGCCCCAATCCGCTTGATGCATCGGACATCCAATGGCTTGATAATTGGGAAGATACCTTGCGGATAAACCTTACCGCCGCCGCCCAGCTTTCGCGCTTCGCCGTGAAGCACTGGCTGGCGAGCGAACGCGCCACAAGAGGAGTTGGGGGCCGGATTGTCCACATTGCCAGCCGCGCCGGGCACCGGGGCGATTCACCCGATCACTGGCACTATGCCGCTGCCAAAGGCGGGATGCTGGCCCTGCACAAGACCATCGCGCGCCAATATGCCGCCAAGGGCGTGATGAGCTACGCGATCACCCCCGGCTTCACCGATACGGCCATGGCCGGAGATTACCTCACCAGCCGGGGCGGGGCGGAGTTGCTGGCCGATATTCCTCTCGGCCGGGTAGCAACGCCTGATGAAATCGCCAGCATCGCCGTGTTCTGCGCGCTCGATGCCCCCGAAAGCATGACCGGGGCGACACTCGATGCCAATGGAGCCAGCTATGTCCGCTGACAGTTGGAAGCTGACGACTTACGCTCCGCGCCCGATCATCGAAGCGGCGCTGATCGCTCACGAAGATGTGTGGGACTGGGATCACGATGTGGTCATTTCGGGCAGCGAGATTGCCGAGGACAAGCCCGATGACTGGCGGCTTGAAGCATGGCTGGCACGCAAGCCCAGCAAAGCCGACAAGGCGATGGTTGCGGCGTTGTTTTCCGGACTTGCGCCAGTCTTCACCACCGAGAAATTGCCCCAGGTCGATTGGCTAACCACCAGCCAGCAAGGGCTTGAGCCGATCCGCGCCGGGGTGTTTCATGTCCACACGCCCGAACATCCGGCGCTCAGTGAACCGGGCCTGCGCGATTACACCATCCCCGCCAGTCAGGCTTTCGGCACCGGCCAGCACGCCACCACTGCCGGGTGCCTCACCATGCTCAGCCATATGAAACAGCAGGGCGTGGTGGTGAGGAACTGCGCTGACATCGGCACCGGCACCGGCCTGCTCGCCTTCGCCGCGCTGCATCTGTGGCCGCGCGCGCTGGCGACGGCGAGCGATATCGATGCGGTGTGCCTTGATGTAGTGGCAGACAACGCCCGTGAAAATGGCGTGGCGCTGGGAGCGGGCAATGGCGAACTGACCATGCTGGTCGCCGACGGCATGGACCACCCGCTGTTGCAGGTGCGCGGGCCTTATGATCTGATTATCGCCAATATCCTCGCCGGGCCGCTGATCAGCCTTGCGCCGGATTTTGCGAAGCATCTGCTGCCGGGCGGACACTTGCTGCTGGCGGGACTGCTCGAGACGCAGGAAGCACAAGTGCGCAAGGCCTGCCGCCGCGCCGGAATGCGCATCGCCGCGCGGCTGGTGAACGGGGATTGGTCAATCCTGTGGCTGCGCAAACGGAGCGGAACGTACTGATTTTTATAATATTTCATCTTGCAGGATATGGTAATAAATTCCTGCCACAATACCTAGGTGTTAAAACGATCAGCCATCGCCGCCGGACAGCAAGGCCAACGCGCGCTCAATCGCTTGCGCTTGGGTGTCAGTGCCTCGCTCGTGCTGACTCATGAAACGCGGTGCTGCCTGCTTGATGATATATCGGCAACCGGAGCCCACTTGCGCCTCGACAAGCCCCTCGCACCAAACACCACCGCTATCCTCAGCTTTCACGAGCTTACCATCTATGCAACCGTGGTCTGGTGCCGGGATGGTGAGTGCGGCCTGCATTTCGAAAAACCGTTGCCTAAGGCGGACATGCAAGGCATGCTGTGGATCACCCAGAACCGTGAAAAATACGCACGCATCTGCCTTGAATCACGCGCGCAGGATTGGACCTCCGGGATCGGGGATTAGGCGCGTGCCAATCACCCTTGCGGAGCAAAACTGGTGAGGACCAGGCTGAGTATCTGCCGCAAGAAGGTAAGCTACGCATCTGAATCGGATGCCATAACCGCAGCGCTGAGTGTCCAGTTCCCACTCCGCCCCTATCGCTGTGACCGTTGCCGTCAGTTTCACCTGACCAGCCGGACCAAGGGCAAGCGGGCGCTGCGGGTTGTCGGCTAGAGTCTTTCCGCATTGAATTGAATCAACCAGGGTCCGTTCGTCCCGAGCGCAGTCGAGGGATGGCCGAGCGCAGCCGAGGCCTGCAACGCTGAAGTTCTCGGCTTCGCTCGAACAAATCCCTCGACTGCGCTCGGGACGAACGGTTTTTGTGGCTCAATGTAAAACGGAAAAACTCTAGCGGACGATGACCTTCTTTTTTCGCGGCTTCGGCACGGGCAGCTCATCAGCCGAGGCCTTGACCAGTGCCGATAGCCAGGCACCATCCTGCCATTGCTCTTGCGGAATCAGCAGACTGGGCTTGGCCCCGACATAGGGCGGCGCTTCCTGAACCGCACCCGCCAGCCGCCGCGCCGCAGCGCTCGGTTTGACGAACAACTGATCGTCGCAGATCAGCACCACCAGCTTGCCATCGCAGTAGAGTGCATATTCGCCGAACATCGCGCGCGCCGAAACATCGCCCGCGCCCGAGGCCGCAAGCACGATGGCATCAACGGTTATCTTCTGGGATGCCATGGCTTAACCCCTCACTGGCTGAACACCGCAACACTCACTATTTCAATCGCCTCATCCTTACCCGCAAAGTCTAGCATTTCTCCTGCTTCCGCATCCATCAGTGCGCGGGCGAGGGGGGCGGAGAAGCTGATCAAGCCCGCCGCCGGATCGGCCTCATCATCGCCGACGATGGAGATCATGCGCGGTTTGCCGTGCAGCCGGAAGTTTACCGTGGTGCCGATTTCCACCGTCTTGCCGCTCGGTGCGGGGACCAGCTGCGCGGTCACTTCGCGCGTCTGCCAATAGCGCAGATCGCGCTTGGCGGCCTTGATTTCGTCATCGCCGGTGAGCGCTGCCAAGTGGGCCTCAATATCCGTCACCCGCCGCTTTATCAGCGCCAGCCCGCGCGGCGTAACCAGATTGGGGCCGGGCGGAATCGGGATCTCGAACTTGGGTTCAAGGTGTTCCTCATCGCTGTCCCGGCGGAATGCCACGCTCATTGTTCAGCCCGCCGCTTTCACAATGTCGGCCCAAGCGGCCTCGTCGATCACTTCGATGTTCAGTTCCTGCGCCTTCTTGAGCTTGCTGCCAGCGCCCGGTCCCGCCACCACCAGATCGGTCTTGGCGCTGACCGAGCCAGCCGAACGCGCGCCCAAAGCCTCGGCCTGCGCCTTGGCCTCATCACGGCTCATCGTTTCCAGCGCGCCAGTGAAAACCACGGTCTTGCCAGCCACCGGGCTGTCCTTGGTTTCGACCACGTAATCGGGCGGTGAGACTTCAGACAGGATATCTTCCCAGACGCTGACATTGTGCGCCTCGTGGAAGAAATCGCCCAATGCTTCGACCACGGCAGGGCCAATGCCGTCGATGGAAATGAGTTCGGCATTTGCTTCCTCATCCCCGGTATGGGCCTTTTCCGCCACTTCCCGCAATCGGGGCAAGGCCACAAAGCGCTTGCATAGATCGCGCGCAGTCACCACGCCGACATGGCGGATCCCCAGCGCAAACAGCAACCGCGCGGCATCGGGTGTGCGCTTGGCCTCGATTGCGGCCAGCAGATTATCGACCGACTTTTCCTTCCATCCCTCACGGGTCAGAATTTCTGTGCGGCGCTCTTTCAGGCGAAAAATATCCGCCGGGCTTTCCAGCCAGCCCAGCGCAAAGAATTCCAGTATAGTCTTCTCGCCCAGCCCCTCGATATCGAGCGCCACGCGGCTGACGAAGTGCCGCAGCCGCTCGGTGCGCTGCGCCGGGCAGACGAGCCCGCCGGTGCAGCGCACATCAACCTCACCCTCTTCGGCAACGGCTTCGGAGGAACATTCGGGGCAATGGTCGGGGAAGGCGTAAGCATCGCGCGAAACATCGCGCGTCAGGTTCTCGACCACCTGCGGGATCACATCCCCGGCACGTTGCAGCACCACCCGGTCGCCCACTCGCAGACCCAGCCGCGCAATCTCGTCGCGGTTATGCAAGGTAACATTGGAGACGACCACGCCGCCGACCGTCACCGGCTTCAGTCGCCCGACAGGAGTCAGTTTGCCGGTGCGGCCAACCTGAATATCGATGGCCTCCAACGTGGTCTCGGCGCGCTCGGCGGGAAATTTGTGCGCCATAGCCCAGCGCGGTGACTTGGCGACAAAGCCGAGACGCTCCTGCCAATCGAGCCGGTCCACTTTGTAAACCACGCCGTCGATGTCATAGGGCAGATCGGCGCGGGCCTGTTCGATCTTGCGGTAGTGTTGCAGCATCGTTGCAGTGTCGTTGCAGAGCACCAATTGCGGCGAAACCGGGACGCCCCATGCGGCAATCCGCTGCATCATGGTGAACTGCGTTGCCTCCGGCACCGCAGAGGTTGCGCCCCAGCCATGCGCCAGAAAACACAACCGGCGGCTGGCGGTAACGCTGGCGTCCTTCTGTCGTAGCGATCCGGCGGCGGCATTGCGCGGGTTGGCGAAAATCTTGTCGTCCTTCGCCGCTTGCGCGGCATTAAGCGCGGCGAAATCCGCCTTGCTCATGTAAACCTCACCGCGAACCTCGAAGACCTCAGGGATATCGCCCATAAGCTGCTGCGGAATATCAGTAATCGTCGCGACATTGGCGGTGACATCCTCACCCACCTGTCCGTCTCCGCGTGTCGCCGCGCGCACCAGAACGCCCCGTTCATAGCGCAGCGAGCACGATAGGCCGTCGATCTTGTCCTCCGCCGTCATCGCCACTTCGGCGTCCTCCGGCAGAGCAAGAAACCGGCGCATTCGGCCAACGAAATCAACCACTTCCTCATCCGAGAAAGCATTGTCGAGGCTCATCATCCGCTGCTCATGCCGCACCTTGGAGAGCGGTGAGGCGGCAACTTCATGGCCGACCAGACGGCTGGGCGAATCGTCGCGCACCAGGCTCGGAAACGCCGCCTCCAGCTCGGCATTGCGGCGCACCAGCGCATCATATTCGGCGTCGGAAATCTGCGGCGCATCGTCGGCGTGGTACAGCCGGTTATGCTGCGCGATGGCCCGCGCCAGGCGCATCAGTTCGTTGGCGGCATCGGCTTCGGAAAGGTTAGCGTTCAATGTTTGCCCCCGACCGGAATTACCTCCGCAGAAACGCCGAATCCGGCGATTATCGGGCGTGCCTTGGCAATGGCGGCCCGCACTTGCGGCAGCGACAGACTGGCCTTGTGCGAGGCAGCGTCTTTCCAGATTTCCGTTACCCAGACGCCGTCTGCATCCTTGGCATCCTTGGCGACGATATAGGCAAGATTGCCGGGCATGGAGCCCGAGCCTTCGATGAGCAACCGCGCCAGTTCGTCCCTTTTGCCGGGGATGGCTTTGAGCTGACCGATCATGCCGAACAGGGCGTCATCATAGCTGAGTTCTTCCATCGGGGTGCGGCATCCTTGCAAAAGCAGCGTCGCGGCTGCGGTTCCGATCATGTCGCGGCGGGAGAAAATCACACCCCCTCCAACAGTCTATCCGCCTGCGCCCTCGCTTCTGGCGTAACCTCCGCCCCTGAGAGCATCCGCGCGATTTCTTCCTGCCGCCCGCCAGCGTCAAGCAGAGCCACCGAGGTGCGCGTTACGGTGCCCTGGCTCGATTTGGCGATGACATAGTGCGTGCCGCCGCGCGCCGCGACTTGCGGGCTGTGGGTTACGGCGAGCAATTGCCCGCCATCCGCCAGTCGCACCAGTCTTTCACCAATCGCAGAGGCCACCGCGCCACCGACGCCGCGATCGATCTCGTCGAAGATCACCGTCGCTGCGCCGCCTTCCTCCGCCAGCGCTACCTTCAGCGCGAGGATGAAGCGTGACAATTCGCCGCCCGAGGCGATCTTGCCGAGCGGGGCGAAGTCTGCGCCGGGGTTGGTCGATATCAGGAATTCGAGCGCGTCAATACCGCCCGGTCCCCAGCGGTCTTCGGGCAGGCGCAGAATGGCGGTGCGGAAGCGCGCGGTATCGAGCTTGAGCGGTGCCAGCTCGCCCGCCACCGCCTTGTCCAGCCGCTGTGATGCTTCATAGCGCGCCATCGACAGCGCCTCGGCGCGTGCCTGATAGTCCAGCCCAGCCTCATGCGCGGCGCGCTCCAGTCCGGCGATTTCCGCCTCGCCGCCTTCGATGGCATCAAGTGCGGCGCGCATTGCCAGCATCTTGGCGGGCAGATCATCGACCTGACAGGAGTGCTTGCGGGCGGCGGCGCGCAGATCGAACAGGCGGGTTTCGAAGCGGTCAAGCAGCGCGGGATCGTGGCTCAGCGCCTCAGCAGCGCGGGCCAGACGGTCCTCAGCTTCGCCCGCTTCGATCACCGCCCGGTCAAGCGCAGCGAGCGCTTCGGCGAGCAGTGGGTGTTCGGTGGCAATGCGGTCAAGCCGCCGGGCGGCACTGCGCAGACCGGCCAGTGCTGAATCAGAACCGGCCCACAAGTGCTGCAATTCGGCGAGATCACCCGTCAGGCGCTCACCTTTTTGCATGGTGCTGCGTGCCTCGGCGAGCTGTTCTTCTTCGCCGACCTCGGGGGCCAGTACGGTCAGCTCGGCGAGGTGCGCGAGCAGCAGATCGCGGTCCATCGCCGCCTGATCGAGCCGGGCTTTCGCCGCTGCCAGTGCATCCTCGGCGAGACGCCAGCCGCGCCACGCGGCCTCAATCCCGGCAACATCGCTACGGGCAAAGCGATCGAGCAAAGCCCTGTGCCCGCGCGGATTGACGAGGCCGCGATCATCATGCTGGCCGTGAAGTTCCACCAGATGCGACGAAATCTCGCGCAGCAGGGCAACGCCCACCGGCTGATCGTTGATGAAGGCCTTTGACCCGCCATCTGATTTCAGCTGCCGCTTGATGATCAGCGGCTCACCCGGTTCCACCTCAATCTCCGCCTCTGACAGCAGCATGGCGATAGGTGCCGGAAGCGTGGCAAATTCAAAGCTGGCGGTAACGCTGGCCTTATCTTCCCCGGCGCGCACCAGCCCTGAATCGGCGCGGTTGCCAAGGATCAGTCCCAGCGCATCGAGCAAGATCGATTTGCCCGCGCCCGTCTCGCCGGTAAGGACGCCAAGTCCGCGCGTAAAATCGAGGTCAAGCGCCTCGATCAACACGATGTTGCGGATGGCCAGTCTAGAGAGCATATCGGGTCAGCATGTTCGCGGATCGTTCTAGCGAAAGGCAAAGCCCGAGTCACCCGGCTTCGATGAGACTTTCTTCGGCGTCTTCGGCAAAGGATGCTTCAAGCTGGATTGGATCTGCCAGACTCATCCGGTCAAGCATCGCCGCCATCTCGTCCCGCAAGGTCAGCATCAGCCCGCGCAGACGACATTCGGCCTCGGGCAGGCAATTGTTGCAGGCTTCGTGGGCGTTGCGGGCGGCGCAGGGGACCAGTGCAAGGCTGCCGCGGGTGAGGCGGATGATGTCGCCATAGCGCACATCGACCGGATCAAGCCCCAGCTCATAGCCGCCGTCACGGCCGCGATGCGAAACGACTACGCCTTCGCGCGCCATTTCCGACAGAATAACGGTGAGGAACTTGCGCGGGATATTTTGTGCTTCGGCAATCGCGTCAAGCCGAATCGGTCCCTTGCGCCAGTTATCAGCGAGGTGTTGCAGGGCGCGGATGGTATAACGGGTTTTCTGCGAAAGCATGGGCGACCACAAGACGCCGCTACAGCGTTAATGTCAACCTGCTGGGTAGAAACTGCTCACGGTTAGGCGCGCGATCAGCTCGACTTGGTGTCAGGCGCGTGCTTTTGCATCAGTTTGTAGGCGCGTTCATACCATTCGGTGCCCGGATAGTTGGCCCCCAGTACCGCCGCAGACTTTTGTGCCTCTTCCGGAATGCCGAGTGTCAGGTTGGTTTCAACCATGCGGAACAACGCTTCGGGCGTGTGCGTGGTGGTCTGGTATTTTTCGATGACGTTGCGGAAACGCAGCTGCGCGGCGAGCCATTTGCCCGAACGCTCATACAGACGCCCAATTTCCATTTCCTTGCCGGCCAAGTGATCGTTGACCAGATCAAGCTTGAGCTGGGCATCGACGGCATAGCGCGTTGCCGGATAGCGGCGGATTACTTCGGTAAGCCCATCAAGCGCCTGTTGGGTGGCTTTCTGGTCACGCGTGACATCGCTGATCTGCTCGTAATAGCACAGCGCGATCAGATAATAGGCGTAAGGCGCGTCCTTGTTGCCCGGATGGATCGAAAGGAAGCGCTGTGCCGACTGGATCGATTTGGTGTAATCGCTTGCTGCGTAATAGGAAAATGCGCTCATCAACTGGGCACGGCGCGCCCAGGGTGAATAGGGATGCTGGCGCTCAACCTCGTCAAACAGCGCGGCGGCCATTTTGCTGTCACCGCGATCAAGCTGATTCTTGGCTGCGCCGTAAAGCGTTTCCACATCGCGCGCGACATAGGCGGTGTCGCGGTTCTTGCCGCGCCCTCCGCAACCGGCAGTGAGCAGCATCGCGCCAGTGGCGACGGAAAGCAGGGCGAGTTTGATGGGCGATTTTGCGAGCATGGCCGGTGCTATAACCATCGCTTGCATGAACGCCAAGTGAAACAGGTGTCCATTCCTCACAACGGGGGCACGATCTTGTGGTTTGGCGCTTGATCGTGCGGCACAGGGGCTTAGCCTGTGTGCAGCGATGCCTGCGGAACGGCAGGAAGAGGGGGATTTTGGATATGCAGACCGGGGAAGCATTGGCCGCCCAGATCAATATGATCACGGGCGGGGTGATTGTGCTGATTATTGCACTTGCCGGATTGTTCACGCTGCTGTGGGTTCATCTGGCCAGGCGCAGAGCCGAGATCGAGGCGTTGCACCGCGATGTCGCGTTTCAGAAGGACCGGCAGCAGATCCTCGATTGCATCATGCGCGAGGCACGCGGGCGTGATCGGCAGGATGTGGTGATCAGCGCCAGCTGCTATTGGCCCGAAGGCTTTGACGAGCACGGCCCGGTGATCACCCCGCTTCCTGACTTTCCGGAGCGGGCGAACTGGGGCCATGGCAAATTCTTCAGCGCCACCATGCACAACATCGCCACCCACACCTGCGAGATCGACGGCGATACCGCGCATTGCGAAACCTATGTCATCGGCGGGCTGCTGTCAGCCGATCAGCAGACGATGACGCTGGCACCGGGGCGCTATTTTGATCGGTTGGAGAAACGGGGTGAGGAATGGCGCATCCTCTATCGGCGCTGCACCGTGGAGATGTCGCTGCAAGGCTCGGCGGAGTGGGTACACTCGCCCGCCGTGAAGGGCTTCCTGCGCTCGGTGTGGAGCAAGGAGGATGTGTCATACCAGCGCCCGATCAAGGTCGGGAGCGATGGGGTTAGGTGGTAGGCGGTGGATTGGGGTTTATTCCGTCATCATGCCTTTTTGCGCGGCATCAGCGCGCCTAACACTATTGCGACAAGCAGCAAGGCCGGGACGTCGCCAACGAGGTGGCCTTTATGCATGGGGTCGCCTGACGCCTGCACCGCCATGATCGCGGCGTGAACCACGCTTGACCATACGGTAAACCAGATGAGTGAGCTATTTGCGGCGGGATCGCGCGCGGCACGGATCAGAAAGATGCCCAATGTGGCATAAACGCCGACGATCATCATGAAGTACTGCGAGGCCATTGGCGGCCCAGCGTGCCAAGCCCAGCCGGACGGCCAGATCATCGACAACGGATAGACAAGACAAAATACCGCCCCAAATGCCATGAGCGATAGCGATAATAGATTGGCCTTGCCGTTCACCCTGTTTCTCCCCGAAGTGTGTATTGCTGATGGGAGGCTGCATCGTGGCTAGGAAAAATGCAAGCGGGTGGAGCAATGATGTGTCCTGCCAGCTTCCGTCGCCGGACGCCATTCACCCCAACACAAACTTCGTCTTCTCCATCACCGCCCCGGGCACCGGAGCGCGGCCACGATAGAGTACTGAATTCTGCTCGGTCAGCGGGACGCCTTCGGCCAGCTTCTGCGCTGACACCGGATCGACCATGCAGACATACAGATCGCGCATATCCGCCCCGCCGAAGCGCAGATTGGTGCAGGCCTTTCCGGGCAGTGCCAGCCGCTCCAATTCTGTGCCATCGGGCGCCAGACACAGCAGCTCGCCCGAGGCAAAGCCGCTGATCCAGACATTGCCCGCCGCATCAAGCGCCATGCCGTCGCAATCATATTTGTCCGCCATGGTCCGCATTTCCCCCAGCACGAAACCGGGGCCGACCTGAAACGCGCGTGACGCCGCGAAGCTTTCGTTGAAATAGAGCAGGCTGCCATCGGGGCTGAGCGACAGGCCGTTGGCAAAGGCGAGGCCTTCGCGCAGCACGGTGATCGTGCCGTCTTGCGCCATGCGCCGGATCGTCGATGGGCCGGGCCGCTTGCCCTTGAGGATGCCGGGCAGATCAATCGTGCCGAAAACCATGCCGCCCTGGCCATCGCTGCGCATTTCATTGACGCCATCAAAGCCGCTCGCCAGCACGCCAGAGGCTCCGCTCGACGGATTGGCCCAGGCAATGTCTCCTGCGCCGGCGACCAGCAGGCTGCCATCAGCATTCATCAGCAAGCCGCCGATCATCATGCGTTCGGGAAGCAACACCTGTCCATTGCGGACATTGCGCACCCCGCCGGTGATGACATCGGTCATCCAGATGTCATCGCCATCTACCAGCAGGCCTTCGAGGTAGTAACCACGAGCGATCTCGGTGAATTGAGCAGGCATCTCCGGTCAGAGTTTCTTCTCACCCGCTGGGGGCTGCGGCAAGCTGGCCAGCGCCAGACTGCTTGCTGCCAGCAGGCCGAGACAGCCCCACAGGAACGGATCATAAGTGCCGTAAAGATCGTAAATCCGTGATGCCGCCAGTGGGCCGAAAGCCGTGCCGAGTGACAGCGCGACGAGCAATCCACCATAGAGCGTGCCGAAGTGGCGCAGGCCAAAGTGCCGCGTGGTGAGATAGACAATCACGTCCACTTCCGCACCCAGCGTCAGCCCGATCAGCACCGCCGCTCCCATCGCGCCCACTTGGCTCGAGCCGCTGGTGACGAGCACGAGGCAGGCTATGGCCGGGAGCAGAAATGCCGCCGCGCCAACCAGCGATCCGCGAAACCGGTCAAGCAGCAGCCCGGTGCCGAGCCGCCCCGCAATCGAGGACAGGCCGATCAACGAGGCAATTCCGGCGGCCCCCAGTTTGGGAAAGCCTTCGCCTTGCAGGATCAGCACGAAATGGACGTTAAGGCCAAGGATGGTGAACGTGAACAGCATCGACGCGAACCACAGTCGCAGATAAACGGTCGAGCGCATGCCCTCGGCCACGCTGACACCAGAAAGCGCGGACTGATTGTGTTCGGGTGAGGTATCATCATTTTTGCGGCGGTCTTGTGCGCCGCGAAAGAACAGGAAGATGATCGGCCAGGCGACCACCACCCAGATCGCTGCCTGCACGGCCATGGCTTTCTGCCAGCCATACTGATTGATCAGCACGGTTCCCAGCCAGGGAAACAGCGCCTGTGCTGCCGAAGCTCCGCTTAGCGTGACCGCCAGCGCCAGCCCGCGCGCGGCGGAAAAGCGGCTTGCCACAGCAGAAGCCCAGATCGTCGCCTGCACTGGCAGCACGGCCACTGCCATGATTGCCCAATGCATCGCCCAGTTAGTCTCACCGCCATCGGCAAACCCGATGAAAGCGAAAGCCGCACAGGCGAGCAGCACACCGATCAGCCCGAGCCGCCGCGGGCCGAACCGATCTACTGCCATGCCGATCGGCACAGCAAACAGCGCTTGAATGATCGTCGCCACTGTCAGCCCGATCGTCACTTGCGTGCGTGACCAGTCAAAGCTTTTGGCGATGGGTTCGATATAGGGGCTCAATCCATAGATATGGATGATGCTGGAAGCATAGCCCAGTGCGGCGGCTATCGGCAGCATGGGATAAGTGCGCCACTCGCGGGCGGCGCTACTGCTGGGTGCCGTCAACTATGCTCTCCTATAATGGCGCTCGAAACGGCTGCCTGCTGAACATGGGTAGAGCGCGCTTCACGGCGTCGTCAAGCGGGCGATATGCGATTGAGGGCTGCGTTCAGCCCTGACTTGAGCTTCACACGTTTAACCGAAGCGAACGATTGCTATTACTAGCTTAGCTTATTATCAGCCAAGCAGCGATGACCACCGAGATAATCTATCCCACCCCCGGCCGCCGACTGCTGATTACCGCTTCGGTAATCCTCGTGACGATGATGGTCGCGCTCGATACGACGATTGCCAATGTCGCGCTGCCGCATATGCAGAGCAGTCTGTCCGCCTCGCCAGAGCAGGTGGTCTGGGTGCTGACCTCGTACCTGCTGGCCTCGGCGATCATGACCCCGCTGTCAGGCTGGCTGGCCAGCCGTTACGGGCGGAAACGGGTGATGGGGATTTCGGCGCTGACCTTCACCCTGTCCAGCCTCGCTTGCGGCTTTGCCGGCAGCCTTGAATTCATGATCTTTGCGCGGCTGGTGCAGGGCATCAGCGGTGCCGGACTGGTTCCGCTCGGGCAGGCGACCCTGCTCGACATCAATCCACCAGAAAAGCAGGGGCAGGCGATGGCTATGACCGGGCTGGGAGCCATGCTTGGGCCGATCGCCGGGCCGACTCTGGGCGGCTATCTGACCGATGCGTTCAGTTGGCGCTGGGTGTTCCTGATCAACATTCCGCTGGGCGTGATCGCCACGATCGGCATCGGTCTGTACATGTCCGAAACACGCGAAAAGGGCATGAGCCGCTTTGACGTTATGGGCTTTGCCACGCTGTCGCTCTTTCTGGCGTCGCTCCAGTTGATGATGGACCGCGGACAGCAGCTTGACTGGTTCGATTCGGTCGAGATCTGGATCGAAGCCGGAATGATGCTGTTGTTCGGTTATCTGACTGTCGTCCATATGTTCACCGCGAAGAACACCTTTGTTCGTGGTGAGATATTCCTCGATCGCAATTATGCGCTTGGCACCGTGGTGAGCATTGTCATCGGCATAGTCGCCTTTGCCACAATTCCGATTATCACTATCATGATGCAGACATTGCTGGGTTATACAGCGCTGCAAACCGGGCTGGTGAGCATGCCGCGCGGTATCGGCACGGTGATCGGCCTGATTATCGTCAGCCGCCTGATTGGCCGTGTCGATGCGCGCATCCTGCTGCTACTCGGTCTGGCGATGACGGCGGTCAGCCTCTATCTCTTTTCGCAGATCGCGCTCGCCGTCGATGAAGGACCATTGCTGTTTGCTGGGCTGCTTCAGGGGTTTGCCGGCGGGCTGATGATTGCCCCGCTGACGACGATCAGTTTTTCCACCCTGACCCCCAAATTCCGCAACGAAGGCGCGGCGATCTATTCACTGGCGCGCAATATCGGCTCGTCGCTCGGGATTTCGGCACTGCAGATGTTTGCGCTTAATGACAGCGCCAGAGTGGCCGGACATCTCGCCGAGAACGTGCGTCCGGATAACCCGACCTTCGAGGCGGCCATGCCCGATTTTGATTTTAGCGCGATCCAATCGATGTTCCGCATAGCGCGTGAAATCTCGCGGCAATCGGCGATGGTGGCGACTGTCGATACCCTGTGGATGGCCTGCCTGCTGGCGATTGCCACAATACCGGTGGCACTGTTGATGAAGGCGCAGAAAAGAGCTGCGGCCAAACCGGGATAGTCCGGCGCATGGCGATATCGGCGCAAAGGCCGGGCCATGACAAATTCCATGCAGCTGAAAAATAGCCGCTTGCTATTGAAACGGTTGAGGTGACATTATCTGTCCAGGCAAGGCGATGTGGCAACGATTCGCCGCATGGGAAAGGACACCAAAATGCGCGTTGGCATGCACCTCGGTTTTCAAAACCTTGATGGCACCCCCGATCACGAGTTTTTCCTGCGCGAGACGAAACTGGCGGTCGAGGCCGAGGCGATGGGTTTCGATTATGTTGGGCCGGTCGAGCATCATTTTACCGACTATGCCGCCTGCCCGGATCCTTTCGGCATGCTTTCCTACGTCGCGTCGCAGACCAGCACAATCGAGCTGATTACCGGCGCGGTGATCCTGCCATGGAACAATCCGCTGCGCGTAGTGGAACAGGCGCTGCAGCTTGATGCGCTGTCGGGTGGGCGCCTGATCCTTGGCATGGGACGCGGCGCGGCACGGCGTGAGTTTCGCTCGTTCGGGGTCGAACTGGCTGACAGCCGCGAGATGTTTGACGAGGCGGCCGAGATTATTATCGCAGGTCTGGAGACTGGGATCGTTGAGGCCGATGGCAAGTGGTACAAGATCCCGCGTACTGAGATCCGCCCGCGCCCGTTCAAAAGCTTCAAGGACCGCGTCGTGCAGGTGACAATGTCGCCCTCATCGGTTGAGGTTTCCGCCCGGCTTGGCACTCAGGCGCTGCGCTTCAGCCAGGGTGACTGGCGCAACGCCATTCCCGAGATCAATTCCTACCGTGCCAAGTTCGAGGAAATCCACCACCGCAAACCGCCGCCGTTCATCATCTCCGATTTCGTGCTGGTCCATAATGACAAGGCCGAAGTAGGCCGCCGCACTGATAAGTATTTCAGCCGTATGTTCGAGACGGTGGCGAACCATTACGAATTCATGTCCGACCACTTCAAAAACCTGCCCAGCTATTCGACCTATGAATATATGGGCCGCGCAGCAGAGGCCGCCGGAGGTCCGCACAAGGCCTATACCGACTATGTCGGCGGCAACATGATCGGCACACCCGAAGAGATTGTTGCACACCACAATCTCCGCAAGGAAATGGTCGGCGATTACGAAATGCTGGCCAATTTCAGCTTCGGCGGACTGCCTTACGAGATGGTTTACGGGCAGCTCAAGTTGTTCGCCGACAAGGTTCTGCCACATCTGAAGGGGTGAATATTCGTTCATCTGGCCTTCATGTTTACAATCGTAGTCGATTACGTGTGTAAACGAGAGGAGGCAGGGTGTGGCCGAGGCGGAGCCAGATATTGGACCTGACACCGGGGAGCGGATTACCGAAGCTGAACACGCGGTGATGGAAGTGCTGTGGGCGCGTGCTCCGCTCTCCGCAACCGCTGTTGCTCATGCTGTGGGCCGCGAGCGCGGCTGGGGACTGGCGACGGTGAAGACGCTGCTATCACGGCTGGTCGCCAAACAGGCGATTGCCACCGAGCCCGAAGGTCGCCGGTTCCTTTACACCCCCCTGATCGCGCGCACCGATTACCTGGGCGGCGAATCCAAGCGGCTGGTCGATCGGCTGTTTGGTGGCCGCGCCGCGCCACTGTTTGCCCATCTCGCCGAAGCCGAGGCGCTGACATCCGCCGACATTGCCGAGATCGAGGCGCTGCTGAAGGAGCTAAAGCAATGACCCTCTGGCTCACCGATACGCTGACCATGACCGGACTGTTGATTCTGGCTGTTCTGGTCTTGCGCCGACCCATTGCTCGACTGTTCGGTGCGCAGGCCGCCTATGCACTCTGGGCGCTGCCGCTGTTGCGGGTGATATTACCGCCGATTCAGCTCCCCGCCAGCATGGCGCCGGTGCAAGAGGCAGCCGTTGCCATGCCCACGCAAACCGTGCTGCTGATTGCTGATGAAGCACCTGCTGCCGCGCCGCTGTTGAGCTGGGGCGAGATCGGCCTGATGCTGTGGCTGGCCGGAGCGCTCGTGTTTCTAGGCATTCGGATTATCACTTACCGGGCAATGCGCGCGCGCTTGCTCACCGATGCTCGGCCGGTTGGGGAAGCTGGTAAGGTGCGGCTGATCGAATCCCCTGAGGCGAGCCAGCCGGTGGCCTTTGGCGTGTTCGACAAGGTGGTGGCGCTACCGCCGGGCTTCATGGCCTGGCCTGATCGCACGGCGCGTGATCTCGCGCTGGCGCATGAGCTGGCGCATCATGCCGGGAACGATTTGCTCGCCAATATCGTCGCGCAGCCGCTGCTGGCGCTGCATTGGTTCAACCCGCTGGCCTGGGCCGGTTGGCGCGCCATGCGCCGTGATCAGGAAGCCGCCTGCGATGCCCGCGTACTGGCCGGGCAGTCGGGGGCCAAACGTGCCGATTATGGCCGTCTGATCGCTGATCTTGCCAGCAGCCCGCGGCTGTCACTCGCTGCCCCCATGGCCTGCCCGATGTTGGGCGAAAAATCGATCATTCACCGCTTGAGGAGCCTGACTATGCCTGAACCCACCCAGAGCCGCCGCCTGATCGGCAAAGGACTGCTGATTGGTGCCGCGCTGGCGCTGCCGCTTACCGCCACCTTTGGTTACGCCGCGCAGGAAGTGTCCGCTGCACCCGCTGCACCCGCCGCTCCTGCAGCGCCAGTGGCTCCCGCTGCTCATGATGGCAAGCATATCGAGAAGCGCGTGGTCATCATCAAGCACAAAGACAGCACCGGCGATCCGGCGAAGTTGAAGACCCGCACACTGACCCGCGATGGCAAGACGATCACCATCACCAGCGATGAAGACATGACCGATGCGCAGATGGAGGCGAAGCTGGCCGAACTCGACAAGCATGGTTCAGTGGTGATTATGAGCGGCCCGGACACACCAACTCCCCCAGATGGAACCCGCAAGGAAGTTCGGAAGATCATCATCCATTCCAGTGATGGCAAATCAGACCATGCACAGGCCTTTGCCTTTGCGGACGGAGCCATGGCCTGTGCCGACAAGGGAAGCCCGACGGCAACCGAGACTGTCATGCCCGACGGAAGCAAGCGCAAGATCGTCAGAGTCAAGATTTGCGCACGGGCGCATGATTCTGCAAATGCACTCGAAAGCATTCGCCGGGCGCGCGAGAGCATCGCCAAAAACCAGAACCTCTCGCCCGAAGTGCGCGCTCAGGTTCTCAAGGAGCTTGATGCCGAAATCACCGATCTTTCAAAGGCCGGATAAGTCCCCCCGGTGCTTTGAATCTGCGGCGAGGGTGTTGCAACGCCCTCGCCGTTGTCGTGTTCAGAAATTTTGCCGGACTGCCGTGATTATGGGGCTATCCAGTGGAGCACAGCACGCTAGGATCGCCCGCTATTGAGTGAGAGGGACAGGGCCATGGCTGAAGAAGCACGCAGGGAACGTTCGCCGGGGATCAAGCTGCTGTTCGTGGCGCTGATCGGCATGGTGCTGATTGTCCCGCTGATGCTGATCTATGCCCTGGTCTATGATCGGCAGGAGCAGGCCGGCACCGCGCAAGCTGCGATCAACGCTGGCTGGGGCGGCCCGCAAGTGCTTTCCGGTCCGCTGATTGTCGTGCCTTTCCGCACCACTCAGACACAGAATGAAACCGTTGATGGCAGGCAGGTCAGCCGGGTGGTCGAGGTGGAAAAGCTGTTCTACATCTCACCGGTTGAAAACAAGGTGGCGACCAAGGTTGATCCCGAGGAACGCCGCAAGTCGATCTATCGCTCGGTGCTGTTCACCGCGCAGATCAAGGGCACGGCGAAATTTGCCCTGCCTGCCGATCTGGCGCGCTTTGGCGTCACCCGAGAACGGCTGATGTGGGACCGGGCTGAGCTGCGGGTCGGTGCCTCGGACGCGCGCGGACTCACGACGGGCGGCACGCTCACCGCCAATGGCACGCCGCTAGGTGTCCAACCGGGCAAGGGGCCGGGGGCATCTGGCGGGCAGGGCTTCTTCGCCTTTCTGAACTGGGATGGGCAGGGCGAACTGGCGGTCGATTACGCCTTCGGCCTGCGCGGATCACGCTCGATCAGCCTCGTGCCGCGCGGCGGATCGACCAACTGGCAGGTCAATTCGGCATGGGCCAGCCCCAGTTTCAACGGTGCCTTCCTGCCCGAAAAGCCGCAGATTTCGGACAAAGGCTTCACCGCGCACTACAATGTCGACAAGCTGGCGCTTGGCCAGCCGCCGGTCGGCATGGAGGATTACGGCGTGCCGTCGTTCGGTGATGAGAGCTATAGATCGTCGCGCATGATGGCCGCTGAATCCGCCACCAGTTCTGACAATGTCTCGGCTGGCGGCGCGAATGAAGTGATCAGCGGATCGAGTCTGGCGTTGACCGTCAGCCTGATCGAGCCGGTGAACCTGTACTCCAAGGTCGATCGCTCGGTGAAATACGGCTTTCTGTTCATCGGCTTCACCTTCCTCGCCTTCCTGCTGTTCGATGTCGTCGGTGGCGCAAGGGTGGCGGCGGCGGAATATCTGCTGACCGGGGCCGGGCTGGTGCTGTTCTTCGTGCTGCTGCTGGCCTTTTCCGAAGTGATTGGCTTCACCGGGGCATACTTGCTCGCCTCTGCGGCAATTATCGGTCTGCTCTCGAGCTATAGCGCGGCGGTGCTAAACTCGTGGCGGCGTGGGCGGTTTGTTGGCGCGCTGCTGATCGGGCTTTATGCGCTGCTGTTCGTATTGCTCAACCTTGAGGCATGGTCGCTGGTGATCGGTTCGCTGCTGCTCTTCGTGGCGCTGGCCGGGGTGATGTATGCCACCCGCAAGGTCGATTGGGGTGCGGTGGGTAAGCGGGAGGTTGAGGTGTAATAGCCCTCTTCTCTTTTCGTGCGCAAAACCTGACCCACACGATCCTCCCCTGGAAGGGGAGGTGGCAGCCCTCTTGGGCTGACGGAGGGGTGACAACGCTGGCGTGGATACCCCTCCGCCTCCGTTACACTGCGGCACCTCCCCCACAGGGGGAGGATCGAAGTGATTCACAATTTGCCCTGAAGGGGAGAGAGTAACGCAGCGCGTTAACGCCAGCGCAGCCGGTCGCGGTTCAGTTCGGCCACGCTTTTGACCCCCATCAGCTTCATGCCGCGGGTGATTTCATCCTGCATGATTTCGAGCGCGCGTTCGACGCCTGCTTGTCCGGCGGCGGCCAGCGCATAGAGATACAGCCGCCCGCCCGAGGCGCAGTCTGCCCCGGCGGCCAGAGCTTTCATCACGTGGGTTCCGCGCCGCACGCCGCCGTCGCAGATGATTTCGATCTCGCCGCCGACCGCGTCCGTGATCTCGCGCAGCTGGTCAAAGGGGGAGCGGCTGCCGTCAAGCTGGCGGCCGCCGTGGTTGGAGACCATGATCGCGTCAGCCCCGATTTCCACGGCACGGCGCGCGTCGGCGACGCTCATCACGCCCTTGAGGCAGAAGGTGCCGCCCCAGTCCTTGCGGATCGTCTCGGCGGTCTGCCAGTTCATGCTGGGATCGAGCATGGTGTTGAAGTAGCTGGCTATCGAGACCGCCTCGCCGGCGCCCTTGCTGACATGGCCATCGAGTTGCGGCAGGCGAAACTTCTCGCGGAAAACATAGTCCAGCGCCCAGCGTGGCTTGATCGCATAGGACAGCGCCGAGCTTGGCGTGAACTTTGGCGGTGATGTGAACCCGCTGCGCGCACAGCGCTCACGCTTGCCCGAAACAATGGTGTCGACGGTGAGCGCGATGGCATCGAACTTCGCCGCCTGACAGCGCTCGATCATGCTGCGGTTGAGCCCCTGATCCTTGTGGACATAGAGCTGGAACAGCTTGGGGCTGGAAACCAGTTCGCCGATCTCTTCGATGCTCACCGTGCCAAGGCTGGAGATGCCGAACCACAGTCCGAACTTTTCCGCCGCGCGCGCCACCGCCCGCTCGCCCTGCCAGTGGAAGATGCGTTGCAATGCAGTGGGGGAAAGGATCAGCGGGAGGGCAGATTTGCGGCCCATGATCGTTACCGAGGTGTCGATGTCCGCCACGCCAGCCAGCACATCAGGCACCAGATCGCAGTCGGCAAAGGCGGCAGTATTGCGCACCTTGGTCAGCTCATCATCGGCCGCGCCGTCGATATAGTCGAACACCGGCCATGGCAGGCGCTGGCGGGCGAGTTTGCGGAAATCGTCGATGTTGTGGCAGTCAGAGAGGCGCATCGGTATGCGCTAGCGTCCAATTGCCGCGATCTCAATGGCGGCGTTTGGCTTTGCGCTTCTTGGCAGCGGGCGTTGGCAGTGGTTTGCCTGATGCCAGCGCCTGTTGCTCCGCGATGATCTGGGCCGTTGCCGAACGCGCCGGATAGCGGCAGCCACGCTGCTGGCCCACGCCTTTGAGGAAGGCGCGGCGCACGCTGCCCGCATAGATCGCCGTCTGCACCTTGCGGTCCTGGGCATTGGCACCCGAAACTTCGCGGATCACGCCGCGAAACGGGATGAAGGCACCGACCACCGATTGCGCCACCTTGCCCGCGCTGGTGCGGTTGTTCTTCGCCACGGCAACATCAATGTCCTCACCCAGCACGGCGTCAAGCTCGCCAATCGCAGCGGCGAATTGCGGGCAGCGGCTGATGCCGGTCAGGTCATAGGGTTTGTCCTGAGCCGTGATCAGCAAGGCGGGAATTTCACCCTTCCTGAGGTTAAGGTCGGACAATGGCGTCGTCGCGACATCGCTGGCGCTAACATCGCGATCATTCATCGGCTTGTCAGGCTCGGCGTTCTTGGCTGGATCTTTTGCAGCGATGCTGGGCGAAGCCATGCTGGCCAGCACCAGTGCAGGGAGCAAGAAACGAATGAAAATGCGCAAGGAAAACCTCCTGAATATGCCCCCTGCAATGCCCCAATCGAATGATTCGGCAAATTACCTAGCGCCTGAGATCAGCAAACGTATCACAGGCGGCAATTGTTCCGCTTTCCAGCCCGGTGCGCAGCCATTGTTTGCGCTGGGCGCTGCTGCCGTGGGTGAAAGCGGCTTCATCAGCGCGGCGACCGGCGCTCTGCATCAGCTTGTCATCACCGATAGAGCTGGCAGCGTTGAGCCCGCTTTCCATGTCACCCGGATCGAGCAGGTTGCTGTTTTTCGCCGCCCACAGTCCGGCATAGCAATCGGCCTGCAATTCCAGCCGCACCGAAAGCCGGTTGGCAGCGGCGGGGTTGCGTTCCTGTAGCGCGCGCACCTGATCGGAAGTGCCAGTCAGGTTCTGCACATGGTGGCCATATTCATGGGCGATCACGTAAAACCGCGCGAACTGGCCTTTCGCGCCAAGTTCGGTTTCCATCTGGCGATAGAAATCGGTGTCGAGATAGATGCCGTTGTCGGTCGGGCAATAGAACGGCCCCATAGCGCTTTGCGCTGCGCCGCAGCCCGATTGGCCAGATTGCGAATAAAAGTGGATCGGCGGACGGCGAAAGGCCACGCGTTCCTGCTCAAGCAGTGGCTGCCAGGTCTTGTTGAGCGAGGACAGCGCATCGCAGCTCTGCTTGCTGCCTTCGTCGATCCGGCAGCTTTCCTCTGCACTACTGCCGCCCTGCGCCTGTGTTGGCTGCGTCTCACCGCCCAAGCCGCCGCCCTGCATTCCGCCGATCAGCTGGCTGGGATCAACCTTGAACACCAGCGCCGCGATAATGATGATGATCAGCGTGCCGCAGCCGAGCTTGCCGCCGCCACCGCCCATCGGCAGGCGAAAACCGCCGCCGCTGCCTCTGCTGCCACCACGTTGATCGTCAACATCGATGGCATTGGGATCAAAATCGTCCAGACGCATTCTCAATGACTCCTCAAGCACTGGACAGCACGACCCTGTCACCGCATTGGCTTGCTCTCTGTCTGTCCCATCATTGGCCCGGAGTCGATAATGTTTCTTGCTGGCAAGCGCGCGCTGATCACTGGTTCCACCTCGGGCATCGGCCTTGCCGTCGCCCGCGCATTGAAGGCTGAAGGGGCAGAGGTGGTGCTGTCCGGCTTTGGTGAGCCTGATGCGATCGCGGCGCTCTGCGCCGAACTGGGTGCTATTCACATCGACGCAGACCTTTCTGAACGCTCAGGCGTCGAGGCGCTGATGGCGGGGGCCGGGGCCATCGACATTCTGGTCAACAATGCCGGGATGCAGCACGTTGCGCCGATCGAAGACTTTCCGGTCGACAAGTGGGACAAGATCATCGCGTTGAACCTGACGGCAGCGTTTGATAGCTGCCGCCTTGCCGTGCCGCATATGAAGGCGGCGGGTTGGGGGCGGATCATCAATGTTGCCTCGGCCCATTCGACCACGGCATCGCCGTTCAAATCGGCCTATGTTTCGGCCAAACATGGCCTTGCGGGCCTGACCAAAACTCTGGCGCTCGAACTGGCGACGGCGGGGACCACTGCCAATTGCATTAGCCCCGGCTATGTCTGGACGCCGCTGGTGCAGAACCAGATTCCCGATACGATGAAGGCGCGCGGGATGACGCGCGAACAAGTGATCGAGCAGGTCATGCTGGTGCGTCAGCCGACCAAAAGTTTTGTCCAGCCCGAAGATATCGGCGCGATGGCGGTGTTTCTGTGCCGCAAGGAAGCAGCCAATATCACGGGCAGCAACATCAGCATGGATGGCGGCTGGACGGCGGAGTGAGCTGGCCGTCCTGCGAACCGTTACCTTCCTGCCACAAAAGGTAAATTTCGTTTACCGCCGCTTGTCGAGAGGCCGCTTCCACCGCATACCTCTGTCGATGAACCGATGCCTGCGCACGACGAGCCGACTTGTCGCGCTGATTTGCGCTGCCATGATGCTTGTCACGATACTTGCACCCGCCTCAGCACTCGCCGCCAAGCGTGACAAGGCTCTGGAAGCCCAACTCGCCGCCCATATCGCCATACTGGCCAGCGACGAATTCGGCGGGCGAGAGCCTGGCACCGAGGGCGAGGCCAAGACGCTCAAATATCTTGGCAAGCAATGGTTTGATATTGGTCTGGTTTCGGGAACCAATGATCCGGCGCATGATTGGTTCGCGCCGGTCAAGCTGGTTGCCCGCGCACCAGCTGCCTCCACCGCTATCTTTGCCCGCAAGAACAAGCGGTTGCCGGTTGCGCCGGGCGAGGTGCTGATGCTTACCTCGGGTAAGCGCAGTCTGGTGGAAAACGCGCCGCTGCTGTTTGTTGGCACGGGTGCGAGCAGTTTTGCGCGCAATGATCTTGCCGGGCGCGTGGCGGTAATGCTGTCTGGCCCCAGCGATGATGGATCACGCCAGAACGCGCTGCTCAAAGCCGGGGCAGGAGCGGTGCTTACCGTGCTTGATGGCGAACGCTCGATCAGCGAAGTCGCGGCGCGGCGAAGGCGTTCGGGCTATGCGCTGTCGAGTGACATGCTGGGCGGTGATCTTGAGGGCTTCATCACCGCTGAGGCCTTTGGCCGGTTGCTGGCGGGCAATAGACAGACCGTGGCGGCGCTCGAAACGGAAGCGCAAAGCGCCTCTTTCGTTCCGCGCCCGCTTGATATTGCCGCCACGCTGGAAGCCACCACGCGCGAAACCACGATCCACACCCACAACCTGATCGGCAAGCTTGAGGGGCGGCGTCCATCAGCTGGAGCGGTGCTGTTCCTGTCGCACTGGGACCACTTTGGCCAATGCGCCGAGCCGCCAGCCGAACATCTGATCTGCAATGGCGCGATTGACAACGCCAGCGGGCTTGCCGCGCTGACCGAGGTTGCCCGGCGGCTCTCGAAAATGCCTCAGGCTGAACGGGATATCTATTTTCTGGCGACCACGGCAGAGGAACTGGGACTGCTGGGCGCGCAGGCCTTTGCCGAAAACCCACCCTTGCCGCTCAAGCAGATCATCGCCGCGTTTAATATCGATTCCATCGCGATTGCCCCGGCGGGCACGCCGCTGGCGATAGTCGGCAAGGGCATGACCCGGCTTGATCCGCAGATCGCTGCGCTGGCCAAGGTGCAAAAGCGCAAGTTGGTGGGCGATCTTGCCGCTAATGCCTATGTCAGTCGGCAGGATGGCTGGGCGCTGCTCAAGCACGATGTGCCGACGGTGATGGTGACGAGTGCTTACGGCGATATTGCCCGGATGGAGCGGTTCTTTGACAGCGATTACCACCGCCCCACTGATGTGGCAGGCGCCAGGATCGAACTGGGCGGCGCGGCAGAGGATGTCGCCTTCCTCGTGGCGGCGGGCCGCTGGTTTGCCGATCCGAAACGGGTTCCGGCGGTGGTGAAGTGACAGTTTAACTCGATCCCAGAAACGCCTCCATCGCGCCGTTCACCGCTTGGGGCGCTTCCCACGGCACGAAATGGCCGCAGCCATTTACCGGGAATATCTGCAAGTTGGGGATGATCGTTTCCATCCCGTCGAGGTTGCACGGCGGCAGCGCCTTGTCGTCCATTGCCCAGATCACCAGTGTGGGGATGTCCAGCGGCGGCAGCGGTGATTCCTGCCAATTATCGGGCAACAGGTATGGCGCATCTAGCGGCGGCACGGCGATGGGTGAGGCGCGGTACCAGTTCAGCATGGCGAAGGCGGCGTCACGATCCTGCCAGTCGGCCAGCTGAGCGGCGAGAACCTCGGGCTCCATCGCTGAAGAGCGATCCCACTTGATCACTTTCATCAGCAGGCCGCCCAGGCCGTGTTCGCGGACCAGTTCGTCATTCGCTGGATCGCGAAAATCGCGCATGTATTGGCTGGCGGCGCGCTGTTCGGGATCGAGGTATAGCAGTTTCTGGAACAGCACCGGGTGCGGGGCATTGGCGATTATTGCGCGGGTGACGCGACCACCAAATCCTCCAGCACCCTGACCCAGAAGTGCCACACCCCAGGCAATCGCGCCGCCCCAATCGTGGCCGACAATGGTGAAGTTTTCGACGCCAAGCGCATCGGCGAGCTGAAAGATATCGCCGATCAGTTTGCCGGGTTCATAGGCGGCCACATCTTGCGGCTTGGACGATCCGCGATAGCCGCGCTGATCGGGCGCTATACAGCGGAAGCGGTCTGAAAAATGCGCAATCTGGTGCCGCCAGGTCCGGTGCGATTCGGGGAAGCCGTGGAGGAACAGCAAGACCGGAGCATCCTTCGGCCCTTCATCAATGCAATCGAGTTCGATGCCGTTGGCGAGTGTGATGCGCTTCATGCGCCGGGTGCCCTTTCATCTGGTGACTTGGCCTTGATCGCCAGAGCATGAACCCGATTGCCGGGTATGTCTCCCAGCGCTGCATTGACCATGCGTTGCCGTTGCAGTCGCGTTGCACCGGCGAATATGGCGCTCTCAATCTCGACGGTGAAATGCGATTCGCCGCTGCCATCGTCGCCTGTATGGCCGCTGTGGCGCGCAGAATCGTTGATCACGGCGAGCTGGGTGGGGTCGAAGGCGGCGCGAAGCAGCGCTTCGATTTCTTGTGCAAGTGGTCCTGTCATGACTTCACTTCTAGCGCATCTGTCGCCATGTGAAAGGCCGTGAAGCATGATCGATTCCATGGCCGCATTGGCGGGGCGACACGTGGCTGTGATTGGAACAGCTGCGGCGAAGTGGGAGAATTTCGTGCTCCGGGGCTACAATCCGGCTCGTCCGATGGTCCGGGCGACTATCGCTGGTTCTGCCTTGAGCATGTCCGCGCGTTCAATTCATCCTATGACTGGTTCGATGGCATGAGCGCCGAAGAAATCTGGAACGCGCAGTCGCCGATGGCGGGATGGGCCAGCGAAACCCGCGCTTTTCGCCCCACTGCCGGGGTCGATGAAGCACCGCACTGGGCTGATTTTACCGATCCACTCGAAGCTATCGCATCGCGCGCCCGGATCCGGAAACCCGCTGCGCGCAAGGACGGCCGGGCGATCACACCTGACGAGGCCCGCGCATTGGATGCGCTGGGCCTGCCGCTCGATGCCGATCGCAAGGCGCTGCGCAGCCGCTATTCCGAAATGGTCCGCCGCTTCCATCCTGACCGCAACGGCGGTGACCGCAGCTACGAAACCCGGTTGCAAGGTGTGGTTGAGGCTTATCAGCTGCTCAGGAAATCGTCGGTTTTCGCTGCCTGAGCACGCGCGCTCACTCCTCCTCGCACAGAGCTACCAGCTGATCGGCGCAGGCACCCCAGCCTTCGGTAAAGCCCATTTCTTCGTGTCTTGCGGAGTCCGCTTCGGTCCAGTGCCGGGCGCGGGCGGTGTAGCGGGTGCCCCCAATGCCTTCAAACTCCGCGGCTTCGATTGACCAGATGCCGATCATGAATGGCCCCGCAGGCTCCAGATCGCCGACAATCGCATCGGTGAAGGCAAAGCGCCGCCCTTCGTCCCACGCCAGTACTGTGCCGGGATGCGGGTGAATTTCGCCGTCGGGGCCAAACATTGTGCAATTCGCCGTCCCGCCAACCTGCCGAGCGAGATTATCGAATTCGGCGCGCCATGGCTTGGGGCACCACCATTCCTCGATCCGGTTAGTCATCACGTCCCAGACTTTGGCGGGCGGCGCGGCGATGAACCGGGTGATGGAAAGTTCGTGCATTATGCTGCTCCTGTCATTTGCGGAACTCCTCGATCAGCGCGTTGTCGATGGCCTTGGCGGTTTTGTAGGCGGGGCGGGCTTGCAGCCGCTCGGCATAGGCGACGAAGGCGGGCTCTGGTGGGATCGAGCCAAAAGTCAGTCCCCAATCAACCTGACTGCCGACATAGACATCGGCCATGGTGAAATGATCGCCGCAGACATAATTGTGCGTGGTGAAATGGCCTTCAAGTGTGGTCAAAGTGCGTTCAAAGCTACCGAAACCGACCATACCCTCGCGGCCTTCAGGCACTTCCCAGCCCATCGATTTTCCGACGATGGCCTGTTCGACCGGCCCGGCGGCAAAGAACATCCAGCGATAATAATCCGCCATCTGGGCGTCATTGGGCAGAAGGCCCGCTTCGGGCTCCATCTCGGCCAGATAGGCGCAGATCGCCGCACATTCTGTCACCACCCTGTCACCGTCAGCAGTGTGATGAACGATCACCGGCACCTTGCCCATCGGATTGGCAGCGGCGAGGGCAGGGGGGCGGTTGGTCCAGTCCACCAGCACCTGTTCATAATCGGCCCCGGCCTCGTGGAGCGCCCAGCGGGCAATCTGACCGCGCGACATCGGGTTGGTGAAGAATGTATAGTCAGCCATGCCTCAGGTTCCTTTTGTGCCAACGAGTGAGAAGACCGCACCCTGAGGGTCGATGCCGTTGATGATCCAGTCACCACCGGGCACTTCCATCGGGCCATTCAGCACCTGCCCGCCATTGGCCTCGACCGACGCTTTGGCGCGTTCGATGCTGTCAACGCGGATGTAATAGTTCCAACCTGCGACCGGGACATGCGGCGGCTTTTGCATCACCGCGCCGATCTGTTCGCCGCCGTGATCAATGAAGCAATAGTCACCCATCTCACCCATCGGCATCGCGGTGTTGAATTCGAAGTCAAAGTACTTCGCATAGAACGCTTTGGCCGCGTCAAGATCGGGGGTGTAAAGCTCGTTCCACGAGACATGCTGCGGGGTCCAGCGATCATAGACATCGCTTTTTATACCTTCCTTGCCGGGAGGGGGAGTGGGAGTCATGATATAGATCGGCACGCCCTGCGGATCGGTGATGCAGGCAAAGCTGCCGACATCAATGGTCATCTTCGGCATCAACAGCTTGCCGCCCTCGGCGGTGACCGCAGCGATTGCGGCGTCAATGTCTGCCACGAAAAGATAGCCCATCCAGCAGGGCCGGGCGCCGCCTTCGGTCATATGCGGCGTCAGGCCGAGCACGCCGCCGCTGCTGCCACCATCGCTGCGGATGATGTGGCGGTAATCCATACCACTCGCCGGATCGGGCTCGCCCACGATGTTCCAGCCGACCACCGCGCCATAGAATGCCGCTGCGCCATCGGGATCGCCGGTCATCAATTCGTACCAGATGTAGCTGCCTTTTTGAGTGGTCATCACTTGCCACCCAGCTCAACAATTGGCGAAAACCCGCCGAAAATCATGCGCTTTCCGTCAAACGGCATGGGATTTTTTGCCGGATCCATACGCGGATCATTGAGCGTGGGATCTTCCATCTTGGCATAGGCAGCATCGCGGGTGGCCTTGTCGGGCCATTCGATCCAGCTGAAGACCACGCTTTCATCATCAGTGGCGTTCACCGCGCGGCGAAAATCGGTGAGGGTTCCTGTTGGCACATCTTCGCCCCAGCATTCGAGAACGCGGGTAGCGCCCCATTCTATAAAGATACTGTCGCTGAACTGTGCCTGTTCGATGAATTTTTCACGGTTTGCGGTGGGCACCGCAATCACGAAACCATCAATATAGGACATGATACTTCTCCCAACTTGAGTTTTCCGTTGCCGATCAGCTGGCCTGCGCTTCGCCATTGGCGACAGCCGGATCCATCCAGAATGGCCCCCAGACATGGCCGTCGGGATCGGCGAGATCCCGGCCGTACATGAAGCCGTGGTCCTGTGGCGGATTGATGTCGGGCGTGCCGCCGCTCGCCGCAGCCGCCTCGATCATTGCATCGACCGCAGCGCGGCTATCCAGCGACAGAGCCAGCGCCACTTCGCTTGATCCCGGATCGGGAATTGGCCGTGTGGTGAAGGTGCGCCACTTGTCATGGCTCAGGATCATCACGTGGATCGCCTCGCTCCATTGCATTGCAGAGGCAGTCTCATCGGTGAAAGCCGGATTGATGGTGAAACCAAGGGTCTCATAGAATGCTATCGACCGCGGCAGGTCGGCCACCGGCAGGTTGACGAAAATCATCTTGGTCATTGCAGGTTCTCCTCTCGTGCAGCCCCGAACAGCATTGAGAAATAGCGGCGCAGATGGCCGAGTTGCTCGCGCGCCAGATCAGCGCTGGCATCGCCGTTTTGCGTTTTGGCGAGAACAAATGAACCCTGTATTACCGTCTGGACATGGCGCGCGAGGCTCTCTGGCGTCGTGCCGCGCACACCGCGCTGGGCAATGGCGTCGGCAAGATCAGCCTCCAGCGCCTTGGCATTACCCATGATACTGGCCTCGCAGGCAACGCGGATTGCGGCGCTGGAGCGGAACGCCTCCTGCACCATGGTTCCCGCAACACAGCTGAAGCCCTCTACCGGACCGCCGATCAGCGCCATGCGGAAGTCGATGTAGCCGAGCACCCGGTCCACCGGATCGGCGTGGTGGTGATAGGGCGCAGCGGCGAAATAGCCCGATGTGCTGGCTGACCAATATTCCGCTGCCGCCACTCCCAGCGCTTCCTTGGTGGGGAAATGGTGGAAAAAGGCACCCTTGGTCACCCCTGCTTCGGCGCAAAGCTGATCGACGGAAGTCGCCGAATATCCGCTTGAGCGCACCAGTTTCACGGCAGCCTCCAGCAATTTGTCCCGCGCGGTTTGTGGGACTGGGCGAAAGAGACGATTCGGGATCACAATAAAAACGTACCAACCAGTCGGTATCCAGTCAAACTGGTACTTGTTAACACGTTGTTTGCTTGATGAAGCTAGGACTAGATCATGCGGGGAATGGACTGGATTTCACGGCTTTTTCTGGGAGTTCTGCTTGCCGTGATGGCAAGCGGGGCGGCCATGGCGCGCGAAATTCCGGTCGAAACCTGCATCGCGCAGATTTCAGAAGGCGAGACTGCGGGTGGAATCGCCGCCCAGCAAGATCGCTTCGATTGCCGAGCGGAGCAGAACCTGAAGGGTTCGGGAGATTTCGCAGTACTCCTGCGGTTCGTGCCCGTGCAGCCTGCGCTCGATGATCCGCTGGTACTGCGCACCAACAGCGTCTGGCAGGATGCTGAATATATCCGATTCCGCTACGCCGATGGCCACGAGCAGAGTCTCGATTTCACTTCACGGACAGCTTCTCGCTACATCACCATGGGCGCGATCATGGAATTCCCGGTGCCCCGACATGGCGCGCCGCTGAGCTCAATCCTGATCGAAACCCAAGGTTCGGCCAATCTGCGCGGGGTGGTTCTGGGAACATCAATCATTCCCAGAACCGAAGCTAATTTGACCAAGCTGTGGCTGGTTGCGTTATACACCGGCTTTGCCGGACTGGCATTGGCGCTGATCGTCTATAATTTCTCGCTATGGGCGGCGATGCGGCACCGGTTTCAGCTCTATTACTGCTCGATGATCGCCGCTCTGGCGGCCTATACCTTCACCTCATCGGGTTCGCTGATGCTGTTCGCAACGTGGATCGACAATAATGATCGGCTCCGCCTGAACTACATTCTGCTGGCGATTTCCGGGATCACCGCGCTGCGTTTCATTCGCAATTTCTTCGGTGCCGAAGTCTGCGGTCCGCGCCTGACAATCGCTATCCGCTGGAGCGGTTATGCAGCACTGGCTTCAGCTCTGGCTTTTGCCGCGCTCGCCCCCTGGCAGGCCCATCTGCTTGACCGTCTCTATTTCATCGGCATGACGGCCATGCTGATCATGGTCTTCCCGCTGCTGTACAATGCCTGGCGTGTCCGCAATCGCTATTTAGGGCTGTTTCTGCTGGCATGGTCAGCACCGATCATCATTTCGGTCATGCGCGCCGCGCATGGTTTCAACCTCATTCCGCAGATGTTTCTGCTCGATAACGGCAATCTTGTGGCGCTGTCGATTGAGGCGCTGCTGAGTTCGCTGTTGATCACGGCGCGCCTGCGCGAACTGGGCGAGGAACGCGATCATGCCCTGCAAGGCGAACAAACAGCGCTGCATCTGGCCAATACGGATTCGCTCACCGGCTTGCTTAACCGCCGCTCGTTTCTCGATTTCGCCATCGGCAGTCGATCACGCCAGCGGCTGATGCTGATCGATATTGATCACTTCAAGCTGGTGAATGACAGGATCGGCCACGAAGCCGGCGATCAGGTGCTGGTGGCGGTGGCCAACGCCATCGAGGCCTGCCGTCCGCCGCGCAGCCTGGCCGTGCGACTGGGTGGTGAGGAATTTGCCCTGCTGATGCCGCGCAGTCTAGCGGAGCAATGCCTGCCCGAAAATCTGCTTGAGGCGGTGCGCTGCCAGATCATGCCGCAAGGCGTGAAGGTGACGGTGAGCATCGGATTTTCCGATGGTCAGGTGGCATCTGAAAAAGACTGGAAGCGGCTTTACCGGCTGGCCGATGCCGCGCTTTATCGCGCCAAAGCCGATGGCCGAGATCGCGCCTGCAAGGCTACAGATTTCAGCGTTGCTGCTTGAAGCTTATTGCAGCGCAAGGCTGGCGCGTATAGGCGCTGCTGATCATGAGCCAGATTCCCAACATTCAGCCCGATAGCCGCGAAACAACGGTCCTTTCCGCCCCTGATCGCGAACTCGATGTGCGTGAGCACTTCGGCATCAACATCGACATGAAGGTGCCTGCCTTCTCTGAAGCCGATGAGCGCGTGCCTGATTTCGATGACAGCTACGTCTTTGATCCCGATACCACGCTGGCGATCCTAGCGGGCTTTGCCTACAATCGCCGTGTCATGGTTCAGGGCTATCACGGCACCGGCAAATCAACCCATATCGAGCAGGTTGCCGCGCGGCTCAACTGGCCGTGCATCCGCATCAACCTTGATGCCCATATCAGCCGTATCGATCTGATCGGCCGCGATGCCATCGTGCTGCGCGATGGCCTGCAAGTCACCGAATTCCGCGAAGGTCTGTTGCCATGGGCCTTGCAGACCCCGACCGCATTGGTGTTCGATGAATACGACGCTGGCCGACCCGATGTGATGTTCGTCATTCAGCGCGTGCTGGAGGCTGAGGGCAAGCTGACCCTGCTCGACCAGAACCGCGTGATCCGTCCGAACAAGTGGTTCCGGCTGTTTTCGACCGCCAACACCGTGGGACTTGGCGATACTTCAGGCCTTTATCACGGCACTCAGGCGATCAACCAAGGACAGATGGACCGCTGGAACATCGTCGTCGCCCTCAACTATCTGCCCGCTGCGGTGGAGGCTGAGATCGTGCTCAAGAAGTCCACCGGCGTCGCCGAAGATATGGTCAAGAACATGGTCAAGGTGGCTGACCTCACTCGCCAAGGATTTATGAACGGCGATATCTCCACCGTGATGAGCCCGCGCACCGTCATCACCTGGGCACAAAACACCGCAATCTTCAAAGACCCCGGTTTTGCTTTTCGCCTGTCGTTCCTCAACAAGTGCGATGAGACCGAGCGGATGCTGGTGGCGGAATATTACCAGCGGGTGTTCGGCACCGAATTGCCTGAGTCTGTGGTCGGCAAGGGATAGTTTTTTAGACCTCCTCGAGCTTGCTTGGGGAGGATCTTACGAAGGCACCACCAAAAACTTCTCACCCGTCGCCTTGGCATTGTAAGCCATGGCCACATCGCGCGTCAGCATTTCCTCCAGCGAAATTTTCGCCTTGTAGTGGCTGGCAAAGGTAGTGGTCAGGCCGCTGAGCACCTGAGCGCTGAGCCGTGCCTGTCCTTCCATCCCCGCCTTGGCGAGGAACGGAGTCAGCAGCCAGCCACCGACGCTCCAGGCGAAGCCGAAGCTGCGATTGATCACCGTGGGGGATAGATCCAGCATGCCATAAGCATAGACTTTTTTCATCACGTTTGAGCCATAGGGGCTATAGGGAATGCCCTTGCTCGCCACCTGCTCCATCGCGGCCAGCAGGGTTCCGGCCATTCGCCCGCCGCCGATGGCATCGTAAGCAAGATAGGCACCGGTGGCAGCGATGGCTTCGGTCAACTGGCCCATGAAATCCACGTCGGACGAATTGACCACATGCTCGGCACCGATGGCTTTAAGCAAGGCTACCTGCTCGGCTGATCGCACGACATTGACCAGCGGCACGCCCTCGGCCTGACACAGTTTGACCAGCATCTGCCCAAGGTTCGATGCAGCGGCGGTGTGTATCAGTCCGTTAAAGCCTTCAGCGCGCATTGTTTCAACGAAGCCCAGCACGGTCAGCGGGTTAACGAAGGCTCCTGCACCCTGCTCGGCGCTGATATCGTCGCCCAGCACCAGACAGCCTCGGGCATCAACCAGCGCATGACTGGCATACATCCGGCCCGAGACAAATGACACGCGCTTGCCGATCAACGTTTGGGCATAGGCATCATCGCCCGCCGCGATAACCGTGCCCGCGCCTTCGTTACCGACCGTCAGCGAATGACCGACGCGGACGGCCATGGCGCGCATGGCTGGCTCGGGCATATGGGCGACGACCTTGCCGGGGGCATAGGTGGCATTGGCAAGGTCAGCCGGGCCGAACAGCAACGCGAGGTCTGATGGGTTGATCGGCGCACCCTCGATTTTTACCAGCACTTCGTGGCCGGTGGGGTCGGGGAAGGTGTGATCCGCCAGTTCCACCGTTAGCAGGCCGTCAGCGGTGAGTGTGGAGGTGATCTGCTTGCCGGTAACGCTCATCGTTATTCTCCCAAACCTATTTCGTCATTGCGAGCGGTGAAGCCGCGCGGCAATCCAGAGCCAGCGCGAACCGCCCTAGATTGCTTCGTCGCTGCGCTCCTCGCAATGACGAAGCGGGAAGTTATTCGCCGGGATAACGCGCCGCTACAAAATACAACCCCTGCGGCGGTGCATTGAGGCCGAGCGCGGTTCGATCACAAGCGGCCAGAGCTTCAGCGATCTGTTCTTCACGCCAGCGGCCCAGCCCGACCAGTACCAGACAGCCGACCATCGAGCGCACCTGATGGTGCAGGAAACTCCGCGCCTCGGCCTCGATCAGCACATGCGTACCTTCTCGCCGCACGTCCAGCCGGTCAAGCGTCTTGATCGCACTCGCCGACTGGCAATGGACCGAGCGGAAGGTGGTGAAATCGTGGCTCCCGACCAGCATCTGCGCGGCGCGGTGCATGGCCGCTTCATCAAGCGGCTTGCCCACCAACCATGCCCGGTCCGCCTCAATTGTCAAAGGTGCGCGGCGATTGGCCACGCGGTAGAGATAAGAGCGCCCGGTGCAGGAAAACCGCGCGTGCCAATCATCGGCAACCACCTCGCAGGCCACCACTGCGACGGGGGCGGGGCGCATCAGCGCGTTGAGCGCCTCCAACAGACGGAACGGGGTGATGTCTTTCTGAATGTCCACATGGGCGCGCATGGCCAGCGCATGAACCCCGGCATCGGTGCGCCCGGCAGCGTGCATGATCACCGTCTCGCCGGTAATCGCCCGCGCGGCGTCCTCCACCGCCTGCTGCACAGTTGGCCCCTGCGTCTGGCGCTGGAGGCCAAGGAACGGCGTGCCATCAAATTCGAGGGTGAGGGCGAAGCGGGTCAATTGAGCCGCGTCCCCGCTGCAATTGCCCGCCCGCGCAGAAGTTCCGCTGCCGTCATCACCGGGCGGCCAGCGCGCTGCACCAGCTTGGGCCGGATCGCGCCAAAGCCGCAAGCAATGGTCAGTTCCTCATCCAGCACCGTCCCCGCCGCGCCGCTACGGGCGATGACATCGGCGGCCAGCACACGGTAACGCTCGCCCTCCAGCGCGAACCAGGCCACCGGATGGAAGGCGCGGATCTGGCGCTCCACCGTCTCGGCATCGTGGCTGAAATCGAGCCGCGTCTCGGCCTTGTCGATCTTTTTGGCATAAGTGACGCCCTGATCGCTTTGCGCGCGCGGCGGATGGCCGGGCAGATCTGCCAGCACTTCCACCATCAGGCTGGCACCAAGTTCGGCGAGTTCCTCGGCCAGCTCGCGGCCAGTTTTGCGCTCCACCGGCACCTTGGCCTCGGCCAGCACCGGCCCGGTATCGAGCCCGGCTTCCATCTGCATGATGCCGACGCCGGTCAGTGCGTCGCCTGCCAGAATTGCCCGTTGAATGGGCGCTGCCCCGCGCCAGCGCGGCAGGATCGAGCCGTGGACGTTGAGGCAGCTGTGCTTTGGCGCATCGAGCACTATCTGCGGCAGAATCAGGCCGTAAGCCGCAACCACTGCCACATCGGCTTCCAGCGCGGCAAAGTCCGCCTGCGCCTCAAGATCACGCAGGGTGCGCGGGCAGCGAACCGGGATGCCCTGCGCCTCGGCGAACAGTTGCACAGGTGAAGGCGTCAATTCCTTGCCCCGCCGCCCACCAGCGCGCGGCGGCTGGCTATAGGCGGCGACGACAATGTGCCCCGCCTCGATCAGCGCCCGCAGCACTGGCACGGCAAATTGGGGCGTTCCCATGAAGATGATACGCATTTCGCTTGTCCAACCGCGAAAAGCCCCTCCCCGGCGGGGAGGGGTTGGGGTGGGGGAGCGAGGCGAAGTCTCGCGTCGATTTTGGCGTTAGTACACCCCCACCCAACCTCCCCCTCAAGGGGGAGGGGCTTTTCGGTTCATTTTGTTTCAAAATCCTCCTATCCCCCGCGCCATGGCATCGCAAGAGATCGAGACACTCAGCAACGCATTGGCCCGGCTTCCCGGCCTTGGTCCCCGCTCGGCGCGGCGGGCGGTGCTGTGGCTGGTCAAGCGGCGCGAGACGGCACTGGCGGCGCTGGTCGAGGCGCTGCTGGCGGTGAAAGAGACGCTGGTCGAATGCGATACCTGCGGCAATGTCGATACCGCCAATCCCTGCGCGATCTGCACCGATCCGCGCCGCGATTCGCGTTCGCTCTGTGTGGTCGAAGATGTGGCAGATTTGTGGGCGCTGGACCGGGCAAAGCTGTTCACCGGCAAATATCACCTGCTTGGCGGGCGGCTATCGGCGCTCGACGGCGTGCGGCCCGAGGATCTGTCGATCGGCAAGCTGATCGCACGCGTTTCGGCAGGCGGCATTGATGAAGTGGTTCTGGCGATGAACGCCACGCTGGAAGGGCAAACGACGGCGCATTACATCGCCGAGCGATTGGAAGGCCTGCCGCTCCGCGTCACCCAACTGGCGCACGGACTGCCGGTGGGGGGCGAACTCGATTACCTCGATGAGGGGACTTTGGCGCAGGCCTTGCGGGCGAGAAGGCCGGTGGGTTGATAGTCTGGCAGAGCGCGACTATCTGACCCTCATGGCTATCCGCGAAATCATCGAAATTCCCGATCTGCGCCTCAAGCAGATTTCCGCCCCCGTTGAAAAGTTCGACGATGAGCTGAAGGTGCTCGTCGCTGATATGTTCGAGACGATGTATGATGCCCCCGGCATCGGCCTCGCCGCTGTGCAACTGGGCGTGCCGCTGCGTGTGCTGGTGATCGATCTCCAGCCGGACGATCCCGATGCCGAGCCCGAAGAATGCACCGCGCACGGCGGCCACAGCCACACCCACCATCCGGTAAAGCGCGAGCCGCAAGTGTTCATCAACCCCGAGATTCTTGAGGATTCCGAAGAAACCACCTTCTACAACGAAGGCTGCCTCTCGGTGCCTGAGATTTACGCTGAGGTCGAACGCCCTTCACGCATCCGTGCGCGCTGGCAGGATCTGGACGGCAAGGTGCATGAGGCGGAAATGGATGGCATCATGGCCACCTGCCTGCAGCACGAGATGGACCACCTTGAAGGCGTGGTGTTCATAGACCACCTCAGCCGGCTCAAACGGCAAATGGCGCTGAAGAAGCTGGACAAGCTGCGTAAGGCGGCTTGATCTAATGGTCGCTCGCTGAGGCTTGCCAGACCGCACAACTCGCTATAAGTTCCCATTTCGTTCCAGATGGGAATTGCCGTGAATCCGCAGATTTTTGCCATCATCACCCTGATTCTCGGCGTCGGCGCTGGGCTGGCGCTCGGCTGGTTTCTGGGCGGGCGACCTGCTGCGGAGCTGCGTGAGCGGCTTGAGGCTGCCGAGGACGAGATGAAGGAACTCGACACGCGCTTCCGCGCAGCGATCAAGGATCTGGGTGATGCCTCTATAAAACTGGCGACACTGGAGGCCAATGCGGCCAATTTTGACGAGCAGAAGGCGCTGCTGCTGCAATCGCAGGATTCACTGAAGAAGGAATTTGAAGCCGCTGGGGCCAAGGTGCTGGGGCAGGCGCAGGAAGTGTTCCTCCAGCGGGCGCAGGAACGCTTCACCGTGTCAGAGGAAAAGAACGAGGCGCGGATCAAGGCGCTGCTCGATCCGGTTGGCCTCAAGCTCAAGAGCTATGAGGATCAGGTCACAAAACTTGAGAAAGAGCGAGTCGATGCATTCGGGCAACTTGGCGGTCTGATTCAATCGATGCGTGACGGGCAGGACAAGGTGCGCGAGGAAGCCGCGCGGCTCGGTAATTCGCTGCGCAATGCCCCCAAGGCGCGCGGGCGCTGGGGAGAGCAGCAGTTGCGCAATGTGCTCGAACAATGCGGACTGGCTGAGCATACCGATTTCGTCACCGAACATTCGATTGATACGGCAGAAGGCCGCTTGCGTCCCGATGCCGTGGTCAACATTCCCGGCCAGAAGAAGCTGGTGATCGACGCCAAGGTATCACTCAACGCCTATCAGGCGGCTTACGAAGCGGGCGACGATGCCACCCGCGATACGCATATGGCGGCGCACGCCCAATCAATGCGCAACCACGTCCAGCAGCTGGGTGCCAAAAGCTATCAGAGCCAGTTTGAAGAAGCGCCGGACTATGTAGTGATGTTCGTACCGGGCGAGCATTTCGTCGCCGCCGCGCTCGAATCCGATCCCGAGCTGTGGGACTTCGCCTTCCAGCGCCGGGTGCTATTGGCCACGCCGACCAATCTCGTCGCCATCGCCCGCACCGTCGCCATGGTCTGGTCGCAGGACAAGCTGGCGCGCGAAGCTATCGAGATCGGCCGCGCCGGGGCGGAGCTTTATGACCGGCTGGCGGTGGCCGCAGAACACCTCAAGAAGGTCGGCGGTGGGCTGGAAAGCGCGGTCGGCCATTACAACAAATTCGTCAGCAGTTTTGAACGCAATGTCCTCGCTTCGGGTCGCCGCTTGCGTGACAAGGGCATCGAGATCGGCAAGCGCGAGATTGAGGATGTGCCGCTGATTGACGCGCTGCCGCGTCATACTGCCGCAGCGGATACGCCCGCCTTGCCGCTCGCTGCTGATGAAGAAGTGGGAGGAGAGGCCTGATGCGCCGGATCGCAGCTATTGTGCTGGCAATTGCGATGTTTGCCGCAGTCCCAGCCTCAGCCAAGCCTCCGCACCGCTTTCCGCCGTTTGATGAATGCACGCGTGTGCCGGGGGCCGCAACGTTCCGCGCCAACCTTGCCAAAGCCGTACGTCACCGCGATTCGCGGGCACTGATCGCGCTCACCGCGAAAGACATCAAACTCGATTTTGGCGGTGGCGGCGGCACGGCTGAACTGCGCAAGCGGCTCGCCTCACGCGAGGGCCGCAATCTGTGGCGTGCGCTGGAGGATTTGCTGCCGCTCGGCTGCGCCTATCGTAATCGCTCGCTAGTAATGCCCTCGTTGTTTTCGCAGGAGCTGAACGACGTCGATCCGATGACGGTGTTCCTCGTCACCGGCAAGGGTGTGCCAATGCATGACCGGCCAGAGGGTCGTTCGAAAATTATCGCTAACCTGACTTGGGATATGGTCGCGCCGGTCGAGGGCGAAGCAGCGCGCGGCGGGTTCAGCAAGGTGCGGGTGCTTGACAGCGGCAAGCGCGGCTATGTCGCTACGGCAAAGCTGCGCAGCCCGATTGACTACCGCATCATTGCGAGGCGGGTGCAGGGCAAGTGGCGGATCGATATGTTTGTCGCCGGGGACTGAGGCTGGTTTGAGCGGGTCAGTTGGTCCGCGTCAGCAGCGCTGAATGGCCTTCGCCCTTCAACGTCATCGCCTTGCCCTTGACCTTGACCGTAAGCACAGGGTTGCTTGCCAACAATGTGCCCAGCGCGCGTTCCTGATCCATCACACCTTCGCACCACATCTGGGTGGACATGAACGGCCCAGCGATCAGCCGTCCTTTGTTGATGCGCCATTCACCGCCCATGCCATTGCAACCGACATTGGCAGACAGGCGATCGGGATGGAAAGTCAGGCGGGCATTCTTGCGCACCGGCTCAGCGCCATCGATCTGGTTAAAGCGCCATTCGGACCCGACAAGCGGGGCGGAGACGGGCCGCGCCATCGCGCAGGCGCTGAGTGCAAGCGGGAGCAGGATGAGGGCTTTGAGGTTCATGGTGCCTGATTATGCGGTCTCTGATGATCGGACGATGAACCGCCGATTATATTCAGCTGTCCAGCGATGCCAGGACTTCATAGCCGAGCACAGCGGCTGCAACAGCCGCATTAAGGCTGTCAGCGCGGCCCTTCATCGGCATGGTCACGCGCAGATCGCAAGCGTCCTCATATTCCTGAGGCAACCCGCGTGATTCGTTGCCGACCATGACGAAACAGGGCGCAGCATAAGGCGCGACGCGGTAATTTTGTGCATCCCTTAGGCTGGCGGCTACCAACTGACCCGAACCGCCACGCAGCCATGGCATGAAATCCTCCCAGCGTGCCTGAGCAATCTGTTGCGTGAAAATTGCCCCCATCGAGGCGCGCACCGCCTCGACCGAAAAGGGATCGGCGCAATCGTCGATCAGGATCAGCCCGCCTGCACCTAAGGCGTCTCCAGTGCGCAACATGGTGCCGAGATTACCGGGATCGCGCAGCGCCTGCGCCACCAGCCAGATTTTCGCTTCGCTGCGGTCAAGCGTTTCCAGACGTGTATCAAATTCGGCGAACACGCCTGCCACCGCTTGCGGGTTGTCCTTGCCAGTGATCTTGGCGAGGATATCGTCGCTGGTCTCGATCACATCGCCGCCATTGGCCAGCACATCGGCTTCGAGCGCAGCCAGCAAAGGGTGATCGTCGCGCTTTTCCGCCATGATCAGCATTTCAGGCAGCCGGCCAGAATCGCGCGCGTCGGTGAGCAGACGCAGCCCTTCAGCGAGGAATTTCCCCTCGCGCCGCCGATGCTTCTTGTCGCGCAGTGAGCGGAGGAACTTGACGGTAGGGTTGGAAAAACCGGTTATCTGGCGGCGCTGATTCAAGCGCTCAATCCTCGCCAAACCCGTCCACCACCAGCCCAACCAGCTTAGGTAGCAGCAGCTCTGCGCCTTCTCCCCGGGCGGTAATCTCGATGGAATCGCCCTTGGCCGCACCCAGCATCATCAGGCCGAGGATCGAGCTGCCATCGGCTTCGTTGCCGTCTTTGGCGACTGTGACCCTGACACCTTCGGGCAGCTTGGCCACGAAGTTGACGAATTTGGCACTGGCCCGCGCATGCAGGCCGCGCTGGTTGACGATTTCAACGGTTTCGCTGTGCTGGGTCATGCCTTGGCCTCCATCAGACTTCCTGCCCGAGGAACTCGGAGGCGACAGTTATATAATTGCGTCCAGCCTCGCGCGCGGCACAGACAGCGGCGGTGACAGTCATGGTCTTGCGCGCGCCAGCCAGCCGGATCAGCATCGGCAGATTGATCCCGGCGATCACCTCAATCTCGCCCGCGCGCATCAGCGAGATGGCGAGGTTTGAGGGCGTGCCACCGAACAGATCTGTCAGGATGATGGCGCCTGTGCCCGAATCGACGGTTTTAACAGCAGTCGCGATTTCCCGGCGACGCTTTTCCATATCGTCATTGGGGCCGATACAGACGGTAGCTACCGCCTCTTGTCGGCCGACAACATGCTCCATCGCATGCACGAATTCCACAGCGAGTTTGCCGTGGGTTACCAGGACCAATCCGATCATTGGGGTAAAGCGCTCCGAATGCTGGGCCGAAGTGCTGAACTCGCCGCAATTTTGCGTGAGAGGTCAGCCGATTGGTCAATTCTTGCGGTCATCGTGTTCTGCTTCCCTCAACGAGGTCAGCCGCGCGCGAGCCGAGGTTGCGGTGCAGCAATGTGGGGGAAAACCCGGCGTCGCGCAAGGCTTGCGCAATTTGTTCGGCGGTAAACACCGAACGATGCCGTCCACCAGTGCAGCCGAAGGCCACATGGACATAGGCTTTGCCCTGCAATTCATATCGAGGAAGCAGCAGCAGCAGCAGGTCGCGAATCTGAGCGAAGGCGGGGGCAAAGGCCTCATCCTCGCGGATATGATCAGCAACGGCCTGATCCTTGCCGGTCAGTTCGCGCAAATCGGCAACCCAGTGTGGATTATCGAGGAAGCGCATATCGAAAACCAGGTCGGCAACGGGTGGCATCCCCCGTGAAAAGCCGAAGCTGGAGACGGTGATAGTCAACTGCTGTTCGGATTGCGTGGCAAACCGATCACGAACCGCCTGCTGCAGATCGTTGCTCGACATCTCGGTGGTCGAGATCACCATATCGGCCCAGCGGCGCAGCGGTTCCATCAGCTCGCGTTCGGCCGCTATGCCAGAGGCGGCGGGCATATCGGCGGCGAGCGGGTGGCGGCGGCGCGTTTCGTTATAGCGGCGTTCAAGTTCCTGCCCCGCACAATCGAGGAAAAGCGCGGTAACGGTCAGATCGTCGCGTCCGGTAAGTCGCTTTACCCGTTCGATGATTTCCAGCGGATTGAAGCCGCGGGTGCGCGAATCGAAACCGATAGCGAGTGGTGGGCGCAGAGAGTCGCTATTCTCACCAGGCTTGCCGATCAGCTGCCCGAGCATACGGATGGGGAAGTTGTCGATGGTTTCCCAGCCGAGGTCTTCCAGCACTTTCAGCGCTGTGGTTTTACCCGCGCCAAGCAGGCCGGTAACAAGCAATACGCGCTGGCTTCTGTCATGAGATTCGCTGAGCATGGCCTGCTGATTTGCTCCTGCCGCTAGCGCTTGTCCACAGCGTTAGGACTGGTCAAGACAATCCGTAACGCTCCAGTGCCAGTTCGGCGCGCAGGTGAAGCACTGGCGAGTCGGGAAACAAGCGAATCATCGGCAGGGTAATCCCGGCTATCTCGATATGTTCGGCCTCGTCGATGAAACGTGGTGCATCGGCATCCAGTATCAGCACCAGCGCAACCGGCACGTTTTCCTGCGTCGGCCTGGTGAGGATACCCAGATTGCGCACTTCGATCATGCCCGCTGTATTTGGCGGCGTCTGGGCGATCAGTCTTCCGCCGCTGACCTCAAGCACCACACCATCGTCACCCACCAGCACCGCGCCGCGATCCAACAGTGCCAGCGCAAGGCTTGATTTGCCTGATCCAGATACGCCTTCGATGAGCACGGCGCGCCCAGCAATGGCAACACAAGTGGCTTGGCGCAGAGTCATTTCGCCATCTCGGGCAAGTCGATGATAAGGCAGGCGCCAGCTTTGCCATCGGCCCGGTTGCTCGCAGTCAAGCTGCCGTCATGGGCCAAGGCAATGGTGCGTGCGATGGCGAGGCCGAGGCCGGAGTGGCTGCCAAAATCCTCGCCATCAGGGCGCAAAGAATGAAAGCGTTCGAAGATTTTTTCGCGCTCTTCCAGCGGGATTCCCGGTCCTTCGTCACTGATGGCAATGCGCACGCGATTGTCGCCACGGCTCATGGCGATCTCGATGGTGCCGCCGGGGGGAGAGAACGACACAGCATTATCGAGCAGGTTGGAGAGCACGCGCTCCAGTCGGGCGGCATCGCCGGGCACAATGCAGCGGCGGTTGCCGGTTTTGAGCATGATCTTGCAATCACCATCAGCTTTGCGTTCGGCGCGCTCACCGGTGAGCCCACGCAGCAGTGCGCCCATATCGACGGCTTCAAAAGTTGTGCGCGACAGTTCGGCATCGATGCGGCTGGCATAAGCAATTTCGGTAACCAGCCGGTCAATCCGGCGCACATCATGGGCGGCAATTTCGGTGAGTTGTTTGCGCAAGGCGGGGTCATCCACTTTGCCCAGCGTATCAATGGCGCTGCGCAGGCTCGCCAGCGGGTTCTTGACCTCATGGGCAACATCGGCGGCGAAACTTTCCACCGCGTCGATGCGCTGGCGGAGCGCTGCGGTCATATCGGAAATGGCGCGAGCCAGCAGGCCGATTTCGTCGCCGCGTTCAGGCAGACGCGGGACGACAACCTCGCGGTCACGCCCGAGCCGCACACGCACAGCGGCGCGCACCAGCACCTTGAGCGGCTGGACGATGGTGCGGGCTAGGAACAGCGAGAGCAGCACGGACAGCAGCAGGGCCACGCCGATGATGATCGCCAGCGTTTGCCTTGCCTCGCGCACCTTTTCGGTGATGTCGCGGGCGTTGCGTGTGGTCAGCAATACCTCGCCGCGCTCCCCCACTGGGGTGGCAGCGGTGAAAACTGGCGTTCCATCGGGCGCGCGCCGCTCCTTCACCACCACTTCACCCAGTTTCTGCGCTTGCGATACCTCGGGCCAGGCATCGGCAGTGGGGATGGCGGCCTCAATATAGGATGCCACGTCGGGCGCGCCGACCAAAAAATCCATCGAACGATCGAGCATCCGGGCAGCGCGCAGCAACAAACTTTCACCCGACGGGTCGATGAACTGGAAGCTGGGGTCAGTTAGCAGGAAGCTGTCGGTCAGCTGGTGTCCGCGTGCATCATAAAGCCGCAAGCGCAAATGCTGTTCGCTGCCAATCCGGGCGAGCAACGGCGCGCGCTCGGTCCGCGGGGTTTCGGCGAGGGCATCGGCGATGATCAGCGCTTCTGAACTGGCCAGTTTTGACCGCTCGGCCAGCAGTTGCTTGCGGTAGCTGTCGAGGTAAAACAGAGAGCCGGCTAGCAGTGCCAAGGCGATGATGTTGACGGCCAGGATGCGCGAGGTGAGCGAAATGCGCCGCGTCCAGAACAGCCGCTCGGGCGACCTGCCAGTACGGACCCTATCCATCGGAGAAGCTGTATCCCGCCCCGTAAAGCGTCTCGATCGCGCTGAAATTGCTGTCCACAGCCCGGATCTTGCGCCGCAACCGCTTGATATGGCTATCGATGGTGCGATCATCGACGAAAATATCGTCGCTATAGGCTGCGTCCATCAGCTGGTTACGGCTTTTGACCACTCCGGGGCGCTGTGCCAGCGCTTCAAGGATGAGAAATTCGGTGACGGTGAGCGACACCTGTTTATCGTCCCACAGGACACGATGCCGCTGTGGGTCCATTTCCAGACGGCCACGGCGCACGGTTTCGGGAGGGTTTTCCTCTGAGTCTTCGCCGGGTGGCTGACGCGTGATTTCGCTTCTGCGCAGGATAGCTCTGATCCGTGCGGTAAGCAGCCGCTGGCTGAACGGCTTGGCGATATAGTCATCGGCACCCAGCGCCAGCCCCAGCGCTTCATCGGGCTCCTCATCCTTTGAAGTGAGAAAGATCACCGGCACCGCCGATTTTTCCCGCAAGCGCTGCAGCAATTCCAGGCCATCCATGCGCGGCATCTTGATGTCGAAGATGGCAAGGTCTGGCGGGTTTTCGAGCAGTGCCTTCAGCGCCGTCTGGCCATCGGCATAAACGCGGGTGGCATAGCCCTCGGCCTGAAGCGCGATCGACACAGTGGTGAGGATGTTGCGATCATCATCAACCAGCGCAATCACTTGCTGCGCTGCTGCGGTTTCAGGAGATTCGGCGGTTGCGGCCATGCGTGCTGGGGCTTCTTTTGCGGCTTTGGGCCCGATGTGGTTAGGGCATTTGGCTCTAACCGCTTGCACTCCGGCTGACAATCAATTGCCTGAACAGATCGGCAATTGCCTGAGCGAATTGATGATTGGCAATGAGCTTAGGTTGTGATTCAGCCGCATCGGTGATTTGACGGTTTGGCCATGCTCGACTATGCGCGGCGCGAATCTCGCATACCTATGCATCTTGCCGCCTGAGAGCCTTTTCTTAGCGGCCAGCCCCTACAGGAGACGACCTTGACCGCGTCAACGCTTTCCACATCTCTTACCAGCCAGGGCTTTACTACTGGCGCCAAGATTTATGCCAACCTCTGCACTGCTCAGCTGGTGGAACAGGCGCTGGTGAAAGGCGAAGGCAAGCTAACCAAGCACGGTGCATTGCTGGTAGAAACGGGCAAGTTCACCGGACGCAGTGTCAAGGATAAGTTCGTCGTCCGCGATACCGACACCGAGGACAACATCTTCTGGGGCGCGATCAACCAGCCGATGACGTCAGAACATTTCGCCGCCCTGAAGGCTGATTTTCTCAGCCATCTGGCCAAGCAGGACGAACTTTTCGTGGCTGACCTGTTCGGCGGATCGCAGCCAGAATACCGCGTCAGTGTGCGCGTGGTCACCGAAATGGCGTGGCACAGCCTGTTCGTGCGCACATTGCTGGTGCGCCCGACCGAAGACGAAGTGGCAGCATTCGTCCCCGAATATACCATTCTCAACCTGCCCAGCTTCACCGCCGATCCGGCGCGCCACGGCTGCCGCAGCGGTACGGTGATTGCCGTGAATTTCACCGAGAAGCTGATCCTGATCGGCGGCACCGGCTATTCGGGCGAGATGAAGAAGGGCGTGTTCGGCCTGCTGAATTATCTGCTTCCCGCGCAGGGCGTGATGCCGATGCATTGCAGCGCCAATATCGGTGCGGATGGCAAGAGCGCGATCTTCTTCGGCTTGTCGGGCACCGGCAAGACCACGCTTTCCGCCGATGCCAGCCGTACACTGATCGGCGATGACGAGCATGGCTGGTCGGATACCGCCGTGTTTAATTTCGAAGGCGGCTGCTATGCCAAGATGATAAATCTTTCGCAGGAGGGTGAGCCGGAAATCTACGCCACCACCAAGATGTTCGGCACCATCCTCGAAAACGTGGTGATGGACCCGGATACGCGTGAGCTTGATTTCGCTGACGCCAGCCTCGCAGAAAACAGCCGGGGCGCCTATCCGATCGACTTCATCCCCAATGCCTCGGAACAGAACCTCGGCCCGGCTCCCTCGAACGTGATCATGCTCACCGCCGATGCTTTCGGCGTGCTCCCCCCGATTGCGCGGCTGACTGCCGATCAGGCGATGTATTACTTCCTTTCGGGCTACACCGCCAAGGTGGCTGGCACCGAAATCGGTGTGACGGAGCCCGAAGCGACTTTCTCTACCTGCTTCGGCGCCGCTTTCATGCCCCGGCATCCGAGCGTTTACGGCAACCTGCTGAAGAAGCGGATCGCCGAAGGCAATGCGCAGTGCTGGCTGGTCAACACCGGCTGGACCGGCGGCAAATACGGCACCGGCAAGCGTATGCCGATCAAGGCCACCCGCGCACTGCTCAATGCCGCGCTTGATGGCTCGCTTAATGATGTTGAATTCCGCGTCGATCCGAATTTCGGGTTCGAGGTGCCGGTCGCAGTTCCCGGTGTGGATAGCGCGATCCTCGATCCGCGCGGCACTTGGGCTGATGCAGAGCAGTATGATGTGATGGCTCAGGACCTGGTTTGCAAGTTCATCAAAAATTTCGCGCAATTTGCTGATTACGTCGATGAAGGCGTCCGTCAGGCGGCTCCGGTAGCCGCCTGAACTCAGATGGAAGTTTGCGAGATTTAACTTTGAACCAGTGAGGATTCATCGCATTAATCGCGCTCACTTTTTTGGAGTCGCACACCATGAGCCTTCTCGACAGCATCCTCAGCCAGGTTGGCAGTAACTTTGACGTCGCCAATATGGCGACAAAGCTCGGTATTGATCCGTCAATTGCCGAAAAGGCCATTGGTGCGCTTGGCAAGGCCCACTCTGAGCCGGGCGATACGGTGGAAACCGCTTCGCAGGCGACCGGCGTCGATGCGGGCATCCTGTCACAGATCGTCGGTCACATCGGCGGCGAAGGCTCGCTTGGCCAGTTTGCCGAGATGATCAAGGGCAACTCTGCACTGTCAGGCATCACCGGGATGCTCGACAAGGACGGTGACGGCAACCCGCTCAACGATCTGGCCGGTATGGCCAAGGGCATGTTCGGCAAGGAGTAATTCCTCCCCCGTTAACGCGTCACTTATTAAAAAGGCCCTGACACCGCGTGGTGTCAGGGCCTTTTTTGCGTTGGCTGATCGATCAGTCGATCATGCTGGCAGGAACCGTGCCGCCATTTTTGGCGAGTTCGCCCATGGTGGCCTTTTGCAGCCAGATGTTGTCTTCAGCCGAACCAGAATAGTCTGTGCGACCGAGTTCGGTCGCCAGTTCCTTGCGGTTCTCATAGCTCGAATCGATGCCGAGCAGCTTCATCAGATCGACGATTGACGTGCGCCAGTTGAGATCCTTGCCAGCCGCCATGGCGGCAAGGTTAGCTTCGACATCAACAGCACTGATCGCCACCGGAGCGGCGGCGACAGCGGCCATGGCTTCAGCCGCCAGATCAGCAGCGGGTGATGATTCGATCACTGGAGCCGGCGCTGCTTCAGCCTTGTGGCCAAATATGGCGTCCTTGATCTTTCCGAAAATTGACATGGTGCGCTTCCCTTTCATGAATGGTCCGCCCTTGGACCTGAATTAGATGTCCCCGTTGTGACAAGGTTACGCGGCATTGCCCAAGAGGAGTAGCGCTCTTTGCCAAGCTTCGCGCGAATTTACATTTGTGTCAGCGTGCTGCCCTCATGCCCCGGCAATATAGCGCCCGACATTAAGCGCCAGCACATCAAGCGGAACATTGCCGCCGCCGACCACCGCCTGATCGAAATCGCGCAAATCATATTTCGCCCCCAGAGCGGCCTTGGCGCGGGCGCGCTGCACATTGATCTCGCTGTGGCCCATTTTGTAGCCGCAAGCCTGCCCCGGCCATGAACAATAGCGATCAATCTCTGGCGCGAGTTCGGACAGGCCAGAGCCGTTGGCTTCGGCAAACCAGGCTTGTGCCTGCGCCCGGCTCCACCGCATCGCGTGCATCCCGGTATCGACCACCAGACGGCAGCAGCGGAACGAGATGCCTTGCAAATAGCCAAGCCGCCCCACCGGATCATCGTCATAGGCACCCAGCTCATCCGCCAACTGCTGGGCATAGAGCGCCCAGCCTTCCGAATAGGCGTTGAATGCCAGCAGCGAGCGGATCAGCGGCAGGCGGTTGGCATATTCGCCCTGCCAGACGTGGCCGGGAATACCCTCGTGGAACACCAGATCGGGCACTGAAAAGCGGTTGTGCCGATCAGTGTCACCCAGATTGACCCAGACCTTGCCGGGGATCGACCCGTCGATGGATCCCGCGCCGCCATAGGCATTGGGCGCGCCTGCTTCTTCGGCAGCTGGGAGCCTGCGGATTTCCAGCTTGCCGGGAACCAGCGTGCGGAACGCCTGTGGCAGCTTGGTGCGGATAAAGGCAATGCGGTCTTCCATCAACTTGACGATCTCGGCGCGGCCCTTGTCATCCTTTGAGAACTTGAAGCGCTCGTCGCCCGCCAGCGCCTTCATCCGCGCGCCGACCGTGCCAGAGGTATAGCCCAGCTTGTGCAGGATCGGCTCCATCCGGGCCTGCAATTCGGCCAGCTGATCCTTGCCGATCTGGTGTATCTCGGCAGGTGTGCGCCGCGTGGTGGTGCTGGCGCGAAGGCCCCAAGCATACCATTCATCGCCATGCGGGCGAGACCACATCCCCGCCTCGGAAGTGGCGCGGATGCGCTGTTTTTTCAGTTCATCAAGCTGGCGCTGGAGTGCGGGGAGGACATTTTTAGTCACAATGCCCTTTGCCCGCGGAGCCCAATCACCGGGAATAGTCATGGTCCGACTTTCGAGCGAATGCACCAACCCGGAAGTGCCGGCAGAGGCATCGGTAATCGTGCGCTCCATCTGGGTGATCGCTTTGTCGAGCAGGAAGTCGGGTGCGATCAGGCCTTTGCCACTCGCCGATTTGAGCCGCGCCAGTTCGCCATCGAGCAGCGCGGGCATTTGCGAAAGCCGGGTGAGGTATGCTTCTGCATCGGCTTCATTTCGTACCGGGTGATCGCCATCGAGAAAGCGCGGCGTATCAAGATAGGCGCCGACATTCTGGATCACCACATAGGGCGTGTTGCGCCAGCCGCCGATAGCGACATCGCCATAGGGCAAGGCGAAGCCATCGAGCGCGGCGCGATAGGCGCTTTTGACCACGGCAAGGCTGGTCTGAGTCTGTGCATCCACCGCATTGGCCGGGATTGCCGAAATCTTATGCAGATCGGCGCGCAGCAGCGCCCTCTGCCGCGCCACGCCTGCGGGAGATCGGTCTCCCAGCCTGCTGCGCAAGGCAACATGGGCGCCGGTATCAAGGCCAAGGCTGGTCGCACCTTCAGGGCTTTCGGCCAGCAGACGCCATGCCACATCGTCGAGCAGCTTGCTGGCGCGCGCCTGAACGGTCGTGATGCCCTTGGCAGCGGCCAGCACGGAAGCGGGGAGAGCAAGCGCACCTGCGGTAACGGCAAGGCCGGTCAGCGCATCGCGGCGGGTGATCGTGATGTGTGTCATGGCCGCGATGCTGGAAAGCGAATGGCGCAGAGTCAAATAACTTTCTGCAAAGTGCTGATCCGGTTATGCGGGCACTATGCTCAACACCGCTTTATCCTTGATGTCACTGGCCGTTATCGCACTTGTGCTTGGCGCACTATTCCTGCTGCGCCGGGGCGGCACGAAAAAGCAGGCGCTGCTGATGCTGGTGCTGGCTGCGGTGCTCGCAGGCAATGTGGCGATCTGGACCCTGCCCGATGCCACTGGGAAAGCCCCCGCCGCGCAAGCGGGGCGCTAAACCCTTACCTGATCGGGCATTCCGGTGAGAGACGGAAGTCGAGGTAATTGTCCACCGACAGCATCATCTCGGTCATCTCGTTCTCGAAGAAGTGATTGGCGCGGGGGATTTCGTCGTGGTGGATGGTGATGTGGCGCTGGGTGCGCAGCTTGTCGACCAGCTTCTGCACCGCGCCGGGTGTCACCACGGTATCAGCGGCACCCTGCACGATGATGCCAGAGGCGGGGCAGGGGGCAAGGAAGCTGAAATCATACATATTGGCGGGCGGGGCGACCGAGATGAAGCCGCGAATTTCCGGACGGCGCATCAGCAGCTGCATGCCGATCAGCGCGCCAAAGCTGTTGCCGGCGATCCATGTGGTGGTCGCTTCGGGATGGATCGACTGCACCCAATCGAGCGCCGATGCGGCATCGGACAATTCGCCCACGCCGTTGTCAAAGCTGCCCTGGCTGCGGCCAACCCCGCGAAAGTTGAAGCGCAGTGTGGCAAAGCCGCGTGCCACGAAGGTTTTATACATCGCCTGAGTAATCCGGTCATTCATCGTGCCGCCTGCCTGCGGGTGCGGATGAAGGATCATGGCGACCGGCGCGCGCGGGCGTGAACCCGGCTGGAAACGGCCTTCAAGGCGACCTTCGGGACCGGGAAAAATGACTGACGGCATAGGGCACGGACCTGCGTTGCTGGCCCCCAAAGTCGGAATCTGATGCGGCGTCCGGGGAATAATCGGATGCCGGTCCGTTCGGGGCTATTATCGGGAAGCAGGCGCTATATAGAAACGAGTGCCCGAAAAGCAACGATTTCGACGGAAAATGATGGATTCGCTTTACCTTGACCATGCCGCAACCACGCCGCTGCTCCCCGCAGCGCGCGAAGCCATGGCTGAAGGCTACGCGATCTGGGCCAATCCCAGCTCTCCGCACAAGGCGGGACGGGCTGCACGGGAGGCTCTGGAAGAGGCGCGTGAGCGGATAGCAGAAGTGCTGAAGTGGGACGGCGAGGTTATTTTCACCTCTGGAGCGAGTGAAGCGGCAGCGCTGGCACTGGGCCGTGCGAATGCGACCGAGCGGCTGCTCAGCGCGGTAGAGCACGATAGCGTGCTTGCTGCCGCTCCGGGTGCGCCCCGCCTTCCAGTTCTGGCCGACGGAGCGGTTGATCAGGATGTGCTGGAAGCAGTGCTGGCCAAGGCGACCAAGCCGGTGGTGGCCATCCAATGGGTCAATTCCGAGACGGGCAATGCCCAGAACCTTGGCGATCTGGTCGATTGCGTCCACGATGCAGGCGGGCTGATCGTGACCGATTGTTCGCAAAGCGCCGGCAAGTATCCGCTGCCGCATGAAGTGGACATGGCCATCATCGCCGCGCACAAATTTGGCGGGCCAGTGGGGATTGGCGCATTGCTGGTGCGCGATTACGCGATGCTGCTGCCCGATGGCGGACAGGAACGGGGCTACCGGCGCGGGACTGAAAATCTGCCCGGAGTGCTTGGCATGGCTGCCGCGCTCGAAGCCTGTAATTACCCTTATCTTGCCGAAGGTGTGTGGGAAGCGATGCAGAACTTTGCGGTCGAAGTCCGCGCAAGCGGCGGCACATGGCTTGCGGACCGGCTCGATGCACCGACTGCTTTCATTCACGCGGTCGCCATGCCCGGACTTTCCGGAAGCGCGCAGTTGATGCGCTTCGATCTGGCAAATATTGCCGTGAGTCAGGGTAGCGCATGCTCATCAGGCTCGATGCGGCGCAGCCCTGTGCTGGCTGCGATGGGCGTGGAGGATGAACTGGCTGACCGGACGATCCGGGTGAGTTTGGGTTGGAACACGACTGTGGCGGACATCGAACGCTTTAGTGATGTGTGGCTCTCGATGGCGGCGCAAGTGAGGGCAGCATGATCTACCTCGATTATCAGGCGACCACACCGCTGGCCCCCGAAGCGCGTGAGGCGATGTTGCCGTGGCTATCCGGCGCCGACGCCATGGGATTTGCCAACCCGCACAGCCCCCATGTTCCTGGCCGCGCTGCTGCAGCCGCTGTCGAGGTGGCGCGCGATCAGCTGGCGGCGCTGCTGCCGCCGGGTGGCCGGGTGATTTTCACCAGCGGCGCGACTGAGGCGCTTAACCTCGCAATTGTTGGTAGCAAACCCCGCCAAATCGCTGTTTCCAATATTGAACATTCTGCTGTTCTGAAATCGGCAGAAGCCAGCGGCGCATGGGTTGAGCTGCTGGAGGTGGATTCAGAAGGCCTGCTCGATCCGCAAAAGCCGCTGTCGATGGGCACCGATCTGGTCGCGGTGATGCAGGTCAATAACGAGATCGGCGTGTTCCAGCCGATCGATGAACTGGCGCGCGCCGCTCACGCCATCGGCGCGCTGTTCGTGTGCGATGCGGTTCAGGGCTACGGCAAGATCGCCATGCCCACCGAAGCAGATATGATCGCGATCACCGGCCACAAGATGTACGGTCCTAAAGGCATCGGCGCGCTGTGGCTGCGTGATGGGGTGGAGCTTTCGCCCATTGTGTTTGGCGGCGGACAGGAGGGCGGCCTGCGCTCAGGCACACTCAGCCCCGCGCTCTGCGCTGGCTTCGGTGCGGCGGCGGCACTGGCGAAAGCGCGTCTGGAGCAGGATGAGACTCACTGCGCCGCGCTGTTTGACCTGACGCTTAGCCTGATGCCCCTCTGGCAGCTAAACGGCAGCGCCACCCATCGCTGGAAGGGCAATGTCAATCTGCGCCGAGCTGGCTTGGATGTCGGCCGCCTGATGTCCGAACTGCGCGGCCTCGCCTTCTCAGCCGGTTCCGCCTGCGCCAGCGGCAAGGGTGAGCCCAGCCGCGTGCTGCAAGCGCTTGGCCTGCCCGACAAAGCGCTCAAAAGCTCTATCCGGCTGGGATTTGGCCGTTATACCACAGAGCTGGAGATACAGGATGCCTGCGCAATGCTGAATGCCGCGGCGGCGGCGCAGGGAGTTTGAATTTGATCAAGATTACCTTCATCACCCCCAATGGTGAGCGCGTTTCAGCAGAAGCTGCGCCGGGCACCCGTCTGCTCGAACTGGCGCAGGCTAAGGGCATGCCGCTCGAAGGCACGTGCGAAGGTCAGATGGCCTGCTCCACCTGCCACGTCATCGTCGCCAAGGAATGGTTCTCCAAGCTCGATCCCGCCAGCGCTGACGAAGAAGATATGCTCGATCTCGCCGCCGATGTCGCGCGAACCAGTCGCCTTTCCTGCCAGATTTTGCTCAGCGGTGCGCTTGATGGGCTTGAGGTGAGAATTCCGGGGGAAAGCCGGGATATGCAGCGGCGGTAGGATTGATTCACGCAAAGGCGCAAAGGCGCAAAGAGTTGGTGCTTTGGGCGTAGCCCCTTCAGCCTTCGGATGTTTTGATTGACGCGAACGGCCAATGAAAGTGGACGGCCTGCGGCGCTCACAACATCTTTGCGCCTTTGCGCCTTTGCGTGAATCAATTATAGCAAAGCCTGCGCAAAACCCTGCACCCGCAGTGGAATCCCTTCCCGCCCATTGCTAGGGCCACCGCATGGTGACCGAAACTCTCGAACCCGATCCCTTTGATGCCATCGTCGATGCGCCGTTCGATTCGGCGCTGTCCGAGCGTTACCTCGTCTATGCGCTGTCAACGATCACCGCCCGCTCGCTCCCCGATCTGCGCGATGGGCTGAAGCCGGTTCACCGCCGCCTGCTGTGGGCAATGCGGCAGCTCAAGCTTGATCCGAGCCAGGCCTACAAGAAATCGGCGCGCGTGGTTGGCGATGTCATCGGCAAGTATCACCCGCATGGCGATCAGTCGGTCTATGATGCCATGGTGCGGCTAGCGCAGGATTTCTCGCTGCGTTATCCGCTGGTTGATGGCCAGGGCAACTTCGGCAATATCGATGGCGATAACGCCGCCGCCTATCGCTACACCGAAGCGCGGATGACCAAGACGGCGATCCATCTGATGGCCGGGCTGGATGAAGGCACGGTCAACTACCAGCCGACCTATAATGGCGAGGATGAGGAGCCGGAGATTTTCCCCGGCCTGTTCCCCAATCTGCTGGCCAACGGCGCGACCGGTATCGCCGTCGGCATGGCGACATCGATCCCCAGCCATAACGTGGCTGAGATCATCGACGCGACGCTGCTGCTGATCGACAATCCGCACGTTGAACACTCTGCGCTGATGGAGGTGTTCCACGGGCCGGACCTGCCGACTGGCGGCGTGATCGTCGATAGTCCGGCGGCGATTTCGCATGCCTATGAAACCGGCAGGGGCGCCTTCAGGGTGCGCGGGCGCTTTCATGCTGCCGAATCCAAAGACAGCGAAGACCGCGATGCCGGGATTGAACGCTTGGGCAACGGGATGTGGCAGCTGGTGCTCAGCGAGATTCCCTACATGGTGCCCAAAGGCAAGCTGATCGAGCAGATCGCGACGCTGATCGCTGACAAGAAGCTGCCGATCCTTGAGGATATTCGCGACGAGAGCGATGAGCAGATTCGCCTCGTCTTCGTGCCCAAGAACCGCAATGTCGATCCCGATCTGCTCAAGGAATCGCTCTACAAGCTGAGCGACGTGGAATCGCGCTTCAGCCTCAACCTCAACGTGCTCGACGCCACCCGCACCCCCGGTGTGCTGGGGCTGAAGCTGCTGTTGCAGGAATGGGTGATCGCCCAGATCGACATCCTGCTGCGCCGCAGCCAGCACCGGCTCGACAAGATCGCTGCGCGGCTGGAACTGCTCGGCGGCTATATCATCGCCTTCCTCAACCTTGACCGGATCATCGAGATCATCCGCACCGAGGATGAGCCCAAGCCCGTGATGATGGCCGAGTTCGAACTGACTGACCGGCAGGCCGAGGCGATCCTCAATATGCGGCTGCGCAGCTTGCGGCGGCTTGAGGAAATGGAACTGCGACGTGAGCGTGATGAGCTGTTGGCCGAGCAGGAAGAAATCCAGAAGCTGCTCGACAGCCCGGCCCGCCAGCGCACCCGGCTCAAGCGCGATCTGGCCAATCTGCGCAAGGACTATGCCGAGGATACGGCGCTCGGTCGCCGCCGCACGACCATCGCCGAAGCCGCTCCCACCCGCGAATTCAACATGGACGCGATGATCGAGAAGGAGCCGGTAACGGTGATCCTCTCAGCCAAGGGCTGGATCAAGGGGGCCAAGGGGCATCTTCCCCTGGATGGCGATTTCAAATTCAAGGAAGGCGATGGCCCGGCCTGGGCCTTCCATGCGCAGACCACCGACAAGCTGCTGATCGCTTGCGACAATGGGCGTTTTTACACGCTGGGTGCCGACAAACTCCCCGGCGCGCGCGGCTTTGGCGAACCGATCCGCACCATGATTGATATTGATGCCGAGGCAGCGATTATCGAGGTGCTGGCCTATAGGCCCGGCGCGCAGCTGCTGCTGGCATCGAGCACCGGACGTGGCTTTGCGGCTGTGGCGGACGAATTGCTCGCTGAAACGCGCAAGGGCCGGGGCGTGATGAACACCAAGCCCGGCGTCACGCTGGCCGTAGTGCGCGAAATCCCGGCAGAGCACGATCACGTGGCTGTTGTTGGCGATAACCGTAAACTGGTGATCTTCAGCCTGGAAGAACTGCCCGTCCTCGCCAAGGGCCAAGGCGTAACCCTCCAACGCTACCGCGACGGCGGGCTGGCCGATGCGACGACGCTGAAGCTGGAGGATGGGCTGAGCTGGAAAATGGGCGGCGATTCCGGGCGGGTGCGGACCGAGAGCGATATGCGGCTGTGGAAGGTGGCGAGGGGCGCTGCTGGCAGGCTGCCGCCGACAGGGTTTCCTAGGGATGGGAAGTTCTGATGGCAGCCTATGCACAATCGGCATTGACTATGCCCGTTTGCGCCGCGCTGACCCGCGCATAGCTGCACGGATCGACGATGCGCTGGGTGATGCCGTGTCAGTGCTCAATGTCGGAGCCGGGGCAGGTTCTTACGAGCCGACCGAACGGCGGATAACCTCGCTCGAACCGTCGATTGAAATGATCCGGCAGCATCCCGAGTCTACTCGGGTAATACAGGGCCAAGCCGAGGCGCTGCCCTTCGCCGATGCTTCCTTCGATGCGGTCATGGCCGTGCTGACGGTGCATCATTGGTCCGATAAGGCGCAGGGCCTGCGTGAATTGCGCCGAGTGTCGCGCGGCCCGGTTGTCATCCTGACGTTCGATGCAAGCCACGGTCTGTTCTGGCTGGCCGATTACCTGCCCGAACTCGTCACACTCGACGAGGCGATCATGCCGCCGATGGAGTTCTATGCGCAGGCGATGGGGCCGGTTTCCATTGTCCCGGTTCCGATTCCACACGATTGCCAAGACGGCTTTCTCGCTTCGTACTGGAGACGCCCGTCCGCCTATCTCGATCCGTGCGTGCGGGCTGCGATTTCCTCGTTCCATGCGTTGGGTGACGTTTCGGCGGAATTGGAGCAGCTTGAGGCGGATATCGCATCGGGGGACTGGGCAGAGCGTCATGCAGCGCTGCTTGATCTGGCGGAACTGGACTGCGGTTATCGTCTGGTCGTGTCGGCTGACTCAAGGCAGTAGTTCACCGAGAATTTCGGCAACCCGCGCTTTGGTGGGAAACCCCTCCGCCACCCAGCGATCTTCAACCGCCCGCAAGATGCGCGCCACTTCCGGCCCGGCCTGAACCCCGCGCGCGACGATCTGGCCGCCTTTGAGCGGGAAGCGGGGGATTTCCCAGTCTGTGAGCGGGGACGTATCGGCACCGGTCAGCAGCAGGTGGTCGAGCGCGGATTCCATACCGAGGTAATAGGCGAGGGTGCGGGGTTCTTCTCCGGCACGGGGCACCTGCACGCGATAGGCGTGACGGTGGGGAGAGGGCATTTGGCTGCGCGCGGCCGCCACCACCAGCCGCTTTTTCTGCGCGCCTGACAGGCGGAACCGGCCCGCCACCTTCAGCGCCAAATCTGCATCAGCAGGCAGCAGCGATGCCAGTCGGCGGATCGGGTCAGGAGCTATGTCCTCACGCAATTCAGCCGCCACCAGCGCCGCCAGTGCCAGCGGATCGGCTTCGGGCAGCACTTGCCCCAGCACGCCCAGCTCGGCCATGCGCTTCACGGTGGGGGCTGGATCGGAGAGCGCCAGCAGGTTGAGCACTTCCATGCCGATCCGCTCCCGCGACAGGCCTTTGAGCGTGGCGGCGAGTTCGGCGCAGGATTCTTCGGCTTCAGGATCAGCGGGTTGGCTGCCAAACCTTGCCTGAAAGCGGAAGTAGCGCAGGATGCGCAAGTGATCCTCACGGATGCGGCTGCGGGCGTCGCCGATGAAGCGAACCTTGCGAATGGCCAGATCATCCAGTCCGCCAAAATAGTCCGATATCGCCAATGTTGCCGGATCGGCATAAAGCGCATTGATGGTGAAATCGCGCCTTGCGGCATCGTCCTGCCAGTCGCTGGCGAAGGCCACGGTGGCGCGGCGGCCATCGGTGCTGACGTCATGGCGCAGCGTGGTGATCTCCACCGGGCCGAAGGGCAGCACAGCGGTGATGGTGCCGTGTTCGATCCCGGTCGGCACATTGCGGATGCCTGCGGCGTTCAGCCGGGCGATGACTTCGTCTGGCACCAGCGGCGTCGCAATATCGACATCCTTTACTGGGATGCCCAGCAAAGTATCGCGCACCGCGCCGCCGACATAGCGGGTGTTAGCGGAGCCCAGAGCGGCGATCAGCGCGGCGATATCATCGCGGATCGTCCAGTCGGCGGGGGGGAGCGTGGCGGTCATGGAGGTGCGCTTAGCAGAGAGGTTGAATTTGTTCACGCAAAGGCGCGAAGGCGCAAAGAGTTAGTGCATGGGGCGCAGCCCTTTCAGTTTCTTGTAGTCTGCTTTTTGAGCAACCGCTGAATGAAGCAAGAAAGCCTGCGGCGCTCACAACATCTTTGCGCCTTCGCGCCTTTGCGTGAGCCCATCTACCCATGCCACTTCAGCCTGCGCGCCATGTTGACGATCACCGCAGCGGTGACGCCCCAGATGTTGTGCTCCTGCCACATGATCTCGTAAAAAGGCCGCATTCCGCCATCCCATTCCACCCAGCGTTCCGCGTGGTTATCGGAGTGTAGCACGAAATCGCTGGGTGCCTCGAACCATTGCGCGACCTCGGTGGGGTTGGGCGTGATGCGGATATCGGCGGGGACAGTGGCCAGAATGGGCGTGATTTCATAGCCAGAGTGGGCGCGATAAACGTCGCCCTTGCCGATGATTTTGACGAGGTCCGGCTGAATCCCCAGTTCCTCCCATGCCTCACGCAAGGCAGCTTCCTCTGCGCTTTCGCCGGGGTCGATCTTGCCGCCGGGAAAGGCGATCTGCCCCGGATGGGCGCGCATATTGGACGGGCGGTGGATGAGGAGAATGCCGGGTTCCGCGCGCTCGGTCATGGCGACGAGCACGGCGGCGGGGCGGAACTCCTCTTCGGTAATGGTCGCCGCGCTCCAATCATGAAACAGTTCGGGCGGGGGTGAGCCATCATAACCTGCTTGGTAATGGCGGGTGAAGCGATCGTGGACTTCGCTCATGCTGGCACCAGCGAGAATGTTTCGCCCATGCTGCTGACTGACAGTTTGTCATTCGCCAGCGCCAGTTCGATCAGCTGGCCATAAGTGCTGCGGTTGAGCCGCGCCTCGCAGCCGTGGCGCACCGCGATGTACAGCGCTGGCACCTCTGCATCGCCGCGCGCGATGATCGGATGATCGGGCCCGGCGATCACCGTGTCGTCAGTGCTCAGCCGAAAGGCGAGGGCATCGCCTTCATGCACCACATCAACGGCCACGAAGGCGGCGTCCTCCACCTCGATGCTCTGCATTTCCTGGGGTGTAACCAACCAGTGTTGACCCGCCTCATCACGGCGCAGCAAGCTGGAAAAGGCGCGGACCATGGCAGGACGCCGGATTTCGCCGCCTTGGTGGAACCAGCGCCCGTCTGCGGCAATCCGCATCTCGCTGTCACCGCGATGTGCAGGGTGCCACTGATCGACCGGGGGAAGCTTGCGCGCCTCGATCAGCGCCGCAATCTCTGAAAGCGACAGTGCGGCAAGGTCTGGTGGCGGATCGTAAGGCATCGGTTATGCGATGCCAGATCAGCCTAGCGCAGCCAAGGTCCAAGCATACCCTTTTCCGGCAGCACGGCGGGGTTGTCGCAGCGCACCAGCAGGCGAGCCGGGTCAAACGGGCCGGGCAGGCTCCAGCCGCCAGTATGCGTGTTGGTAAACCCCCAGAAGCGGCCGTAATATTCGGGATCGCCGATCATTACCTGCGGCAGCGGCGCTTCGGGGTTGAGCGCAGCAAGCGCGGCGGTCATCAATGCCTTGCCATAACCGAGCCCCTGATGCTCGGGCAGCACCGCCACTGGTCCGACCATGATCATCGGTGAGGCTTTACCGTGTGGCGTGGTCAGCGCGACCGGCCAGCACTGAATGGTGCCGACCAACCGGTCCTGCTCATCAATCGCCGCATAGGACAGAGCGCCAAGATATTCCGTCCCCTCACGCACTTTGTAGGCCGTGCGCTGGCGGCGCGACGGCTCAAAGGCGGTATCGAGGAGGTCTTCGACCAGCGCAGAGTCGATGTCAGCTAAAGGAATAATCGTAGTCATGGAGCGCGGGCCGATAGGGGCGGTGGGCGCTATTGTCGATAAATTTTACTGCGTTTTGGGGCTGAGCTTCAGCAAGCGTCCGCCCTCGCCATCCTCCAGCACCCAGATCGAACCGTCCTCGCGTTCGGCCACGGCGCGGATGCGGGCGTCCATATTGTAACGCACGATCTCGCGCGCCTTGTCACCCTCTATCCTTACCCGCACCAGTGATTGCGCGCCCAGAGCAGCGATGATCGCTTCGCCGCGCCAGTCGGGAAACAGATTGCCCTTGTAGAAGATGAAATGTCCGGGCGCGATCACCGGGTTCCAGCTGATCGCCGGGGCAGCAAGGTCTGGCCGGGTGCTGTGGCGGGGTATGACGCGGCCATCATAGTGATCGCCGTTTGATACCAGCGGCCAGCCATAGTTGCTGCCCGGCTTGACGAGATTGAGCTCGTCACCGCCCGCCGGACCATGCTCCAGATCCCATAACCTGCCATCGGCATCGAATTGCAGGCCAAGCACATTGCGGTGGCCGAATGACCAGATCTGCGATGTTACCCCGCCACTGGCAGCCCAGGGATTGTCGGCGGGCACCGAGCCATCGGGCATCAGGCGCACGATCTTGCCCAGATTGCCGGACATATCCTGCGCCGGGGTCATTTTCTGGCGGTCACCCGAGGTGATGAACAGCTGTTTGCCATCGGGCGAAAACAAGATGCGATGCGAATAGTGCCCGCGCCCCTTCACTTTGGGGGTTTGCCGCCAGATCACCGACAAGCCTTCGATCCCGGCAGTGCCATCCGCGCCGATAACCAGTTTACCCCTGCCGACTGCCGCACCGCGCATGTCGTCGGCTCCGGCTTCGGCCCAGCTGAGATAGACTAGCCCATCCGAGGTAAAGCGCGGTGACAGCACGACATCGCCGAACCCGCCTTGTCCGCCGTAATCGACCTTGGGTGCGCCAGCCACTACGCGGTTGGCTTTGCCTTGTTGCCACAGCATCAGCCGTCCGCTTTTTTCCGTGACCAGTGCCTGATCGGTACCGGGAAGGAAGGCCACGGCCCAAGGCTCGTTAAACTTGCCCAGCTCGGTGACGGTGAACGGTGCATCGGCCAGCGCGACCGGATCGGGGGATGCGCTATCCCCAACGGCAGGGGTGCCGCAGCTTGCGAGGACAAGCGCGAGCGGCGATAGGAGCGGAAGCAAAAAGCGCTGTTTCATGGGCGGAACAATGACCGCAACTTTCATGTTTGCCAAGCATCTGATGATCGGCGTCGATGAGGCCGGGCGTGGGCCACTGGCCGGGCCGGTCGTGGCTGCCGCCGTCGTGCTGGGGGCCACTCCGCCTGACGGACTCGATGATTCCAAGAAACTCTCGGCCAAACGGCGTGCTGTTCTTGAACCGCTGATCCAACAAAGCTGCCACTGGGCGCTTGGAATCGCAGATGTTGAGGAGATCGATCACATCAACATTTTCGCCGCCACCATGCTAGCGATGACGCGGGCGGTTGCGGCGCTGATGGAGCAGCATGACGGCGCGAGTTGCGACGTGCTGATTGACGGCAATATGACCCCGGCCGGACGCACTGATGGCTGGTGCTGGCCAGCGCGGGCGATCATCGGCGGTGATGCGCTGGAGCCCTGCATTTCCGCCGCCTCGATCCTCGCCAAGGAACACCGCGACCGGATCATGCGCGCGGCGGCAGTCCGGCACCCGCACTACGGCTGGGAACGCAATATGGGCTATGGCACGGCTGAACATATGGCGGCGCTGCGGCTGCACGGCGCGACCCCGCTCCACCGCAGGAGCTTTGCGCCAGTGGCGCGATTGGAGATCATTCGATGACTGGATTTACCGCCGCAGATGTTCCCTCGCTGGAGGGTAAGACCGTGATCGTCACTGGGGCCAATACCGGCATCGGTTTCGAGGTGGCCAGAGTGCTCGCGGCGCGCGGGAGCCGGGTGGTGCTGGCTTGCCGCAGCAAAGCCAAGGCCGAAGAGGCGATGGCGCGGATCGGGGCGGAGGTTGCAGGTGCTGATCTCGCCTTTCTCCCGCTCGATCAGGCCGATCTGGTATCGGTGCGCGCAGCGACTGAACTGGCGATCAAAGAACCGCGCATTGATGCGCTGATCAACAATGCTGGGGTGATGATCCCGCCGCTGACCCGCACCGCACAAGGGTTTGAGCTGCAATTCGGCGTCAATCACCTTGGCACCTTCGCGCTGACAGGTCTGTTGCTGCCCAAGCTTGCCGAGACGCCGGGATCGCGCGTGGTGGTTACTTCCAGCATCGCGCACAAAGGCGGGCAGATCAATTTCGCCAATCTTGATGCCGCACAGGGTTACAACCGGGGCACATTCTATCAGCAGAGCAAGCTGGCCAATCTGCTTTATGTGCTGGAGCTGGATAAACGGCTGCGCGCATCGGGTTCGTCGGTGATCGCCGCCGGTTGCCACCCCGGCGTCGCGGCGAGCGAACTGATGCGCCATGTTCCGCTCGGCGGCGTTATCGCGCCGATCATGGGCCTGTTCCTCAACAGCGCAGCACAAGGTGCCTGGCCCGCGCTTCAGGCGGCAACCGATCCGGCGGTGGTCAGTGGCGATTATTATGGTTCGCAGGGGTTTCGCGAAATGCGCGGACCATCGGGCAAGGCCATGCGCGAACCGCAGGCGCTCGACGCTGATGTGGCGCGGCGCTTGTGGGAGGTTTCGGTCGAACTCACGGGAATTGATCCGGGATTGCCACCCGCCTGAAAATAAATTTCGTCCCAGAGTCCCCTTAGCCACACCACCACATATCGAGTCCCCGTAGTGCCCGAGGACTCCATATCGTGTGTGGGACTCGTTTCGTTCCGCCTTTCTTGACGCTGCGTTAACCTTGAATCGCTAGGCTTTCCGGCGAGTCGCGGCTTGACCTCGGGCTGTGGATAACTCACTGATGCGGGCTGTTTCGGGGGGAAGTTGACGGATCATGGCTCAGGTAATGCTCAAGGAACGGACGCGCGCACCGCGCACTGAGGTGGATCTACGCGGCCTTTTGCCACTGAACACGATCATCCCCGGTGATTGCATTGAGGCCATGCGTTCGCTGCCTTCGGCCTCCGTCGATCTGGTTTTCGCTGATCCGCCCTACAACCTCCAATTGGGTGGCGATCTCAGCCGGCCCGATGGCAGCCATGTCGATGCGGTGACCGATGATTGGGACAAGTTTTCCAGCTTCGCCACCTATGACAAGTTCACCCGCGAATGGCTGGCCGAAGCGCGCCGCGTGCTCAAGCCCAATGGCGCGCTGTGGGTGATCGGTTCGTACCACAACATTTTCCGTGTCGGTTCGATCCTGCAGGACATGGGCTTCTGGATCCTCAACGATGTCGTATGGCGCAAGGCCAATCCGATGCCCAATTTCAAAGGCACCCGCTTTACCAACGCGCATGAGACGCTGATCTGGGCGAGCATGGGTGAGAAGAACCGCTACACTTTCAACTACCGGTCGATGAAGACGCTGAATGATGAGCTGCAGATGCGCTCTGACTGGGTGCTGCCGATCTGCTCCGGGCAAGAACGGCTGAAAAAGGGCGACACCAAGGTCCACCCGACGCAGAAGCCCGAATCGCTGCTTTACCGAGTGATGCTGGCGACGACCAACAAGGGCGATGTCGTGCTCGATCCGTTCTTCGGCACCGGCACCACCGGCGCTGTCGCCAAGCGTCTGGGGCGTGACTGGATCGGCTGTGAGCGTGACGCGGGCTACCGCGAGGCGGCGCTTGAGCGCATCGAGCTGGCGCTGCCGCTCGATGAAAGCACCATCACCACGATGCAGAGCCCCAAGTCGGCACCCAAGGTGGCCTTTGGCACACTGGTTGAAACCGGCTGGATTGCTCCGGGCGCGCTGCTGCGTGACAAGAAGGGCAAGCTGACCGCGCGAGTGCGGATCGATGGCTCGCTGGAATGCGGCGCGGACATGGGTTCGATTCACGGCCTTGGCGCGAAATTGCAAGGTGCGCCTTCGTGCAACGGCTGGTCGTTCTGGCATATCGAGCATCAGGGCGAAGTGAAGCCGATCGACGCGCTGCGGCAGCTGTATCTGCTGGCGACCGAGGATTGAGCACGACGAGCCTCTACCTCCGCCCCATAGCCCTCGCTGAATCGCCGCAGAGCGAGGAGGGCGAGGCGCTGCGGCTGGCGGGGGGGCTGGTCTATGCCAGCCGCTTTGCGCTGATCGTGCGCGAAGGCGGCAAAATCACCCGGCGCGAGCGGTTCTCGGCAAAGCAGCTGGAATCGGCGCTGATCGGCCTGCCTGATGAAGCCGCCGTGCAGTGGGAGGCGCTCAAAGCCCCGCGAGGCGAACTGAAATGCGGAGCGCGTACGATCCGGCTCGAATCGCCGCAGGTCATGGGCATTCTCAATCTTACGCCGGACAGCTTCTCCGATGGCGGCGAGTTCTTTGACAAGCCCGAAGTTGCCTTTCCCCATGCCGCGATGATGCTCGAAGCGGGTGCGGCCCTGGTCGATGTTGGCGGAGAAAGCACCCGGCCCGGAGCGGCTGCGGTGTGGGAGGGGGACGAACTTAAACGCGTGATCCCGGCGGTCGAGCATCTGGCGGCGACGGGCGCGGCGATCAGCATTGATACGCGCCGCCCGGCAGTGATGGAGGCGGCGCTGAAGGCGGGCGCGAATATTATCAACGATGTCTCGGGCTTGCGCCACGATCCACGCAGCCTGGAATTCGCCGCGCGGTCCGAAGTGCCAGTGGTGCTGATGCACGCACCAGGTGAGGGCGAGAACCTGCACGATGGTCCGGGTTACACTGATGTCGTGCTCGATGTGTTTGATTGGCTGAAAGCGCGCCGTGATGCCGCTATTGCTGCGGGCATTGCGCGCGAACGGATCATTCTCGATCCCGGTATCGGCTTTGGCAAGAGCGTGGCGGAAAACCTCGCCCTGATGAACGCCCTGCCTCTGTTCCACGCACTGGGCCAGCCGCTGCTGGTGGGTGCCAGCCGCAAACGCATGATCGGCGCACTGAGCAACGAGGCACCCTCACACAAACGGCTGGGCGGTTCACTGGCCTTGGCGATGAAAGCGATGGATGCCGGCGTTCAGCTGCTCCGAGTGCACGATGTGCCCGAAACAGTGCAGGCGGTGCATGTGTGGCGCGGGATGAGGGATGCAGCGCTGACCGATTTCGGGCAGTTGTCACAGATTTAGGGAAGCTGCCATCCCTCCACAACCTCAGTTACCATTGACATAGTATCTCAATCGAGATACAAAACCGCATGGCCAGCAACTCCTCCATGCTTCACGTCCGGATGGACGACGAACTGCGCATTCAGGCGATGGAGGCGCTGGCTTCGATGGGCTTGTCTGCCTCTGATGCGGTGCGGATGCTGTTCCATCGGATCGTTGCCGATCAGGCGTTCCCGCTTGAATTGAAGGTGCCCAATGCAACGACTCGCAGGGCGATTGCCGAAGCGAAGGCAATAATCGCTGATGGGCGAACACGTTTCGCCAATGCAGAGGAAATGTTCGCAAGCCTCGAAAATGGCGAATAAGCGCACTGCCCATCCCCGCGCTGTCAGTTACGCTCGAGATTTTACGAAAGACTGGGAGCGACTGTCGCGTTCCGGTCGCTACGATATGATCCGGCTCAAACAGGTGATGTTGCTGCTGATAGCCAACGATGGCCCGCTTGGACCAGAATGGCGAGATCATCCGCTCAAGGGTCAATGGGCCGGTACGCGCGAGTGCCATATCGGAGGCGATTTTCTCCTGATATACGAACTTGATGAGAATGCAGGAAAATCAGGAATGATAGTCTTTGCCCGCCTCGGCACCCATTCCGAACTGTTCAAGGAATAGCTCCTCAAGCCGCGCCATCAATCCCCAGATCAGTCAGCTTGCGATACAGCGTTGAGCGGCCGATTCCCAGGCGCCGCGCGACTTCGGTCATGCGGCCGCGATAATGGCCAATTGCCAACCGGATGACATCGGCTTCGATCTCTTCCAGCGGGCGCAGGTTGCCGTCGGCGGAATAGAGCATCACGCCGACGCCTTCCTGCAAGGGCGGGGCGGAGCCGTGCGGATCGCTGCCGAGCAGGTTGGAAAGCTGCGGAAAATCCTCAGACGTCAGCGCATCGCCATCGCAGAACACGGCGGCGCGGAACAGCACGGCTTGGAGCTGGCGGACATTGCCCGGCCAGTCATAGGCCGCAAGCAGCGCCAGTGCGCTGTCGGTAATGCCCAGCGGACGCAGGCCTGGCTGATCGCCGATGCGGGCGAGGAAATGGCGGGATAGTGCGGATATATCGCCAGCCCGCACTCGCAAGGGCGGCAGAACCACGGTGGTTGCCGAAAGCGCCTGATAAAGCTCGGGTAGGAAATGTCCGGCGGAAACCAGATCACGCAAGGGCAAATTGCTCGCCGCGATCAGGCGGACATCGACCTTGAAGCTATGCCGCGCACCGATCGGGCGGACATCGCTGCGGGTGATTGATTCGACCAGCCGCAGCTGGATAGTGTCAGGCAGGCGATCAATCTCATCGAGCACCAGCGTGCCGCCGTCGCAATGTTGCAGCGCGCCGATCTGGCGGTCAAAGGCACCGGGAAAGGCCCCGCGCTCGTGCCCGAACAGAACAGACTCTACCGAATTGGGTGGAATTCCGCCCACATTGATGATGCGGAACGGCATGCGATTGCGAGGGGATGCCGCATGCATGGCGCGCACCAGCATTTCCTTGCCTGTGCCGCTTTCGCCTTCGATCAGCACCGGCGCATGGCCGCGCGCCGCCTTGGCTGCCACCGCCAGCGCGGTGCGGAAAGTCGGTGCGGCACCGATCATCGAATCGAAATCGAGCGTTGCACCCATTTTTTCGGTGAGCGGGGCCAGCTCGTCCTGCGGACTTTCGCGGGTGGTCGCGGTGCGCAGCGCCAGCATCAGGCGATCTGGCGCGACCGGCTTGATCAGATAGTCAGTCGCCCCGGCGCGCATCGCCTCAACCGCCAGCAACGGCGAGGAACTGGTGGTGAGCATCAATATGGGCAGCGCCGGACGGCGGCTTTTCAGCTCGGCAATCAGCGCGCAGGCATCGTCCCCCGGCACCCATTGATCGAGCACGATTGCGTTGAGTTGCATGCCCTGGCGCGTACCGAGCGTGGCAATCGCGGTTTCCGAATCGCGCACCACCAGCGTGCGCCAGCCCTCACGCGCGGCAAGCGCCGTGATCAACCGGCATTGCGCCGGCTCATCGTCGATCAGCATCAACAATCGCTGTTCGATTTCGGACATCAAACCTTGTCACATCCCCGCTTCACCGGCCGCCGCAAATGCGCCGCCGCAAGGAACGTCATAACGAGAGGGGGTAAAGAGCCGATTAAGCTTGTTGCTGGCCTGTTACTGCTTGAGCCTTTGCGCAGGTGGCGATAGATGGCCGGTGGAATTCATCTGGCTCTTGCAGGGCCGAGCGACAGGGAATGGCAAAAATGGCATCGGGTAACGACATCAAAGCCGCAGAAGCAACCTACAGCGGCTTCATCAATCTGATCAAAGTTTCGATCCCGGTACTGGTGCTCATCACGGTCGTCGTGATCGCGCTGATCGTCTGATCCGGGCATGAGTGAACCCCTTCGGATAGCCGTTCTGAAAGAGCGGGCGAGCGGGGAGACCCGTGTCTCCGCAACCCCAGAAACGGTGAAGAAGTTCATCGCACTGGGTGCCGTGGTTGCGGTGGAAGCGGGTGCTGGTACTGGTGCCTCGATTTCCGACGCGGAATATGAAGCTGCCGGGGCGCAGGTTTCCAAAGGGGCGCTGACCGGTGCCGACATCGTGCTGGGCGTGCAGGGGCCAGAGCCCAAGGCGCTGTCAGGCGCGCGGGCCGGGGCGTGGATCGTCGCCAGCCTCGATCCGTTCAGTCAGCGCGCGCGGATAGACGCCTATGCTGAACTCGGCATGGAAGCGCTAGCGATGGAATTCATGCCGCGCATCACCCGCGCGCAATCGATGGATATCCTCTCCAGCCAGTCGAACTTGTCGGGCTACAAGGCAGTGATCGAGGCGGCGAATGTCTATGGCCGCGCCTTCCCGATGATGATGACGGCGGCGGGAACCGTCTCTGCGGCCAAGGCCTTCGTCATGGGCGTCGGCGTTGCCGGACTGCAAGCCATCGCCACCGCAAGGCGGCTTGGCGCGCAGGTTTCGGCGACTGACGTGCGTTCGGCGACCAAAGAGCAGATCATGTCGCTGGGTGCCAAGCCGATTTTCGTTGAGAACGTCGCGGGCATCGAGGGCGAAGGTGCGGGCGGCTATGCCACGGAAATGTCTGATGAATACCAGAAGGCGCAAGCCGAACTGGTGAGCGCCCACATCGCCAAGCAGGATATCGTCATCACCACCGCACTGATTCCGGGCCGTGCAGCGCCAAGGCTGATCACCGACGCCCAGATCGCGACGATGAAGCCGGGTTCGGTGATCTTTGACCTTGCCGTGGCACAAGGCGGCAATGTCGAAGGATCGGTGCCCGATGAGATCGTCGTCAAGCACGGCGTCAAGATCATGGGCTATTCGAATACGCCCGCACATCTGGCAGCAGATGCCTCGGCGCTGTTTTCGCGCAACCTGTACAATTTCCTCTCGGCGTTCTGGGACAAGGAAACTGGGCGACCGGTTTTGGATGAAGAAATCGGCGAAGCGGTGCGGCTGACCAAGGATGGCAAGGTTGTGAGCGCGAGGTTGCTGGGGTGAACGTATCCAACCTCAAAAAGGACGATTTCTACAGGCCAATTTTGCAATTGTTGCAAAATCTTGGTGGGTCGGCGTCAAATCAAGAGATTGAAAGTACCTTAATTGAGGAATTCGGATTTTCCGACGAACAGGTCGCTCAGACTCACAAAAAGAGCGGAACGCCAATAGTTTCAAATCGGATTGCGTGGGCGCGCAGCTATCTAAAATTGGCTGCGCTGACAGACAATCAAAAGACCGGAACTTGGGTAATAACCGAGACTGGTCGCGATGCTTTGAAGTCTGGTGAGAAGGAGATTCAAGCACTGGTTGCAGCTGCTATCAAGCAATATAATGCTGCTAGGAAAGCCGCCAAAGAGAGTGCGGAATCACCAAACGATGCTCCTGACGAAGCTGAAGAAGAGGTTGAATGGTCAAATTTGTTATTGGCAAAATTGAAGACAATCCCGGCAGATGCTTTTGAACGGTTGAGCCAAAGATTGTTGCGAGAAGCAGGTTTCGTAAAAGTTGAAGTGACAGGGAAAAGTGGGGACGGAGGCATTGATGGTGCTGGCGTACTCAGAATGAATCTTGTGTCATTCAACGTACTTTTTCAATGCAAGCGGTATAAGGATACTGTTGGTCCTGGAGTTGTTCGCGATTTCAGAGGCGCAATGCAGGGGCGTGCGGACAAAGGTCTCATAATTACGACTGGAACGTTCACTCCGGAAGCGCGCAAAGAAGCCACGCGTGATGGTGCTCCCGCGATCGACCTCATTGATGGCGAATCACTTTGCAACCTTCTTAAAGATCAACAGCTTGGCGTGGAAGTGAGGCTCGTCGAAGAAGTCTCCATCGATCTCGCCTTTTTTGACAAGATTTAGGGCCAAAATAATGGACTTCATCTCAATCCTTTCGATCTTCGTCATGGCCTGTTTCGTCGGCTATTACGTTGTCTGGTCGGTGACCCCGGCTTTGCACACGCCGCTGATGGCGGTGACCAATGCGATTTCTTCGGTGATTGTGGTGGGCGCGCTGGTGGCTTCGGCGGCGGCGGGTAATGCGACTTCGAAGTGGCTCGGGCTGCTGGCGGTGGTGCTGGCCTCGGTCAATATCTTCGGCGGCTTTGCGGTGACGGCGCGAATGCTGGCGATGTACAAGAAGAAGGAGAAGAAGTGATGGAACACATCGCTCCTAATCCTTGGGTAGCCTTGGCTTACCTCGCCTCTGGCATCTTGTTCATCCTCGCGCTGCGGGGGCTGTCTTCGCCTTCGTCATCGCGCAAGGGCAACCGTTTTGGTATGCTCGGGATGCTGATTGCGGTGGTGACGACGCTGATCACCCATGAGATCGCCAGCCTGCCGGAAATCCTGGGTGCGCTCGCGATTGGTGGCGGCATCGGCTGGATTATCGCCCGCCGCATCGCCATGACCGATATGCCGCAGCTGGTTGCGGCCTTCCACAGCCTCGTAGGCCTCGCCGCGGTGCTGGTCGGCTGGGCGGCTTACCTCAACCCCGAAGCCTTCGGAATTGCTGGCACGGACGGCTTGATCAATCCGGTCAGCCGGGTGGAACTGGGCCTTGGTATTGCCATCGGTGCGATCACCTTTTCCGGCTCGATCATCGCCTTCCTCAAACTCGCCGGGACGATGAGCGGCAAGCCGATTTTGTTGCCGATGCGCCATGTTATCAATCTTGGCACCCTGCTGGGCATCATCGGCTTGATCGGCTGGTTTACGCAGGATCAGTCGCTGTGGGTGATCGCCACCGTTACTGCGCTGGCCTTCCTCATCGGCTTCCTGCTGATCGTGCCGATTGGCGGCGCGGATATGCCGGTGGTGGTGTCGATGCTCAACTCGTACTCGGGCTGGGCGGCGGCAGCGATGGGCTTTACCCTGCACAACACCGCGATGATCATTACCGGCGCGCTGGTGGGCTCTTCGGGCGCGATCCTCTCCTATATCATGTGCAAGGCGATGAACCGCGGGTTCCTCAGCGTGATCGCGGGCGGCTTTGGTGCGGTGGCTAGCAACGGCGATGCGGCGAAAACGGACCGTCCATGGAAGCGCGGCAGTGCAGAAGACGCCGCCTTCCTGCTGGGTGAGGCCGAACAGGTCATCATCATTCCCGGTTACGGCATGGCCGTGGCCCAGGCCCAGCACGTGCTGCGCGAGATGGGCGACCAGCTCAAAGCCAAGGGCGTCCGTGTCAAATATGCCATCCATCCGGTCGCGGGCCGCATGCCGGGGCACATGAACGTGCTGCTCGCCGAAGCCAATGTGCCTTATGATGAGGTGTTCGAGCTGGAAGACATCAACGGCGAATTCGCCCAGACCGATGTCGCCTTCATCATCGGCGCCAATGATGTGGTCAATCCGGCGGCGAAGACTGACAAAAGCAGCCCGATTTACGGGATGCCGGTGTTCGATGTCGAAAAGGCCAAGACCATCATGTTCATCAAGCGTTCAATGGGCGGCGTGGGATATGCCGGCGTCGATAATGACGTGTTCTATATGGACCAGACGATGATGCTGCTCGCCGATGCCAAGAAGATGGTCGAAGACATTGTGAAAGCGTTACAGCACTGATGCGCCGCGCTTTCATCCTTGTCGCCGTGGCCCTGCTCAGCGCCTGTTCCACCGGCAAGCTGGCCGAGGGACGGGTGCGCACGGCGCTGACCGATGCTGGGCTGGACAAGCCCAATGCCGCCTGCATGGCCGAGCGGATGACTGACCGGCTGTCGCTCGGTCAGCTCAAGCGGTTGCAATCCCTGCAAGGCACCAAAAACTCGCTCACTGATTATGTGGCGATGGTCCAGCGGCTGGCCGATTGGCAGCTGTGGAAAGTCACTTCCAGTGCTGCAGTGATGTGCGCCAGCGGCTTTGCGCCGGAGAAGCGCTGAGATCAGCGATACTGCGCCCCGCCAAGGCGGTGGACCGAGGCTCTGTGCGGCTGGACGCAGCCGCCCGGCTTGCGTAATGCCCCGCTTGCACAGGGGTCATCACCAGACTTCGGGAGAATAGACGTTGCGAAAACTCGGCCTTATCGGCGGTATGAGCTGGCTCTCGACCCGCACCTATTACGAACATATCAATCGCATCGTCCAGGCCAAGGCTGGGCCGCGTGCATCCGCACCGCTGCTGATTGAAAGCCTTGATTTCTCCGACCTGCAGCGGCTTTCCTCGCCCGAGGAATGGAACCGCGCCGCCGAAGTGCTGGCAGACAGCGCGCGGAGACTGGAAGGGGCGGGGGCGGGCGCGATCATCATCGGCGCCAATTCGATGCACAAGGTCTATGATCAGGTGGCCGCTGCCGTTTCGGTGCCGGTGATCCATATTGCCGAATGCGTCGCGGAACGGATCGCCAGCGATGGGTGCAAGAAAGTGGCGCTGATCGGTTCGCGCAATGTCATGGTCGAAAGCTTTTATCGCCAGAAGTTGATCGCCCGCGATATCGAGCTGCTGCCGCCCGAGATGGGTTTTGTTGAGGTGCTTGACCGGATCATCTATGATGAACTGATGCTCGGCAAGGCGAGCCGTCAGGCGGAGCGTGAGCTCAAGACCGTGCTCACCAATCTGGAGCAGGACGGCGCAGAGGCGGTGGTTCTGGGCTGTACCGAGCTGGAAATGATCGTCAGTGTCAAAGCCAATGTGCTGCCGGTTTATGATTGCACACGCATCCATGCCGAGGCGGCTTCGGCGTGGATACTTGGCGAGGATACTTGACGTGGATTCTGGGGGGATAATCCGCTGACCGGCGCTCCGCTTGCCCCCTATGCCAGCGATCCGGCCCAAAGCCGGGGTCGTGAATTTGCCGCGATTGATGTCCTCGCTCGGGGGCCGCGCGGGCCATACCAGCGGGACCGTGACCGCATCATCCATTCGATTTCGTTCCGCCGCCTGCGCCACAAGACGCAGGTGTTCATCGCGCCTGATGGCGATCATTACCGCGTGCGCCTCACCCACAGCCTTGAAGTCGCCCAGATTGGCCGGGTAATCGCGCGGGCTTTGGGACTTGATGAGGATCTGACCGAGGCGCTGTGTCTGGCGCATGATATTGGCCATCCGCCGTTCGGCCACGCCGGGGAAGCCGGGCTTGATGCGGCGATGGAGCCCTATGGCGGCTTCGATCACAACGCCCAGTGCCTGCGCACGCTGATGCGGCTGGAAAGCCCTTATTGCGAATTCGATGGGCTCAACCTGACATGGGAATTGCTGGAAGGTCTGGCCAAGCACAACGGCCCGCTCAGCAAACCGAACTGGGCTTTGGCCGAACTTGACGCCGCCTTCCCGCTCGGCCTGTCCGATTGGTGCAGCCTTGAAGGGCAGGTGGCGGCGCTGGCCGATGACATCGCCTATGACAACCATGACATCGACGATGGCCTGCGCGCCGGGTTTCTTGAACTCGATGAATTGCTGACGCTGCCTTTCGTCGCCGATCACTGGCGCGAGGTCGAGCGGCGCTTTCCCACCGCGCCGCGTGACCGGCAACTACGCGAACTGGTGCGCGGCCAGATCGGCTGGATGGTAAACAATCTTATCACCGAGACGCGCGAACGCGTGAAGGGGCTTGCGAGCGCCAATGAAGTCCGCAAGGCGGGGCGGATGACGGCGGCCTTCTCATCACAGGTCGCTGACGAGGAACGGCAGCTCAAGCACTTCATGTACGAAAAACTCTATTATCATCCCACTCAGATCGCCACAGCAGAGCGTGCGCGCGATGTAACCGTTGCGCTGTTCAATGCCTATTCGGCTGATCCGGCGCTGATGGGCGATAGCTGGGCCGCGCGTCAGCATGAGGGTGAACCTGACCGCAGCCGACATATCGCCGATTATATCGCCGGAATGACCGACCGCTTTGCCATCTCCGCCTATGCGCGCATTTTCGGTGAGACGCCCGAGGGGCTGAGTAATGTTTGATTTCTCACCAACTTCTCATTCTAGCTTCGTCATTGCGAGCGTAGCGAAGCAATCCAGAGCGTTGGGGCACTGCGCTCTGGATTGCTTCGTCGCTTCGCTCCTCGCAATGACGAAAGAAATAGGCAGGCGACGGTCAGGACTGGTCAATGTCTAGGCAGACCCGCATCTGCCTTGTCGGCGCGACCGGCCTTGTCGGATCGGCGCTGATTGCGGCCTGTGTCGGACGCAGCGATGTGAAGATCGTTGCCGTATCGCGGCGCGAGGCAGACCTGCCAAAGGGAGCGCGGATGGAAGTGCTGCTGGCACCGGTCAGCGGCTGGGAAGATGCCATCGCCGCTGCCCAGCCCGATGTTCTGGTGATTGCTTTGGGCACCACCTGGAAAAAAGCGGGCAAGGACGAGGCGGCATTTCGCGCGGTGGACGAAAAGCTGGTGCTCGATTGCGCGCGCTGGGGGCTGGCGGCGGGAGCGCGGCAGCTTATCGCCGTCTCGTCGATAGGTGCCGATCCCAGCGCGAAAGGGCTTTACCTGCGGGTCAAGGGTGAGGTGGATATTGCCCTTTCGCGGCTCAGCTACCACCGCACCGATGTGCTGCGTCCCGGCCTGCTGATCGGCCCGCGCAAGGAAAGGCGGCTGCTTGAGCGGCTTGCCCAGATACTCAGCCCGGTGATCGACCTGTTCTTGCAGGGTAAATATGAACGCTATCGTTCGATCCATTCCGAAGTGATGGCCGAAGCGATCCTGGCGCTGACCAAGCAGAAAGCGCGCGGCCGTTTTACCTATGAGCATGAGGAGATCCTGCGCGCGATCCGCCGTGTCGCGCTGGAAGCCAGCGTACGGCGGGCGGTGCATGGCGACACTGTGGAATAAAGCAGACTGCTGAAATTGTGAATCACTTCGATCCTCCCCTTGTGGGGGAGGTGTCGCGCCGAAGGTGTGACGGAGGGGTATCAACGCCAGTGTTGTCACCCCTCCGTCAGCCCAAGCGGGCTGCCACCTCCCCTTCTAGGGGAGGAACTCTGTGGTTCAGATTATTCTAGGCATTGAGGGTACTGGACGCGGCTTGACTCCATCTGCCAGCACAGCCAAACGCCAAGCAGTCGCTGACCGCGCGGGAGAGTCCCGGCGATTCGTCTTCGGATGGATAGCTGGGCGCCGAAGGAGCAACCGCCCCGGAATCTCTCAGGCCAATGGACCGCGTGGGTCAATAGCGACGCTCTGGAAAGTGTGCTGCTGGCAAATATGCCGGAACAGCGCCGCCGAAGGGGTAACTTTGGGCCTTGGCTCGGGGGAAAGCTCTCAGGTTTCCGTGACAGAGGGGGCACCTGAATGGTGTGCCAAACTGTGCGGAGCTGTGTCTTGAACGATCAAATCGAAGATGATGATCTGTCCGAAGTGGAAGTGATGACGCTTCCGCTTGACGCATGGCACCGCGCGCGCGGTGGGCGGATGGTTGAATTCGCCGGTTATTTCATGCCCGTCCAATACGAAGGCATCCTTGCCGAACACCTGTGGACGCGGGAAAGCGCCGGGCTGTTCGATGTCAGCCACATGGGGCAGCTATTTGTTTCTGGCGAAGGCGTTGAGGCGGCGTTGGAAGCGGTGCTGCCGATTGACCTTTCGACTTTGAAGCTTGGATCGGTGCGTTATTCGCTGCTGCTCGATGAGAATGGCGGTATCCTTGATGATCTGATGGTTTCGCGCTGGAACGAGGGGTTCTATCTCGTCGTCAATGGCGCGACCAAGTGGGACGATATCGGCACCCTGCGTGAAGCGCTGCCCGATGAAGTGACGCTCAACCATCTCGAGGACCATGCTCTGCTGGCGCTGCAAGGGCCAAAGGCGTTCGCCGCGCTGGAGAGGCTGGTTTCGGGCGAATATCCGCTCTCGGCGCTGACCTTCATGAAGGGTGGGCGTTTTGTGCTCGGCGGTGCAGACGTCTGGATCAGCCGTTCGGGTTATACCGGCGAGGACGGGTTCGAAATTTCGGTGCCGAACGAAGCTGCCGTTGCCGTCGCTGATCTGATTTGCGCGCAGCCGCAAGTGAAACCCATCGGGCTTGGCGCGCGTGACAGCTTGCGGCTTGAGGCTGGCCTGCCGCTTTACGGCCATGACCTCAGCCCCGACACCGATCCGGTGAGTGCTGGGCTGACCTTCGGCATCAACAAGCGCCGCAGAATTGAAGGTGGCTTCCCCGGTGCTGACCATGTGCTGAAAGTGCTGGCTGATGGCCCGGCCACCCTGCGCATCGGCCTTGCGCTCGAAGGCCGACAGGCTGCGCGTGAAGGTGCTCTGGTCTTTGCCGGCGAGACGCAAGTTGGCCGCGTCTGCTCGGGCGGGTTCTCGCCCAGCCTCGAACACCCGATTGCGATGGCCTATGTCGATGCGGCCCAGGCTGCAAACGGCACCGCTCTCGAAATCGACCTGCGGGGCAAGCGCCTGCCTGCCCGCGTTGTGCCGATGCCCTTTGTCCCCCACAACTACCACCGCTGAGGAGTTTTCCCGATGACCCGCTATTTCACCGAGGATCACGAGTGGATCGAAGTCGAAGGAGATGCCGGAACCGTCGGCATTACCGACTATGCCCAAAGCCAGCTGGGTGACATCACTTATGTCGATCTGCCCGAGGCCGGAGCAGCGGTCAAAAAGGGCGACGCGCCCTGCGTGGTCGATAGCGTCAAGGCGGCCAGCGATGTCTATTCGCCGGTCAGCGGCACGGTCAGCGAAAGCAATGCGGCGCTCGCTGATGCACCCGAGCTGGTCAACACTGATGCTGAGACCGGCGGCTGGCTGTTCCGTCTGACCCTGTCCGATGCGGGTGAACTGGCGAGCCTGATGGACGCCGATGGATACGCAGAGTTTGTGAAAGGGCTGTAGCATGTTCCTCCCCAAGAGGGGGAGGTGGCAGCCCGCTTGGGCTGACGGAGGGGTGACAACGCTGGCGGTGATACCCCTCCGGCTCCGCTGCACCAAAGGCGCAGTTTATCCAGAGCGAAGTCGATGGGCTCCGGCACCTCCCCTTCCAGGGGAGGACTTAAGTGAGTAGAATGATATGCGTTACCTCCCCCTGACCCCAGCCGAACGTGCCGATATGCTCGGCGTGATCGGCGTCGATAGTGTCGATGCGCTGTTCGAGGATGTTCCCGCCGCAGCCCGTCTGGACGGACCCATCGCGGGCCTGCCGATGCACGCCAGCGAGATGGCGGTCGAACGGCATATGTCCTCCCTCGCGGCGAAGAACCTCTCCGCCGGAGCCGCGCCGTTCTTCCTCGGGGCAGGCGCCTATCGCCATCATATTCCCGCCTCAGTTGATCATCTGATTCAGCGCGGCGAATTCCTCACCGCCTACACGCCGTACCAACCCGAAATTGCGCAGGGCACATTGCAGGTGCTGTTCGAATTCCAGACCCAGGTCGCGCGGCTGCTCGGCACAGATATTGCCAATGCCTCGATGTATGATGGTTCGACCGGCTGCTGGGAGGCGATTGCCATGGCCGGCCGCATCACGCGGCGCTGTCGCGCGGTGGTTTCAGGCGGCTTGCACCCCCATTACACTGCCGTTGCACATACCATGGCGAAGTTCACCGGCGATGTGATTGCTACGCGGCTGCCACAGCTTTCCGCCACGCCCGACGATGCCGAGGTGATCGCCGCGATTGATGGCGAAACGTCTTGTGTCGTCGTCCAGTATCCTGATGTGCTGGGCCGGATTCCCGATCTTGCTGCCATCGCGGAGGCTGCCCACGCGGCTGGCGCACTGCTGATTGCCGTTGTTACAGAGCCGGTTGCGCTGGGCCTGATCGAGGCGCCGGGGCACCTTGGCGCGGATATCGTTGTGGGTGAAGGCCAGTCGCTCGGCGTCGGACTCCAGTTCGGCGGGCCTTACCTCGGGCTGTTCGGTTGCAACGAGAAATTCGTGCGCCAGATGCCCGGACGCCTCTGCGGCCAGACTGTCGATGCCGAGGGGCGGCGCGGTTTCGTGCTGACACTCTCGACCCGCGAACAGCATATCCGCCGCGAGAAGGCGACAAGCAATATCTGCACTAATTCAGGGCTTTGCGCGCTGGCTTTCTCGATCCACATGACGCTGCTGGGCGGTGAAGGACTGGCCAAACTGGCCCGGATCAACCACGATGTCGCGCGCCGCACTGCCGATGCGTTGGCTGCCATTCCCGGCGTTACTGTGTTGGGCGATGCCTATGTCAACGAGTTCACCGTGGTGCTGCCGCGCGATGCCCGCACCGTGGTTCGCGAACTGGCAGACCGGGGTATTCTGGGCGGAGTCTCGCTCGGGCGGCTCTATCCTCATGCCGAGGCACTGAGCCATGGCCTGCTGGTCTGCGCCTCCGAAACCACCACCGATGAGGACATCGCTGCGCTTGCCGCTGCCCTGTCCGAAGTGCTTGAAGGCCAAGTCCTTGAAGGAGTGCCGGCATGAACGCGCCCAACACATCCGGCTGGCGTCCCGCCATGGGCGAAGCTGGTTCCGGCGAGAGCGCTCTCATCACCGCAAGCGGTGATCGCGGGCTGGCGCTGGAAGAAAAGCTGATCTTTGAACTGGGCCGACCCGGCACCTGCGGCGTCGATATGGCTGAGCCGGTGGGCGATGTGCTTCCTGGCCTCTCGCGCTTCCTGCGCAAGGCACCGGCCCCGCTTCCCGGCCTTTCGGAACCCGAAACGGTGCGCCACTACACGCGACTGTCGCGACAGAACTATGCCATCGATCTCGGCCCGTTTCCGCTCGGCTCCTGCACGATGAAGCACAACCCGCGGCTTAACGAGAAGGTTGCGCGGCTGTCCGGCTTTGCCGATTTGCACCCGCTCCAGCCGGGGCAGACGGTGAGTGGCGCTCTGGAAGTAATCAGCGAACTCGCCGACTGGCTGATCACACTCACCGGCATGCACAGCGTTGCCATGACGCCCAAGGCGGGCGCGCATGGTGAACTGTGCGGCCTGCTCTGCATCAAGGCGGCGATTGAGGCGCGTGGTGAAGATCGCGGTGTGATCCTCGTGCCCGAAAGTGCCCACGGCACCAATCCGGCAACAGCAGCATTCGCGGGCTTTTCGGTCGAGAATATCCCCGCAACCGCAGATGGCCGCGTCGATCTGGGGGCGCTCACCGCGCGTCTCGGCCCGGACGTTGCCGGCGTAATGATCACTAACCCCAACACCTGCGGGCTGTTCGAGCGCGATATGAAGGCGATCTCGGACGCGGTTCATGCCGTGGGCGGCTATGTCTATTGCGACGGCGCGAATTTCAACGCCATCGTCGGCAAGGTGCGCCCCGGTGATCTGGGCATCGATGCCATGCACATCAATCTGCACAAGACCTTCTCCACCCCGCACGGCGGCGGCGGTCCGGGTTCGGGGCCAGTGGTCTTGTCTGCGGCGCTTTCGCCGTTCGGCCCGCTGCCCTATGCGGCGCGGGCTGCCGATGGCTCGGTTCATCTCGTCGAGGAAGAAGACGCGGCGGCGATGGGTCATTCGCAGTCGTTCGGCCGCATGGCTGCCTTCCACGGCCAGTTTGGCATGTTCACCCGCGCGCTGACCTATATTCTCAGCCACGGAGCGGACGGTCTGGCACGGGTGGCTGAAGACGCGGTGCTCAACGCCAACTATGTGCTGCGCAGCCTTGAAGATGTGCTGTCTGCTCCCTTCGGCAAGGCTGGCCCCTGCATGCACGAAGCGCTGTTCAGCGATGATGGCCTGCCCGATGACTTCACCACACTCGATATCGCCAAGGGACTGATTGACGAGGGTTTCCACCCGATGACGGTCTATTTTCCGCTGGTGGTTCACGGCGCGATGCTGATCGAGCCGACCGAGACCGAGAGCAAGGACGGGCTGGACCGCTTCATCACATCGATGCGCAGTCTGGCTGCCCGCGCCCGCAATGCCGACCCCAGCCTCAAAAGCGCCCCGCATCTCGCGCCGCGACGGCGGCTTGATGAAACGCAGGCGGCGCGCAAGCCGGTGCTGACCTGGCGGGAGGGGAGCTAAACCTGCGGAATGGTCTGTCGTGCCCTTTGTGTCAGATAATGCTCGCGCCAGGCGATCAGCAGTCCTGCACCGATAATCAGCGGCGCGCCCAGCCAGATTGAGGCAGACGGCAACTGGTTCCACGCCAGCCAGCCCAGAATTGCTGCCCAGATCAGTGAAGAATAGTCCATAATGATGACGCTGGCGACGCTGCCCATGCGCAGCGAAGCGGTGAGTAACAGCTGCCCAATCGTGCCCATTGCTCCCATCGAAAGCAGCAGCAGCCATTGGTAGGCATCAAGCGGGGTGCTGACGAAGGGCAGCACCATACCGATCATCATCGACCCTAGCAGCGTGAAATAGAAGACGATGCTCACTGCGCTTTCGGTGCGGCCAAGATCGCGAATCTGGAAGTTGATGATCGCCACCAGTAAGGCGGCGAACAGCGCCAGCGATGTCCCCAGCGGATGAACAATCTGCGATCCCGGTTGTGTGATCACCAGAATTCCGGCAAATCCGGCCAGCACAGCCGCCCAGCGCCACGGCCCAACGCTCTCGCCCAGCACCATCGCGGCGATGATCACGGCAAACAGCGGCGTGGTGAAACCAAGTGTGATCGATTCCGCCAGCGGCAGCAGCGTGGCCGCATAGAACATGATCGTCATGTTGCCATTGCCGACGAGTGCGCGGCCGAAGTGGCGCGGGAACCGCCTGGTCTTCAACTGCCCGAGGCTGCCTTGCGACCACAGCCACAGCAACAGCACGGGTGGCGCGACGGCTTGCCGCCAGAAGGCGATTTCCAGCACATGGACGCCGCTTTCCGCTGCCAGCTTGACCAGCAGGATCATGATTGAAAAACACAGCGCCGAACCCAGACGCATTAAAAGGGCTAGAAGGGGGCGTTGGCGCGGTTCCACAAGGCGGCTTTACTGACCGACAAGCTCTGCGCAAGCTCACCGCGAACATGGGGGTCAGCCGATCTTGGCAGGAGCTTCGTAATTATCCGGCGTCAGGTCGAGCATTTCGATGCGTGGCATGGCTTCGCGCGAACGCAGATGCGATCCGGTGACGTCATCCGAAACCCGCGCGGTCAGCGTGTAGCGTTCGACCATGTAGAAGCCCGGTCTGGCGCCTTCGCCTTGCCGGAGCGGTGCATAAACGCGCTTGCCGATATTACCGATCACTGGCTTCAACCAATCCTTACTGCCCTTGATGCGCAGCACTTCTACATCGCTGACATGGCCATCGGGTCCGATCCAGAAACCGACATCGGCCCAGGAACCGTGGGTATTGGTGGAATAACGCCGCCATGCCGCGGTCGATTCCAGGCTATCGTTCCGGTCCTTGCTAAGATCGATGCGCGTGAGTGGTTCGGCAAAAAGCAGCACCGGCCGGTCGGCTCCAGCTTTGCCGGCAAAGCGGCGGATCAGCGCCTCGGTGCTGGTGGCCTGTCCCGCTGAACGATCCAGTCGCGCCCGCATGACCTCGGCAACCAGGGCGAAATCCTCTGCACCCTGTAACGGTCGCTGGCTGACTTCGTTGAGCCTTTCGTCAAGCTGGCGACGCAATTCGGGGCTGCGGCTGTCATCATAACGGACCTGCAGCAGCAGTGCCTGACGCAACCGTGCCAGTGTTGCCACGCGATTTTGTGATTGCGCCAGTGCGCGCCGTTCTATGTCGCGATAGATCCGCTCTGCCTCATCGGGAAACCCCAGCTTGGCCTGGCTGTCAGCCACTTCGATCTGGGCCAGCAAGGTGCGGAAATCTTCTGCGCCAAAGGCCGATTTCAAGGTGTCACGCATATCGAGAATGGATAGCTGGTAATCCTTGGCCTCACCGACATGTTCAGCGATGCGGCCATTGGCGCGCAGCAGGCTTGATACCGGCAAGGGGTAATCACCCCCATGCTTGCGGTTGCGGCCCAGAGACTGCTTCAATGTCGTCCGGCTATTTTTGTAATCCCCTGAGACAAATAGGTTTTCGGCATGGGCAAGCGTTGCGGCCACATCCTGATCGGGTGGGCATTGGCGCTTTATGCACGAAGCCAGCTCAGCAGCAGTTTGCGAAATCGGCTTGCCGGTGACGACAATCTCCTCGGCCAGGGCTTGACCGGAAAGGGCCAGTCCCAGTGCCAACAGGGTGTTGCGGCAGGCACGCATCATGACCGTAACTTTCCAATAGCAGACTATCTGAAAATGATAGTCGCTTGATCCCGCACTGACAATTCGCGCAAGACGAACCGCCGATAGGGCAAGACGAAGGACGTAATTCTTGCCTGAGTGGTTTGATACAGAATATCTGCAAGGCCCGCTGATTGCCGGGCTTATCGCAGCTGTGGTGGCCGTCATCGCCTGGCTTGGCGATCATCGCCGCCGCAAGCGCAAAAGTCTTGATGCCGTCGGCTTTATGAACTGGACTGCGCTGTTCTTCTTTTCGCTGTTTGCCGCCGTGCTACTGCTTGTGCTGGCTGCGATACAGTGGATCAGGAGCTAGCTGATTCGCGCCTCACCATAAGGGCGAGGCCACCTGCGATAATCAAACCTATTGCGTTCGCCCATTGGGGAATCGCGTAGCCGGCTATGGTGACATCAAACGGCATCAGCAGTCGAAATAAATGCACCAGCGCGACGATGGCGAGCAGCATAACAGCTGCCGTGGTGAAAGGTTTCATTGAACCATCTCCCCGCCGCCAGCTAAGGTATTGCCCGAGATTGACGGCCGATCCATCGGACAGCTAATGCTGCTCCCGATTTCAGCCATTGGCAATGATTCTTGGGCTAATCCTAGAGGCAGGCTTCCAGATAGGCCTGATCAAAACCAAATTGCCGCGCTTTTTCAAGCGTATATGGGCGCAAGCCTGAGGCGCGGAACTCGCCGATGATCTTGCCGTCTTCGCTTTCATCCAGATATTCGAACTTGAAGAGTTCCTGCGTAACGATGACCTCGCCTTCCATGCCGATCACTTCGGTGATGCCAGTGGTGCGGCGTGAACCGTCGCGCAGGCGCTTGACCTGCACGATGAGATCGACGGATTCGGCGATCTGGCGCGAAATGGCTTCCTTGGGGATCTTGATATCGCCCATCAGGATCATGTTTTCCATACGGCCAAGGCATTCGCGCGCCGAGTTGGCGTGGAGTGTGCACATTGAGCCATCGTGGCCGGTGTTCATCGCGGCGAGCAGATCGAAAGCTTCAGCCCCGCGAATTTCGCCGAGGATGATGCGGTCAGGGCGCATACGCAGAGCGTTCTTCACCAGATCGCCGATGGAGATCGCACCCTGACCTTCAAGGTTTGGCGGACGCGTTTCGAGCGGCAGCCAGTGCGGCTGCTGCAGGCGAAGTTCGGCTGCATCTTCGATAGTCAGCACGCGCTCACCTGGATCGATCATCTTCGACAAGGCATTGAGCATGGTGGTTTTGCCTGAACCTGTGCCGCCCGAGATCACCACATTCATCCGGCAGGCACCGGCGATTTTCAACGCGGTGGCCATCTTGTCACTCATCGAGCCGAAGTCCCGCAGCATATCGATGGTGATCGGCTTTTCGGAAAACTTACGAATCGAGATCGCCGTGCCACGCAAACTGAGCGGCGGAACGATGACGTTGACACGGCTGCCGTCCTTGAGGCGCGCATCAGCCAGCGGTGTGGTTTGGTCAACACGGCGGCCGACCTGGTTGACGATACGTTGGGCGATCTGGAACAAGTGCTGTTCGTCACGGAAACGAACCGTTGAAAGGATGAGCTTGCCCTTCTTTTCGATGTAGGTCTGGTCCGGACCATTGACCATGATATCCGAGATGTCCGGATCATTGAGCAGCTCTTCCAATGGGCCGAAGCCCAGCAGCTCATCAATCAGTACCTTTTCCAGCGCGAACTGTTCACGCCGGTTCAGCGTTATTTTCAGTTCGGCGAGCACCTCAAGGATGATCGGGCGGAATTCTTCGGAAAGCTCGTCTTTGGTCAGCGTTGCGGCGGCTTCAGGATCAACGCGCTCAAGCAGGCGCGGGAGGACTTGTTCCTTGATCTTGTGAACTGAAGCCTCGAATCCCTCGAGGTGATTGGTGTTTTCAACAATACCATTGGCGCGATCAGCCAGACGAGTCAGGGCATCAGACTTCAATGCCTGCGAATCACTTTGAGCCATGCCCTCATCGCCGCCTGGCAGTGGCGGAAATTGCTCACCACCGGGTAGCCCGCCGGGGAAGGTTCCGGGGGCAGGGATTGGCGGAAGTGCGCCAGTATCTTGCCCGCTGCCACCACCCTTCATAGGCCGTGCCACGCCGAATTGCGGACGTGCACCCGGCGACATGCCGCCAACTCCTGCTTTCCGCCCAAATGCGCTCATAACCTCGATATTCCCTGCTGTCCGCCCTTTACTGGGTGCGGTAGACCCACTTCACAGCGACTGATATATGGTTGAAACTTTGAAAACTTCTTAAATAGGCGGGTAACCTATTTGACCCGGCAGACGATTTCCTCAATTTGACGAGGTTCGGGGCAGGGAGGAACAGCAAATTCAGGCACATCATGAGGAGCAGCGCGGCCTGATCTGGGCGCTGTGCGGCTTTGCTCTGCTTTCCAGCGGCGATGCCGTGATCAAAACGATTGCCGGTGCCTGGACTCCAACAGCGGTGGCAGCAACGCGCTATGTCATCGGCGCGCTGGGTCTCGCTTTGCTGTTGGCGATCCGCGAGGGGCGCAGAGGCTTCATCATGCCCAGCCCGCTCCTCCAATTGCTTCGTGGCTTCGGCGTCGCGATCGCCACTTTGTGTCTCTTTGCGGCAATCTTTGTCATGCCTTTGGCCGAGGCGACCGCCATTACCTTTACCAGCCCGATGATCACCTCGATTCTTTCTGCCCTGTTTCTGGGCGAAAAGGCCCGGCGCGAGACATGGCTGGCGACGCTGTTTGCTTTCGCCGGCGTGCTCATCATCTTAAGGCCCAATTTTGCCGTGCTTGGCATTGCCGCCTTGCTGCCGTTGTTGTCGGCGCTGGGCATGAGCTTGCTGATGGTCGGCAATCGGGCGACGGCGGGTAAGGCCAGCCCGTTGGCCTCACAGTTCTTCGTAGCGATCATCGCGGCACCGCTGCTGGTGCTGGCAACGGTTATCGGCGGGTTGAGCGGGACCGAAAAACTGGCGGTCAGCCTGCCTGACTGGACCATTGTTGCCCGCTGCGCCGTTGTGGCACTTACCGCCAGCACCGCACACTGGGCGATCTATCAGGGCACCGTAAGGGCAGGGGCTTCGTCAATCGCACCGACCTCATACGTGCAACTGCTGGTGGCGTCACTGCTGGGCGCGGTGGTGTTTGGCAATCTGCCCGATGGCATGACGCTGTTGGGTGCGGCTATGATCGTCGCGGCGGGGCTGTGGCTGTGGAGCGCAGGCCGCAACAAAGCAGCGTAGTTCCCGCTTGCCGCGCGCCGGACAGGGGCTATGAATCACCCGGCCACTATCCTTCTCTGGCCTTCTCTGGAATTACCGATGCGCCTTGCTCAATTGACCTTTGCTGCCGCGCTGTTGCTGGCGGCACCCGCAGTGGCGGAGCAGACTGCTCCCACTTCCGCGCAGAATGTCGTGCCTCTGCCAGACTGGCTGGCCGGTATCTGGATGATGGAAGACGGTTCAAGCTGGTCAGAAGAGCTGTGGAGCGGCGCGCGCGGAGATATGATGCTGGGCGTGGCAAAAACCGGTTTCGGCCCGAAGCTGGAGAGCTGGGAGATGACCAAGATCCTCCGCAAGCCCGATGGCAAAATCAGTTTCTTCGCCCAACCGAAGGGAGCAGCGGCGACTGAATTTCCGCTGACCGTAACCAGTGAGCAATCGGTGGAATTCGCCAATCCGGCGCACGATTACCCGCAGCGCATCCGTTATTGGCGGCAGGGCCAGCTGCTGATGGCGGAAATATCGAAGATCGACGGCAGCAAGGCGATGCGCTGGAACTATCGCCCGGTAATGTCGCCGCCTGATCGCTGAGCGCGGCAATCGCCCCAGACGTCAAGATCATGTTCGGCGTGGGCCTCCAGAACCTTGCGCGTGAACCACAAACGGCAATGGGCTGCGGTGTAGGCGTGGACTTGGTGAGCGGTGCGCTGGTTTTCTTCTGACGCGGGATAATCGTGGAAGGTGATGACGACAGAGGGACGGGTGGCCAGAATATGGCGCACGGTTTCGGCGGTATCGAACTGGCTGACGTTATCCTCGGGCGGAAAATAGAGGTGGAGCGGGAAATAGAGCGGTGAAGGCGGATAGGCACCCAACTGGCGGTAGAGATCGACCGGGCCTTCATAGACCAGCGGCGCAGGCTGCGGATCGCGGGCGAGAATGTCACGGGTTAGGGATGCCATGGCCTCTCGCGCTGCGGCGGCGCGGGCGAAATCGAAACTGCCACCCGCCAGCAGCATGAGGGCCAGCGTGAATATGCCCAGCGCATTGCCCAGCCGCCGCCAGCCAAAGGCGCAGGCTGCTGCGACTGAAAACGGCAGACACAGCGGCAGCAAATAATGCTCATAGAAATTGGGGATCGCCAGCAGCCCCGCCAGCGATGCCAGCAGCCAAGCGATGAGGAACCCGCGACCCTGCTTGCCTTCGCTACGTCCGGTCAACAGGCCGAGCAGCGCGGGTATCCACAGCGCCGCAGACAGCGTGGCCAGCGCACCGATCCGGGTCCAGTGATCGCCGCCGGGGTTGTAGGTCTTGCGCAGATTGGCAGTGATCATGGCCTGCCAGAATTCGGCGAAGTGTCCGGCCAGCGCATAGGCGAGACCAAAGGCGGCAAAGGGCGCGGCACCTGCCAAAGCCATCAACGCGGCGGTGCGCGCCAGGCTGGCAGGGGCCATGCCGCCGCGTGCCAGTTGCCATAGTGCAAACAGGCCGAGGAATGCCGCTTCGAAAATAGCCACCTGCTTGAAGGTGAGCGCAAATCCGGCGGACAGCATCGCCCAGTAAAGGCGGCGCGGCATCTGGCCTTGGCGCAACTCGGGCAGAGATTGAACGATGGCGAGCGCGGCCAGCGCGATGAACAGGTTGTAGAACACCGGCGATTGTCCGCCAGCACCGCCCAGAAACGCCGTCATCACCAGATAGAGCGTACCGCCGAGCACCGCGCCCAACCGCGTGGTGAAATGCTGCGCGATGCGGCTCGCAACATAGGCCGTCGCCCCGGCAAAAGCGCAGGCAACGAGTTGGTAGGCGAGCACCGAGGTGGAGAGAAAGCCGATCAGCCAGTAGATCAGGAACAGCCCCGGCCCCTTGCGATCCCACAGGTCAACATAGGGCAGCAGGCCGTCATGGGCGCGCAGGCCGATCTGCCAGTAGAAATATTCATCGTTGAAATAGTTGGTTTGCCCGAACACTGTGGCGCGGGTGAGCAGGGCGAAAAGAGTGAACCACAGCACCTGCGCCCGCCGCGTGGCGAAGAGGGCTTCGAGGCGATCAAAGAGATCCGGGGCGGCGGGGCGGTTCATCAATCTGATCTAAGCTGATCTTGCCCCAAAAGGAAACGGGACGGAATGACCCGCCCCGTTTGCCGTGTTCATAAAGTTCGGGAGAGGTTTAGCCGATCACTGACTCGGCCAGAACCGTCAGGCCCTTGTCGCTGACTTCGGCAAAGCCGCCGCGCACCTGAATTTCTTCAGGCACCGCGCCTTCGGTCTTGTAAACCATCAGCGCGCCGTCGCGGATCGTTGACATGACGGGCGCATGGCCCTGAAGCACGCCGAAATCGCCTTCGCCGCCGGGGACGACCACCATGTGGACTTCCTCGGAGCGGACCAGCTTGGCCGGGGTGACGAGTTCAAAGTGCAATGCCATGTCGAATTAAGCCTCTTCAGCCAGCTTCTGCGCCTTGGCGATGGCCTCGTCGATGCCGCCGACCATGTAGAAGGCGTTCTCGGGGAGGTGATCATATTCGCCATCAACCACGGCCTTGAACGAAGCCACAGTGTCTTCAACCTGGACGAACTTGCCCGAGATGCCGGTGAACACTTCAGCGACGTGGAACGGCTGGCTGAGGAACTTCTGGATCTTGCGCGCGCGGGCGACGGTGAGCTTATCTTCTTCCGAAAGCTCGTCCATGCCCAGAATGGCGATAATGTCCTGAAGTGACTTGTACTTCTGCAGCGTTTCCTGAACGCGGCGGGCGGTGTCATAATGCACCTGGCCCACGACAGCAGGTGTCAGCACGCGGCTGGTCGAATCGAGCGGATCCACAGCCGGGTAGATGCCCAGCTCCGAAATCGCGCGGTTCAGCGTGGTGGTGGCGTCAAGGTGGGCAAACGAAGCGGCAGGGGCCGGATCGGTAAGATCGTCGGCAGGAACGTAAATTGCCTGAACCGAGGTGATCGAACCCTTGTTGGTCGAGGTGATGCGTTCCTGCAGCGCGCCCATGTCGGTCGCCAGCGTCGGCTGATAGCCCACGGCCGAAGGAATACGGCCGAGCAGCGCCGACACTTCCGAACCAGCCTGCGTGAAGCGGAAGATGTTGTCGACGAAGAACAGCACGTCCTGGCCTTCAACGTCGCGGAAGTATTCAGCCATGGTCAGGCCCGAAAGCGCAACGCGGGCGCGGGCGCCCGGAGGCTCGTTCATCTGGCCGAACACCAGTGCCACCTTGGAACCTTCGGAAATGGCATTGCCATCCTTGTCCGAGGCGATGACGCCTGCTTCGAGGAATTCGTGGTACAGATCGTTACCCTCGCGGGTACGCTCACCAACGCCAGCGAACACCGAAACACCGCCGTGGCCTTTGGCGATGTTGTTGATCAGTTCCTGGATCAGCACGGTCTTGCCCACGCCTGCGCCGCCGAACAGACCGATCTTGCCGCCGCGCGCATAAGGCGCGAGCAGATCGATGACCTTGATGCCGGTGACGAGGATCGCCGCTTCGGTTGACTGGTCAACGAACAGCGGGGCTTCGGCGTGGATCGGGGCGAACATGTCAGAGCCAACCGGACCGCGCTCGTCAATCGGCTCGCCGATGACGTTAACGATGCGGCCAAGCGTCTTGGGACCGACCGGAACAGTGATCTGCGAGCCGGTATCGCGCACCGGCTGGCCGCGGGTCAGACCGTCGGTCGAATCCATGGCGATGGTGCGGACGGTGTTTTCACCAAGGTGCTGGGCAACTTCGAGAACCAGACGGTTGCCGTTGTTGTCAGTTTCCAGCGCGTTCAAAATCGCTGGCAGTTCGCCGGTGAAGGTCACATCGACGACGGCGCCGATAACCTGACTGATCTTGCCGGTTGCCTCGGCGGCTGAAGACGTCGGTGCCCTGGGGGCTGCGGCCTTCTTGGCTGCTGGTTTGGTCTTGGTGGCGGTGGCCATAGTCTTTTCCTTGCCTTCGATTACCTACAGCGCATTCGCGCCATGTTCTTGTGCAGTTGCTACAGCGCTTCCGCGCCAGCAATAATTTCGATGAGTTCAGTGGTGATCGCGGCCTGACGGCTGCGGTTGTACTGGATGGTCAGCTTGTTGATCAGATCGCCGGCGTTGCGCGTGGCGTTGTCCATCGCGGTCATCGACGCGCCCTGTTCGCTGGCCATGTTTTCAAGCAGTGCGCCGAAAATTTGGGTCTTGAGGTAACGCGGCAGCAGCTCGACGAGTACTTCATCTTCATCGGGCTCATATTCCACCGCTGCGCCAGATCCACCAACTGCTGCCACCTTGGGGGCGGGAACGGGGATGATCTGCTGCTCGGTGGGTTCCTGCGTCAGAGCGTTCTTGAACTTCGAGAAGAACAGGTGCGCCTTGTCGAACTTGCCCTGCTCATAAAGCGCGACCAGTTCGGCCACGATCCGCTCCGCTTCGGCATAGCCGGGATCGCGGACATCGGTGGTATCGAAGTGGTGCAGGATCGACTTGGGCCAATCGCGCATGATCGGCGCGCGGCCCTTGCGGCCGATGAGGTAGAACAGGACAGTCTTGCCATCGGCCTTGAGCTCTTCAGCCCGTGCCTTGGCCGCGCGGACGATGTTCGAGTTGAACGCGCCGCACAGTCCCTTGTCGGAATTGGCGACAACCAGCAGATGGATCTGGTCTTTGCCGGTGCCCGCAATCAGCTTCGGCGAACTGTCGCTCACCGAAATCTTGGATGCAAGACTGCCCATGACTTCGGCCATCTTCACGCCATAGGGACGCGCCGCTTCGGCAGCAGCCTGCGCCCGGCGCAGCTTGGCAGCGGCGACCATCTGCTTGGCCTTGGTGATCTTCTGGGTCGATTTGACCGAGTTGATCCGCCCTTTTAGTTCCTTCAGCGAGGCCATTATGGCTCCTTCAGCGCGTCAGAGGGTCAGGCGAACTGCTTGCCGAAAGCATCGAGCGCAGCCTTGAGGGCCGTGGTCGAATCGGCGGACAGGTCCTTGCTGGTGCGGATATCGCCGAGCAGCTTGGCATGGTCAGAACGCATGAAGCTGAGCATTTCGGCTTCATAGGCGGTGACGCGATTGGTTGCGATACCGTCAAGGTAGCCCTGGGTGCCCGCGAATATCGACACGGTCTGCTCTTCGAACGGCAGCGGCGAGAACTGCGCCTGCTTGAGCAGTTCGGTCAGCCGCGCGCCGCGGTTAAGCAGCTTTTGGGTTGAGGCATCAAGGTCCGAACCGAACTGGGCGAAGGCCGCCATTTCGCGGTACTGTGCCAGCTCCAGCTTGATCGAACCCGAAACCTTCTTCATCGCCTTGGTCTGCGCGGCAGAACCGACGCGAGACACCGACAGACCGACGTTGATCGCCGGACGGACGCCCTGATAGAACAGGCCGGTTTCAAGGAAGATCTGGCCATCAGTGATCGAGATCACGTTGGTCGGGATGTAGGCCGAAACGTCACCCGCCTGGGTTTCGATGATCGGCAGCGCGGTGAGCGAACCACCACCCAGCGAATCGTTCATCTTGGCGGCGCGTTCGAGCAGACGTGAGTGCAGATAGAACACGTCACCCGGATAGGCTTCACGGCCCGGAGGACGACGCAGCAGCAGCGACATCTGGCGGTAAGCCACGGCCTGCTTGGAAAGATCGTCATACACGATCACGGCGTGCATGCCGTTGTCGCGGAAATATTCGCCCATGGTCACGCCGGTGTAAGGCGCGAGATACTGGAGCGGAGCAGGCTCGGAAGCGGTGGCGGCAACAACGATGGAATATTCCATGGCGCCGTTTTCTTCGAGCTGGCGAACGATCTGGGCAACCGTCGAACGCTTCTGGCCGACGGCGACATAGATGCAATAGAGCTTCTTGCTCTCATCATCGCCAGCGTTGGCTTCCTTCTGGTTGATGAAGGTATCGATGGCCACGGCGGTCTTGCCGGTCTGGCGATCGCCGATGATCAGCTCGCGCTGGCCGCGACCGATGGGAACGAGCGCGTCAATCGCCTTGAGGCCGGTCTGCACGGGTTCGGAAACCGATTTGCGCGGGATGATGCCGGGGGCTTTGACTTCAACGCGCTGGCGGCTGGCGGCAACGATAGGCCCCTTGCCGTCAATCGGATTACCAAGGCCATCAACGACGCGGCCGAGCAGACCCTTGCCGACGGGAACGTCAACGATGGTGCCGGTACGCTTGACCTGATCGCCTTCCTTGATCTCGGCATCCGAGCCGAAGATCACGACGCCGACGTTATCGGCTTCGAGGTTGAGCGCCATGCCCTTAACCCCGTTCGAGAATTCGACCATTTCACCGGCCTGAACCTGATCAAGGCCGTGGATGCGGGCAATACCATCGCCAACCGACAGCACCGAGCCGATTTCCGAGACCTGAGCCTCGGTGCCGAACTGGGCGATCTGGTCCTTGATGACCTTCGAAATTTCAGCGGCGCGGATATCCATGTTCAGCCTTTCATCGATCTTTTAAGGAAGAGCTTTCAGCCCTTCATCGCATGCGCGAGAGAATTGAGACGGGTGCGGATCGAGCTATCGATCTGCTTGGAGCCGATGCGAACGACCAGACCACCAAGAATGGCAGGATCGACGCTGGCGGTAATTTTGACGTCCTTGCCTTCACGCGCTTTCAGCTTGGCGGAAAGCGCCGTCAACTGAGCGGCGGAAAGGGCATGGGCGCTGGTAACTTCGGCCGTTACCTCACCGCGCTGGGCGGCGGCGATGCTGGCGAAGGCGCTGACGATAAGCGGCAGGGCGGCAAGACGGCGGTTGGCGGCCAGCACACCGAGGAAGTTCTTGGTCAGCGGCGAAAGCTTCAGCAGCTTGGTGATGTTGTCCATCGCCTGCCCCGCAGCTTCACGCGTGATGCGCGGATTGCGAATCAGTCCGGCGAGATCAGTCGAAACACTGATCGCTTCACCCAGATTGACGAGGTCGCCCTCGACCACAGCCACCGAGCCTTGCTCGCTGGCTAGATCAAACAGCGCAGAGGCGTAGCGCCCTTGCAAGCTGGCCGTAATGCCGCCGGAATTCTCCACGCGTATCGGTTCCTTCATACCGGGTGACCGTCAGGACTGAATTGACCCACCCAATGGGCAAGCCGCCTGTCGACGGGGGCGCGCATAGCGACGATTGTGCTGCGATGCAAGGTAGCTGAAGCACAAGCTGCGCTTAGTTGTCCGCTGCGGGTTTGCTTAAGTGCCGCTGTGCTTGATTTCCGAAGTGACGAGTTGATCGCCGAGGCGATTGCCGCGCAGGTGATTCGTTAGCGCGTAGCCGAACACTTATATACCAGCCGCTCGTTTGGTTGGCCGGGCAGCAGCGCCTTTACCGCCGCCTGAGCATCACCCAACCGCCGCGCTTCGGCTTCGCCGCCGCCGCAGCTTGGCGGCTTATATTTGCCGCGCGCAAGCCGCACTTTGGCCATGGCTTCGGCATCGAGCAGATAGCGATTGGTAACATAGGCGCGTGTTGCCGGATCATAAGCGGCGATGGTCACGGTATCTTCCGAATTAGGCGCGAGGATGCGTGACCAGCCATCGCCAGACAGACCATATTGGGTCTTGGCGTTGACGCAGCCGTCCGCGCTCCAGCTCACCGGCACATCGGTGGTCGGCGAAACGGTGATGCGGCTGCGGGCAGAATCAATCACGCAGATCAGAGCAGTGTCTTTTACTAAAGGTGCTGAACTGGTTTCGCTGGCAGCGCTGGTCGGCATCTGGCTGGCGGCCATTTCCTTGGCGCGGGAATCAATTTCGCTGATCGCCGGGCGTGAGAACCAGGCGACAACCGCGCCGATCAGCAAAGCTCCGGCAGCGATAGTGGCGATCTTGCGCTCTCTCGCCTTGTTCTGTTGCCCCATAACGAAGGCCGTGCCGCCTGCGAGCAGCGCCAGCAGCAGAGCGAGGCCCGACAGCGCCATGCGGTTTTCGCGGGTTGCGATGACATCAAGCTCCGCCTCGCGTGTTGCCTTGGCGAGCGCGGCGCCCTGCTTGTCGGCATCGGCGCGTGACAGGTCATCGGCGGCGGCCTTTTCATCGGCCAGTCGCTGTTCCTCGGCGCTGAGAAATTCTGCCTGACTGCGGCAAGGCTCACCAGTCATCGCCGCTTTCACCCCGTTGGCGAGGAGGAAACGCGAAATTTCGCGCATCGAAACCGCGAAATAGAACGAACTGTCCGCGCCTGATGCGGCCTGCGTCCCATAGGAGTTGGCCCCCATCACCCGTCCGCAAGCGTCCAGCAGCGGCCCGCCCGAATTACCCGAAGCGATCTGGGCGGAGTGCAGCAGGGTCTCGAACTGCCGGTTAGAGCGCCCCGCAGAAACATTGCCGTGCGTTTTCACCGGCTGGGTGGGGGTCATATAGTCAGCCGCAGAAAATCCCTGCGCCACATCGACATTGCCCGGATAGCCAACCGCCCAGACATCCTGCCCGTCAGTCACCGCGCCGGTAAACAGGGTGGATGGCACCAGCGAACCTGCCTCGCTCAGTTTCAGGAGTGCCAGATCGTTGCGCGGTGAATAGGCGATGACCCGCGCGAAATAGCCGCTCTTGCCCTGCGATGGCACAACGCCGATGCGCATCGTCTGATTATTCATCAGCGGCTCGACGACATGGGCGTTAGTGACGACCAGATTAGGCCCGACGGCGAAGCCTGAGCCATGACCGACCAGCCCAACCCCGTCCTCGTTATCCGAGATCAGCACCACCCGCACCACCCCGCGCGCGGCAGCGGCAATGTCTGCCGGATCGGCGGCAAGACGCTGCGGCACGGCCACGAAGGCCAGAACAATCAGACAGAGCAGCGAAACAACAGAGCGCACAGGCGATCCTCCGATAGGCAGGTGACTATGTCGCGCTGCGCTGCAATCGCAAGCACCAAGATATGGGAGGCACAGTTTGCCCGAAATGGTTTGATAGCAAGCAGCGGGATGTGGCGCGTTTTTGGCCGGGGTAATGTCAGGGCACTGTTTCACGATTTCATTTCACGATTTCAGGAGCCATGCCATGATCGCCATGATGGAAGAGCCATTATCTGAAGACCTGTGCTGGACCGCCGTGCTCACACGCGACCGTGCCTTTGACGGGCGGTTTGTGACGGGGGTGCTGTCCACTGGGATTTACTGCCGCCCCAGCTGCGCCGCGCGGCATCCGCTGCGCGCGAACGTGCGTTTTTTTGCTGACGGCACGGCGGCGCGCACTGAAGGTCTGCGCCCATGCAAACGCTGCCTGCCCGATGATGTTTCGCGCGATGAAAAAGCCGTTCTGGCGGCGATCACAGCGATCAAGGCGAGTGAGGAGCCATTGGCACTGGCGGGATTGGCGGCGGATGCGGGCTATTCGGTCTCACATTTCCAGCGGTTGTTCAAGCGGATGACCGGGCTTTCACCTGCTGCCTATTCGCGCGCGCTGCGCTTGGAGCGGGCGAGCGCCGCGCTAACGGCAGGCGAACGCGTGACCAATGCACTGTATGATGCCGGGTTTAGCGCGCCATCGCGCTTTTATGCGGCGAGTGAGGGGAGAATGGGCATGACGCCATCAGCGTGGGCCTCTGGCGGCAAGGGCGTGACAATCCGCTGGGCGGTGGTGGCGACTACTCTGGGCGAGATGCTCGTCGCGGCAACCGACAAAGGCGTGTGCCGGTTGTCGTTCAATGAGGGTAGTGAAGATTTGCGCGCCCGTTTCCCCCATGCCGATCTGGCCCCCGGCGATGCACCGTTCGCGGAACTGCTCGGGCAGGTGATTGCCGCTGTCGAGAGTCCCGGCGATGCCAGCCACATCCCGCTCGATGTCAAAGGCACCGCTTTTCAGGAAGCCGTCTGGCGCGAACTGCGCCGCATCCCCAAAGGCGAAACCCGCAGCTACGCGCAGATCGCCGCCGCCGTCGGCAAACCAGGAGCGGTGCGCGCGGCGGGCAGCGCCAATGGCGCGAACAATGTCGCGGTGCTGATCCCCTGCCACCGGGTAATCCGCACGGATGGCAGCCTTGGCGGCTATGCCTATGGGCTGGAGATCAAGCAGCGGCTGCTGGAGCGTGAAGGGGGGAGCTAGCCAGCTTTTTTCTGCGCTTCCTTGTCATCAGCAGCTTTCTGTTCCGCATCGAGCTTCATCGCTTCGATCCGCCTGAGCAGGGCTTTGCCAAGCTGGCTGCTGTGCGGGGCATAGGCGATGACCTTGATCAGCCCCAGAGCCTGATCGAAATCACCGCGATGGGCATAATCGAAGGCCAGACGGCGGCGCACGTCTGTCGCCTCAGGAGCGAGTGAGAAGGCGGATTCCAAGCCGGCACTGGCATTGACTGGCGCAGCCTTACCCTGACGTCCGAACGATTCATACCAACCCAGCAGCGCCCTGATATTGTGCGGTTCGGCAGTGATGGCCTTGCGATACCAGCCGCGCGCAGTCTGCCATTTTGCCGCAGAGGTTTCATTAGCCGCTTTCAGCCGCCAGGTAGCAATCTCGCCCTTCAGCGCATTGGCGCGCGGATTATTGGGATCAATCGCCAGCGCGCGATCAACATAGCCTTCGATCAGCGAGTCATTGGCATGGGCTGCAGGCGGATCATCATCGCGCATGGCGACAACCTCGATCTCGGGATCTTCTTCGTCATCCTTGTTCTTGGTCTTGTCTTTGTCAGCGGCCTTGGGCTTTTTCTTGGTTTCGGTCTTGCGCTTTTCGGCCTCGGCTTTGCCCACTGCTTCCCCGATCAGCCCATATTCGACCTGAGCCAGTTCGACCCAGCCCTCTGCATTTTGCGGATTGGCGCTGGTGAAGCTCAGCAAGCCATCGCGCGCCTGCTTTAGCTGCCCTCCGGCGCGGCGCTGCAAGCCAAAATCAATCAGGCGTGACCGGGTGGCATCAAGCGCGGTGATCGTCATGTCGCCATCAACCGTGATGGGCTTGTTTGACGAGACATAGCTGATCCCTTTGCCCAGATAGGCATGGAGCGCCTTCTCAAGTGCTTTGGAATCTCCGAATACTGCTTTCGCTGCTTCAAGGCTCGGGGTGCCGGAAGTCGTCGCTTTGAGATAGGCTTCCAGCTTGCCGGCATATTGTGGCTGGGTGCTGAGCATATGCACCAGCAGCCATGACCGTGCGTAGAATTGCAGAACTTCCGCACCGGTCATCCGGTTCGGGCGTTCGAGCACCTTTTCGATCGAAATCTGGTTCTCCTGCATCAGCGTCTGACCGCGATGAAACGCGGTCTTGCCCAGCGTCCAGCTGCCATCTGGAGCGATCGTGGCGGTGGAGACGAATTCGGCGAAACCCTCGACATACCAGCCCGGGTAAGGTGCGGTGAAATTGCGGAACATGAAGTGGTGAGCATATTCGTGGAACAGGATGGTCTTGCCATCAATCCCGCGAAGGTCGCTCTTTTTCGCGCGATTGATCACGGCATAACTGCCATCGCTGGTCGGGACATAGAACCCGGCGATCAGTCCGTCAGCGCCCAGCAGTTCATTCACCGTACCCTGAGATTCGACCACGAAAATTGTCAGCCGGTTCGGGGTGGGGTCTCGCTGCACTTTCAGCCGCAAGCGCAGCAAGCCATCGAAGCGTTCAACGTCCTTGGCAAATTGTTCCAGCCCGTCGCGGTCGCCATTGCTGTAGATAATGAAGTTGTGCGTATCGGCGCGGGTCCAGCCGGCAAAGGCGGCGGCGGGCCAAGCGATCAGCAGCATGGCCGTAATGGAGGCGAGCAAGTGTCGGAAAGTTTTCATCGATTCATCCCCTGCCGCTTTATGTCGCCTAGCATTGCTCGGGATGCAAGGGGGGTGGCGATCTGCTCGACAAGCACGCCTAGTTGGGAGAGAAGGTGGCAGCAACACACGGGGGGATTGAGCGATGGCCTTGGTTGATACTGGAACAGGCACTGCCGCCAGGCCACCGCTGTGGCGCAGGATCTGGGATTTTCCGCTGGTGGCCATGCTGGTGTCACTGGCGCTGGTGCTGGGGACAATCATTGGCACCGGCAAAGCGCTGAGCGGCCTGCCGGCACTGCTCGGGAAGAATGCGGCAATTGCCATTCAGGCCAGTGTTTCAGTCGGTCTGGTGTTCCTGATCTGCAAACTGGCCATTCGCTATCTGGGTGAGCGGCGGCATGATGATCTGCCGCTTGCATCTGCGCTGAAGCAGGTGGGCCTTGGTATTACGGGCGGCGCGGCGCTGATGGCGCTGGTTGTCGCTCTGGCCGCACTCGTGGGCGTTTATCGCATCATCGGGCCGGGCGGCGGTGAGGATGCGGTGATCATCCTGTTCGGCGGAGGACTGGTCGCTGCCTTTGTCGAGGAAGTGCTGTTTCGCGGGATATTGTTTCGCTGGATCGAGGAGTTTGCGGGCAGCTGGGCAGCGCTGGCGATCACCTCGGCGCTGTTCGGGCTGGCCCATCTCGGCAATGATAACGCCACGGTCTTTTCATCGGTCGCCATCGCCATCGAGGCGGGGATCATGCTCGGCGCGGCCTATATGCTCACCCGGTCGCTGTGGCTGGCGATTGGCATCCATTTTGGCTGGAACGTGGCGCAGGGGCTGGTGTTCGATGTGCCGGTATCTGGCCATCCGGTGCGCGGGTTGGTCGAAGCGCAGCTTTCAGGACCGGAGCTGCTTTCCGGCGGCGCTTTCGGGCTGGAGGCCTCGGTTATTGCGCTGCTGGTGGCGTCGCTGGCGGGTCTGTGGCTGACTTTGCGGGCGATCAAGGCTGGCCATATCATGCCGCCGCGCTGGGTGCGGCGGCGGCTGGAGCGTGATAGAACTGCTGGTGTTTTTGATTGATCAAACGAAACTGTAAGGATCAATATCCACGGCTACCCGCACACCGTTCGGGAATTTCAGCGGGTCAAGCCAGCCTCGGATGATTGTCTGGAGCTCGGCTGAGCGGCGGGCGTTGATCAGGAAGCGATAGCGATAGCGCCCACGCAGCAGCGATAGCGGGGCAGGGGCCGGGCCGATCACGAAAACATCGGGCACATCAGGGCGGGCAGCTCCGATATGGCGGGCGGCGGCTTTGGCTTCGGCTTCGTCCTCCGATGAAATGATGATCGCTGCCCAGCGCCCAAACGGCGGAGCCATGGCATCACGCCGCGATTCAGCTTCGGCGGCATAGAAGGCATCGCGATCACCGCTGGCCAGCGCCTGGATCACCGGCGCTTCGGGGTGGCGGGTCTGGATCAGCACTTCGCCGGGTTTTTCACCGCGCCCTGCACGCCCTGCCACCTGAGCAATCTGCTGATAACTGCGTTCACCGGCGCGCAGATCGCCGCCTTCAAGGCCCATGTCGGCATCGACCACGCCCACCAGTGTCAGCTCCGGGAAGTGATAGCCTTTGGTCACTAACTGGGTGCCAACGATCACATCGATCAGCTTGTTCTCTGCCGCCTCGACAAACTCGGCGATTTTGGCGGGAGAATTGATCGTGTCGGATGTCACCACAGCAATCCGCGCCTCGGGCATCAGTTCGCGCACCTCATCGGCGATGCGTTCTACCCCCGGTCCGCAGGCGACGAGGCAATCACCGGTGCCGCATTCGGGGCAGGTCTCAGGCACGCCATGTTCAAAGCCGCAGTGATGGCAGGTCAGGCGGCGTGACAGGCGATGTTCGATCAGCCATGCGCTGCAATGGGGGCACTTGAAGCGAAAACCGCAGTTGCGGCACAGCGTCAGCGGGGCATAACCACGCCGGTTAAGGAACAGCAGGCTTTGCTCACCGCGCTCCAGCCGCTGCTGCATCTCCTTGACCAGAAGCGGAGCGAGCCAGTGGCCGCGCTCGGGAATGTCCTTGCGCAGATCGATAATTTTGATCTCGGGCAGGGTCGCGCCGCCGAAACGATCGGGCAGATCGATCTTGGTGTAAACCCCGGCCTCGGCCAATTGCATTGATTCAAGCGCGGGAGTGGCGCTGGCTAGGATCACCGGGATTTGCTCAAACTTCGCTCGCATCACCGCCACGTCACGGGCATTATAGCGCACGCCGTCGTCCTGCTTGAACGACACTTCATGCGCCTCGTCCACCACGATCAGGCCAAGTTTGGCATAGGGCAGGAACAGCGCCGAGCGCGCGCCGACCACCACTTGCGCCTCACCTTTCACGACAGCCCGCCACGCCCGCCGCCGCTCGGTGGACTTGACCGAGCTATGCCACAGCAGCGGCGGCACGCCGAAGCGCGCTTCGAAGCGGCGCAGGAAGTTTTCGGTCAGGGCGATTTCGGGGAGCATGACCAGCACTTGCTCGCCGCGCCGTAGCGCCTCGGCAATGGCCTCGAAATAGCATTCGGTCTTGCCCGATCCGGTTACGCCATCGAGCAGGAAGGGGGCAAAGGTGCCTTTGCGCACCGCTGCAACGAAGGTGTCGGTAGCTGCCTGCTGGTCCTCGTTGAGCTTGGGCTGGGCGAAATCCGCGCGGGCGCGTGGGTAGGGGCGGTCAAGATCGACGACCACCGGTTCTAGCAATCCCGATCCCACCATGCCGCGCAGCACGCCTTCGGAAACGCTGGCCCGTTCGGCCAGTTCGCGGATCGTCGCCTGCTCACCCTCCAGCGCGTCCATCGCGGCGGCGCGCTGCGGTGTTAGGCGTTTGGGTTCAATACCCGTCAGCCGGTATTCGGTCATGGTCCCGCCGCCGCGCAAGGCCGCCGCTGATGCCAGCGCCATGCGCGCCACCGAATTGAGCGGTGCGCAGTAATAGTCAGCAGTCCACTCGATCAGACGGCGCAAGGGGGCGGGGATTGGCGGCACCGGCAACATTTCCAGCAGCGGGCGCAGCTTGCTCTCGGGAACTTCGTTGCCGGGCAGCCGCTCTGCCTCCCAGACGATCCCCACCACCTGCCGCGGTCCCAATGGTGCGACAACCACCGAGCCGAGCTCGATCTCCATGCCGGACGGCACACGGTAATCGAGCACGTTCAGGACGGCATTGAATACTAGGAGTCGCACGCGGTTCATGATCGTGCTCATATAGGCAGCCAAGAGGCGTTACGGGAAGGACGGGATCATGGTCGCAGACAATTTCAGCCGCATGGCTCGGCGCAGCTTTATGGCAGGTGCGGGGACCACAGCACTTGTTGCGCTTGCGGGGTGCCAAAGCCTGCCCGCTTTCAGCCTGACCGAGGCGATCCGGCGTCTGCTTATGCTGGCATCGATGAATGCGCTGAACCGGCTGATGGCCCCCGGCGGTTTCTGGGACAACCAGCTTGCCCGCCTCGCCCTTCCAGAGATGTTTGGCAATCGGGGCGGGGTTGCTCAGGCGATCCTGACTTCGGCACCAGTCAAGCTGCGGCTCCAGCGTGAACTTAACCACGTGGCCGAATCCGGTGCCCGCCGCGCCGCGCCGATGATCGCCGATACGGTGCGAATGATCGGTATCGATAATGCCGAGGCGTTGGTCAGAGGCGGTCCGGGTGCCGCGACGGCGTTCCTCCGTTCAGCGATGAACGGCAATCTGATCGAAGCCATGGTTCCAGCGCTAGGTGATGGTCTGCGGATTGCCAGCGATCCGATAGTCGGTCAGGCGATTGCCGCGCTCACCGGGGTGGACGTTACAGGCGTTGCCCGGTCACTGTCGCGTGAAGCTGATGATGCCATCTGGGCGGAGATGGGCCGTGAAGAGGCTTCGATTCGCGCCAATCCACAGGCCACGAATGATCCGGTGCTGATGGGAGTTTTCTGGGTACGCTGATTTCTGCTGCGGGAAGGGTTGGTCTGCACGGAGGGCTGTCGCTATAGGCAGGCGACTCGCATTACGCGCCGGAGCCCGTTGCATGAAATTCTTCGCCGATACCGCCGAAATCGCCGACATCAAGGAACTGGCCGCTACCGGCCTGCTCGATGGGGTGACGACCAACCCTTCGCTGATCATGAAATCGGGCCGCGATTTCATGGAAGTGACCAGGGAAATCTGCGGGATCGTCTCGGGCCCGGTCAGCGCCGAAGTGGTCGCGCTCGATCACGCAGGCATGATGCGGGAAGCGGAAATTCTGCGCAAGATCGCCGATAATGTCTGCATCAAGGTGCCGTTGACGCTTGATGGCCTGAAAACCTGCAAGGCGCTGACCAGCGAAGGCACCATGGTCAATGTTACGCTGTGCTTTTCGGCCAATCAGGCGCTTCTGGCGGCCAAGGCGGGAGCGACTTTCGTTTCACCTTTCGTTGGTCGCCACGATGACAACGGCTTTGATGGCATGGCGCTGATCAGCGACATTCGCCTGATCTATGACAATTACGATTTCGGCACCGAAATCCTCGTCGCATCGGTGCGCCACGGCATCCACGTGCTCGAAGCTGCGAAAATCGGCGCCGACGTGATGACCGCGCCGCCTTCGGTCATCAAGGGGCTGGTCAAGCACGTGCTGACCGACAAGGGCATCGAAGGTTTCATGGCCGATTGGGCCAAGACCGGACAGAGCATCTAGAGCTTTCCTTGGCCGACGAATCCCCTCTCGACCGTTTCAAGACCGTGCTGGCTGGCGCGGCGCGGGCGATTGCGCGCGATGCGGAGCTGGAGGTCGCCTGGACGGCAGACAATCCGCAGCTGGCGGGCAACAGCCTGCGCGTACCGATGCCGGGCCGCGCCCTGCCGCCTGCGCAAGCTGCCGAGGCGCGCGGCTTTGCCGATAGTTTCGCACTGAAGCGCCGCCACCATAATGAGGTGATCCACGCGCGCTCGGCCCCGCCCGAAGTCACGGCGCGGGCCTGCTATGATGCAATCGAGCAGGTGCGCTATGAGGCGCTGGGTGCGCGCGCCTACCCGGGGATGCGCGATAATCTGGATGCGGCGCAACAGGTGCGCATGGGCGGCGATCCGATCACCCGCGCCATGCAGGCGGGTGATGTGCCACTGCAAAGCGCGCTCGCCTTGATGCTGCGCGAACATCTGACCGGCCGGCAAGTGCCCGAATCAGCGCGCGGCGGGGTTGAGCTGATGCGTGGCTGGATCGAGGAAAAGGCTGGCGGTGATTTCGATGCGCTGGCGCTCAGCCTCGATAATCAGCGCGCTTTCCAGAGCCTCGCGCTCGATATGCTCAGCCACCTTGAGCTCACCCGCTCCGAGCCGCTTGATCAGGATGCCAATGAGCCCGATCCCGAAGATGGCGATCAGGAAACCGAAGACGAGGAGGATGGCGGCGAAGCGGGAGACGATCAATCACCGCAAGAAATAGCCACCGAGCCGAGTGAAGGCGACGAGGACGCCGACGGCGATTCCGAAATGGAAGAGGGCGATCAGCCCGATGAAGCCGACGCTGGCGACGAAGGTGAGGAAGGCATGCTGCCGGTGCGGGCCAACCGCCCGTGGACCGATGATCCCTCAACCTTCGACTATAAGGTTTACACCAACAAGTTCGACGAGACGATTGCCGCCAGCGAACTGTGCGACGAGGAAGAGCTCACCCGGCTGCGTGCCTATCTCGATGCCCAGCTGAAGGGCTTGCAGGGTATTGTCACCAAGCTGGCCAACCGCTTGCAGCGCCGCCTGATGGCGCAGCAGAACCGCAGCTGGGATTTCGATCAGGAGGAAGGCATCCTCGATGCCGCGCGGCTCGCCCGCGTGGTCGTCGCGCCGGGTTCCTCGCTGTCCTACAAGATCGAGCGCGATATCGAGTTCAAGGATACCGTGGTCACGCTGCTGATCGACAATTCGGGATCGATGCGCGGGCGGCCGATTTCCATTGCCGCGATCAGCGCCGATGTGCTCGCCCGCACGCTCGAGCGCTGCGGGGTCAAGACCGAGATCCTCGGCTTCACTACCCGCGCATGGAAGGGCGGGCAAAGCCGCGAGGCGTGGCTTGGCAGTGGAAAACCCGCACAGCCCGGCCGCCTCAACGATCTGCGCCACATCGTTTACAAAAAGGCCGAAGAACCCTGGCGCCGCGCGCGCAAGAATCTGGGCCTGATGATGCGCGAAGGCCTGCTCAAGGAAAACATCGACGGCGAGGCGCTGCTCTGGGCGCACACCCGCCTGCTCGCCCGCCCCGAAGACCGCCGCATCCTGATGGTGATCTCCGATGGCGCGCCGGTCGATGATTCGACGCTCAGCGTCAACTCGGCGGGCTATCTCGAGGCGCATTTGCGCAAGGTGATCGACTGGATCGAGCGCCAGTCCCCGGTGCAACTGGTCGCCATCGGCATTGGCCACGACGTGACCCGCTACTATCGCCGCGCGGTGACGATCATGGATGTCGAACAACTGGGTGGTACGATGATCGAGCAACTGGCCGGGTTGTTTGAGGACGATTGAGCTTAATCAGGGGGAATTGATATGGGCGGAATGTCCGTCAGCGAGGCCGTTGCCAGTCGCCGTTCTGTGCGTTCCTTTCAGGATCGTGCTGTGCCGCTTGAAACGGTTACACGCATTCTGGAAAAGGCGCGCATGACTCCTTCGGGTTGCAATTTTCAGCCCTGGGAAGCCGTTGTTCTTACGGGTGCGCCGCTTAAGGAATTGCAGGAGACATTGCTGGCATCACAGCCGGATAATCCGCTGGAGTATGATTTTTCGGCACCGGGCGAGCACGCGAAATACAAACAGCGTCTCTCAGATCTTGGTGCCGCAATGTATGGCACGATGAGCATTGGCCGCGAAAATGTGGATGCGCGTACGCTGTTTTCTCAGCAAAATATTTTGTCCTTTGGTGCACCGGTACTATTGCTGTGTCACTTCCCCAAATTCATGAAGGAGCCACAGTGGTCCGATGTTGGTATGTGGCTGCAAACGATCATGCTGCTTGTTCGTGAAGAGGGACTGGATACCTGCCCGCAGGAGTGGATGGGTATCTACGGTCGCACGATCAAGACGGCACTGAACCTGCCGCAGGAAGAAACACTGCTGTTCTGCGGTATTGCTATTGGCTATCGCGAAGCTGACCATCCGGTAAACAATTTTGAACGACAGCGTGTGTCACTTGCCGAGCATATCCGCTTTGAAGGTTTCTGAGAAATCATGCAGCCATGACTGATGCCGCACCTCTCACCCTGTTCAACAGCCTGACCCGCCAGCTGGAGCCATTCCATCCCGTTCATCCGGGCGAGGCACGCGTCTATACCTGCGGGCCGACGGTCTATAATTACCCGCATATCGGCAATATGCGTGCCTATGTCTTTGCTGACATTCTGGGGCGGACGTTGAGCTTCAAGGGCTACAAGCTTACCCATGTGATCAACATCACCGATGTCGGCCACCTGACCGACGATGCCGATGCCGGTGAGGACAAGCTGGAGAAGGCGGCGGCGGAAAACGCGCAGTCGATCTGGCAAATCGCGCAGCACTATACCGAGGCCTATTGGGCGGACATCAAGGCGCTGAATATTCGCCAACCCGCCCAGTGGACGATTGCCACCAAATTCGTGCCGCAGATGATCGAGTTTGCGAAAGGCATTGCTGAAAAGCACTGCTACGAGCTGGATTCCGGCCTCTATTTCGATGTCTCGACCGTGGCCGATTATGGCCGCCTTGCCCGCGCCGAAACATCTGAGGGACAGAGCCGGATCGATCCGGTCCCGGGCAAGCGCAATCAACTCGATTTCGCCATCTGGCGCAAAACTCCGCCGGGCGAGTCTCGGCAGATGGAATGGGATTCCCCTTGGGGCCGAGGAGCACCGGGCTGGCATCTCGAATGCTCAGTGATGTCGGGCGAGGTATTGGGCTTCCCGTTCGACATCCACACTGGCGGCATAGATCATCGCGAAATTCACCACCCTTGCGAGATTGCCCAAAACCAGGCTCACTGCCACACCAACGGACTCGATAAGGCGGCTAATTCGGGTGCCAACATCTGGATGCACAACAACTTCCTGGTTGAGCGTTCGGGCAAGATGAGCAAATCGTCCGGCGAATTCCTGCGGCTGCAACTGCTGATCGACAAGGGCTACCACCCGCTCGCTTATCGGATGATGTGCCTGCAGGCGCATTACCGGTCGGAGCTGGAGTTTTCGTGGGAGGGGCTGGGGGCAGCGCTGGTGCGGTTGAAGCGGATGGTGATGGGGGTGGAGAAGCTTCGCGAACGGGCACACAAAGGCCAAGGCGGGAATTTCGACGCGAATACGTACGTTGGCACTTTTGAGAACGTCATGTCTGACGATCTCAACACTCCCGAAGGCCTCGCTGTCCTAGATCTGCTCGTTGGCGTGTCGGCAATTCCACCTTCAGATGCCGTGGTTGCAATCGGTAAAGTTGACGCCGTTTTGGGCCTCAACCTCCTCACCCTAACCCGCACCGACCTCCGCATTCGCCCCAAGGCCGCGACCATCACCGTAGCCGAAATCGAAGCCACCCTCGCCCAGCGCAAGGACGCCCGAGCGGCCAAGGATTTCGCCACCTCCGACAAGCTCCGCGATAAACTCACCGCCGAAGGCGTCGAAGTCATGGACGGCGATCCGCTTGGCTGGGACTGGAAGCTGGGCTAGCCAGTTCCTCCCCATCGACTTGCGATGGGGAGGTGGCAGGCCGCAGGCCTGACGGAGGGGCCGCATGCGACGACCAAACAAACCAGCACGAACCATCAGGCGAGCGAAAGTTCTGCGTCGCACCATGTCGTTGCCCGAGGTTCTCTTGTGGCGCGAATTTCAAGCTTCATCCGCAGGTCTGCATTTCCGCAAGCAGCATTCGGCGGGTGATTATGTGCTCGATTTTTTCTGCGCGCGCGCCAATCTGGCTATCGAAGTCGATGGCATGTCTCATAGCATGGGTGATCGCGCGGAGCGAGATGTGGTTCGCGATGCCTGGTTGAGTGAAAGGCGAATTGACACGGTACGTATTACGGTAAGAGAGGTGCTGAGCGATCCCAAGGCTGTTGCGGCTTCGGTTGTTGCCTACGCGCAGGATCGGCTTGTGCGGTTTGGCAAGACCCCTCCGTCATCGCTGCGCGATGACACCTCCCCATCGCAAGTCGATGGGGAGGATCGTTCGGAATGAAACTCTGGCGTCTCACCCGCGCACCATTTGTGGCGCTGGACGGGAAGGGGGCTTTGCTCAACGGTGCGCGCTATGCGCCGCCGGGGGTGGCGGTGGTCAGTCTTGCCAGCGAGGCGGCGCTGGCGGTGCTGATTGCGCTGCGTTATCAGCCTGTATCCCCTGCCGATGCGCCTGACGATTTCGTGCTCGGCTGGACCGAAGTCGATGCCATTCCCGAACGCGTTCCCGATCAGCAAGGTGAGGAGGTGATCCGCGCTTTTGTTGGCGAATGGCTCACCAGCCGGCGTTCACTCCTCGCCGCCGTGCCCTCACGCGTGTTGCCCGAGGCCGATGTCGTGCTGATGAACCCGGCGCATCCTGATGCCGCGCGCGTGGCCCCGCTCACCTCCCGGCCGTTCAGTTTCGCCGAATGCCTGCACGTGCCGCCGATGCTGGCGCAATATGGAAGCGCAAAATGAGTCCCGCAATAACCGTCGCCGTGATCAACGGCATGCTCCGCCCGCTACTTGAAGCACGCCTGCCCGATTGGATCGAGCCGCGATGGTTCACAACCACCGAGGAACTGATGGGGCTGGCACCTGAAGCGGAGATCGGCTGGTTCGATTCGTTTCAGGACGGTGTCGCCGAAGCCGGAGCCATGGCGGCGGTGAAGCTGCGCTGGCTCAACACCATCGCCGCCGGGGTGGAGCACCTGTCGCTGGGCGTGCTGGCATCGCGCGGCGTAACGCTCACCAACGGCGCGGGGATCAACGCCATCACGATCGCCGAATATGCGGTGATGGGCATGCTCTCGATCGCCAAGAATTACCGCGAGGTGATCCGCGCCGCTGATCGCCATGAATGGCTGGGCGATGCGCCGGGCAAGATGGAGCTTTACGGCAGCAAGGCGCTGTTGCTTGGGGTCGGCGGCATCGGATCGCTGATTGCCGAGCGGCTGGCTCCATTCGGTGTCGAGGTAACGAAGGTGCGCCGAAATCCTGGTCCGGGCGAGCTTGGCCTCGGCGACTGGCGCGCGCGGCTGGGTGCGTTTGATTGGGTGATTGTCACCGTTCCCGCTACGCCCGATACTGAGCATCTGATTGGCGCAACGGAACTGGCGGCGATGAAGCCGACGGCGACGTTGATGAACTTTGCCCGCGGATCGCTTGTCGATCAGCAGGCGCTGATCGAGGCGCTCAAGGCGCGGGGCATCGGTCACGCCTTCCTCGATGTTACCGAACCTGAGCCGCTAGCACCCGATCATCCGCTGTGGACGGTGCCCAATGCGCATATCACCATGCACTTGTCAGGCCGATCACAGAACATGATGTTCATCCGCAGCGTGGAGCGGTTTCTCGATAATCTGGAGCGCTGGCATCGCGGCGAACCGCTGCTGCACAGGGTCAATCTGGAGCTGGGCTACTAGGGCCCTGACCCTAAGCTGATGGCCGCGCGCGGTGCAGCCAGCAGTTCACCGCAAAGCGTGCATCGGCGAAATTGTCGCCGGGCGGGCAGGTGATCGATTTCACCTCATGCATGGCGAAGCTGGGGAAGGCGACAAGGCGGTTGTCACTTGGCTCAAAGATCAGCGGCTCACCCGCACCGAAAGGGAACAGCGCCAGTTCACCGCCAGAAAAGCGTTTGGGCTGATTTTGGAAATAATAGACCGTGGTCAAGATGCGATCAGTTTGTCGATCACCGCGATTCATACTGGTCAGCGTGTCGATGTGCGGGAGAAAGAAGCTGCCGCCGCGGTGGGCGACAAGTTCGAGTTCGACCCTAGCCACTTCGAATGCCGGTAAGCCCAGCGCCGCCAGCATCGCCTCACGTTGCGCCTCTATCAGATCGTGGAACGGGGCTTTCAGCGGGCCAAGGCCGTCCTCACAGGCCCAAGACTGCCGCGTGCCGGGTTTATAGTCCGTCTGGCCATCGTTGATCACCGCAGTTGGCTGAAACTTCGCCTCATTGGCCATCGTAAAACCAAGCAGTTCAGCGTGAAGCGCGGCGGGCAGAAAATCGTCGATTACGTGATGCGGGGGATATCTGGTCAAGGCTTCCGTCCATGCTGGTGCTTCTACCCTAGCAGTGGTGGCAAAGCGCGGCAATTGACGCCGATCAAGGGTGATAAGCGTTCAGCAATCATCCAGCAGCAGTATCTCCACCTCGATAGTGAAATGCGGCTCGGGCAGCATGGTCTGCTCGGCCGCGATCACGGCGGCATCGGCCACCAGCTGTCCGGGGATGGTAAACTCATGATCGGGCAGATCAGCGATGAACTTCTCGGCGGCTGCCACCGCAGCAACGCCTTCGAAGGTGAGGATCAACGCGTGACGGCTACCTGAAAAAGTGGCGCTGGCCCAGGGGCGCTCGCTATGGCGGACCAACTGGGCATGGCCGCCCGACAGCGCCAGCAGAGCCTCAAGCAACCTTGCCCAAACTCCGCGTGGACCGTTACCACGTGGGCCATTTCGGCGGATCGTGTCCTGCATCGCGCGGGCGGCTGTCGGTTCAATATGCACCGGTTGTCTCCTGATATGTGTTCATGAAATGTTCCACCCGTTGTTCCGTTTGTGGGCGAGGGCTGCGGCCATTGCGCAGATCGGCGACGAAGCGGGGGTCACTCACCGCCAGACGCCCGAACTTGGTCCATGGCAGACCGGTCTTACGCAGAAAAACCTCAATACGTCTGATCAGCACCCGCACCCCCTGTTTCTTCGAATCGTCGTAGGAATAATCCTTTGTTGCTGTGCGAAATCCTACTTGTCTAGGAAAAATACATCAGGTAATGCAGATTCATGCCCAACCATGATCCCCGTGCCCGTTTGCTGGAACTTTCCGAGGAACGCGGTGTCAGCCTGTCTGGACTGTCTGCCTTGATCGGGAGGAATTCCAGTTATTTACAACAGTTTGTCCGCAAGGGCAGCCCGCGCAAGCTGGAGGAGATGGACCGGCGCAAGCTGGCTGCTTTCTTTGGTGTCGATGAAGGTGAGCTTGGCGCGCCGGAGGATATTTCCCCGATTCGCGATGCAGGACGCACCGGGTCACCACGCCGGAGTGAATTTGTCGATGTGCCGCGCCTGCCGCTTGATGCTTCGGCCGGACCGGGGGCTTTTGCCTCTGATGAAATGCCAGTCGATACCTTTCGCTTTTCTGCGCGCTGGCTGCGGGCGCAGGGGTTTGAGGCCAATATGCTCAGCGCGATTGCGGTGGCGGGCGATTCGATGGAGCCGCTGTTGCGCGATGGCGATGAAATCCTCGTTGATCGCAGCCCGCGTCCCTTGCGCGATGGCATTCATGTCGTGCGCGTCGGTGATGCACTGCTGGTCAAGCGCTTGCAGGCCGGTGTGCCGGGGATGATCGTGCTGGAAAGCGAGAACCCGGCCTACCGCCCGATCGAGCTGCCGCCAGAGGATGTGCAGGTGATTGGCCGTGTGGTGTGGAAGGGCGGGCGGCTCTAACCATTGCATTAGAAGCCATCACGCGCCATTTCCCCCAGCATGACCGAAGCCCAAATGCCGCTGCGCGCCGCCATCGTTCCTGTCACCCCGTTCGAGCAGAACTGCTCGCTGCTGTGGTGTACCAAGACCATGCGCGGGGTGCTGGTCGATCCTGGCGGCGATCTCGACAAGCTTAAACTGGCGATAGAGCGCGCGGGGATAACGGTCGAAAAGCTGCTCGTCACGCACGGCCACATGGATCACTGCGGCATGGCGGGAGTGCTGGCGCGTGATCTGGGTGTGCCGATTGAAGGGCCGCATGAGGATGACCGCTTCTGGATCGAATCACTCGATGATCCGGCCAAGCGCTATGGCCTGGAGGGCGAAAGCTTCGAGCCGGATCGCTGGCTGGTCGATGGCGATACCGTCTCGTTTGGCGAGATCACCATGCAGGTGGTCCATTGCCCCGGGCATACGCCGGGCCATGTCGTGTTCTTCCACCCCGAATCACGGCTGGCGGTGGTGGGAGATGTTATCTTTCAGGGATCAATTGGCCGCACCGATTTTCCGCGCGGCAATCATCAGGATCTGATCGATTCGATCACGCTGAAACTGTGGCCGCTGGGCAATGACGTGACTTTTATTCCCGGCCACGGCCCCACCAGCACATTTGGGCAGGAGCGGCTGACCAACGCCTTTGTGGCCGATCAGCGTTATCGGTAAAGGTTGATTCTCCCCGTCCGCACTGAAGCGTAAACGGGGAGAATCAGTCAGATTACATCTTGCCCAGTGCGATCATCACGGCGACCACGACCAGTGCCAGCTGGAGCAGCATTCCGGTGAGCATGCCGATCCCGCGACCGGCCTTGAACGCACCGTCCATGCCGATGGCATGAGCCACACGGCCGAGCATGAACACCGCCCCGGCAGGAGCCAGCCAGACGCCGCCTTTTCCGGCCAGTTCGACCAGACCGATCAGCAGCAGCGTCAGTGGCACTTGCTCCGCAAAGTTGAGCTGAGCGCGCATCCGGCGCACAATCAGCTCATTGCCGCCATCGCCGACTGATACGCCGTGGGCGTGCCGCAGCTTGCCGATCCGCATGCCCAACCAGAAATTGACAACCAGTGCTGCGGCCGTCAGGCAGAGCGTTGTCGGAAGCAGTAAAATCATGGCATTCTTCCCCTTTGTTAATACCCGGCGCGATTGCTAACCCCGCAATGCTTGCAACGCACGTTAAATCCGTTATAGGCGCGCCTTCGCTGCTGCCGGACCCCTTGTGGTCCTTGGTCGGCTCATCGATTGCAATTTAGAATTTTCAGGAACAGGTGCCGCAATGGCTGTCCCCAAAAGAAAAACTTCGCCCTCACGTCGGGGCATGCGCCGCAGCCATGATGCTCTGTCGCCCGATGCATTCCATGAATGCTCCAACTGTGGTGAACTCAAGCGGCCGCACCATATGTGCCCCTCTTGCGGTCACTATAACGGGCGCGAGATCGTCGCCGTCGGCCTCTAAGCCGTTTAAGGGGGCTTGGGAAACATGAGCCTGCCGCGTATCGCCGTTGATGCGATGGGCGGCGATGTCGGCGTGCGCGTCATGGTTGAGGGTGCAGCCCTTGCCCGGCGTGATCATGATCGCTTCAAATTCCTGCTGGTTGGCGATGAGACGCAGATCAAGGCTGCGCTCGAGAATCACCCCAATCTGCGCGGTGCCTCAGAAATTCTGCATTCCACCGAAGTGATCAGCGGCGAGGACAAGCCGAGCCAGGCGCTGCGCCGTGCCAAGAACACATCAATGGGCATGGCGGTCCACGCGGTGAAGGTGGGCGATGCTGGTGCTGCGGTCAGCGCGGGCAATACCGGCGCACTGATGGCGATTTCCAAAGTGGCGCTGCGCACCATGCCGGGGATTGATCGCCCCGCACTTGCCGGACTGCTGCCGACTCTGGGTGCAAATGATCTGGTCATGCTCGATCTGGGTGCCAACACCGAATGTGACACCCGCAACCTCGTCCAGTTCGCCATCATGGGTGCCGCCTATTCGCGCATCGTTACCGGGCTGGAAGCACCGCGCGTGCGGCTGCTCAACATTGGCACCGAAGATAACAAGGGCACCGAGACGCTGCGCGATGCGGCCAACCAGTTGAAAGCCGCCTCGGGTGAACTGGCCCTGCTGTTCGATGGCTTTACCGAGGCTGACAAGATCTGCCGCGGTGATGTTGATGTGGTCGTGACCGATGGTTTTTCGGGCAATATCGCGCTGAAAGCGGTTGAAGGCACCGCGCGGTTTGTTGCCGATCTGCTGCGGCGCAGCTTCGCCAGTTCGTTGCGCTCAAAATTCGGCTTCCTGATCTCGCGTCCGGCGACCGAGCTGCTCAAGCATCATCTTGATCCCAACAACCACAATGGCGCTGTCTTCCTTGGCCTCAATGGTGTGGTGGTGAAAAGCCACGGAAGTGCCACCGCGCTGGGCGTTGCCAATGCCGTGGCGGTTACTGCGCGGCTGCTGGAAAACAATCTGACCGACCGCATCGCCGCCGATCTGGCGCGTGTCGGTGCTGACAGTCTGAGGGCACCTCGCTCAACCGCCAAGGGGAAAAGCGAATGATACGGCGTTCGGTCATCACCGGAACCGGGTCAGCACTGCCCAAGCGGCGGCTGGATAATGCCGAACTGGCAAAAATGGTCGACACCAGCGACGAATGGATCGTCGCGCGAACCGGTATCCTCAGCCGTTATATCGCCGGGCCGGATGAGACGACTTCAACACTTGCCACGGCTGCCGCGCGCGAAGCCATCGCGGCTGCGGGTATCGAGGCAAGCTCGATTGATCTGATCGTGCTGGGAACCACCACGCCTGATCAGACTTTTCCCGCCACGGCAACCACGGTTCAGGCGAACCTTGGCTGCAATGGCGGCATTGCCTTTGATGTGGCGGCGGTCTGCTCGGGCTTTCTCTATGCACTGGGCGTTGCCGATTCGATGCTACGTTCGGGCATGGCCCAGCGCGCACTGGTGATTGGCGCTGAAACCATGAGCCGAATCCTCGATTGGGAAGATCGTGGCACCTGCGTGCTGTTTGGCGATGGCGCCGGAGCAATCGTTCTCGAAGCCCAGGAAAGTGATGATCCGGCAGCGCGCGGTATTCTGGCGACAAGGCTTCATGCCGATGGCGCGCATAACGAAATGCTTTTCGTTGATGGCGGTCCATCGACCACCGGCACGGTTGGCAAGCTGCGGATGCGCGGCAAGGAAGTGTTCAAGCACGCGGTGACGAACCTGTCCGATGTCTTGCGCGAAGTGCTTGAACTATCAGGGGTTTCTGCCAGTGAGCTGGACTGGGTAGTCCCCCATCAGGCCAATGCCCGGATCCTTGATGCCACCGCTAGAAAGCTGGGCCTGCCGATGGAAAAGGTGATCGTCACCGTTGATCGTCATGCCAATACTTCGGCTGCATCGGTGCCGCTGGCGCTTGATGCGGCAGTGCGCGATGGGCGGATCAAGCCGGGCCAACTGGTCATGCTGGAGGCCATGGGCGGCGGCTTTACCTGGGGTGCCAGCCTGCTGCGCATGTAGGCCGCGTAAAAAAATGCGGCTATTTGTCTCCTAATCAAGCGATTAGATTGCGTTTCTCCATAAATTGCATATGCTTCCGACTCGCCACGGGATCGCAAACTGGGGGAGGGGCATCATGCGCTCCATAAGCACATTAACACGCGCTGATCTGGCCGATGCCATCAACCGCAAGGTTGGTTTGTCTCGCGCCGAATCGCTCGATCTGGTCGAATCGATCCTCAATCACATGAGCGATGCCCTTGCAGGCGGAGAAAATGTGAAGGTATCAGGCTTCGGCACCTTCCTGTTGCGTGACAAAGCGCAGCGCGTTGGCCGCAATCCCAAGACCGGCATCGAAGTGCCGATCACCCCGCGCCGGGTGATGACCTTCCGCGCCAGCCAGCTGCTCAAGGATCGCGTCGCCAAGTAATGGATGACGCTGGCCCCCTGTTTTCAGACCAGAAGGCTCCGGGAGCTCTGCGCACTATTGGTGAGGTCGCCAAGTCACTCGGCATCCGCCAGCATGTGCTGCGCTATTGGGAAGAACAGTTCCCCATGCTCAAACCGCTCAAACGCAGCGGCGGGCGGCGGTATTATCGCTCCGAAGATGTGGCACTGGTCGAAACGATTGACCGGCTGGTGCATAAAGAAGGCTATACGCTGAAAGGCGCGAAGGGCGTGCTGCAGGGCAAGGGCGATAGCGCTCCAGTTGCGGTAATGTCCACTTTTGCAACGCAACCGGCTGCACCAGCGGATCAGGCCTTGACGGCTGGGCTGGCTGCCATTCGTATGAGGCTCGCAGCAGCGTTGGACGTTTAAGGTGCGTGAGAAACTGGCCAAGATTCTTTATGGCCTTAGTCTGATGCTTCTGGGAGCGATCATGCTGACGCTGTTTCTCCAATTTGTCAGGATACCTGCATCACCGGGAATGCCAGAAGTGAGGCAGAGCCTGTTTTTTCTCGTATCGACCATGCTGCTGGTTCACTCCGGCGTTTCGCAGAGCCATAAGTCGAGTGGGCTGACTGGCCCGCGACCAGCCAAGTTTGTGACCGGGATGGTTCTGGCGTCCGGGACTGGTGCAGCACTGTTCATCGGTATGAACACAAATCTTAGGACCGATGCCTGGTTGCCCGCGACGATCATGGTGCTGACACTGGCGGTAGCTATCTCTGTTTATCGCTTTTCTGACCAGGATGCTGGCAATATTGGCGAAATGCGCACCAGGCTCTAATCCAACAGCTCCGGCCCCAGCGTTTCGTCAAGATCCCTTGGCCGCACCAGATGCACCAGCCTTGCGCAGCCGTCGCGCAGATCGGCCCAGCTAGCGATATCGCATTCGAGCACGGCATAGGCCGCCGTCGGGAATTTCTCCTCGACCTTGGCCCGCAGCGGGCAGGTGCCATCGTCGGGCACGAGATCGAAGATCAGGTCTTCCAGCCCCGGATTGTGGCCGACCATCATCACGCTGGCGATGCTATCCGGCACCTCGTGCAGCACTTCGGCAAGATTGACCGAACTGGCGAGGTAAATGCGCCGGTCCCATTGTACCGGCACGGCGGCTCCGGTGGCCTTGGCGGCAAGCTCTATGGTTTCTGTCACCCGCACCGCCGGTGAGGCGAGGATGCGCTGCCAGTGGATGCCGTGCTGCGCGATATGCTGGCCCATTAATGCCGCGCCCTTGCGCCCACGCGCGTTCAGTCCGCGATCAAAATCTCGCGCCTTGGCATCGTGCCAGTCAGACTTTGCGTGGCGGAACAGGCCGAGGGTTTTCATTTGCTGGAAACTTCGCTGGGAACAGGCACCGCTGAAACACGCGAGGCAACGCGTTGTAAAGCCTCTTCCAGTGTCAGCCGCGTGACAGCAGTGCCGGGGGGAAAGGCCGAAAGCAAGCGGCTGGGAAAGGCGGAAGAGAGCACGACGAAAGCGCCGTGATCGTCGCGGCTGCGGATCAGACGCCCGAAGGCCTGTGCCAGCCGCGCGCGGATGATCCGGTCATCATGCGCCGCGCCGCCATTTGCCGCCCGGCGTGCGCGGTGGAGGATAGATGGCTTGGGCCAGGGCACTTGCTCCATCACCACCAGTCGCAGCGAATGGCCGGGAACATCAACCCCATCACGCAGGGCATCGGTGCCGAGCAGCGAGGCGCGCGGATCATCGCGGAAGATATCGACCAGCGTGCCGGTATCGATGGGATCGACATGCTGGGCATAAAGCGGCAGCCCGCCGCGCGCGAGCCGATCAACGATGCGGCCATGCACCGCACGCAGCCGCTTGATCGCGGTGAACAGCCCCAGCGCGCCGCCCCCTGATGCCTCGATCAACCGGCCATAGGCCGCCGCAAGCGCCGGGATATCGCCCTTGGGCACATCGGTGACGATCAGCACTTCGGCTTGCCTTGCGTAATCGAACGGGCTTTCGGACTGGGACAGGCGCGGGCGACCATCGAGATGGTTGGCCCCGCTGCGCACTACCGCCGCGTCCCAGTCTTCCTCATCGCGGCCAGTGCGGTCCATCAGTGTCGCGCTGGTCAGCATCACGCCATGCGCTGGTTCGAGCACGGTGCGGGCGAAGGGCTTCATCGGATCGAGGAAATGGCGGTGCAGACCGACATCGAATTCGCGCGCATCCGAACGCTCAACCTCAAGCCAATCGACGAAATCGGGATCAGCCGGGCCGCCCAGCCGATCGAGCAGGGCTTCCCACGCCGTCAGAATGTCAATCCGCCAGGCCAGCGATTGCCGCGCACCTTCAATCCGCGCACGGCCCGGACCATCGAGCCAGTCAGGCGGTTCGGCCATGATCGCCTCCAGCCGCAAGCCAAGGCGCATTAGCGGTGAACGCAGCTCGGCCAACGCCGATTGCGCCGCCCCCGCCAGTTCGATGAACGGGCCTTCAAGCTGCGCCGCTTCGGTTTCCAGCCCATAGCCCGCTTCCTGCCCGCCGCTTTCATCGCGCGCGTAAGTGAGCGCGCGGACGGCCCCGAGCAGTTCTTCGAGCGGACCTGATGGCGTGCCATCCTGCAACCGCTGCAGCCAGCCGTCACCCGGCAGCGCTTCGGCGGCATAGCGCGCGGCGGCAATTGCCTTGCCGCCCGCCTCATCATAGCTCGCCACATCGGCAAGCCGCGCCGAAAGCCCGCGCCGCCGCCCTTTTGAGCCGCGTTCCGGGCCGACAATCCAGCGGCGGAGTTCAATGGCCTCGGCCCCGGTGAGCGCGGCGGCGAAGGTAGAATCCGCCGCCTCGAACACGTGGTGGCCTTCGTCAAAAACGATGCGGGTGGGGCGCTGGGCCTGATCGCGACCTCGCGCGGCGTTGACCATGACCAGCGCGTGGTTGGCGATCACCAGATCGGCCTGTGCCGAGGCCCGCGCCGAGCGTTCGATGAAGCATTTGCGGTAATGCGGGCAACCGGCATAGACGCATTCGCCGCGCCGGTCAGTCAGTGCTGCCACCCCGCGCTGGCGAAACAGCGTGCCCAGCCAGCCCGGCAGATCGCCGCCGATCATGTCGCCGTCCTGACTGTAAGAGGCCCAGCGTGCGACCAATTGCGCCAGTATCGCCGCGCGGCCGGTGAAGCCGCCTTGCAGCGCGTCTTCAAGGTTGAGCAGGCACAGGTAATTCTCGCGCCCCTTGCGCACCACGACCGCTTGCGAGCCATCGGCGCGCGGCATTGTCCAGGCCCGGCCAGATTCGCGCCGCAGCTGGCGTTGCAGCGCCTTGGTATAGGTCGAGACCCAGACCGTACCGCCCGATTTCTCCGCCCAGAGCGAGGCCGGGGCAAGATAGCCCAGTGTCTTGCCAATCCCGGTTCCGGCCTGCGCCAGCAGCACGTGCGGGCGGTTTTCGCGCTGGCGGGGTGAGAAAACGTGCGCCGCCTCAGCCGAATAGGCGCGCTGGCCGGGACGTGCCTCAGCCTCGCTGCCGGTGAGCAGGGCGAGGCGCTCCAGCACTTCGCTCTCGTCCAGAGTCACTTGCGCGGGCTGGGGGCGTTCGGGCGCTTCGTCCCATTCGGGCAAGCGGGCGAACAGCCAGCGCTCGGCCTTCTCGGGCTTGGCAATGCGCGGGGCGAGCAGCGGCGCCCAAGGCCAGCGCAGCCGGGCGAGGGATTGCAGCGCGGTCCAGGCGCCCTCGCGTTCAGCCCATTCAGCGGCCTCACAATGTTCGAGCAAGGCACCGGCAGCGGCCTGCAACAGCGCTGGCACTTCGGCGTCGCCCGCAGGCTCGTCCAGTCCCAGCACATGCGCCAGCCCCTTGGGCGTTGGCACCATGAAGCGTGCCGGGTGAATGAAGGCGAACAGTTCCAGCAGATCGAGCCCCGAAAGATCGGGATAACCAAGGTGGCTGGCGACCAGCGGCGCATTGAGCATCAGCAGCGGGGTATCCGCTGCCGCCATGATCGCCTCACCCTTGGCCAGCCCGCGAGTCTGGCCGGAACCATCGCGCAGCCAGCAGCCACCATGGCTGGCGTGGAGCGCGGGAAGAGGGAGCGAAGCCATGGTGTGCTGATGGCAACAGTGGAACGAAATGTAAACATCGCCGCCGCGCCCCGGCGTCCACCGAACTTGGTAAACGCAATATCAACACATTGTCCGCCATGGTCGCCTGGCAGGCCGAAGGGGCAATCAGGCAATGACGACGAGCGAGCCCGCAATGCGCGGGGGCAGACTGCTGGGAATGGACGCGCTACGCGGCGTGGCGGCCCTGCTGGTGGTCGGCGCTCATCTGCAATTCTTTTACAAGACCGGCTTTGGCGCGAGTCACGGCTATCTGGCGGTCGATCTGTTTTTCGGCCTCAGCGGCTATGTCATGGCGCGCAGTTATGAGGGCAAATTTGCCCAAGGCATGAACGCGCCGGGATTTTTGCGTATCCGTCTGAAGCGCTTGTGGCCGACCATGGCGCTGGGTGCGCTGTTCGGGCTTGCCGCCTATTGGCCGCTGTTTCCGGCCCATCTGTCGGTTGTGCTGTTTCTGATGGCGCTGATGTTCGTGCCGCTGCTGCACAGTGAATTCCCGTGTTTTCCGCAAAACTCTCCGGGTTGGTCAATCTTCTTCGAGCTGTTTGCCAACCTTGCCCACGTGTTGGTGCTGCGCCGCTTGACGATAGGCCAGCTGCTGGCGATCTCGGCGGTGAGCGCCGCAGTGCTGCTCGGCTTTTCGCGCGATCTCAATGTCGGGGTCGATCTCGCCTCGTTCTGGTTCGCCTTTCCGCGTGTGCTGTTTTCCTATTGCCTCGGCATAGTGCTGTGGCGATGGCGGGCTGACCGGCCCGTGTTTGCTAGCGAATGGGCGCTGCTGATGCTGATCGGCGGGGTGGTGCTGGCAGGCCTGTTGCCAAGCGGATCTGCCTGGTTCGATTTCGTGTTCGTCTTCGCGCTGTGCCCGTTCATCGTCGCTGGGGGCTTGGCCGCCCCGCGCTTTGGCCAGCGTTTTTTCGCCCTGCTGGGTGATCTCTCGTTCCCGGTCTATGCCGTCCACTTCCCGGTGCTCTACCTCGCCAAGGCATCAGGGCAGGGGCCAGCGATGGCGTTCATTACTGTGCTGTGCTTTGCCTATCTGACGATGCGGCTGACGGGCTGGCTGGCCATGCCACGGGCAAAGGTGCTGCAACCAGCCTAGAAGTCAGCTTTCCCTTGCGCGGAACCTGCAAAGTGGTGAAAGGCGCGGGGCATGACAGACGCAGATATTCTCGCCGCCGCACAGACCTCCAAGGCATGGCCGTTTGAAGAGGCCCGCAAGCTGGTGAAGCGCTTTCCCGGCGGCAAGCCCGATGGCTCTCCTGTGCTGTTCGAGACCGGCTATGGCCCATCGGGTCTGCCGCATATCGGCACCTTTCAGGAAGTGCTGCGCACCACGCTGGTCCGCCGCGCCTATGAGGCTTTGACCGGCGGTGCGCCGACGCGGCTGGTCGCGTTCAGCGATGATATGGACGGGTTGCGCAAGGTGCCGGACAATGTGCCCAACCAAGGGCTGCTGACCGCCTATCTTGGCCATGCGCTCAGCCGGATTCCCGATCCGTTTGGCAAATACGAAAGCTTCGCGCATCACAACAACGCAATGCTGCGCGAATTTCTGGATCGCTTCGGCTTTGACTATGAGTTCGTTTCGGCGAGTGACCGCTACAATTCGGGTGGCTTTGACGATGCCTTGCGCGGGGTGCTGCGCAATTACCGCGGCATCATGGATATCATGCTGCCGACACTGCGCGCCGAACGCGCGGCCACTTATTCGCCGGTACTGCCGATCTCCCCCAAGACGCATCAGGTGTTGCAGGTGCCGATTGAAGTGATCGATGCCGAGGCAGGGCTGATCCGCTTTGAGGATCATGGCGACATGGTCGAAACCTGCATTTTCGGCGGACAGGCCAAGCTGCAGTGGAAAGTCGATTGGGCGATGCGCTGGGTGGCGCTCGGCGTTGACTATGAGATGTATGGCAAGGATCTGACCGACTCCGGCACGCAAAGCGGCAAGATAGCCCAGGTGCTCGGCGGGCGGCGTCCCGAAGGGCTGATCTATGAGCTGTTTCTTGATGAGAACGGCGAGAAGATTTCCAAGTCCAAGGGCAACGGCCTGACCATCGACCAGTGGCTGACCTATGGCAGCGAGGAGAGCCTTGGCTTCTACCTGTTCCGCGAGCCGAAGAGCGCGAAGTCGCTCCATCTGGGCGTGGTGCCGCGCGCGGTCGATGAATATTGGCAGTTCCGTGAGAAGCTGGCCAGCCAGCCGATTGAACAGCAACTGGGCAACCCGGTGTGGCACTTGCTGCGCACCAATGGCTACCACGGCGGAGCAGGGGACAGCCTGCCGGTGACATATGGCCTGCTGCTCAATCTGGTCGGCGTGCTGGGGCCGCAGGCAACGCGCGATCAGGTGTGGTCATACCTTGCCAACTATGTCGCCGATGCAAGGCCCGAGGCGCACCCGGAACTGGACGTGCTGGTAACATCGGCGCTGGCCTATAACCGCGATTTTGTCGCCCCGACACTGAAACGCCGCAAGCCCGAGCCAAGCGAAGCACTGGCCCTCGCCGCGCTGGACGAGGAACTGGCAGGCCTTGGCGATGATGCCACGGCAGAAGAAATCCAGAACCGCGTCTACGAAATCGGCAAAGACCCGCACTTCGGCTTCGAAAGCCTGCGCGACTGGTTCAAGGCGCTGTATGAGACCCTGCTGGGATCGAGCCAAGGGCCGAGGATGGGCAGCTTCATCGCGCTGTATGGCGTGGCGAATACGCGGGCGCTGATTGGGGAAGCGTTGGGGGATTGAGGGGGTTTGGGGTGGGTAGCGGAAGTCAGGTGCGGCTCTAAAAGAATTATCGGAGGTGGGAGGCTCGGGCGTTAAAGACTCATGTGGGCTCGCCGAATGCAGCAATCCAATTTTATGCGTGAATGAGATATTGATTGATCCGTCGATTTCGAGCTTCAACGAACTCGATGCTCCGTTGTCGATACTTCGGCAATTGTATACTTGACAAAGCAACCTTGAATTGCCTATATAATCCTCATGGACATTACAGCCCCCCGCTTCACCGACGAAACAGCCGCCCGCGAGCATCTGGAAAGCCTCCAGTGGCCCGATGGTCCGTTCTGCCCACATTGCGGTTCGCTTAATGCTACGCGCCTTGGTGGCACCCATCACCGTGCCGGTCTGGTCCAGTGTAATGACTGTCGCCAGCAATACACCGTAACTGTCGGCACCGTGTTTGAACGCTCCAAGGTTGCTCTCAACAAGTGGCTGCTCGTCAACCACCTCATGTGTTCTTCAAAGAAGGGCATGAGCGCCCATCAAATCGCCCGTATGATCGGCGTCAGCTACAAGACCGCTTGGTTCATGTGCCACCGCATCCGCGAAGCCATGAAGCCTTCCAGCCCCGAACCGCTTGGCACCAGCCCTGATGCCGTTGTCGAAGCCGATGAAACCTATGTTGGCGGCAAAGCCCGTAACCGCGCCACCCGTAAGCCCGCTGCCAAGAAAGCCGTTGTTGCCCTTGTCGAGCGTGGCGGTGAAGTTCGCAGCTTCCATGTTGCCAATGTGAACGCAAAGACCTTGCGCCCGCTGATCGTTACCAATGTTAGCCGCGCCGCTCACCTCATGACCGACGAAAGCCCTGTCTATACCCGTGTAGGCCGCGAGTTTAACGGTCACAGCGCCGTCAATCACAGCGCCAGCGAATATGTAACCACGGGCGGCTTCAAGCACTCCAACACCGTTGAAAACTTCTTCTCGATCTTCAAGCGCGGCGTGATCGGAACCTATCACCACCTTAGCGAAGCACACCTTGGCCGCTACACCGCTGAATTCGACTTCCGCTACAACACCCGCAAGCTGAACGATACCGAACGCGCCGACATTGCCTTGAAGGGCATCACCGGCAAGCGCCTGACCTATCGGCGGACTGACAAACTCGCCGCCTAAGCACTACAAGCCACCCCTTGAACGCGGGGAGAGGCGTAAGCGCTGGAGTCGTTCCTAATTTGGGCACGTGCTGTTCCAATAGGAACAGATTCGCCAAATCCAACATTTTCTGCTAAGGACAATGGTTAAGGGGGCATCCCTTGGAACGCCCCCTTGCTTCGAGTTTGGCATCAACCTTTGGACGGGTCGCCAAACCCAAAGTGTTGGAACCTTGCGGCCCCGGTCTTGACAACTCGGTATGCGCCAGAATCCGCCACTTTGCAAGACCCGTTCACAATGACGGAGCTTATCACGGCTAAGAAACCAAGTGGCGGCGGACGTGTTGATGCTGGCAACCGGAGCGCAAAGACGGGCCAGTATGTAACTGCGAAATACGCCAAAACGCACCCTGCAACGACGGTAAAGGAAACAAAACCTGCCCCGTCTAGCCCCGGGAAGAAAGGCAAATAAGAGGAAGCAGCCACGCGACCGCGCCCGCTATAGGAGCTGCGATTCCCAGCTTGTATGCGCGTCGAAGCGCAATCTGGGAATCGCCAAGGGCGCGGTCGTTTATGGCAATGTGTTTATCGTAATTTTCTGCCTCGCCACCCAGCATCTGGACAAGGTCGCCGGTGCGGTTGCCAAACCAATGCCGAGGCTCGTTGCCGGGGTAGAAGAAATCGATAGGCCTGCCAGCCCACGCTGAAAGCGCGGCGGCGGCAGTGAGAAGCCCCCCGGCGGTAAGCCCAGACAGCAAGGGAGACACGCTGGCTATCTGCTGCCAATAGCCAAGGCCTGCGCCTACCGCCGCCAGCGCTAATGTCACAAAGAGACCGGACATGGACGTAGCACGTGAGTCAGACGCAATCGCAGATTGCAGTTGTGCTTGGAGATATGCCTCTCCCTGCGCGAGTATCTGCCGAGCCATTGGCTCGGTGACGCCGCTCCATATGATTTCATCATCAGCCATCAGTTTTGTCCCTTGGACGAGCGATAGGTTTTGGTTTTGGCGTTGGGGGCTTATGCGGCTTCGGCGGTGTTTTCAGCATCCGCTGCAAAACCTCGTCTTCTCTCTTTTGATCGGTTTCAATGTCACCCATAAAGCGCCTCTTTCGAAAGATACCGTTCATCAGATGGTGCGCTTTTCGTTACGCGCAAGATGTCCGCTCCAAGTGCCGTGAAGCCCGGTGGGCACATGTGCAATCGGTGCTCATGATCGTAGGAAACACGACGATCACATGGGCGGGCGTTGAACGTGTCTTAGACGAGTTGATCGCTTGGTATCAGCACAACTGCGCCACCGAAAAGCGGGATCATCCTTGGGGGCTGAAAAGCAAACTAACTTATGTGAGGATGATGCAATGCGATGATCGATTCACCGACGAAACGCGCGAGTTTCTTCGACGGCTTCGCATTGAAGCTAAGAGGCTAGGAAATGAGCGCCACGAAATCATTCACGGAATGTTGTGGCACAAGGGGGGGCTTTCACAGGAATGGTCAACCCAAAGAGTTATTTATGAAGGCCCAAATGCTCGCCTGGTGCATCGGGTTTTTAAGAGTGGTGACTTGGAAAAACTAGGTTCCGAGATAGCGGACTTCGCGCACGAAATTGCGCCTAAGATTTGGGTCTTGACCGGCAACGACCCCGCGAAATACGCCGTGAGCGAGATCGAAAAGGCGCTCAGCGAGTTCGGTTTCAGATAGCTCCCTGTCGTAATCCCATGAGCGAATTTCAAACACCATCTCATCAATGGTTTTAACCGGCCTGTCACGCTCTTCCAACATGGGCTTCGAGTCCCTGCTTTGTCAAGTATACAATTGCCGATACTTCGCATAAGCGGTTACGTCTTTTGGGACCGAAGGCGTGTTGAAGTTATCGAATGGCATGAAATAGTTGATCGTTGAAAAATCCTCAGAGACGAGATCATGCAAAAGGAAGTGGTCCACGTATCCGTTAAAGTCATCGAACAACGCGAAAAACTCGTGATATCGAGATAATGTATCAGCGAGTGGACTGCCTTGAGCCAAGTAGTGCCGACGGATGCATTCTAAAGTGAGGTCGAACCGGTCCGCAATATTTCTGTTGAAACCGCGCGATCCATTGATTGTCAGCTTGCCATCAATTTTATTCCCGGGGAAAATCATCATCCCGCCGATTGTGTAGCCGATGGCCCGGAAGGCTTCATTCTCCTCCTCGGGGAATAGCTCGATTATGTGCTTAAGTGATTTCCATCGCGTGAAAGTTGGGATGACCGAGTCGCTAGCTAGGAAGAACTCACCTAATTCCGAGTGGTGATGGAGGTAAACGCCTTGCACAGTGTCACTCAGGTGGAAGTGTCGGCCGCATGACAGCGGTTTGCTCCAAAGGTGCCGGTGGTATTGTCGTAGAGTGGGGCTGTATGTGTCTGGGTCTTTCCCAGCCGCATCAATCCTAACGTCAAATGAGGTGTCGATTCGCATACTATACTGTACCTGATTAGGTGCCGATGTCTGCAACTGGCCAATGTCTGCAACTGGGACGAATCCCATTAACACCCCAACTACCGCACCCCGGCAATCCACCGATCAATCATCGTCTCTAGTATCAGCAAGGGCAGCACCCGTCCCAAAATCCCCCAAACTAGCGACCGGCTATTTCAGCCCGCTTCCAGAACGCACGTCGCACCAACGCCTTCATGCCGCACCATTTCCACCTGTGTTATCGCCATCACGCCCCCGCGCTGGCGATAAGGTTGAGCAAGTAACAACAAATCAACCATTTCAGAACACATTGCCTTTTACGCAAGGCCCAGGGAACGCGTGTGACCACCATCGACATCGACAGATTGAACGAGGAAGACTTTCGCCGTTCGATCGAAAACAGATTGTGCGAAGGCAGGGCGAGCGAGGCCATTAAGCGGTTGCGCTCGCTGCTGGCTCCTTATGCCGGGAGCGGGGGCATGCTGCCGGAACGTTTCTTGACCATCGAAGCCGCTGATCTCGTCTTGAGCGGGTGGGATGAACTGGGTGAGGCTGTCAGCCGCCATGATCAGCCCGGACGTCCGGTGACAGCCCTGTCAATCGCGTTCGGCCAGCCCATCGCATTCGGCCAGTCCATCGCAGTCGGATCACCCGGCGTGGAAGTGCCTGAGCTTGATGGGGAGGGGCACCTGCGGCCACACATTGAAACCAGCTATTTCAGTGATAACGCCTATCCGTTCTCGCAGAGCAAGCGTGATGATCTGCTTGAAGGTTACTCGTTCTATGGCTGTGCCTGGAGCGGCGATTCCGATGCGACCGACACCGCCTTGTCGCTGGAAGGTATCGACGATCTGCACGGCGCGCTGGCAAAGCTCGAAGCGCGGTTGCTGGCGAGTGACGAACCCGATGAGGATGGCATCCGTGCCGGCTCGCTTGGGGCGTGCCTGCTCTCCGCCTTGCTGGTTCAGGCGGTTACCGATCAGATCGCCCGCGCTGGTTTGCCCCGCCCGCTCTGCGTCATGGCGGGGAGCAGCGGCGTCCATCCCTATTTCGATGCGCCGGTAGCGGGCATGGCGGAAGTCGCGGACATAGAAGTTGTCGTGGAAGTGCCCGTCGCCGACGTTAGCCACGGCGCCCCGCCGCCGCGCTATAGCAGTTTGCTGATGACCCGGATTCCCCAGGCCAAGAAGCGGGCTGTTCTCGTGCTCGACGAGAGCGAAGACGAATTGGCCAGTCGCATAAGTCGGCTGCGCAGCCTTAATCACCTCGGCAGTGAAGATAAAGCGGCCGGACAAGAGGCCATTGCGCCCGCGCCTGCGCCTGAAATGCCCGGACTGTTGGCCGCAACAGACAGCATCAGGCCATTGCTTGCCCAGAAACCGGCAAAGAAAACCTGCGACTCAGGAAATTTGCTTGGCCTGCGCGAACACGTGCCATCTGCAGACGTGACTCCGCCTTACAATCAGGCCGAACCGGCCGCGCTGCCTGCTTGCGAAGAACAGCCGGTTGGGCCGGGATTTACGCTGCTTGAAACCGATCTGCAGCAGCGCCTGCGCAGGCTGATTTCGGATAATGCCCAGCCAATCGCCAAAGCACCTTTGCCAGCGCCAGACATCCCGGCAGATGAACCTGCTCCACACTCGCGAACCGGCCCTGTATGTGCTGAGGACATCTGCACGGAGGACAGCCGCACGGCGAGCCCGTGGGAGACACTACGCGCCAATATGACCGCACCGCCCGCCCGCCTGAGCGCTCTGGCTCGTGCAAGGATTTGGTTGCGCGGCAAACTCGATGCTTGCCTGGCCAGATTCGGGCGGTAGCGACATTTGACCCAGAAGGGTTGATCCGCAGGCCTGCCGCCAACTGCGATGCGGCACATGGAACGCCCGCAATGCGAACTTTGGCCGCGCGGCGCGGCCTCAGCCCGCTTGCGCCACTCACATACCGTCAAGGCCTTTGCTGACCAGAATATTCACCGAAACCCGGCGGTTCTGTGCCTTGCCTTCGGGCGTGTCATTGCTTGCCAACGGGTCCGCCTTGGCCATGCCGGTGGGGGTCAGCATACGATAGGGCTTCCAATGGCAGGCCTGTTGAAGATAATTGATGACGCTACCCGCCCGCTTTTCGCTGAGGATCTGGTTGTATTCATCGCTGCCGACTGAATCGGTGTAACCGACAACCAGCATCAGGGCATTATCCATGCCCTCGCCAGCGCTCGCTGTGGTGCAGAGTTCGGCCTTGGCCTGCGGGGAGAGCAGCGCCTTGCCAGTATCAAAATACACATTCATCGTGCTCTTGATATTGTAATTGTCGATATCACCCATGCGGCCACGCAGCGCCTCAGTTGCCGCAGTCTGCTCCTCAAAGCGCTGGGCCGTGCCGTTACGGATCATGGTCGCGGTCTTGAGGTCACCCGACTTGAAACTGATCTGGCTCGCCACCAGGCCACCGTCCCATTGCAATGTCTTGACGGTAACTGGCAGGCCGTTGAGCAGCGCGTCTGGAGTAACCTTGCTGCGATTGCCGCCGAAAAAGCTCCCGCCGGACTTGATCCGGGTAGCATCATTGATGGCGATAATTGTGCTGGTGCCTTCGGCGGTGATGATCTTGATCTTCTCGCCGTTACGCGCGGAGATGACGCCCTTGATCTCAGGCCCGGCGGTCAGCTGAGAAATATCGGGCGCAAGCTCGCCCGTTACGATAATATTGGGATCGGGCGATGCCTGCTGCTGCGCAGACAAGCTGCCCGATGCTGGCAGGGTCAGCATGGCAATCAGGAGAAAAACCTTTGGCCGGTTGGATATGATACGGATTTGACTGCTCCTTCAAATTACGCCCACCTGCCTCGCCTGTTCGGCGCAGCCTTTCTGTCACATGAACACACCGGCAAGACCAATGGTTGAGCGGATAGTTCGCGCGCATTGTGCGGCGAACCGACTTGCACTGCGCCGCGCAAGCCTACGATTATGCGCTGTTTGGCTTACCAGCAGAAAGCATGAGAGGCATTGTTGGCATCTGCCACGCACCCCCTACAGCACCCCAGAAATCCACCGATCAATTTTCGCTTCAAGGATCGGCAATGGCAGTGCGCCGCTCCCCAGCACCTGCGCATGGAACGCGCGGATATCGAATTTTGGCCCCAGCGCGGTTTCTGCCTTCTTGCGCAACCGTTGTATGGTCAATGCACCCAGCTTGTAGCTGAGCGCTTGTCCCGGCCAGGCGATGTAGCGCTCCACCTCGGCGGTGGCGTCGGTACGCCCCATGCCGGAATTGGCGAGCATATAGTCAATCGCCTTGTCGCGGCTCCAGCCCTTGGTGTGCAGCCCGGTATCGACCACCAGCCGCATCGCGCGCAGCATCTCGTCATCGAGCGTGCCCCAGTGCTGCAGCGGGTCTTTGTAGAGGCCCATCGAATAACCCAGCGTCTCAGCATAAAGCGCCCAGCCTTCGACAAAGGCGGTGTTGCCGCCGTAACGCTGGAACTCCGGCAGCGTGCTGTCTTCCTGCGCCAGGCTGATCTGGAAGTGGTGTCCGGGGATGCCCTCATGCAGATAGAGCGTCGCCATGCCAGTCAGAAAGCGGCTGGGCAGATCATAGGAATTGTAGAAGAACACACCTGGGCGACTGCCATCGGCTGAGCCCTGATTGTAGCTGCCGCCCGCCTCGTATTTCTCGCGGTAGGCGGGGTAGGGCTGGATCTCCAGCTTGGTCTTGGGCACACGGGAGAAATACTGCGGGATCTGCTTGTCGACTTCGGTCGCGATCTTGGCAAAGCCTGAGGACAGCTCCTCGCGCGTCTTGGGGTGATAGCGCGGGTCGGTGCGGATGTTATTGAAAAACGCAGCTAAACTGCCGGTGAAACCCAGCTCTACGCGCACAGTGTCCATCTCGCTCTGGATGCGCGCAACTTCTGACAGGCCCAGCCGGTGGATCTCGTCCGGGTCCATCTGCAACGAGGTGTTGTAGCGGATCAGGCGGCGGTACAGGCCGGAGCCGCCTTTCATCGCCGAAACGCCGACATCTGCACGTGCAGCGGGGAGGTATTCATCGTGGAGGAAGCTGCGCAGGCGGCGATAAGCCGGGTAGATTTCAATGCGCACGGCAGAGCCAAAGGCGGCGGTGAGCTGCGTTCGGGCAGCAGGCGTGACGCTCTTGGGGAATGCCCTGATCGGCGAAGTGAACGGTGATTCCTCGGGCTTTTGCGCCAGTAGCGCGTCGATCTGGCCGATCATATTGGTGACGGTCAGCTTGGAATCGACCACGCCGCTTTTCAGCCCCTCACGAAAGCGCAGCACTGCCTGATCAAGGATCGGTGGAAAGGCGCGGGCCAACGCCAGCGCGGCGCGGTAATCGGCCTCGGTCTTGTAAGGCAGCGCACCGCCATGGGCGATGATCGAGGGAAATTCCACGTGCAATCCGCCAAAATGGGTCAGCGGGCGCACGGCAGTCAGCGCGCGCACGTCAGGTTGGAGGAATTCCACCTGCAGGCGCTTTTCGCGGGCAAAGACATCATAGGAAATCTGCCGCTCTGCGCTCAGCTTGCGCCGGTCAATCCGGGAGAGCGCCGAAATACCCAGCCGTGCTGAGGCCAGCGATTTGCGATCAAGCGCATCGGAAAACACCTGTGCCAAGGCCGCCGGGTTCGCCCGCTCACCGCGATAGATCGCTTGCAGGGGATTGAGCTGATCCTCACGCCGGGCATCCTGAGCAAACACCAGCATCAACCGCTGATCCTCGCTGCGGCTGCTGGCTGCAGCTGCCACAGGGGCTGATGCGGCGGCTGATGCCGCGGCAAATGGGGCGCTTTGGGCAAGAGCTGGCGCTGTTGCCATGATCGAAAGCGAAGCCAGCAGCAAAGCGGTTGGCGTTAAGTTCATCCCCATCGGCGTGTCCGGTACCACTTCGTTATGATGTATTTTACGCCGCGCACCACCGGTGTTCCGGCATGCAGGGTTTCGACATTGGGGCTACCATCGGGCAGGGTATTGTTCCACAGCAACAGCAGGCCGCGCTGCGGCGGGATGGAAATGCCGATGCGGGTGAAATCGGTGTTGCCGCCTTCCTCAACTTCACCCAGAAAAACCATCGCCGTCCAGCTGCGTTGCCCGCCGCGATCCTTTTCACTTTGCCAGTAATCCGACCGAGTGAAAAACCAGTCATAATGCGCCATGAATTCCTGACCGGGGGCATAGCGCTGGCCCTGAACGGTCTCACCAAAATCACCGTCAATTCCCAGCAGATCATCGATCTTGCGCTCGATCATGCGGATGAAAGCATCGTTGCGATCAACATCGCCGGAATAGCTGGTGCGATATTGCTCGCCATGGCCAAGGTTATACAGCGTTGATGGCCGCGCCACTTCGTCGATCCGGGCGATCAAGCGCTGACATTCCCCGGTGCTGAGAAAATCGGTAACGGCGTAAATTTCGGCCTGATCGCAGGGGAAGCGATAGACGCCGGGATCGTTGGCGAGGCGTGCGCGCACCAGCTTTCCCACGCGCGCCAGAGCAGCACGATCAGGGTTGGGGGCATCGGAAAAGGGATCGGATTGCTGGGCTGTTTCGGTCATCGTGCTTGAATACTTGATAATACCGCCATGCCTAAAGCCCGCAGCGCCAAGGGCAAGCCAAAAGGGCTTGTTCCTTGCGGCAAGGTGGATAAGCTGTCGGCATCGGGCCGCAAAGGGGAACTAACCATGCGCTATTCGACCGGGGCGATCATCCTGCACTGGACCATCGCGATACTGATCGCACTCAACTATATCGGAGCATGGTCGGCAGAAGACCTTCCCGCTGCCGAAAAGGCCTATGCCATGGCGGGGCACAAGGCCTTTGGCGTGACGATCCTGCTGCTGACCGTGCTGCGCATCGTCTGGCGGCTTACCCACCGCCCGCCGCCGCTGTCCCCGACGCTCAAGACTTGGGAGGCAGGGCTGGCCAAGGCGGTGCATTCGCTGTTTTACGTGGTCATGGTGGCCGTGCCTTTGATGGGCTGGGCCACGCATTCTGCTGCCAGCGGGGGCAAGCCGGTCAATGCCTTCGGACTCTTCGCCTATCCCGGTTTGCCGCTTGATCAGAGCAAGACCAATGCTGAACTTTTCGCCGAGGTGCATGAGGTGATGGCAACAGTAATGCTGGCATTGATCGCGCTGCACGTGCTGGGCGCGCTCAAGCACCAGTTTCTTGATCGCGATGGCGGAATGCGGCGGATGTGGTTCGGCAAGGGGCAGGTGCCTAAAGACTGAGCAACAAAGAACCCCCGCCGGTGAGGGCGGGGGTTCCTGCATCTGGTCCACTCGGCCAGAAAGTCTTACCAGAAGACGTCATAGATCACATCGACCACTTCGCCTGAGTAGATGTCCACCAGCAAGGCATCGTCATAATAGCGGACCCAGCGATAGGGGCCGTAAGCATCTGGCAGGCGATACTGCCATGGATCATTGATCCAGTAATTGTTGCTGAAGAACAGGTTGTCGAGCATGAAGCCAATCGACAGGCGGCGATAGGACCAGTCGCGATAGGGCGAACTGTAGCGACCTAGCCGGAAGACGTCCCGGTTGTGGCTGCGCCAGCCGTTCCAATCATAGCGGTTGTCCCGCCGCCAATCGCGATTCCAGTTGTTGTAGTTGCCGTTATAGCCCTGACGGTTGTTATAGCCCTGACGGTTGTTGTAGCCCTGACGGTTGTCATAACCCTGACGGTTGTTGCCATGGTTATTGTTCCAGCTATCGTTGCGGCTGCCGTTATTGCGCCCGTCGTTATTGCGATAGCGGTCGTTGTTGCGATCACGATCAGCACTGCGATAGGTGTCGTTGCCATTGCCCCAGATCGGCGGCTTGGCGCGCTGCTGCTGGGTGTTGCGACCAGACCAGCCGCTGTCATTGGCAGTGCCGCGCTGTGACCAGCTTCCGCCATTGCTGCCGTTACGGCGATCACCGCCGTTCCAGTTGCGCTGCTGCGGCGCGGCCTGTGCCTGAGCCTGTGGCGCAGGAGCCGACTGGGCACGTGCCGTCCAGCCGCCCTGATTGCCGCCAGATTGGCCCCAAGATCCGCGAGCACTGCTACCGCCATTCCAGCCACGCGATTGTTGCGGCGCAGCTTGGGCCTGTGGTGCGGGTGCCGGAGCGGTTTGTGCCCGCGCGGTCCAGCCACTGTTGCCGCCATCGCGGCCACCGCCATTCCAGTTGCGCTGTGGGGCCGCCTGTGGCTGAGCTTGCACTTGAACCTGGGCCTGAGCTTGTGACTGCTGGCGCTGTTGCGAGCCACCGCCGTTATCGCCGTCGTTTTGACGTCCGCCGCCATCTCTGACGCGGCCAGAGTCACCGCCGATATTTCCAGCGGCTTCACCACCGCGATTCCAGCGGCCACCGCGTTCCTGCGCCGAGGCAGAAGTCGGCATTGCGGCAAGTACCATTCCGGCAGCAAGTGCGGCCAGACCGCTCGTCTTAAGAAGCTTAACACCGGCCATTGCCGTCACTCCATCCCATCGCGCCACGACATCCGCAGCGACTATGACATGGGTGTTAACCCTGATCCGCTGTCGCGAGGCTGAATGGCGCGTTCATCCTCTCGTTCATGTTGGGGGGCGGTTTTCTGACAATTATGGTTTGGTGCGGGCTAAATTGTCATATTTACAATCTACCGCCCCAGCACCAAATCAAGCCCTGACCAGATTTGTGCCAATATTCTAGGTGAAATCCGTCCCGCCCGCTCGGTCAGGAAATCCTTGTCCACCGCCAGTATCAGAGTCACCTGGGCAACCGAATCCCGATCAAGCCCGGAGACAGTCGCGCTGATTATAACATTTCCCGGCGCATCCGCCCATTTGAGGTTGCTGGTCAACGGTACGCAGATGACTGTGCCAATGCGGCTGTGGTTGATGGCGTCACATTGCATGACAATCACCGGGCGGCGGAAACCGGCGGTGGAGCCGGGCGGGTCGGAAAGATCGGCCCACCAGATGTCGCCCTGAACGATGGCCTCCTGACGCGTTACCATTCGCTGCGTTCAAGGATGCGCCGTGCGCCTTCCTTGGCGAAGGGATCGGCCCCATTACCCGCAGCATCGATCGAATCATTCATGGCTTGCGTGATTCGGTCTGAAGTCTGTGTGGCAACGAAGGCCCCGAGTGCACGGGCATAGAGTTTGCTGCGGGTGATGCCCATCCGCTTGGCCAGCGCGTCAGCTTCGTTGAACACGGGGTCCGGGATCGAGACGGCGGTTTTCATACTTATGGTATAACTTCTTTGGCGGAGGGCGTCAACAATTCGTAATTCGAATGGTTCAAGGGCCACGCACCGGATGGCGGCTATCAGACCGTGATCAACCGGGTGCTGCTGAGGTATGTGGCTGGGGCGGGGCGGTGAATTGAGTGTTGTGTCCCCGAAATGCCCCCGAAATGTGGTGTCCCAGAAATGTGTGCCTTTTTCTAGGAGCGCCCACTTTCATTTATGATGTCAGAGTGAGGTAGTGCTATTGGCACTTCAAACCTAATCCTGCTCACTGACGAAGTGCTTTCAGTCAAACGCCCGCCAGCTTCGGCTCCACCGATGCCTAGAACCTTCAGTCCACCGCTGCCTTTTGCTTCGCTTCCGCTTTCGACGGTCACTGCGATGTCAAAGCCGACAAACTGGACCAGGTCGCCCTGTACAGAAGAGTAGTATTTTCCTTTTGGTGCGTAGTCAGCTCTATCCATTACCCGTGGATTCACGGTGTCACCATCTCGCCCATCATACTCGTAACGTGGTGCAACTTTCTGCGCGCGAGCGACACCGTTTATAATCTGAATGAGGGATTGCTCCACGAAATCAGAGATATCCACGCCCGTCTCCTACATATTCACCTAGTCAGCTTCTTATACGCCAACCTGGTCGGCCGATCCGCCGCATCGCCCAGTCTGCGCCGCTTGTCTTCCTCGTAAGCCGCGAAGTTGCCTTCGAACCATTCGACGTGGCTATTGCCTTCGAAGGCCAGAATATGCGTTGCCAGCCTGTCGAGGAAAAAACGGTCATGCGAAATAACCACGGCGCAACCGGCGAAGTTTTCGATGGCTTCTTCGAGCGCACGCAGGGTTTCGACGTCGAGATCGTTGGTCGGCTCATCGAGCAGCAGCACGTTGCCGCCAGCTTTGAGCATCTTGGCGATGTGGACGCGGTTGCGTTCGCCGCCGGACAGTTTGCCGACGTTCTTCTGCTGATCTGATCCCTTGAAGTTGAACGCGCCCACATAGGCCCGCGTGGACATATCCTGCTTGTTGACCTTCATGTAATCGGCGCCCTCGGAGATTTCCTCCCAGACGTTCTTCGATGGATCGAGATGATCGCGGCTCTGGTCAACGAAGCCAAGGCGCACGGTCTCACCGATATCGATGGTGCCACTGTCGGGCTGTTCCTGGCCGGTGATCAGCTTGAACAGCGTTGATTTACCCGCGCCGTTAGGTCCGATCACGCCGACGATGCCGCCGGGTGGCAGCAGAAAGTTCAAGTCCTCAAACAGCAGCTTGTCGCCGTAAGCCTTGGACAAGCCCTTGGCTTCGATCACCTTGCTGCCGAGGCGTTCGGGCACCTGGATGACGATCTGCGCCTTGTTGATGATCCGGCTTTCGCTCGATTCCACCAGCTGATCGAAGGCCTTGATACGCGCCTTGCTCTTGGTCTGGCGGCCCTTTGTTCCGGCGCGGATCCAGTCAAGCTCGTCCTTGATCGCTTTCGCGCGGCTCTGATCTTCGCGGTCTTCCTGTTCGAGCCGCTTGCCCTTGGTTTCAAGATAGGTCGAGTAATTGCCTTCATAAGGGAAGTACTTGCCGCGATCGATTTCGAGGATCCAGCCAACCACGTTGTCGAGGAAATAGCGATCATGGGTGATCATCAGCACCGCCCCGGCATATTCCTTGAGGTGGTTTTCCAGCCATTCGACGGATTCTGCATCAAGGTGGTTGGTCGGCTCATCGAGCAGCAGGATGCCGGGCTTCTGAATCAGCAGCCGGGTTAGCGCGATGCGGCGCTTTTCACCGCCGGATAGATTATCGACCGGCCAGTCTCCGGGCGGGCAGCGCAGCGCTTCCATGGCGATCTCAAGCTGATTGTCGAGTGTCCAGCCGTCCACCGCGTCGATCTTTTCCTGAAGCGAGCCCATTTCATCCATCAGGGCATCGAAATCGCAATCTTCGGGCGGATCGCCCATGATATTCGAAATCTCGTTGAAGCGGTCCACGAGGTCAGCGGTTTCGCGCGCGCCGTCCTTGACGTTTTCCAGCACGTTCTTGGTCTTGTCGAGCTCTGGCTCCTGCGCCAGATAGCCGACGGTGATATATTCGCCCGGCCATGCCTCACCAGTAAAGTCGGTATCGATGCCTGCCATGATCTTCATCAGCGTCGATTTACCTGCACCGTTCGGCCCGACGATGCCGATTTTGGCACCCTGATAGAATTGCAGGTTGATGTCGCTCAACACCGGCTTTGGGGCACCGGGGAAGGTCTTCGTCATGTTCTTCATGACGTAGGCATATTGCGCGGCCACGGGGTATTCCTTCGGGATAGCTGAAATGGAGTTGGCGGCCCTCTACAGGGCGGCTTGCCGCCTCGCAAGCATGGCGTGGGACAGATCACTCAGCGCGCGCGGCAGAAAGGCGAAGCCGATGAACCAAGCGGGCAGCAGGACAATCGCCCAATAGAAGTTCTGCCCACGGGCAAACAGCGCCAGCATCAGGCCGTAGCCCAGAAACCACAGCAGCGCGAAACGTGCCTGTTTGAGCGGCACGGCGGCCCAGCCAAGCAGTGCCAGCAGAGCCAGAGGAGTGGCGAAAGGGCGGGGTAGCTGGTTGAGCAGCGAGGTATCGACAATATCCTGCAACACCGCGCCTGCACCGCGCATGGCGTTCCAGCCCTGCGAGGGCGGATCGCCCGGCAGCACGGCGGCATTTACTGCGCTCGCGTGGAACCACATGGCCAAGGCGAACAGGGCGATGAGCAAGGCCCAGCCAATCGCCTCATTTTGGCGGCGCTCGAACAATGCGAACACGAGGGCGAGCAAGGCGAAGGGCAGCGCCAGTTCGCGGATGGCGAGCGCAGCGGCGGCGGCGGCCAGCGCCCAAGGCCAGTGCTTGCCGCCTCGCAGGAGCAGCGCCATGGTCAGCAGCACCCCGGCCCACAGCTCATATTGCGCAACAAGATCAGCCTGACTGACCATCGCACCGCCTGCCAGCACAGCCAGCACAGTGCCAATCGCTTCGGCAGGGGCAGCCTTGCTGGCCAACTGGCGATACCACAGCAGCGCGCCGCCAAACAGCAACACGGCGAGCATGGCGTGCAGGCTTTGCCAGCCGAATGCCACTGCCAGCGTAATCAGCGTCGGTTCGCGCACGGTGACGAAGGGCGTGGTCGGGAAATGGTGCGCGCGCTGGAGCGCGGTGGCGGCTACGTAATAGTTCTCACCCGCAGCCACTCGCTCGGCGATGTCGTGATAGAGTTTGATGTCGGAATAATCGGCTTCGGGCTTGGCCTCGCTCACCGGCGGGGACAGCGTGGCACTCCACAGACAGGCGAGTGCCAGCAGCGCGGCGAGGATAATGGCCTGAGTTCGGGAAAGCGCGCGCAGCATCGCCGCCTTGTGGCGCAGGCTAACGGATAATTGCAAGCGTCAGGCGCGAATTAACCCCTCCACCGCTGTGCCGCCGCTTCCTGGAAAGGCCGTTGCCAGCACCCGCGCCGGATCAAGCCCGAAATGCCCGCTCACCGCCCCGGCAATCGCGGCATCGAGTGACAGGGTCGGCTTCAGATCGCGCCCTTCGAACAGTTGCGCCGGTGCCAGCCCCGGCCAGTCCGAGACGATCCGTCCGCCGGAAATCGCACCGCCCAGCAGCATGGCGAGGCTTGCCGTGCCGTGATCGGTGCCGCCGGTGCCATTGGCGGCGACTGTGCGGCCAAATTCGGTGGCGACCAGCACCAGCGTCTTGTCCCAGCTGGCTCCCAGACCGTCGCGCAAAGTCGCGATCATGGAATCCAATCCCTTGAGCTGGTTCCGCAGGCGTCCGTTCTGGTTGAAATGGGTGTCCCAGCCGCCAGTTTCGATCATCGCCACCCGCGCGCCATCAGGACCGGACATCAGCTTGGCCGCAAGCTTGCCGAGTGCGACCGGGTCTTGCCCCTTTTCGGTATCGCCGCCCGCCATACCCTTGGCCTGCAAGGCACTGTCCCACAGACCGTGCAACTGCGCGTCCCCGGCATACATCTGGCTGACGCGCTGGAGCAGTTCATCGCTGGCATCGGGCAGCGCCGAATTGCCATAGCTCGCCACATCTCGGGCTCCGCGTAGCGCCGCAGGAACAGTCGCGCCGATGGCCATGGCCCGCGTCGTTCCGGGCAGCAGGCCGAGCAGCCGGTTCATCCAGCCGTCCTTGTATTGGTATGGCACCAAGCCGCCAGTCTCGAGCACGTTCTGCGCGTCGAAGTGCGAACGATCACGATAGGGGATGCCAACGGCGTGGAGGAACAGCGCCTGCTTGGCACTGTAAAGCTGACCAACGGTGGCGAGCGAGGGGTGCAGGGCGAACATACCGTCAAGCTTTGCCGCGCCGGCAAAATCCTCGGCTAGCGCGCCGCGCGCCTTGGCAAAGGCGGGATCACCAACTGGAGCAAGCGTCGCCAGCCCGTCCGCTGCGCCGCGCTGGATCACGAAAATGAAACGCCGATCGGTATCTGCAGTCGCGGCAAAGGCAAGGCGGGGAACCAGCAAGGCGGCACCGGCAGCGCCCATGGAGCCGATCAGGTGGCGGCGATTGAGGGACACATGGCTCATGATCTACCTCCTCAGCATTTCAGGGGCGACGAACAGCAACGACAGCGCCTGTGCCGGGCTGTCAGCGCGCGCCACGGCCTGCTTGGTTGGTTCGCTCAGTGCATCGGGAAACAGTGCCGGACCAAGTTGGCGGGCATCGAGTGAGGCGAAGCGTTGGGCAAAGCGATTGGAAAACTCCACCCGCCGCAGCAGTGCATCAGGGGCGGCCCAGCTGGCGGCCACATCATCCCAGCCAGCGGGCGATCCGGGCTTCCATGTCGGCTGGCCCAGTTGATTGAGTGCGAACGCGGTTTGCTGTGCGGGGAACTCCACGCCGGTGGCGCGCCGCAAGGCCACCAGCCAGTCCCAAGGCGGTCGGAATTTGGGGGCGCTCGCTGCCCAGACTTCGGGCGATTCGATCAGCGCTCGGTAGATGACCGGCAGATCACCGCCGCTCCTCAGGAATGCCGTCTCCAACCGCGCGACCAAGGCAGGTGGCGGATCGTCAGAGGCGAAATGCCGGGCCAGTTTGGTGGCGATGTGGCGGGCGGTTGCCGGATGACTGGCAAGATCGGCAAGGATGGTCAGCAGTTGCCGCTCACCCTGCTGGTCATAACGCTTGCCCAGCACTTGCCGCGCGCCCGGCTGGTGCATCTGCTCAACGAAAATCGGCTTGCCGGGTTCAGTCCCCGGCATCAGCCTTGCCAACCGCCCCAGGCCCGACACGGTCAACCCGGTCATGGCGCGGGCGAATTCGGTGACGTCGGCCTGGCTATAGCCGCTGCGCACGCCCAGCGTGTGCAGCTCAAGTATCTCGCGTGCGAGGTTTTCGTTCAGACCCGGTTGGCGCTGGCTCCCTCGCCGTGCCGCAAATTCGGCGATCTGGCTGTCCGGACCGATGGATTGCGCCTGATCGAGATAGAGCAGCATGGCGGGATGGCGCGCAGCAGCGAACAGCATGGTGGAGAATTTGCCGAGCACGTGCGGGCGTATCGCCTCATTCTCGAACGGTGCGGCAAGGCCGATCACCGCCACCTTGTCCACTGACACGGCGAAATGGTTCGACCAGAAGGCCACCAGACGTTCGATGAACGGCGTGTCGCTGGTGCCGGCAACGGCCATGCGCACGCCCGCTGCCTGCACATAGGCTTCGCGCAGTGGTTTGTAGAGATTGGCTTCTGGGTTGGGATTTGGCTTACCTTGCCCGGGCTGCATCCCGGCCTCTGGCTCCATCTTTGCAGTGCCAGCCTTCTCCTCTTTGCGGTCCTTGCGTTCAAGGCGAAGTTCGGCGAGCTGCGCCACCATCGCCGGTGAACGCGGCAGGGCCGCAATCGCAGCGGGCGCAGGATCGTAGCGAGAAAACTGATCGAGCAGCCAGCGCTTGCTATCGGTTGGCGGTACTTCGCCAGCCTTGGCACCAAGCCCGAAGCGATTGAGTGCGATCTGAGCTTGCGGCATCCAGAATCTCCCGGTCGGCTGTTTTGTCTAAACGATGCTGATCGTGCGATGAACCTATGTCACGCAGCAAAATGTCGCAATTGGTCACGGGATTGGCAGGGGCACAATGAACGGCTAGCAATCGCGCATGAGAAACCAACTGATGATCGTCGCAGCCGCCTGCGGCCTGCTTTCCGCCCCCGCCAATGCCTCATCTTCACAAGGTGCCGCCCCTGCCGAGGAAAAGTCAGGCGCATGGTCCATCCTCGCCGATCTCACTACTGAGATCGGCCCGCGTCCGGCTGGTTCTCCGCGCGAGGCGGCAGCACGAGAATGGGCGGTGGCAAGACTCAAGGCGCTGGGCTTTGCCAATGTTGCCATCGAGCCGTTTACCGTGCGCGGCTATGTGCGCGGGACTGACAAGGCGCGCCTGACCGCGCCTTATGATCAGCCATTGGCCGTCACGGCGCTGGGTTACAGCGGCACGACCAGCGATGCCGGTATCACTGCCGATGTCGTTTACTTTACCTCACTCGCCGCGCTGGAGGCTGCACCCGCTGGCTCGCTTGTCGGCAAGATCGCTTTTATCGACCATGCCATGAAGCCCAATCAGGATGGATCGGGTTACGGCCCCTATGGGCAGGCACGACGGATCGGTCCGGCAACCGCCTCACGCAAGGGGGCGATTGGCGCGGTGATCCGCTCGATCGGCACCGATAACCACCGCAATCCACACACTGGCGGCACCAACTTTCCAGCGGGTGTAAAGCCGATCCCGGCGGGGGCTGTCTCCAACCCCGATGCCGATCTGATTGCCCGCGTTGCGGCCAGCGGCAAAGCGATGCGCATCAACCTCGTGCTCACCGGGCATACGCAGGAAGCCATGCCATCGGGCAATGTCATCGGCGATCTGCCGGGCCGCGATCCGGCACTGCCGCCGATCCTGCTCGCCTGCCATCTCGATAGCTGGGATCTGGGCACCGGCGCGATTGACGATGCCTCTGGCTGCGCGATCATCACGGCAGCGGCCTTGAAGGCGCAAGGCGACGGCAAGGCACTACGGACCATTCGTGTGCTCTGGGCGGGCAGCGAAGAGATCGGGGCTTTTGGCGGTGATGCCTATGCGGCAAAGCATGGCACCGAGCCCCACGCGCTGGCCATGGAAAGCGATTTCGGCGCTGACCGGGTGTGGAACGTGAAGCTCAAACTGGCGGAGGCGAACAAGGTGCTGGGGGAACGCATTGTCGCGGCACTGGCTCCGATGGGCATCGTCCTCAATCGCGGCGCGCCAGATGGCGGAGCCGACGTGGAACCGATCATCGAAAAGCAGAAGCTTGCGGTGATTGATCTGACACAGGACGGCACCCACTATTTCGATCTGCACCACACGCCAGACGATACCCTGAGCGCAGTCGATCCGGCGATGTTGCAGCAGAATGTCGATGCCTGGACGGCGGTTCTGAAAGTTATCGCCAATGAGGCCGGAGTAATCGCTGGCCAGTAACGCCTAGTGGTCCGATTCTGACATTTGCATCCGCTATCGGCTAGGCCATTGGCAAATGTCAGAAGCAAGAGGACCACTAGCAACTATATAGCTCTAGTGGATTTTAAGATTTTGACATTCGCAAACAGACAATGCGGCAGACGGGATGCGAATGTCAAAATCAATCCACTAGCGCTGCACCGTAACATTGCGCGCCAAGGTTTTGAACCGGTCCCCGTTCGGCTGACGGACGGTGATGGTGATATGCCCGGTCTTGCTGGTGTTGCGATCCTCTACCGTGCCGGATTTTCCCGCATGGGAGCCCTTGATGACGGTGCAAAGATCGCCGTTCTGGATGCCGGATTGTTCGCTGACGATACTTGCCATGATAGCCTTCCGCTTCTCTTGTTTTGGTAGTACCATAGCAGGAATGGTGAGAGGTTGGAGGGGTGCAATTGTAACCGCCTCCCGCGCTTGCGCTTGGGAGTTTTGCCGACAAACAGCCCCGGCTGTTTGTTCTTTCGGCAAAACTGGTCGGGACGACAGGATTCGGCCAAATAACTGGAATTGCCTAAGAAAATAAGCCATAATCTACCACACAGCACCTGCACAGGTATGGAACTTCGGGCGTTGCCGCCGCTATCCTGCACAGATTCTGCACAGTGGAGCGTGGCTATGGCATTCATTATCGAAAAGGAAGCGCTGAAGTCCGGCCTGATTATCTTCCGGCGCGGCGACGTGGTTGACGTGCTCCCCTGATTGTTACCATTCAGAGGTAGAGTCCTTCCATTGTCTGGCTGATGGTTGATGGGATGACAAGCAGTGCCGGGGCATGCCCCGGCACTGCTTGTTTTGCGATCTCGGCGGGGGTGCGTCCACCAAGTTTCGAGT
>CAMDQO010000004.1 GCA_945906105.1 Novosphingobium sp. Chol11 | reverse complement strand
CCTTCGATCGTCAGATAACCGAGCTCAAAGTCCGTGCTGCAATCCTCAATCGCTTCTCGCAAATAGGCACACCCAATACCGTTCGTGTTGGGTAGTAATCCTAAATAAAGGATGGTTCAGGCCCGCGCGGAGTTATGCAACAAAGCCATGACGATGGTGTAGTGGGTGCAGGCGATACTGACGGCGGTGCAGTCGGTTCCGGGACCAGCGCACTGGCTTGCGGCGTCAATGCTACGGCTGATCAGGCTGGCGGTGTCGCTATCGGTGAAGGTGCCACGGCAACTGGTCCGGGGCCTGCCAACCCAATCTTCGCTACGGTTGCTGTCGGCTATAATACGACGGCACAAGATAACGCCGTCGCCATTGGTAATACTGCCAATGCCAGGTTCTCCGGCACGGCCAACCCATTGAACGTTGGTATCAATTCGGCAATCGCGGTAGGTGCCGGTGCGACCGCCGTCGGGTCTAACACCGTGGCAATCGGCACGACAGCGCGCGCCGGCTCGGGCTTTGCCTTCAATACGCCAGGTGATCCGGTCAACGCCGGTTCCAACATCGTTGCCATCGGCGGTCGGGCCGAAGTGAACGCGAACGGCGGCACCGCGGTTGGTGCCAATGCCAATGTCGGAGCTGATGGTGCAACTGTTGTCGGTCAGAATTCGAATGCCCTGCTGGGATCCAATAATGCCGTTGTGATCGGCAACGGCCAGAACTCTGGTGGTGCCAATACAGTCACGATTGGTAGCGGAACGAACCTTGCCACCGGCACCGGCGCGGTCGCCGTGGGCAACTCCAACCAGGCGCTCGCCAACGGTGCGGTCTCGGCTGGTAACGGCAACGTCGCCAGCGGCATCGGCGCAAATGCTTCGGGCTGGGCCAACGGCGCGGTCGGACAGGGCTCGGTTGCGGTGGGTACCGATAACGGTGCCAACGGGCTCGGCGCGGTTGCCATCGGTAATGCCAACACCGCAGTCGGTCGCGGTGCGGTTGCCCTAGGCACTGATGCCACGGCGAACGGCGCTTCGGCTTTTGCAGCTGGTTATCAGGCCAATGCCAATGCCGCTGGTGCCATCGCGATTGGTGAGCTTTCGTCAGCAACAGCAGCAAATAGCGTTGCTCTGGGTTCCGGTTCGGTTGCCAACGTGGCGAACACCGTTTCGGTCGGCGCTGCTGGTTCCGAACGCCGCATCGTCAATGTCGCCAACGGTGTTGGTGCTTTTGATGCTGTGAACAAGGGCCAGCTCGATGCCGAAGCAGCGGCTCGTATCGCGGCTGACAACACGCTGCAGACCAACATTAACAACGAAGCGGCTGCCCGCATCGCGGCTGACAACACGCTGCAAACCAACATCAACAACGAAGCGACCACTCGCGCCGCTGCTGACGTTGTGCTGCAGACCAACATCAACAACGAAGCAACCACCCGCGCGGCTGCTGATGTTACCCTGACCACGCGCATTGCTGCTGAAGAAAATGCCCGTGCCGCAGCGGTGACCGGTCTGCAAACGCAGATCAACGGGGTGAATGCCAACCTTAACGCGCTGACCTCACGCGTTGCCGTGCTTGAAGACTACACCGCCGCATCGACCGCCATTGCGGTTGCCATGGGCGGCGCGACCTTCCTGCCCGACAAGAAGGTGAGCTTCACCGCCAACGTCGCTGCCTATGACGGTGCCTATGCTGGTTCGTTCCAGCTGAACGCACTCGTCACGCCAAGCGTTGCAATCAACGCCGGTGTTGCGACTGGTTTCAACAAGGGCGGCAAAACAGCCGGCCGCGTTGGCCTGACCTTCGGCTTCTGATCCTCTGAAGTCAGAATACTTGAAAGGCGGGGGACGGCTTAGGCCTTCCCCCGCTTTTTCATGTGCGGCGCCTTTTCATGTGCGTTTTATCAGGTGCCCGGAACTGTCGACGGAACCGCAGTCGGCAGCACCGCGCTGCCCCGGCACTGATCGAGCAGCGTGCCGGGAAGATCGCTCACCGGCAATTTCAGCGAGCCGCCGCCCGGAAGCGTAGCCGTCACCGCCGCGCGGCCCTTGATCGCCTCCACCGCCTCGTCAAAGGCGCTGGCTGTGCCCTGCCACTCCCCTGGATCACCGGCGCGCACCACATCAAGCGCCAGCCGCGCAACATGGCCGTTGCCCTCCAAGGCAAACAGCGCCTTCGCCCCCGCCTCAGCGCGGGTGTAGCGGGCGAAACGCAGCTGTGCAGATGGGGTGCCTTCGTGCAAGCAGGTGATCGTGAGCAGCGGCGCGGCTCCGGGAACGCCGAAAGCGATCTTGTCCGCGCCCACGCTCTGCCACACCGCACCATCAGGCTGTTTGGGTGGTAATTCAGGCGGCAGGGACTCGCTGGGCAAAGCTACGCGCTGGGCATCGAGCGGCTCCTGCGGCTGGTTCCCCGATGGGGAACATGCGGCGAGGGTGAGGAGGAGTGCGAGGGTCAGGCGGCTGTGAGTCATCAGACCGTCTCTTTGCTCATGCGAGTCGCGCAAGGCAAGATGGCTCCGCTCTCGCTCCCCGCCTACTTGCGCATCCAGCGAGGATCGGGATTGCTCATCCAGTCTTTGCCGTCCTTCTCCGAAGACCAGGGATTGACGAGATCCCAGCGCTTTCCAGCGAAACGATCACCATCAAGCGAGGTATTGAGTTCCTGCTTGGAGCGGTGCCGCAATTTGCGCGCCGCCATCTTCTTCCAGGGATGATCGCTCTGGGCGGTGGTAATGCCAGAAATTGGCGTCTTGCGGCGGGAACGAGACATAACGATGCACCTTGCGATGTGCAGCAAGTCGTCAGCCAGTTCAGGAGTGATCGGGCTGCTTGCGGCTAATATCGCAAGCGGTTCTTGTGTCTGGCCATGGTCATGTCATCATTTCCGCAGTGACAAGCCGTCGCCGATGGTCGCTGAACTTCTCGCCCTCATAGGCGGCGGTGCTGTAGCCATTGACCTTCCACGGCTTGCACATCTTGCATCCGGCTCGTGCATTTCGAGCGCGGTGGCGTTTGTGGTGCATGGAAAATTCTGTCCGTTGATTGCTGCAAAGTTCGAGAGGCTAAGTTACCTTGTTTTGCACCGTCAAATCAATCCCAAGTGCTCCCAGAACGGGAGGTAAGCGTTCCCAGTGTCTGGTTGCCATATCTCGACAGAGCTGAGAATAGCGCTTGTTAGCCAAGTCAGGCCTTGTCGCCATCGCGTCTTATTCACCAATGGTGGGGTGAAACTCGGCCTGTTCAATCGATTTTGCAAGCATCCTTACCTCGCTGATCGTCTTCTCATCATGTTCTTGCGACGTGAGAACAGTGTATGAAAAGTTTGCAAGTCGTACGTGTTTTGGCGGGACGAAATTGCTTAAATACCACCAATACATAGTAATTGGGGTGCCACGCTCACTCGTGTGAATTATTTTACTTGCCATTGCATTGCTATTTGGAAGGTGTCGGATGTTATTTACATCAACGCCCTTGATGCCTCTGATTAACTCAAAGGGCTCTTCTGGACCTAGATTTTTGGGCGACTCTGCGGTGATGATGTCCAAGCGTAGCGTGCCAGCATCGGGATAGTTTCCATAAAAAATTCCACCGCCTTCGGGACCATATTCTTCCATCCAGTCTTTTGGAATTTGGAAGCGAACAAGCTCGCCACGAAACACGATTTCTTTCATGGCAACATCGGTCGAAGATGCGCTGCAGGCGGCTGTAACTAATCCGAAAAACACGAAGATTGCTCTCATGTGCCTAATTACCATTTCCTCTAATCCCCCAGCACCCGCACCCCGGCCCAAACCCCCTTCGCCTTCGCCGCAAACCGCGCATCACACGTCACCAGATCGCATCCCAATTCCATCGCCAGCGCGAGGTAGATGCAATCCTTGAGCGGGTGGCCGAGATCGAGGGCCAATCTCGCAGCATCGGTGACACTTTGCGCGGTCAATCGGATTAGCTTGATCGAACCCAGTTCCAGTTCTGCGGCAAAGGCAGCGATGCACTGTTCCATCGTTCCGCTTGACGCCTTGACCGCGTTGGCATTGCGCACGAGCGCACTTACCACTTCGATCGCGAACAGATCTGGGGCGACGAGATCGCCGGCATTGGTTTCGAACAGCGCGGTTGCTTCAAGGCTGAATTGTTCCGCCCGATACCACTTGACCGCCAGACTGGCGTCAATGGCGATCATTCTTCATCCCTGACAGCACGGATCAGGGCGACACTGTCGGGCCATGGACCGAGCAAGCCCTTCGACTGTTCGCGAAGTTCGCGCATCCGGGCGACCGACCTGGCCACTTCGCGCGCGCGATCCCGCTCGGCGATCATGGCGCGCATTTCGGCAGCAAGCGACCGGCCATTGCTGCGCGCGTCCTCGACGAGTCCCCGATACTGTTTTTCGTCAATGTCCTTGATGGTCAGCGATGGCATGACAAAGCTCCAATTGCTTGCATTTATCTAACAAAAGCGCTTGCATTTGTCAAGGAAAAATACTTTCTACCGCCCCCACTTCGTCTTGCCCTGCTTGCCAAACCGCCCTTTCCGCGTCCCCGGCTTGCCCTCATTGCTGCGCCCGACCAGCGGCGCGCGCTTCTCACCGTCGGGAATTCCCAGTTCATCCGCTTCCAGCCGCCGGATTTCATCGCGCAAGCGGCCTGCTTCCTCGAACTCCAGATCGGCCGCCGCATTGCGCATCCGGCCTTCCAGTTCCTCGATGTAACTGCGCAGATTATGCCCGACGAGGTGGTTGCGGGAATCGTCTTCAAGCTCGACCAGCACGCCGTCTCGGCTGGCGGTATCGGCGATGATGTCGGCGATGCCGCGTTTGATGCTTTCGGGGGTGATGCCGTGTTCCACGTTGAACGCGTGCTGCTTTTCGCGGCGGCGATCGGTTTCAGCGATGGCGCGTTCCATCGATCCGGTGATGCGATCAGCATAGAGGATCACCCGGCCATCGACATTGCGCGCCGCCCGCCCAATGGTCTGGATCAATGAGGTTTCGCTGCGCAGGAAGCCTTCCTTGTCGGCATCGAGAATGGCCACAAGTCCGCATTCGGGAATGTCGAGGCCTTCGCGCAGCAAGTTGATCCCCACCAGCACATCATAGACCCCGCGCCGCAAATCGCGGATCAGTTCGATGCGTTCGAGCGTCTCGACATCGCTGTGCATATAGCGCACGCGCAGGCCCGCTTCGTGCATGAATTCGGTGAGGTCTTCGGCCATGCGCTTGGTCAGCGTGGTGACGAGCGTGCGATAGCCCGCCAAGGCCACCTTGCGGCATTCTTCGATGCAATCCTGCACTTGGTCTTCGACGGGGCGGATGAAGACCGGCGGATCAATCAGCCCGGTGGGGCGGATCACCTGTTCGGCAAAAACGCCGCTGGCCTCTTCCATTTCCCACTTACCCGGTGTCGCCGAAACCGCCACCGTCTGCGGGCGCATTGCGTCCCATTCGTTGAAGCGCAAGGGGCGGTTGTCGATGCAGCTGGGCAGGCGAAAGCCATATTCGGCGAGCGTGATCTTGCGGCGGTGATCGCCTTTGGACATCGCGCCGATCTGCGGTACCGTCTGGTGGCTTTCATCGACAAACAGCAGGGCGTTGTCGGGCAGATATTCAAACAGCGTCGGCGGCGGTTCGCCCGGCAGGCGTCCGGTGAGGAAGCGGCTGTAGTTCTCGATCCCGGCGCAACTGCCGGTGGCGGCGATCATCTCCAGATCGAAATTGGTGCGCTGCTCAAGCCGCTGGGCCTCGAGCAACTTGCCCTCGATCTCCAGCTCTTTCAGCCGCTCGGCCAGTTCAAAGCGGATGGCGTCCGCCGCCTGCTTCATCGTCGGCCCCGGCGTGACATAGTGCGAATTGGCATAGACCCGCACCGTATCAAGGCTCGCGCCTTTCTTGCCGGTCAGCGGATCGAATTCACTGATCGCCTCGATGTCATCGCCGAAAAAGCTGATCCGCCAGGCCGTGTCTTCAAGGTGGCTGGGGAACAGTTCCAGACTATCCCCGCGCACCCGGAAATTGCCCCGGGCGAAAGCAGTGTCGTTGCGTTTGTATTGCAGGGCGACGAGCTTGCGGATGATCTCACGCTGGTCCTGCGTCGCCCCCTTCTTGAGGTCGAAAATCATCGCCGAATAGGTCTCGACCGAACCGATGCCATAGATGCAGCTGACCGAGGCGACGATGATCACATCATCGCGTTCGAGCAGCGAACGTGTGGCCGAATGGCGCATCCGGTCAATCGCCTCGTTCACCGAGCTTTCCTTCTCGATGTAGGTATCGCTGCGCGGCACATAGGCTTCGGGCTGATAGTAATCGTAATAGGAGACGAAAAACTCCACCGCATTGTCAGGGAAGAAACTGCGAAATTCGCCATAAAGCTGCGCGGCGAGGATCTTGTTGGGGGCAAGGATCAGGGCAGGGCGCTGCAACTGTTCGATCACCTTGGCCATGGTGAAAGTCTTGCCGCTGCCGGTAACGCCGAGCAGCACCTGCGTGCGGTCTTGCTCGCCAATTCCGGCGACGAGATCGGCGATGGCTGTCGGCTGGTCGCCCGCCGGCTGGTATTCCGAGACGATGCGGAAAGCCTTGCCCGGCTCCACCTTGGCAGGTCGCTGCGGCTTGTGCGGGACAAAGCTGGCCGAGGTATCAGGCTCTTCAAGCCCGCGGCGGATGATGATTTCGGCCATCGCCCAGCTATGGCCGTTCCGTATGCGTTCCGCAATGGGGTGGTTTTTTCACCACTGTCCTTGTGCTGTAACAATAATATGATAGCCTTATCGCCCTTTGTTTTCCCTCGTTCACCAAGGGTTAGGGAAGCGGATGGCAGGATCGATGCATGGCCGAATTTAACACTTGGAGCAGCGAAGTTCGTTTGCGCAGTCGGGCTTGGGGCGATGAGATCGCGCGCCGCGCGGCACTGGCGCGTGAGCCGCGTCCGCAGGGTGTTAGCGGACCGCGCGCGCATTTGCTGTGGGGCGAACTGGCCAGCTTCGGCATGGTCGCCCGCCGCCTGCCGCGCATCCATCCCGCCGAGCGTCCGCAGCCGGTCATGCTGTTGCCCGGATTTGGCTCACACCCGCTCCGCATGGCACGGATGGGCTCTGCGCTGGGCCTCGCCGGACACAAGGTGCGTGATTGGGGCATGGGTTTCAACCTTGGCCCGACCCCTGAAAATTTCGCGTTTCTGATTGAGCGGATCGAGGCGCAGGCACAGGAAACCGGCGCCCCGGTGGCTCTGGTCGGCTGGTCTCTGGGCGGGTTGTTCGCGCGTGAGGCGGCGAAGCAGCTGCCGCACAAGGTGTCCAGCGTGATCACCCTTGGCACGCCCTTTTCAGGGGACCGGCACGCCAACAATGCCTGGCGCGCTTATCAGTTCATCACCGGCCACAGTGTTGATGCGCCGCCGATCGGCAGTGACTCTGCCAGCAAACCTCCGGTGCCGACGGTGGCTCTATGGAGCCCGCGCGATGGGGTTGTCTCGCCTCGTTCGGCTTGCGGACGCCCCGGCGAACGTGACCGCGCGGTTGCCATGCGCTGCGCACACATGGGCTTTGCCAATGACCCTTCGGTGATCTCAGAAGTGCTGCGCCAGCTTGATCGCAAAGACTGAATCTCAGTGGCAGAACGCACTGCGCGACAGTTCCAGATGGAAGTGATCGCGATGCGCGGCGTTGTAATTGGGGCCGAGCACGGTGCCAAAACGCTTGCAGGCAGAGGCGTGGATTGTAGTGAGGAAGCGGCGTTCTTGAGCTGAACCGCTTGCCCACTGGCCACTCAAGCTGATCCGCCGTCCATCGGCGAGCACGAAGGCGGAAATGTCGATGGCATTGGCGGTGGCGTGAGCAGAAAGGCGGTCCCTTCCGGCAACATTGCGGCAAGAGTAGCTGCCCATCGTCTCGATCCGTTGCAGCGGGCTGCCAAGGATCTGCCGCGCCGCCCGGTCAACGCCATAGCGCGCCCATGCGGCAAAATTCTGCGCCAAAGGGCAAGTGACCGGGCCAAGGTTGCTGACCGAAAGCTGGGCATTATCGCTGCGCAGACTGGCGAGGCGCACCGTGCCGAGTGTCGAGCAGCCCGCGCCGTAATACTGATCGGGCAGCGGGGTGAAACTGGCTTTGGTCTGACCAAGGCCGGAAAGACACTGCTGCGCCTCGGGTCGGGGGGAGAACACAGCGGTCGATTGCCGTAAGGGCTGCTGATCACGTGACTGAGGGATCGCCCCGCAGGCTGCGAGTAAGGGCATCAGCGGCAAAAGGGCTATCATCGCGCGCATGGGCTGGTGATGCGCCCCGCACGGTTAAAAGCAGCAGTGCAATTATGGTTAATGCCGCGTTAGGTATAATGGCAAAAGAGCCTTGCGAACCGCAGTCCGCAAGGCTCCTGAGCGTGACGAAAGTTTAATCTGTTACTTGCCCAGGCCCATGAGATCGTCGCGGACGATTTCATACAGGCGAATGATCACCCGGGTTGCCAGGATGCCGCCAACCGCAAGGGCGATACCGCCCATGACGGCATCAAGCTGTCCGCCGATTTCAGGAACTGCGCTGAGGGCATGGCCAACGATAGGCAGCGCTACAGCAGTCAGAACCAAGCGGATGAAATCATCATTGGTATAGGCGAAGCCAGCGATGATGCCTAAAAGCAGCAGGACCAGCGGTACTTGTGTCGGCAAAGCGACAAACGCAGCGACTATTGCGAGAAGTATTGCCAGCACGCGTGCCAGCCCGGCGACCTTATTGAGCATATGCCCCTCCAATTGTAGTTTCCCCAAGTGGACCGGAGGCCCGTTTCATATGGCCCGATCCTTATGGGAAGTTACATATTAAACGGCAAATTAACAAAGAATTTTTTTGCGCGGTAAAGTTCTGTAATTATTGTATTATTATGCAAATTGTCCACAGCCGTCCCGCGACGGGACGTGCGGATTCTGCGATAATTGCTCACTGCAACAAAAGTGCAGCATAAGTGTAACGCGACTTTTCCGGGCTTCGGAACATCACCCATCGCGCTTGACATGTTGCAGTGCACCACTAAGTGCAGCGCCGGGCCACGCGGTCCCAACGCCGCGCGTGCTCTCTGTAAGGAGAGACTACAATGACTGCACTTACGCTTCCGGCGAGCAAGCCTGCACGCCCGTTCTTTTCTTCCGGTCCCTGCGCCAAGCCGCCCGGATATTCCCCCGAAAAACTTGCCACCGAATGCCTTGGCCGCTCGCACCGTGCCAAGATCGGCAAGTCGCGCCTGCGACTGTGTATCGATCTGATGCGCGAAGTTCTCCAGCTTCCCGATAGCCACCGCATCGGCATCGTCCCCGGTTCTGACACCGGCGCCTTCGAAATGGCCATGTGGACCATGCTTGGCGCTCGCGGCGTTACCGCTCTTGCGTGGGAAAGCTTCGGCGACGGCTGGGTGACTGACGCAGTCAAGCAACTCAACCTCGATCCCACCGTGATGCGCGCCGATTATGGCCAGTTGCCCGATCTCGACAAGGTCGATTGGGACGACGACGTGCTGTTCACCTGGAACGGCACCACCTCGGGCGTGCGCGTCCCCGATGGCGAATGGATTCCCAACGACCGCGCCGGACTCTCGTTCGCTGACGCCACCAGCGCGGTTTTCGCTTATGACATTCCGTGGGACAAGATCGATGTCGCCACCTTCTCGTGGCAGAAAGTGCTGGGCGGCGAGGGCGGCCACGGGGTTTTGATCCTTGGTCCACGCGCGGTTCAGCGGCTTGAGGAATATACCCCCGCATGGCCGCTGCCCAAAGTGTTCCGACTGATGGCCAAGGGCAAGCTCGCCGAGGGCATTTTCAAGGGCGAGACGATCAACACGCCCTCGATGCTGGCTGTCGAGGACGCGATCTTCGCGCTGGAATGGGCCAAGGAAGTCGGCGGGCTGGAAGGCCTTCAGGCGCGCTGCACCGCCAATTCCGACGCTCTGGCCAAGATCGTTGCCACGCGCGACTGGCTTGGCCATCTGGCCATCGATCACGGCACCCGCTCGAAAACATCGGTCTGCCTGACTGTCGAAGGCGCGGATGAGGCCTTTATCAAGGCTTTCGCCGCGCTGCTCGATAAGGAAGGCGCGGCCTATGACATCGCCGGTTATCGCGATGCCCCTCCGGGCCTGCGGATCTGGTGCGGCGCTACCGTCGATACCGCCGATATCGAAGCGCTCGGGCCGTGGCTCGATTGGGCTTACGCCTCGCTCACTGCATAATCGCAAAAAATATCGTCATCCCCGCGCAGGCGGGGACCCATCTCCATAGCTTTCAAATCGCGATGTCGGGACATAGGTTCCCGCCTTCGCGGGAATGACGAGGATTGAATGACCAAGCCCCGCGTACTTATTTCCGATCAGATGGACCCCAAGGCCGAGCAGATTTTCCGCGAACGCGGCTGCGATGTGGATGTCATCACCGGCCAGACGCCCGAAGAACTGGGCAAGATCATCGGGCTCTATGATGGCCTCGCCATCCGCAGCTCGACCAAGCTGACCAAAGAGCTGATCGACCTCGCGACCAACCTCAAGGTCGTTGGCCGCGCTGGCATTGGCGTCGATAACATCGATATCCCCGCCGCTTCGGTGAAGGGCATCGTGGTGATGAACACGCCGTTCGGCAATTCGATCACCACCGCCGAACACGCCATCGCGCTGATGTTCGCGCTCGCCCGCCAGCTGCCCGAAGCTGATGCCTCCACGCAGGCCGGAAAGTGGGAAAAGAACCGCTTCATGGGGGTCGAAGTTACCGGCAAGACGCTGGGCCTGATCGGTGCGGGCAATATCGGCTCGATCGTCGCCAGCCGCGCGCTGGGCCTGCGGATGAAGGTTGTCGCCTTCGATCCCTTCCTGACGCCCGAACGCGCCGTGGAAATGGGTGTGGAAAAGGCCGATCTTGATACCCTGCTCGCCAAGGCGGACTTCATCACGCTGCACACGCCGCTGACCGACCAGACGCGCAATATCCTCTCCCGCGAAAACATCGCCAAGTGCAAGCCGGGCGTGCGCATCATCAACTGTGCGCGCGGCGGCCTGATCGATGAGGAAGCGCTCAAGGACGCGCTTGATTCGGGCCATGTCGGCGGCGCGGCGCTCGATGTCTTCGTCAAGGAACCGGCCAGGGAATCGCCGCTATTCGGCACGCCCAACTTCATCTCGACCCCGCACCTTGGTGCCTCTACCGATGAAGCCCAGGTCAATGTCGCGATCCAGGTGGCCGAGCAGCTTTCGGACTATCTGCTTAGCGGCGGTGTGACCAATGCGCTCAACATGCCGAGCCTTTCTGCTGAAGAAGCGCCAAAGCTGCGGCCCTATATGAAGCTGGCGCAGAACCTTGGCAGCCTTGTGGGCCAGCTGGCGCATGACAATCTCGACAAGATTTCCATCGAGGTCGAAGGCGCTGCCGCCCAGCTCAACATCAAGCCGATCACCGGCGCGGTGCTCTGCGGGCTGATGCGGCGCTACACAGACACGGTGAACATGGTCAACGCGCCGTTCCTCGCCAAGGAACGCGGGCTGGATGTGCGCGAAGTGCGGCATGATCGCGAAGGCGTCTATCACACACTGGTGCGCGTTACCGTGGCGACTTCGCAGGGTGATCGCTCAGTCGCGGGCACGCTGTTCGGTGCCGATCAGCCACGTCTGGTCGAGATTTTCGGCATCGGCATCGAGGCCGAGCTTGAGGGCAATATGCTCTACATCGTCAACGAGGATGCCCCAGGCTTCATCGGCCGTATTGGCACCCTGCTGGGCGAAGCGGGCATCAACATCGGCACCTTCCACCTCGGCCGCCGCGAAGCGGGCGGTGAGGCGGTACTGCTGCTCAGCCTCGACAATCCGATCCCGCAGGACGTGCTCGAAAAGGCACGGAAGCTGCCCGGCGTGAAGACGGTGACTGCACTGGCGTTTTGAGGTAAGCAAGATCCTCCCCTGGAAGGGGAGGTGGCAGCCCTCTTGGGCTGACGGAGGGGTGACAACGCCAGCGTGGATACCCCTCCGCCTCCGTTTCACTCCGGCACCTCCCCCTCAAGGGGAGGATCGAGATGATTCACAATTCCGGCGATTTGCTCTAAAGGCCCGCAAATGGACAATACTGATCGCGATCTGCTGCCCGAGGGGCTTGAGGACCGGCTGCCCGCCAGCGCGGCCTGTGCGGCGCGGCTGACGCGCGCGGTGCTCGATGTGCTGGACAGCCACGGCTACACCCTCGTCCAGCCGCCCTCCATCGAGTTCGAAAAGTCGATGGCGAGCCGCATGGCGGGCGTCCAGCCGCGCCGGATGTTCCGCTTTGTCGATCCGGCGAGCCTGCGCACTCTGGCGCTGCGCAGCGACATCACCGTGCAGGTCGGGCGGATTGCCGCCACAGGTCTGGCAGGAGCCGCGCGGCCCTTGCGGCTGGGCTATGCCGGGCAGGTCGTGACCATCAAGGGCGACGGGCTCGATCCGACGCGCGAACGCTTGCAACTGGGTGCAGAACTGATCGGATCGGACAGCGTTGCCGCTGCCGCCGAAGTTGTCGCGGTCGCTATCGAGGCGTTGCAGGCGGCGGGCGCGACGGGGATTTCGGTCGATTTCACCCTGCCCGATCTGGTTGACACTTTGGCCGGAGCCGATGGCGTTGGGGCGCTGCCGCTGGATGCTGACACTATCGAAGCCGTGCGGCGTGAGCTTGATGCCAAGGACGCTGGCGGGCTGGTTGCGGTTGGCGGCGAAGCCTATCTGCCACTGCTCACCGCCATCGGACCGTTTGATGCGGCGATTGAAAGGCTGGCCGCGATTGATGCAGGCGGAGCCCTGTCCAGCCGCATCACCGCACTGCGCGAAATCGCCGCGCGGGTTTCCGGCATGGCGCGGCTGACCCTCGATCCGTCCGAGCGCCACGGCTTTGAATATCAGTCATGGCTGGGCTTCACGCTCTACGCCGAGGGACTTTCCGGCGCACTGGGACGTGGCGGCACTTACGCGATCCTGGGCCGTGAAGCCGGGGCCGAAGAACCCGCCATCGGCTTCTCGCTCTATCCCGACCCGCTGATCGACGCACTGGCGGCGGGTGAAGCGGCGCGCGATACGCTGTTCCTGCCGCTGGGGCACGACGCCGGGGTTGCAGCCAAGCTGCGGATGATCGGCTGGCGGACAGTTGCGGCGCTTTGTGTGGATTGCGATGCGGCGGCGTTGGGGTGTACGCATCGGCTGGATGGGGATGAGGTGGTTAGGGTTTAGCTGTTTGCCCAATCTGGGGTGGATGCCGGAAAGGCCGGTTTCGAGTGGCGATTTAGGGTAGCCTGTTGTTGGTTCAAATATGCAAGCTCATGCTTTTCTGTCTTAGATGGGCCGCTAAACACGGTCGGAAAATGTTGACAAGAGGGGCGAACTGGATGCGACTGAAGCGCTACACTACCCTTGCGGGCGCTGTGGACATGCTCATAGAGCAGCGACTTGCGTTGCTAAACCCCTCCAAGTGGCAGGATACAAACGACACCTACTTCCTCGAAATGTTTCAGGAGCATATCAACGCCAAGAGCCTCTATGCCGCCTGTTTCACGCAAGCGCCGGAGACTTTCCATCACTGGAAGGTGTTCGCTGGCGACAACGAGGGCGTATGCGTTGAGTTTGATCGTGAGGCGCTTCTCAAACCGCTGCTCGAGACTTCAGGCTACCATTGGAGCGATGTACACTACCGGACTCTCAAGCAGTTGGAACTACGGAAGAAAATCAACGCTTTTGAGTTACCATTCCTAAAGCGCAAGGGGTTTGGCGACGAGAAGGAGTTCCGTCTAATCCAATGGTCACGGACAAAGCCTCAGCAAGGCGTTCACCACGTGGCAATCAAACGATCATGGATCAAAAACATTGTCTTCAATCCTTGGATAAGCGAGCCGCTGTTTCAGTCCATGAAGTCGGCGCTTACCTCCATTCCGGGCTGCCGCGATATGCCGATACGGAGGACTACCCTCATTGATAACGCCGTGTGGAAGCAGGCGGTCGACAAGGTTCAGTACTTGCCCCACACCTCACAGCAGCCGGAACGTTCAATTTAGTCAGCTAACGGAAGACCACCTACCCCCCAAACACCCCCTTCAACCACGCATCCACCACCCCCGTCGCGGCATAGTCCGGATCGCCCAGACGGCGGTTGATTTCGGCGTGGCCTTGCAGCCCTTCGCCGGGGAAGTCCTTGCGCTCGACGCGGGTTCCGGCGGCTTTGAGCGCAGCTTCGAGGCCCTTGTTCTGGGCGATCCCGTCGGCGCGCTGGACGTGGATCAGCAGGAACGCGGGCGCATTGGGCGCGGCGGCGTGGGCGGTGGGTGACAGCGCCTTTTGCCGCGCCGGTTCGGTGCCGAAGGCCTGCTCATACGTCGGCTTCATGAACTTGCCCGCCTGCGCCATCTGCGCGGGCACATCATAGGCCGCGCCGTCGTTGGGGATCACGCCCCGGATGTCAGCAAACGAAAGCCCCACCTTTTTCAGATACCGCTCGTCCGTCCCCACCAGTGCCACCAGATGCGCCCCGGCGCTGTGCCCGGTGAGCACCACGCCTGAACGGTCGATGCCCAGCTTCTTGGCATCACCCAGCAGTGCCTTCACCGCGCGGGCGACATCTTCGGCCTGATCCTCAACCTTCGCGCCGGGCACCAGCCGGTAATCGATCGCGGCATAGACATAGCCTGATGCCGTGAAGTGCGCCGGGGCATAGCGGCTGGCGGCGCTATCCTTGCTGCCGCGCTTCCACCCGCCGCCGTGAACGAACAGGATCAGCGGCGCGGAGTGATCGTTGATGTGCCCCTCGGGGAACCACAGGTCGCCCACTTGCGCCGGATCGCTGCCGTAAGTGAAGGTCTTCGCCGGGGCCAGCTTGGGCACCTGCGTGTCATTCGCACCCATCTTCTCGGCCATGCGGGCGCGAATCCGCTCACGCATTCGGTCACCGGGGGCGGCCTGTGCTACACCGCCAGCCAGCATGGCAGCAGCGCTGAAAGCGAGGACTAGTTTCATGCGCATCGTGAAAACTCCTTGATCGCGCGATCCTATTTCATGCGGACGGATAAACCAGTCATGAATTGTCGCAGATAGTCGCCACCCATGCCTTGCCCTTGGCCCGCGCTTACCCTAGGGCGCGGCACGGTTTCCATGTCTCGAGGAAGGGCCTTCCATTGGCCAATGTAACCGTGATCGGCGCTCAGTGGGGCGACGAAGGCAAAGGCAAGATCGTCGATTGGCTCGCCAGCCGCGCCGATGCTGTCGTCCGTTTTCAGGGCGGCCATAACGCCGGGCATACGCTGGTCGTCGGCGAACAGGTTTACAAGCTCTCGCTGCTGCCATCGGGCATCGTCACCGGCACGCTGTCGATCATCGGCAATGGCGTGGTGCTCGATCCCTGGCACTTGCGCGAAGAGATCGCCAAGCTCGAAGGGCAGGGCGTGGTCATCAACACCAGCAATTTCGCCATTGCCGATAATTGCCCGCTGATCCTGCCGATTCACCGCGAGCTCGATGGTCTGCGTGAAGCCGCTGCCGGTTCCGGCAAGATCGGCACCACCGGACGCGGCATTGGCCCGGCCTATGAGGACAAGGTTGGCCGCCGCGCCATTCGCGTTTGTGATCTCGCCCATCTCGACGCACTCGATTCGCAATTTGACCGGCTCTGCGCCCACCACGATGCCCTGCGCGCCGGGTTCGGTCAGCCGCCGGTGGATCGCGCCGCCCTGATCGCGGATCTGAAAGAGATCGCGCCGTCGGTGCTGCAATTTGCCGAGCCGGTGTGGAAGCGGCTCAATACCGTGCGCAAAGCGGGTGCGCGTATCCTGTTTGAAGGCGCGCAGGGCGTACTGCTCGATGTCGATCACGGCACCTATCCCTTCGTCACCAGCTCCAACACGGTGAGCGGTACGGCGGCGTCAGGCTCGGGACTTGGTCCCAGTGCCACCGGCTTCGTACTGGGCATCGTCAAGGCCTATACCACCCGCGTCGGCGCCGGGCCGTTCCCCACCGAACTCGAAGACGCCACCGGCCAGCGGCTGGGCGAGCGCGGCCATGAATTTGGCACCGTGACAGGCCGCAAGCGCCGCTGCGGCTGGTTCGATGCCGTGCTGGTGCGCCAATCCTGCGCCATATCGGGCGTCACCGGCATCGCGCTGACCAAGGTCGATGTGCTTGACGGGTTTGAGACGGTGAAGATCTGCACCGGATACCGCCTGAACGGCAAAGTGCTTGATTACCTCCCCAGCCACGCCGCCGATCAGGCGAGCGTCGAGCCGATCTATGAGGAAATGGAAGGCTGGAGCGGCACCACTGCGGGCGCGCGTTCGTGGGCCGATCTGCCCGCACAGGCGATCAAATATATCCAGCGCGTGCAGGAACTGATCGAAACGCCGGTGGCGCTGGTCAGCACCTCGCCCGAGCGTGAGGATACGATTCTGGTGCGCGATCCGTTTGTCGATTGAGCTTTTCGGCCAAGGGAACGTCTGAAGAACATTCTTGACACGGACTTTGTTTGTTCTACTCTTGTTCATATCAGAACGGAGTCGGAACAATGGTGCAGGCGCCCTTCGCTTACTCGCAAGCTGCTAATGATGCAGGCGTCATGCTGTCGCTCGCGGTCTTTGCTGATCGGTCGCACGTTCTCGGCCAATTGCGGGACGATGCAGTCAGCGCCGGTTTCCATGTTACTGCTGCGCAACCGGTTGAACGCTTGCTGTCAGGTGATGCCCATCCACTGGGCGAAGTGGTGCTGGTCGATTGCCCCTTGGCTGATGGAGCCAGCCTTGCGGCGCTCACGCGGCTGGATATGCGCGCGGCGCAGGCCGGAATACAGCTGATCGTCTCGACGACACTTGATGCACTGGATGATGTTTTTGGCTGCCTCGATCAATCGGGCGCGCAATTGCTCGTCGATCCCGGTCGCGCTGATTACGTGATGGCGCTGGGCCGGGTGCGCGCTCTGGCACCACGGGGACGTGTTCGTGAAATGGCGGAGGAGGATCGCCTCGCCTTGCTCCGCTTGACCGAGCAGGTTGGCCAGATCGCCACCCAGCTTGGCCGGATTGGCGGATCATCGGCGTTGGTACAGGCTCCTGCTTTTGCTTTTGCCGGTGCGCCCGAACAGGACGAGCCGCTGGTCAGGAAAGCGCGGCCACCGCTGCCCGATCCGCGCCTCGTGCGCCGCATTATCCGCCAGCGCCAGCAGCGCGCGCGTTGTTTTGATGCAGAACTGTTTGCCGATCCGGCTTGGGATATGCTGCTCGATCTCACTGCCGCGCGCGGCGAAATGAAGCGCGTTTCGGTGACATCACTGTGCATCGCCGCCGCCGTCCCGCCGACTACCGCGCTGCGCTGGATTGGCCAGATGTGCGAGGTCGGAATATTCCAGCGGGTGGAAGACATGGCTGATCGCCGCCGTGCTTTCATCGAACTGAGCGACAAGGCGGCAGACGCCATGTCTCGCTATTTTGACTTGATCGATGAAGGCAGCGCCAGCTCGGTCAGCGTCAGCGGTAAGGTCAGCCCGATCTAAGTGTCTGCCGCCATCCCCCGCCCCTCGCCTCTGGGGGATGGCACCCGAGGGGAGGGGCTGGCTGTTACGGTCCAACAGTCAGTTTCTCCCCTCACTCTATCTCTCTTTCGTTGGCCATATCCTTGGCCTAAACAGACGCCATGCCTATCAAACCTGCTGTCCTGTTTGTCTGCCTCGGTAATATCTGCCGCTCGCCATTGGCTGAAGCCGCGTTTCGTCAGACTGCGCAAAGCGCCGGTCTTGAAGTCAGCATCGATTCGGCGGGGACCGGGGACTGGCACGCAGGCCATGCGCCGGATCCGCGCGCGATGGCCACGGCGCAGCGGCACGGCGTTGATATCGCCCATTATCGCGCCCGGCAGGTGCGCCGCGCCGATTTCGCTGATTACACCCACATTTTTGCGCTCGATCATGCCAACCTTGGTGAACTTGAACGGATTGCGCCACCAGATGCACGCGCAGAACTGGCCCTCCTGCTGGATCTGGTGGGGGGCCGTGAAGGGCAGGGGGTGGCTGATCCCTATTACGGAGATGCTGCCGGTTTCGAGCAGACTTGGGCCGATGTTACCGCCGCCGCCAGCGCACTCGTCAACAAGCTGTCGAAGCCTGCTTGACCGCACCGCTTGGCACTGTAGAAGCGCCGTTCCCCGCACAGGGGGCGCTTAGCTCAGTTGGTAGAGCATCTCGTTTACACCGAGAGGGTCGGCGGTTCGAGCCCGTCAGCGCCCACCACGGGATTTCCTGCCAGTCAGGGTCTATGCCATGCAGGGTCTTTGCTGCCCGTTACTCAGCCAGAGCGCGGCTCACTTTCCTTGCCCCAGCAGCATGACCGGGCCGATCAGGCCTGAACGGCGCAGCGGCGCATCGGCGCGGTAGGTCGGCATAGCAGACCAGGTGAGCTTCTGAGCTCCCGGTTGCGCATCGCCGATCAGGCGGTTGACCCACAGATTGGCGACCTTGATCTCGAGCCGGTTCTTGCCAGTCTTAGCCGCCGCGCCAATATCGATGCGATAAGGCGCGTGCCAGGCATGGCCCGCCAGCTTGCCGTTGATGCGGACTTCGGCCACTTCGCGGGCCTCGCCCAGATCAAGCCACAGCGGCTGCCCCGCCTTCCAACCCTTTGGTGTGGTAAAATCCTGCACATAGGTGGCGATGCCGGAAAAGTACTTGATCCCGGCATCGGCATTTTCATCAAGTGGCGCGAGCTTGGCAAAAGTCGCCGCAGCCGGAGCGCCGCGTCCCTGCTGGAAGGTGACATTCCATGCGCCCGTCAGTTCCGCGAGCGCCACCGGCTCCAGCTTCTTGATCGCCAATGATTCGCCGAGAGTGGATTTACGGAACACGATGTGCACCGCTTCATCGCCGCGCAGTGTGAGCGGCACAATTGTTTCGCCATTCTCGGTCCGGTAGCTGAGCGGCTCAGACTTACCTGTTTCAGCACGCCACAGTTCGGGCAGTTTTGCGGCGACGCGGAAGTGCGCCTCGATGGTTTCGGTGCGCTCTTTCTGGTTGACGATAAAATAGCTCTCGCCATCTGCCAGCTTGCGATGTGCGAAGGGGATTGCCGCCCCTTCCTGTCCGCCAGTGAAGCGAAAGTCAGGTGCGACGCCGATTGTGGCCAGAACTGCTTCGATATCGGTCGATGCGATGACGCGGCCCTTGCCTCGCACAGTGCCGATTTCGCGCATTGAAGCATTGACTCTGCCAGGCCACAACTTTGCCACCAGAGCTGAAAATTCGGCCATGTTGCCGCCAAGGCCCGGATCGGTCTCTGGCTTCAGGCCAACCAGTGTTACCCCACCTTCAACCAGCACCGCGAGCCGCTTCAGCGTGGCCAGAGTCATCTTGCGCGACGAACCGCCCAGATAGATCACCCGGTAACGCGCGCCGCCTTTGGCGACCAGATCATTGCCGTCATTGCTCAGGGCATCGTTCAGCGCATCGGCATTGATGAAGTCATAGGCATAGAGCTTTGGCGCATCGGCCACCGCTTTTTCGCCATAGAGTCCGGTCAGCGGGCCTTCCTCGCCATAGAAATAGGCGACATCGGCGTGGTTGCGGCCCTGTTGCAGCATCAGCGAATTGCGCGACAGGTAATCGACCCAAGGCGTGGCCAGTTCAGCCCAGCTCTCGTTGCGATTGAAGTACTGGCCGAAGATGAACAGCGACAGGCCGGGCTTCTTGTCTTCCACCGGCACATGGACCGAGGTGTGGATCACCGGACGGTTGACGCCGGTGACGAATTCCAGATCGATCACCCGTTTCAGATCCGCCGGACCATAGGCCCAGGGGTTGAGCGCCGCCGTCATCGATTCCGCCGCGACGAGGTTCTGGCCATAGATATGCGCCACCGAAGCTGCGCCCTTGATATCGGCAAGATAGGTCAGCTTCGGGCCATCCTTGCGGGTGTGCGTCCACATGGCCGCCATCGGAATATCGGCATAGCGGCGCATTTGCATATCATCGCCGAGCGAGGGGCGTTTGTCTTCCAGCGCCTCGCCATAGACTTTCAGGCCATGTTCGTGCGCCACCTTGGCGACCGTGCCGTAATGCTCGCTGGCCATCAGATCGGCGAGGGTGCGGCGGTAATCGAACAGGAAGCGATCAGAATCCTCACGGTTGCCGATCAGCACGCCGGTCAAAGCTGGCATCCAGGGCGTGGGATCATAACCGCGCAGGCGCTTGAACTGTTCGATCATCTTCGGCGTCCAGTTGGCCGCGCCGACTTCAATGGAATCGGTCAGGATCGCCTGAACTCCGCGCTTGCCGATCAGGCCGCCCGACGCATCGCGGTACATACCGATGTAATGTTCCAGATAGCGGCGCACGGCATCGCCATCGAACTTGTCGACCTCAAGGCCCGTCGCCTCGGGCGGGGCAGGGTGGTTGGTCGTGCCGAGCAGCGAATGGCCCAGCCGCAGCACGCGCCACTGACCCCCATTCGGCAGACGCGGCGGCGTCCAGTCGAGCGCGCCGTCGGCCTTCAGCTTGTCGGTCAGGTCCATGACAGAGGCAGGGGCAACGCCGCTGGCACCATCGCTTTGCCCGGTCAGCGCAAAGTAGTCCTGCGCAATGGCGAAACCGGCCTTGGTTTCATAGCGATCAACACGCGGCACGCCGAACAGACGCAGGTCGCCCACGGTCATCGGCTTGCCGCCAAAGGCCTTGGACATATCCCCCATCATGTTGCCGCCCATGACCGTGCCCGGTGCCGCCCCGCCCATTTGCAGCGGCTGAATGTCAGTCTTTGGCAGGAATTCAACGCGGAAATAGCGCGCGGTCACCGGGGCAAAGGAATAGGTCGCGGTGGTTTGCGAGGTTTCAAGATCGATCACCTTGCGCCAGTCGGTGCCATTGTCGCTGGCTTCCAGCCGTGGGCTGAACAGCGCGCCGACGAACATCATCGCTGCACCCGGGGCGAACAACGAAACCGTGCGCGCGGTGACAGACTTGCCATAGTCGAACACAATTGCCGGGCTCTTGCCCGATTTATCGGGGGCAAGATCGACGCCATTGGCAAGATCGGCATCGGCAAGACGCGGGGCATCAAGCACTGTGCCAAGGCCGTCACGCGCGGCCACCGGCACCAGCTCTGCAGTTTCCGTTACCGGAAAGGCCAGGACTTTCACTTCGCCGTAGTGCTGCGGTGGTTTCTTGCTCTGCTTGGAACCCATCATTTCCGCGATGCCCTTGGCAGGAGCCAAGCTGCCGAACGGCCCCGTAGTCTGCGGCGGCGGGGCGAGCTTGCCCTTGAAAGGCTTGCCGCCCTTCACCGTCAATTCAGACCAGACCAGCTTCTTCAGGCCATCTTCAGGTTTCACCCAGGGGCCGCCGGTTTCCGACCAGCCGGGTGATGCCGCAATCGCCAGTTCCAGACCAAGCCGGTCTGCCTCGCTGGCGGCAAAGGCGAAGGCGTCCTTCCACTCGGGCGTCATATAGACCAACCGCTTGTCAACGATCTGCGGAGTCATCAGGTCGGCGTCAAAGTTCTGTAGGCCGCCAATGCCAACACGCTTCATCCATGCCAAGTCCTTGGCGATACCGTCCTTGGAGATGTTGCCGTTCATCCAGTGCCACCACACGCGCGGGCGGGCGGACTGAGGCGGGTTCTGGAACTGCGCTTCAAGCGAGGAATCGCCCGCTTCCTGAGCGGCAGGAGCTGCCGGTTGGGGTGCTTGCTGGGCCAAGGCGGGCATGGCGCTGAGCGCGGTTGCGGCGATCAGTCCAAGGCGCAGGCGGCGGACGGTGGAATGGCGGCTCATCGGTTTTTCTCTCCCAGAATTCTTATGCACTAGCGATGCCAAGCCCGCGCCGCAGGGCGTCAAGCTTGGCCGCATTGAACCACTTGGCGACGCGGTTCTTCGGATTGATCAGTCCTGCCATGTCAAAGCCATGGAAGGCACCGGGAATAACGATCAGTTCGCAGCCGACACCGGCGCGGTTCAAACGGCGGGCATATTCGACGTCCTCATCATGAAACAGATCGAGCGAGCCGACGCCGATGAAGGCTGGCGGCAGGCCCGAAAGGTCGGCGAGGCGGGCCGGAACACTGCCTTTGGGCGCTTTCGCCCGGCCCGGCTCCTGACCCAGAAAGCTCTTCCAGCCGAAACGGTTGCTCTCAGGGGTCCACACCAGTTTCCCGACATGGTCAGGCATCTTGCGCGAAGTGCCGGTGCGATCATCAAGCATCGGGTAGATCAGGCACTGGAAGGCGATGGGAACCTCTCCACGATCACGCGCAGTGATGGCGAGAAGGGCCGCGTGGCCACCCCCGGCGCTGCCGCCCATCACCGCAATCCGCGCAGGATCAGCGCCGACGCTGGCGGCATTGGCGTGCAGCCACTTGAGCGCCGCGTAATTGTCCTCGACAGAACCGGCCCAGGTCGTTTCCGGCGCAAGGCGATATTCGACCGAGATCGCCACCGTGCCAAGCTCGGCGCAGATGTCCTGAAGCCCGGCAACATCGCCCATGGCATCACCCATGATGAAGCCGCCGCCGTGCATATCGACGATTGCGGCGCGCGCTTCGCCGGGCGCGGCATTGATGAGCTGGAAGGTAAGGTCGGGCTGGCCCTTCGCGCCGGGGATCGTCCGCTTCTCAACCGGCACATCCTTGCGCAGCGGGCGACTGAACCGCGCCATCCCGGCGCGCCGTTCTGGCAGATTTGCCATGGTGAACGGCGTGTTGTTACCGGCCATGGTGCCAAAGTACTTGGCCATATCGCGCAGTTCAGGGTGGACGAAGCGCAGGTAAGGATCGTCGGCTGCGAGAACGGCGGCAGGGCTGAACAGCGACAGCGCGACCCCGCCCATCATGGCATTCTTCAGTACTTCCCGGCGATCAATCATTGTTTTCTCTCCCTGCTTTTCTCGCGGCCTAGACGATCCCCGCGCCCAGACCGACCGCCTTGCGTTCCTGCGCCTTGCGAGGCCGCCACTGGCTCTGCCGATAGGTGCCGAGCACATCGATGGCTCCGCCCGCTTCCATCCGCGCCTTGGCGAGGATCGGGGCGACGTCCACGTTGTAGGCCCGGCGCAGTGCCTGAAAGGCCATCATCGTGTCGTTGCTGTCTTGCGCGGCGTGCAGCGCCTCACGGTCAACCAGCAAAGCCTTGGCATAACATTGGGTGATCGCCTCGGCTGACGAGAGCATCGATTCAATCGGGTCGGTCACGTTGTGCGACTGGTCGATCATGTAGCTGGGATTGAAGCCGCCCTCGTCATTGGCACGCGGATTGAGTTCTGCCTCGACCAGTTCGTTGAACACGAGGAACAGCTGGTGCGGGTTGATCGATCCGGAATCGAGATCATCATCGCCGTATTTGCTGTCATTGAAGTGGAAGCCGCCGAGCTTGCCGAAACGGTGGAGGCGGGCGACGATCTGCTCGATATTCACATTGGGCGCGTGGTGGCCAAGATCGACGAGGCACTTGGCCTTGGGGCCAAGCTGCTGCGCGGCGAGGATTGAACTTCCCCAGTCCGAAATGACCGTGGAATAGAACGCCGGTTCGAACATCTTGTGTTCCAGCAGCATCCGCCATTCACCCGGCAGCGCAGCGTAAACCTGCGCGGCGGCATCGAGATAGCGATCAAGGCTGCGGGCAAAGTCCTGCTGGCCGGGGAAATTGGTGCCATCGCCGACCCAGACGGTGAGGTCGGTCGAACCAAGCTGCTGGCCGATTTCGATGCATTCGATGTTGTGTTCCACCGCCTGCTGGCGCGTGGCTTCGACCGTCGAGGAGAGCGAGCCGGTGTTGTAGCTGTGCGCCTGTCCCGGCTGGTCCTGAAAGGTGTTCGAATTCACCGCATCAAAGCCCAGTCCCATGCTGGCAGCCTCCTCACGCAGGGCGGCATAATCGCTCACCTTGTCCCAAGGAAAATGCGGGGAAACGCGCGGAGTGACACGGCTGAGCTGGTTGATTACCGCGCAGTCTGCCAGCTTTTCATGCACATTGGCCGGCTCACCGGCAATCGGGAACTTGGCAAACCGCGTGCCGCCGCGCCCCGCACCCCAACTGGGCACGGCGAGCGAAAAGCCGGCCACACGGGTCTTGATCGCGTCGATGTCGATGCCAGTCCGCTCCAGCTTGCGGCCTAGCGCGTCATAGTCCTCGTCAAGCGCGAACAATTCGCGCGCGTTGGCATCGGCGATCAGGTCGGCGGATAGCGGAAGATTACTCATTGTTTGCCCTTCCAAGAGCGGTCAGCGCGTGAACGCCTGTGCGTTGCCCGCATCGACATTGATCATGTTGCCGGTGGACTTTGCCGACATATCGCTGGCGAGGAAATAGACCGCCTCAGCAATATCTTCGGGCAGAACATCGCGCTTCAGCAGTGAACGCTGACGGTAGTGTTCTTCCAGTTCCTTGCCGGCATCGATGCCATGAGCGCCAGCGCGTTCCTGACGCCAGTCACCGTCCCAGATCTTGCTGCCACGGATTACCGCATCGGGATTGACCACGTTGACGCGGATGCCCTCGGGCGCGCCCTCCAGCGCCAGACAGCGGGCGAGGTGGTTCGCCGCCGCCTTGGCGCTGGCATAGGCCGATGCCCCTGCCGCCGCCGCCAGGGCGTTCTTCGAGCCGATGAACACCACCGAAGTCCCGCCTTGATCCTTCATCGCCTTGAGCAGTGGCCAGGCCGCGCGGCTGGTGAGGAAATAGCCTTCTGCAAGCACATCGTAATTTTTGCGCCACAGCGCCACCGTGGTTTCCTCAATCGGTGCGGAGCTTGCGATCCCGGCATTGGCGACGAGAATATCAAGCCCGCCAAATTCGCGCGCGCACAGATCGAAAGCGGCCTGAACCTGCGCTTCGTCGGTGACATCGCAGACGGCGGCGCGGATCACGTCCTTGCCATATTGCTTGGCGAAACCGGACAGCACCTCTTCCAGCGCTGCGGCATCGCGATCTGCCAGCATGACGCAGGTGCCATCAGCCATCAGGCGGGCGGCGGTGGCAGCGCCGATCCCGCCAGCACCGCCGGTGACCAGTGCCACCTTGCCGACCATCGGTTTGGGCGCGGGCATTCGTTGCAGCTTGGCTTCCTCAAGCAGCCAGTACTCGATGTCGAAGGCTTCCTGCTCGTCCAGTCCAGTATAGTCGCCGATGGCTTCCGCCCCGCGCATCACATTGATGGCATTGCCATAGAATTCCCCCGCCAGCCGTGCGGTGGTCTTGTCAGTGGCAAAGGTGATGCGGCCTATGCCCGAAACCAGCACAACCACCGGATTGGCATCGCGCATGGCGGGGGAGTTGGCGCGTTTGCAGCGCTGGTAATAGGCGGCATACATCGCGCGGTAGGCAGCAATCTTTTCAGACAGATAGGCATCATCCTTCAGACGCGATGGATCGAGCGTCAGCGGCGCGATCTTGGTGCGCAGGAAGTGATCGGGACACGAGGTGCCCACGGCTGCAAGGCGCTCAAACTGGGCCGAACCAGTAAACTCCAGCGCCTCGGCGTCGTCGGAGAAGTGCCCAAGCTTGCGGCGATCACCAGTCATCAGCCCGCGCAAACGCGGCATCAGATCAGCGGCGATGGCGGCGCGATCCGGGTTCGGCGCGGTGACTTGTCCACCAAAGGCAGGTGCCGCAGCCAGCTTGCCGTTGAGATAGTTCGCCGCATCGGCAATCAGTGCAACGGTGTGATCGTAGCAAGCCTTGGCATTGTCCGCCCAGCAGATGATGCCGTGGCCCGCCAGCATCACGCCTTCCAGATCGGGGTTCGCCGCGACATAATCGCGCAGTTGCACACCCAGCGTATAGCCGGGGCGCTTCCAGCCCAGCCAGCCGATCTTGCCGCTCCAGATTTCCTGCGTCGCCACTTCGCCGCCCGATGAGGCCGCCAGCGCAATGATCGCGTCGGGGTGAACGTGATCGACATGGGCGAAGGGCAGCAGCGAATGCAGCGGTGTGTCGATAGAGGCGGTGCGGGTGTTGAGGTTGAAAGTGCAATGCGGCAGATAGCCGACCATCTTGTCGTCATCATCCGGCCCGGCGTAAAGCGCTTCCAGCCCGAGCAGCTTCGCCTGATAAAGCGTGGCAAAGCCATCGAGTTTCATCGAGCCGATGTCACCGCCCGAACCTTTGACCCACAGCACCTCAGCCGCCTCACCGGTCAACGGATCGATCTCGGTCAGTTTGGCCGAAGTGTTGCCGCCGCCGAAATTGGTCACGGTCAGATCGCTGCCCAGCAGGTTGGAGCGATAAAGCAGCAGTTGAGCCGGGCTCATCGCCGCAGCGGCCGAGTCATCCCAGCGACTGGACGGAACGGCAAAAGGAATGGCGGCGGGCGAGATCGGCGTTTGCATATTCATGGCGTGCACCAGTAACATTGCCGCTTCCCCTAATCAATCTTCTTCGATACAAAGCAATCAAATTCGATCAATCGAATGAACGGGAGTAGCCAGCTGGCACAGGGTTCCGCCATTGTCATCGATATCGGCAAGACGCTGAGCAAGGTCAGCCTATGGTCGCGCCAAGGCGCGTGTCTGGGGCGCGAAACACGCCTCAATGAACGGCATGATGCAGCACCTTATGCCCCGCTCGATGTGGCCGCGACTTCCGACTGGCTGATTACCGCGCTGGCCAGTTTCGCCGATCATCCGGTCGAAGCGATCATCCCGGTGACGCATGGCGCGGCGGTGGCCGGGATCCGGGATGGCGCACTGACGTTTCTGCCGCCCGATTACGAATGGGAGATTCCCGCCAGCATCCTTGCTGAATACCGCAAGCACCGTGACAGCTTTGCCGAAACCGGATCGCCCGCGCTGCCCTGCGGGCTCAATATCGGCAGTCAGTTGCACTATCTTGAGACGCTCGATCCAGCGCTGCTCGATGGCGTCACGCTGATGCCCTATGCACAGTACTGGGCGTGGCTGCTTTCGGGCGTTGCCACCAGCGAAGTGACCAGCCTTGGCTGTCACAGCGATCTGTGGTCGCCGCAAGCGGGCACTTTCTCGGCCATGGCACAGCAGCGCGGTTGGGCTGATCGCATCGCACCGCTGACCCCTGCCGGAGCCGTGATCGGCACCTTGCTTCCCGAACTGGCCGCCCGCACCGGGCTTTCGCCGCAAGTGCGCGTCCATGCCGGACTGCACGATTCCAACGCCGCGCTGCTTGCCGCGCGCGGTTTTGCCCAGATTGCCGATCATGATGCGACAGTGCTTTCAACCGGCACCTGGTTCGTCGCCATGCGGTCTATGGGGCAGTCTTCGATGCCCGCCAGCTTGCCCGAAGATCGCGACTGCCTGATCAATGTCGATGTCGATGGCCGCCCGGTGCCTTCGGCGCGCTTCATGGGCGGGCGCGAGATCGAGATGCTGGGCGCTCGGATCGACCGTGCCGGAACCGATGGCCTCGCCGATGTGCTCTATTCCGGTGCCATGGTCACGCCGGCCCAAGTGCCTGATTGCGGGCCTTTTCCCGGCCTGTTCAGCCGCAAGATCAATTGGCCAGATGATCCCGATGAACAGGCCGCCGCCGTGGCGCTTTACACCGCCTTGATGGCTGACAGCGCGCTTGATCTGATCGGCGCGCAGGACCGGCTGTTGATCGAAGGGCGTTTCGCCGGTTCGGAAATGTTCGTCCGCGCGCTCGCCACCCTGCGTCCTGATACGCAGGTGTTTGCCGTCGGCGGTGAAGCCGACGTCTCGTTCGGCGCGCTGCGGCTGATCCTGCCAGAGCTGTCACCTCCCGAAGTTCTGGGACGGGTCCGCCCGTTGGACCGCGATCTTTGCGCATACCGTGACGCCTGGTTCGACGCCATCGAAGCCTTCGCATGACCCTTCCCGCCATCATAATAAACCGACCTTCAGGAGAGCAATCAGCATGAGCAGCGCAGCGCAGGGCAAGGAAAGCTGGCGGAACACGATTCTGGCCGGGCTCGCCAACTATATCGATGCCGGGTCGATTGTCGCCGGATCGGCAGCGCTGGCCTTGTGGAAAGCGCAATATGGCTTGTCCGATACCTTTCTCGGCTTGATTGCGGCGTTCAGCGCCAATGCCATTTCGGCAGGCATCGGCGCGCTGATCGGCGGAATTCTCTGCGACAAATACGGGCGCAAGAAGATCTACCAGTACGATATGCTGTTCTACGCTTTCGGCATGATGTTTCTGGTCTTCGCCAGCGCGCCATGGATGATCGTCGCGGGGTTTATCATGGTCGGCCTTGCAGTCGGCGCGGATATCCCGGCCTCCTGGTCACTGATCGCGGAAAATGCCCCGGACGACAAACGCGGGCGGCATTCGGGCGTGGCGCAGGTCTTGTGGTATGCCGGGCCGGTTATCGTGCTGGTTTCATTCCTGATCCTTGAGCCGCTGGGTGTGATGGCGGCGCGAATCGTCTTTGCCCATCTTGCCGTGATCGCCCTTGGGCTGACCTTTCTGCGGCGGAAAATGAAGGAGTCCGAACGCTGGGAGGCTGCTCAGGCCGCGAAAGCCGGAGCCATCGCGGGGGAAAATGCTGAGGACCACATCGACTGGCGCATCCTGCTTCAGCCCAAATACCTCAAATCGATGGCCTTCCTGGTCGGTATGTATGGGCTGTGGAACCTGTGGGCGGGAACCAACGGTTTCTTCTTCCCCTATATCCTGCGCACGGTCGGCGATCAAAGCCAGCAGATGTCGGTTGCCTTGCAGGCCGGGGGCTTCATCCTGTCGATGCTGTCGATCTATTTCGTCTTCATGAAGTTGGCGGACAAGGTCAACCAGCGGCTGCTGTTCGGCATATCGGCGGCCATGCAGATTGCCGGGATGATGCTGCTCGCGCTGTTCCCGTTGACGCTGCCGATTGCCATGCTCCACATCTTCCTCATGCAGTTCGGCGGCGGCTTTGGCGCGCAGAGTTTCTTCCAGTTGTGGAGCGCCGAGCAGTTCCCGACCGCCGTGCGCGCCACCGCGCAGGGGGCAACCTTTGCCATTGTCCGCATCGGACTGGGCCTGTTCAGCCTGTTCGCGGCCAGCCAGCTTTCAACCAACTTCACGACGCTGGCCTGGATTCTCACCGGCTTTCTCGTCGCCAGCGGGGTGATCGGCATGATCTGGGCGCCGCGCAACGAGGGCAAGTCGCTTGACGAACTGGAAGCCGATCTGCGAACGGCATGATCATGCACGCCAACGAACGCGAAAGACTGATCCTTGAGGCCATGGGGCCAAGCGGCTTTGTCAGCTATCGCGATCTTGAGGCGGGCCTTGATGCTTCACCCGCCACCATCCGCCGCGATCTGACAAGGCTGGAGGGTGAAGGACGCCTGATCCGCGTCCGCGGCGGGGCAAAGCTGCGGCAAGAGGATAAACCCGAGGCTCATATGCGGCTCTCCGGCACACCGTTCGATCAATCGATCACCCAGAACCTCGCCGCCAAGCAGGCCATCGGCCGTGCTGCGGCCGCGCTGTGCGAACCGGGTGAAGGCATCATGATCGATGGCGGCACCACCACGCTGCAAATGTGCGAGCATTTGGCCGGGCTTGATTGCCAGGTGCTGACCAATTCACTGCACATCGTTGGTGCCCTGCTGCCGCAGACGGGCACGCAGATCCTGATGCCTTCGGGCACGCTGTTCCGTGAACAGAACATCATTCTGGCTCCGGCGGGCGAGGATTCGATGCCGCGCTTTCACGCGCCGAAGCTGTTCATGGGCGCGGCGGCGGTCGGTCCGCAGGGGGTGATGCAGCAGGATGTCATTCTGGTCTCTGCCGAGCGCCGGCTGATTGACCGGGCGGAACAGGTGATCCTGCTGGTCGACAGCACCAAATTCGGCTCGTCCTCCGGCGCCATCGTCTGCGGGCTGGATGAGGTTGACGTGCTGATCACCGACAGCGGCATCGACAGCGCCATGGCGCATGAAATCGAACGCGCCGGCGTGAGTCTGATAATTGCGCGCTAAACCGCAGTATCAGGCCGCCTTGGGCAGTTCCATGAAGTAATCGACTTCGCTAAACAGTTCTTCAGCCTGCGCGGTCGGCGCGGCCATTGGCCAGTTCGCAGGAATCCCCGGTATCGTCGTCAACCACAGGTTCCAGTCAAAACGGTTTTCCATAACCAAGTCCTTCATCGGGGTGGAACACCACCGATCACGGCATGGACTGATTCTGTTTCAACCGAATGACAGACGCGCTTAACCCGCCTCGGCCAGCAGGGCTGCGGTGTCAGCGCTGTTCCATTCCCTTGGTCCGGTAATCCGCCAGACCTCGCGCCCGGCGGCATCATAGAGGACCGACGTCGGCAGCGTTCCGGCACCGTACTGCGCGATCAGATCGTTTGCCGGATCAAGCCATGGCTCCAGCAAGGTGACGCCGCGATCCTTGAGGAACTTCGCCACTTCCTCGGGCTTGCCGCTGTCCTGCGAGACGGTGAGCACCCTGATCTTGCCGAGGCCCGCCAATTTATCGAGCTGCGGCAGCTCGGCAACGCAGGGCGCACACCAGGTGGCCCACAAGTTGATCAGCAGGGGTTTGCCCTTCAGGCTGGCGAGCTGGAGCTTCTTGCCCCCCGTGTCGTTCAAGGTGAAATCGGGCAACTGGCTACCCTTGTGGCTGCGATCCAGCGCGGCTCCGCTTTCTCCGCTCGGCGCGCCGCCTTCAGCGTGCCCATCCGCTTTGGCAGCAGCCGCCGGTTGCGCGGTCTTGTCACTTTGCCTATCGCAACCAGTCAGAAGTGCCGGGGCCGTCAGGGCCAGGCCGAGGAATGCACGCTTGAGCGATCGGGATAACAGCAAGATGGGCTCCAATTCCCAACAGGGAAACACGATGTGGGGCGGACGGTTCGAAGGTGGACCGTCAGCAATCATGCGCGAGATAAACGCCTCGATCCCCTTCGACAAGGCGTTGTGGCGGCAGGATATCGCCGCGTCCAAGGCGCACGTCGCCATGCTTGGCGCTCAAGGCATTGTCTCAAATGAGGATGCGGCGGCGATTTCGGGCGGGCTTGATGCGGTTGCGGCGGAATATGAAGCCCACGGCGTGCCCGAAAACTGGGATCTTGAAGACATCCACATGACCACCGAAAGCCGCCTTGCCGAGCTGATCGGTGCCGTGGCAGGCCGGTTGCACACCGCGCGCAGCCGCAACGATCAGGTGGCGACCGACTTTCGCCTGTGGGTCCGCGATGCTTGCGATGCCGCGCTTGCCGGATTGAATGCGCTGCAAGTGGCGCTGGTCACGCGCGCCGATGAACATTCGGCCAGCATCATGCCCGGCTTCACCCATCTGCAAACCGCCCAGCCGGTAACGCTCGGCCATCACCTCATGGCCTATTACGAGATGGCGGCACGCGATGTGTCGCGCTTTGCCGATGCGCGGGTGCGGATGAACCGCAGTCCGCTGGGTGCTGCCGCGCTGGCTGGCACCGGCTTCCCGATTGACCGGGCGATGACCGCATCGGCGCTGGGCTTCGATGGCCCGACGCGCAACAGCCTCGATTCGGTGTCAGACCGCGATTTCGCACTCGATTACCTGATGGCCGCCAGCCAATGCGCGCTGCATCTTTCGCGTCTGGCCGAGGAATTCATCATCTGGGCCAGCCAGCCGTTTGGTTTTGTGGCGCTGCCGGATAGTCTTTCGACCGGCAGTTCGATCATGCCGCAGAAGAAGAATCCCGACGCGGCAGAGCTGGTACGCGGCCATTCGGGGCGGATCATCGGCAGTCTGACAGCGCTCATGATCACCATGAAAGGCCTGCCGCTGGCCTATTCCAAGGACATGCAGGACGATAAGCCGCCGGTGTTCGAAGCAGCCAGCCTGCTCACCCTGTGCCTTGCGGCAATGACCGGCATGGTTGAGGCGACGACCTTCAAAACCGCACGGATGCGCGCCGCTGCCGAACTGGGCTATGCCACCGCGACCGACCTTGCCGATTGGCTGGTACGGCAGGCCAATGTGCCATTTCGCGAAGCACATCACATCACCGGTGCGGCTGTGAAGCTGGCGGAAAGCCGGGGCGTGGCGCTCGATGCGCTGCCGCTGGCAGACTTGCAGGCGATCGATGCCCGGATTGATGAACGGGTATTTGCCGCGCTCTCGGTGGAAGCTTCGGTTGCCGCGCGCGCAAGCCATGGCGGAACCGCGCCAAGCGAGGTAAGGAAGCGGGTGGCCGAGGCACGTTTGGCACTCGGACTGGATTAAGGCTGGTTATGCTCAGAATTGCACTTCCCCTTCTGGCACTCACCGCGCTGCTGGCTGGCTGCGGCCAGACCGCCGATCTCAAGCCTAAACCGGGGCACGTGCTGCCAGTTGCACCGCTGGGTCGGTCAACCCAGCCGACTGCTGAGGATCTGCTCAAAACCGGCCCGCAAGCCGCGCCGGAACGCAGCATCGAGCTGCGCAAGAAATCGGAAGACCGCGAAGACGATCCCTATGATTTGCCTCCAGCAGGCTAACCGAGCAAAACCGAATCATGGACCATTTTGAACTCAGGAACGGCGTGCTTCACGCCGAAGACGTCGGGCTGACGGCCATCGCCGCAGCGGTCGGCACGCCCGTCTATGTCTATTCGCGCGCTACGCTGGAGCGCCATGCGCGCGTTTTTGCGGCTGGTTTGGCGGGGGTGCCGGACAAGCACATCGCCTTTGCGGTAAAGTCCAACCCCAACCTGGCCGTGCTGAGGCTGCTGGCGCGCGAGGGTTACGGCGCTGATGTCGTCTCCGAAGGTGAGATGCGGCGCGCTCTGGCAGCGGGTATCCCGGCGGCGGACATTGTGTTTTCGGGCGTCGGCAAGACCAAGGCAGAGCTGGCATCGGCGCTCGAAGAGGGGATCGGCCAGTTCAACCTTGAGAGCGAGGAAGAAGGCGTCGAACTGGCAGTGATCGCCGCAGCACAAGACCGTCAGGCAGTGGCGGCGCTGCGAGTCAATCCCGATGTCGATGCCGGGACGCACTCGAAAATCTCCACCGGCAAGGCCGACAACAAATTTGGCGTCGCCTATGATCAGGCAGGCGCGATCTATGCGCGGCTGGCGGCACTTGACGGCCTGACCATGCGCGGGCTGGCGGTGCATATCGGTAGCCAGATCACCAATCTCGATCCTTCGCGCGCCGCCTTCATCAAGATGGGCGCACTGATGCGCAGCATACGCAGCGCCGGACATCTGGTCAGCCATATGGACCTTGGTGGCGGGCTGGGTGTGCCTTACCGCGAGGGTGAAGAGCTGCCCGGGCCCGCCGAATACGGGGCGATGGTCGCCGAAGTGACTGCTGATTGGCAGGCGACGATCATGTTCGAACCCGGCCGCGTCATCACCGGCAATGCCGGAGTGCTGCTCACCGAAGTGATCCGGGTGAAACCGGGGGCGAACCATCCGTTTGTTGTCGTTGATGCCGCGATGAACGATCTGGTGCGTCCGGCGATGTATGACGCCTGGCACGATTTTGCTGCCGTGCGCCCCACCGGCGAACGGATCACCGCCAACATCGTCGGTCCGATCTGCGAAAGCTCGGATACCTTTGCCATGGCCCGCGATATTGATGCGGTGCAGGCGGGTGATCTCGCCATTTTCCGCACCGCCGGTGCCTATGGCGCGACCATGGCCAATACCTATAACAGCCGCGCACTGGTGCCCGAGGTGATGGTCGATGGGGCGAAATGGGCGGTGGTGGCCGAGCGGATCGAGCCCGCCACGATCCTCGCCGCCGAACACGTGCCGGACTGGCTGGAAAGTTCGACAGGCTCAGCATGATTCACTCGCTCCCTCTGTTCCACCGCATCGCCGGACAACCGGTGATCCTGTTGGGTGAGGGTGAGGCGGGGGAGGCCAAGCGGCGATTGATCGAGCGGGCGGGCGGGGTGATTGTCAGCGAGGATGATGAGCAGGCCCGGCTTGCCTTCGTCGCGCTGGAACATCCAGATGAAGCGGCGGCGCGGCTCAAGGCACGCGGGCTGCTGGTCAATGTCACCGACCGGGCGGACCTTTGCGACTTTACCGTGCCGAGCCTGCTCGAACGCGGACCGGTGCTGGTGGCGGTCGGCACAGGCGGGGTTTCTGCCGGTCTCGCCAAGGCGCTGCGGCTGCGGCTGGAGGCACTGCTCCCTGCCTCGCTGGGCGCACTGGCCGAGGGGCTGGGTGCGATGCGTGAGGCCTTGCGCGCCCGGTTTCCCGATATGGGAACACGCCGCCGCGCACTGGACAGCGCGCTGGGTGAGGGTGGTCTGCTCGATCCGCTGAATGAGGCGAGTGCATCACGACTCGATTCATGGCTCGCTTCCTCGGCACCCATGGCAAGCGGAGTTTTTGAGCTGCGCCTGCTTTCGGGCGATCCCGATGATCTGACCATGCGTGAGGCGCGGCTGCTGGGTGCGGCAGATCTGATCGCGCATGAAGCGGACGTTCCTGAAGCCGTGTTGAACCGCGCCCGCGCCGATGCCTCGCGGCACTTGATTGCCAGTGGCGAACCGGCACCAGACCACGTTGGAATCACTGTAATCCTGCGCTTTTCCTGAGCGTCAAGCCCGTCTGCGCGGGCGCGATTACAATGTTTTAATTTCAGTCACGGCACACCTCCCGGCACTTGGGCAGGGCGGAGCATAGGGCTCCTGCGCTGCTTAGGGGTACTGCCATGAATCTTCCCGTGATTAATCTATCATCCTTGCCGCAACTTGATACCATCACTGGTATGTTCGGCAGCCTGATGCCTGGCGGTCAGGCGCAATCTTCAGGAGACGAGATTGTCGTCCTGATGGTATTCCTTTATGATCTCATGCACGAGCTTGGGCTTACCGGATAAACACAACCAAGCGAGTGACAGGATAGGCATCGCCGTGGAAATGAGACCTGAAATTACAGCCTTGCAAGCCGATCCCGGCAGGCAGGTCTGTGCTCAGCAGGGGCTTACCACGGCGCTTGCCGCCTGGCAGGTGCAGCCCAGGGTCGCAGGCGTGCTGGACTGCTTCAGCCGTTATGCAAAAGGCGCTGCGCTTCCCGAGGCTGCGGAACTTGCCGCGCTGTTTAGTGAAGATTCGGCGCTGGCGAGATCACTGGCAGCGCCGCTGGTTTCGGCCTTTGCCAGGGCACTGGTCTTGGAACCGTTCGGCATCGTGCCCTTGCGCCATTTCACCGATGGCGTGATGTCGAGCCTGATCCTCGCGCGTGAGGGTGAGGCGATGCTGACTTTGGTGGCGATCGACGGGCCGGGACTTGCCCGTCGTCCGGCACCACGCTCAGTGTGTTTTGCCCCTGCCGAAGAATGGGAAGTGGTGATCGCCGGCAGCGGCAAGGGCCGCCTGGTCGAGCGCTCCGGCGAACGGATTATCGCGCACGATCTGGAACTGGCTCCCGGTCTGGCTCTGGGCCGTGAGGCGGGGCGTGAGGCACTGCTATTCGATCAGGTCGATAGTGCCTTGCTAATGCTGCGTTTGCAGCGCCGCCATGATCTGATGCAGCCCAAACGCGAATATGCATTGGAGGGCGGTGCGCTGCTCCATCAGGCAAGCGCTACGCCGCTTGAAAGCCGTCAGGAAATTGCCGTGGCCTTGCTCGGCAGGATGGGGCGCAAGGATTCAGCCCCGCTGCTGTCCGAGATTGCCCGCGATGAAAGCCTTGGCGATTCGCTGCGCTGGCAAGCACTGCGGGAATGTCTGGCGATGGATACCCGTGCCGGTTTCTGGACGCTGACCTCTATCGCCAGAGCCGGTGCTGATCCGCTGGCCGTACCGGCTGGATCGCTGCGGGCACAATTGCTCGAATCTTACCCGCAGCTGGCGGAGGTTGAACTGTGCCACGCGTGATTGACCTTGCCGATACGGCCAGTTGCAGTCTTGACGAATGCGCCGATGCGCTGGCCGCGCGCCGCTTTGATCCACTGGATGAAGAAAGTCTGGCACACGGTGCCGCGTGGCTGCGGCGGCTGGGCAACAATGACAGTTTTCTGGGCGATCTGCTGATCGACAACCTTGCTCATCGTCACCGCGAGGAACCAATCGGGCAAGCCTATGGCCCGCAATCGATCGTGCTTTCCAGCCATCGCGGTGATTGCTTCCTGCGGGCTAATGTCTGGCCGGGCAAGGACGATCACCTGCTGAATGCCAGCGGCGGATCGACCTTCCTGTATGATCTGCCGCACGATCACAATTTCAACTTCCTCACCCTTGGCTATTTCGGACCGGGGTACTGGAGCGATTACTACGAATATGATTATGGCGCGGTTGCTGGCTGGCGCGGTGAGCCGGTGGCGCTGCGTGACATGGGGCGGCAGCGGCTCGAACCCGGCAAGCTGATGCTGTACCGCGCGCACCATGATGTTCACCGCCAGTTGCCCGCCGATGAACTCTCGGTCTCGCTCAACATCATGCACACCAATCCGGCGATGGGCTGGCTCGATCAGTACCGCTTCGATGTTGTCGCAGGCACCCTGGGCGGGATTATCAGCAATGGCTCGAGCGATGCCTTCCTGCGCATTGCCGTAGCTCTGGGGGGCGAGGAATCGCTCGATCTGGCTGAGACTTTCGCCCGCAATCACCCCAGCGACCGGATGCGGCTCACCGCCTTTTCCGCGCTGGCGTCAGCGGCACTAGACGATGCGGCGCGCGATGGCGTCTGGGCACGGGCGGAGAGCGGCGGCAGCTTGATGGTGGCGATGGAAGCCAAGGCGGAGCGGGCGCGGCTATAGCATCTCGCAATAAATCTGATTGTCATTCCGGCTCATCGGCAAGCTCAGGTTAGAGCAAATCGCTGGAATTGTGAATCACTTCAATCCTCCCCCTGAGGGGGAGGTGTCGCGCCGAAGGCGTGACGGAGGGGTATCCACGCCAGCGGTGACACCCCTCCGTCAGCCCAAGTGGGCTGACACCTCCCCTTCCAGGGGAGGATCGCAATTACGCCCCACTCGCTCACAAAAACCCGCCGACCAGCGCATCAATCGCCGCCTGCAAAATCACCGCTGCGGCGGCCGAATCGATGCGGGTGGCGCGCCGCGCGCGGCTCATGTCCTGGGCGATCAGACCGCGTGCCGCGCTGGCGGTGGACCAGCGTTCATCCCACAGCAGGATCGGCAGATCGAGCGCTTGCAAATTGCTGGCATAGGCGCGGCTGGACTGGCTGCGCGGGCCTTCACTGCCGTCCATGTTGATCGGCAGGCCGATGACCACGCCCTTGATCGAACGTTCGGCGATGAGCGCGGCAAGTTGCGCCTTGTCGGCCATGAACTTACCGCGGGTCAGTGTTTTGCCCGGACTGGCGAAGCGCCAGCCAGCGTCGCAAAAGGCGGTGCCGATGGTGCGGGTGCCCAGATCCAGCGCCAGCAGTCCGCCGCCAGATGGGAGCGCATCGCGAAAGGTCAGGGCGCTGTCGGTAATCAAGCGCGGGGCAGCCTCATCGCTTGGCGTGCGCTTCTGCCGCCTCATGCCACTCATCCTCGTGGCGCGAGGAGTGGCGTTCGAGCAGGATCTTGAGCATGGCCACCATCGGATCGGCAAGCGCGAGGCCAAGGATGCCGAACAGCGCTCCCATGATCAGCTGCGCGCCCAGCACCAGTGCCGGGGCGAGATCGACTGTCTTCTTGGCTACCATTGGCACGATGATATTGCCGTCCACCGTCTGCACCACGACATAGACGATGATGCAGTACAGACCCATGGAGGTGCCGCCCGAAAAGCCGACCAGCACCATCATCAGCCCCGAAATCGGCGCGCCAACATTGGGCAGGAAAGCGAGCAGGCCAGTTAGCAAGCCGAGCAGTCCGGCCATGGGAACGCCATAGATCGCCAGCATCAGCCAGGTGCCAACGCCTTCGATCACCATGCCGAGCAAGCGCCCGAACATCAGCCTGCGCAGGCTTTTGCCCATCAGTGCGGCGGTGCCGTGGAAATGGTTGCGTTCCCCGATGGGCAGCATCCAGGCGACCCCGCGCTGGTAAAGCCGCGGCTCGACGGCGATATAGATGCCCAGCACCGCGATCAGGAACAGCGTGGTTGCCCCGCCAAGGATACCGCCCACGGCGCGGGTAAGCTGGCCGACACCGCCTAGCGCCTGCTGGGCAATGTTCTGCAGATCGGCAGCCTTGATCGCCATGCCATGCAGTTCGAGCCAAGCCACGCCGCGCAGGGCTTGCGATTCGATGATCGCGGGCAGCTGCGCTGCTTGCAATGCCAGTTGGCTGCCGGTGAAATAGGCGGTCCACGCCAAGAAGGCGACAGCGGCAAGCAAGACGATGGTGACGCGGATGCCGCGCCCCAGCGGCAAGACCCGGCTCAGCAGGCGCGCGCCGCCGTCAATCATCGCGGCGAAGACCAGCCCGCCAAAAATCACCAGCAGCGGCTGTGCCATGAAGACAGTCAGCACCACGATGCTCGCCATGCCGATCCACACGGCGGCGCGTTTCATTTCGTTGCGCAGCACCGGATCGGTGAAATCGGACGGGCCAGCGGAGCGCGCCTTGGTTGGCGGGCTAGGTGATGGCGGGCTAGGCGGAGTGGGGTTGAGGTCCTCGCTCACTTGGCTGTTCCTGCTTTAGCAATCGGAGGCCGCAGGCTGCTCCATGCGCGGTCGGAACGCAAGGCTCCCCACCAGGTCAACGGGTTCAAGCTTTCCTTGCCGTTGAGCGAAAAGGTGATGAATTCCGCCCGCCCGCCAATGTTGGAAAGCGCCACCGGGCCATCAAGCCCATCGGGCAGCGGAAAACGGCTGTCGGCTGAATGATCGCGGTTATCGCCCATCACCCAGACATGGCCTTCGGGGACGGTGACTTCATCGAAGCTCTCGATCGAACCGTCGCCGGTGCGGTAAATCAGATAGGTTGCGCCGCCTGGCAGTGTTTCGCGGTAGGTGCCGGGCTCCAGCACCTGCTCGCCATTTGGCAGCTTTACCCGCGCTGCTGGCAGGTGGTTATAGCAATAATAGCCGCCCATGCCGTCATCGCAGCGTAGCGCTTCGTCAGCCGGAATGCGCTTGGGCGGTTCAATCAGCTGCGGCACTGGCTGGCCATTGAGCGAAATCACGCCGTCTTTCATGCTGATCCGGTCCCCCGGCAGCGCGATCACCCGCTTGATCAGGTCTTCGTTGCGGTTCTTCGGCACGATGATGACGATGTCGCCATATTCAGGAGTCGCGCCCCAGACCCGCCAAGTGCTGCGCGGTGCCACGTGAAAGCTCGCCGAGGTCCAGTTCCAGCCATAGGGATATTTGCTCACCACCAGCCGGTCACCGACCAGCAGATTGGGCATCATCGAGATCGAGGGAATGTAGAACGGCTTGGCGATGAAGCTGTGGAACGCCAGCACGCCGAGCAGCATCAGCACCAGCCCGCGCAGTTCGGCGAGCCAATCGACCTTCTCCTTGACGATGGGAGCCTTGTCGGCAGGAATCGGGTCGGAAGGGGGAATCGGGTTGGCTTCGGTCACTATCAGGTCGCTCGCAGAAGAAGTCATAAAGGGCGGGCCTCGATCACCACGAAAGCCTGTGCCCATGGGTGATCATCGGTGAGCGTCAGGTGAATATATGCCTCATGCCCTGCTGGCGTGATCGCCGCAAGCCGGAGTGCGGCCCCGCCCGTCAGCGCCAGCGTTGGTGCGCCGCTCTTGGCATTGACCACGCCGATATCGCGCATGAACACCCCCGCCTTGAAGCCGGTGCCCAGCGCCTTGGAGAAAGCCTCCTTGGCGGCAAAGCGCTTGGCCAGTGTTCCGGCCTTGGTGAACGGACGGCGCGCGGCCTTGGCGCGCTCGATCTCGGTAAAGACGCGGAGTTCAAAGCGTGTCCCAAAACGGGCGAGCGAATTGGCGATGCGATCAATGTTGCAGAGGTCTGAGCCGATGGCGAGGATCATTGGATCATACCGCCAAGCCAAACACTATAATGAACAGCAGTACTGGGATGAATGGCGTCAGCGCAACCGCACCACCAAGTTTACGCCATCCCGACATCCACAGCCACCATGCCAGGCAACCTAAACCCAATACGATAGCCAGAGGCATTGCCATCAGCAGGATTTCACCTACCGAAATCCGGCCGATCCCGTTTGACGATGATGAGAAGAGGCTTACGCCCAGCACCAGCAATGCCAGCGCAAACAGGGATTGCAGCACCAGAACGGTGATCAGCCAGATTGGGGGGCGCTGTTCCATACTCACCTCACTACCGTGCATCATCCATCAGATCACGCATCCGCCGCACCGCATGTTCCAGCCCGGTGAAGATCGCCTCGCCAATCAGATAGTGCCCGATGTTAAGCTCGGCGAGTTGTGGGATGGCGGCCACGGGCTGGACGTTATCATAGGTCAGGCCATGCCCGGCGTGCGGTTCGATGCCATTGACCACGGCGAGTGCGGCCATATCGGCGATGCGTTTCAGCTCTACGGCCCGCGCCTCACCTTCTGCATGGGCATATTCGCCGGTGTGAAACTCGACCACCGGCGCGCCGAGCCGCATTGCGGCTTCAAGTTGGCGAATTTCCGGCGCGATAAACAAGGACACGCGAATGCCCGCATCGCTGAGGCGGCTGACGATGGGGGCCAGCCGGTTATGCTGCCCCGCCGCATCAAGACCGCCCTCGGTGGTACGCTCCTCGCGCCGTTCGGGGACGATGCAGGCGGCGTGCGGTTTGTGCCGCAGCGCGAATTCCACCATCTCGTCCGCCGCGGCCATTTCGAAGTTGAGCGGTAAATCAGTCGCCGCCTGAATGCGGGCGATGTCCTCGTCGCGGATATGGCGGCGATCTTCGCGCAGGTGCGCGGTGATGCCATCGCCGCCGACCGCCGCGACGATCTGAGCCGCGCGCACCGGATCGGGATGATCTCCGCCGCGCGCGTTGCGGATCGTGGCGACGTGATCGATGTTCACGCCCAGACGGAGTCTAGCAGGTATCACGGTTTCGCGCGGCTCCCGGGCTTCACCGCTTCACTCGCGGCCAGTTCGGGCGGCAGCTCAGCGGCGGCATAAGTCGGCAGGCTGAGCGCGATCAGCGGGAAGAATGGCACGCCGAGATCAACCTCACCGGCAGAGCGATCGACCAGTGCGGCAGCAGCAATCACTTCGCCGCCGGCTTCCTCAATGGCCTTGATTGCCTCGCGACTGGAAAGCCCGGTGGTGACGACGTCTTCGACCATCAGCACCTTATCCCCCGGTTCGATGGCAAAACCCCTGCGCAAGCCAAAGGTGCCTTCTGGGCGCTCAACGAACATCGCCTCGACTCCCAGCGCGCGGCCCATTTCATGGCCGATGATCACGCCGCCCATGGCTGGCGATATCACCTTGGTGATTGCCTTGCGGATGTCACGCGGGAGCTTTGCGGCCAGCGCCATGGCGAGGCGGCTGGCCCTTTCCGGGTCCATCAACACGCGGGCGCATTGCAGGTAATGTGCAGAGTGGCGACCTGATGAAAGCAGGAAATGTCCTTCCAGCAAGGCCTTGCTGTCACGGAACTCGGCCAGAACCTCATCATCCTGCATTTTGAGCATAACTCCTTGGTCGGCGGGAATGGAAAAACACCCTCAATATGGGCTGTGGCAAAAATATCCCCTAGAGGCGCTTGAGGTGCCTCGCAAGCGCGCGTATAGGCCCGTCAAATTCGGCCTCATTGAGGCAAGAGGGGGCATCCATGAATCACTCTTGCCGACATCGGAAAGCGGAAAGCTAAGCAGTGATGATTTTTGGCGATAGAGCCCGCCGCGCGGGTTCGGCCCTCAGGGCATTGGGACTTTCATTCGGGATGGGGCTTGCCGCTACGGCAGCCCATGCGCAGGAAGCGGTGGCATCTGCTGCGGCCAGCCCTGCGGCTTCGGGCAGCCCATCAGCTGCCGGAAGCTACGTTCCGATGGCCCCGACACCGGGTGTCGGCATGCCGGTCAATGGCGGTCTGGGGTTCCAGCCGCAATATACCGAAAACGGGCAATATGCCTTGTGGTTCCATGATGCGCTGCTGATGCCGCTGATCGTCCTGATCTGCCTATTCGTGCTGCTGCTGCTGATCTGGGTGGTGATTCGCTATCGCAAGGCGCGAAATCCAGTCGCCTCCAAGACCAGCCACAACACGGCGATCGAGATCGTCTGGACGCTGCTGCCAGTGCTGATCCTGGTCGGCATTGCCATTCCTTCGATCAACCTGCTGTCCAAGCAGTTCAAGCCGGCGCCCGAAAATGCGCTGACCATCAAAGTTACCGGCAACCAGTGGTTCTGGACCTATACCTATCCCGATAACGGCGGCTTTGACGTCAACAGCTACATGCTTAACCAGCCGGGACAGCCCAAGATCAACGCTGACGTGCGCGAAGTCGGCTCCAAGCCCTGGGATGGCCCGGCGCAGCTTGAAGTGGACAACCGCATGGTTGTGCCGGTGAACGAGCCGATCCGTATCCAGACCATCGGTTCCGATGTGATCCATGCCTTTGCCGTACCATCGCTGTGGTTCAAGCTTGATGCCGTTCCGGGTCGTATCAATGAAAAGGTGCTGACCATCACCCGCGAAGGCGTCTATTATGGCCAGTGTTCCGAACTGTGCGGTGCGCGCCATGGCTATATGCCAATTGCGGTTGAAGTGGTGAGCCGCGACAAGTTCAACGCCTGGGTGCAGACGCATTCCGGCGGCGTGATCGATCATCAGCCCAAGCCTGCGGCGGCACCTGCTGCTCCGGCTGCTGCTGCATCAGCCGCGCCTGCCGCTTCCACCGCCGCATCTGCTGCCCCTTCCGCTTCCACGGCGCCCGGCGCCTGAGCATCAACGAAACAAGGTTCGTAACCCATGGCTAACACCGTTCAAGATCATGGCCACGCTGAGGACCATGGGCATGACCATGACCACAAGCCGGCTTTCTTTGCCCGCTGGTTCATGTCGACCAACCACAAGGATATCGGCACCCTCTATCTGATCTTCGCGATTTTCGCAGGCATGATCGGTGGTGCCTTTTCCGGCATGATGCGCTTTGAGCTGACAGAGCCAGGCATCCAGTATCTGGCCACTTTCTCGCATTGGTTCGGGGTGGCAAATCCCAGCTTTGACGAGCAGCTCCACCTGTGGAACGTGCTGATTTCTGCCCACGGCCTTATCATGGTGTTCTTCATGGTCATGCCCGCGCTGATCGGCGGCTTTGGCAACTGGTTCGTGCCGCTGATGATCGGCGCGCCCGATATGGCCTTCCCGCGGATGAACAACATCTCTTTCTGGCTGACCGTCGCGGGCTTCTGCTCGCTGATGGCTTCGGCTTTTGTTCCTGGCGGCACCGGACAGGGCGCTGGCATCGGCTGGACCGCCTATGCGCCGCTTTCCACCTCGGGTTCGGCTGGTCCTGCGGTCGATTTCGCCATCTTCTCGCTGCACCTTGCCGGTGCCGCTTCGATCATGGGCGCGATCAACTTCATCACCACCATCTTCAACATGCGCGCTCCGGGCATGACGCTGCACAAGATGCCGCTGTTCGTCTGGTCTGTGCTGGTCACGGCCTTCCTGTTGTTGCTGGCACTGCCGGTGCTGGCTGCGGCGATCACCATGCTGATTACCGATCGCAACTTCGGCACGACCTTCTTCGATGCGGCTGGCGGCGGCGATCCGGTGCTGTTCCAGCATCTGTTCTGGTTCTTTGGCCATCCCGAAGTTTACATCATGATCCTGCCGGGCTTCGGCATCATCAGCCAGATCATCTCGACTCACTCGAACAAGCCGGTGTTTGGCTATCTCGGCATGGCCTATGCCATGGTCGCGATCGGTGTCGTCGGCTTCGTCGTCTGGGCGCACCATATGTACACCACCGGCCTTTCGGTGAACACCAAGATGTACTTCACCGCAGCCACCATGGTGATCGCGGTGCCGACCGGCATCAAGATCTTCTCGTGGATCGCGACGATGTGGGGCGGCAGCCTGGAGTTCAAATCACCGCTGGTCTGGGCAATGGGCTTCATCTTCCTGTTCACCGTTGGCGGCGTCACCGGCGTGGTGCTCGCCAATGGCGGCATCGACGACAATATGCAGGACACCTATTACGTTGTCGGCCACTTCCACTACGTGCTCTCACTGGGCGCAGTGACATCGCTGTTCGCGGGCTTCTATTACTGGTTCCCCAAGATGAGCGGCAAGATGCATTCGGAGTTCCTCTCCTACCTGCATTTCGCGGTGTTCTTCGTCGGCGTGAACCTGATCTTCTTCCCGATGCACTTCCTTGGCCTGCAAGGCATGCCGCGCCGCTACCCCGATTATGTCGAGGCCTATGCGCATTGGAACTGGGTGGCGACGCTGGGTTACAAGATCATGGCCGTCTCTATCCTGATCTGGATCGTCAACGTGATCTATGCCTTCATCTGGGGCAAAAAGGCGGCCGACAACTATTGGGGCCATGGCGCGAACACGCTGGAATGGACGCTGTCCAGCCCGCCGCCGTTCCACCAGTTTGAGACGCTGCCGGTGATCGACGACAACGCGCATCATTGATCGCAGTCGGCCTCATGATAAAATGCAAAGGCCTCGGAACTCAGCTTCCGGGGCCTTTTGCTTTGGGTGCTTTCCCTTGTGGGCCGACGCGCTTATAGGCCCGCCCATGGCAACAGCTCCCACCATTCCGATTCCCGCTGACTGGCGCGATTTCTATGCGCTGACCAAGCCGCGCGTGATGAGCCTGGTGATCTTCACCGGCTTGTGCGGTTTGATCGCCGCGCCGGTGCGGATCCCGCTGATCCTCGCCTTCACCGCGATCCTGTGCATCGCGCTGGGCGCGGGCGGTGCGGCGGCGCTGAATATGTGGTGGGAAGCCGATATTGATGCGGGCATGAAGCGCACCAAGGATCGCCCGATCCCCGGTGGCCGCATGAACCGCACTGCGGCGCGCGATTTCGGCATCGTCCTGTCAGTAGGTTCGGTGCTGATCATGGGGCTGGCGATCAATGTGCTGTCCGCAGCGATCCTCGCGCTGTCGATCATCTATTACGCCGTGGTCTATACGATCTGGCTGAAACCGCGCACCCCGCAGAACATCGTTATCGGCGGCGGTGCGGGTGCTTTTCCGCCGCTGATCGGCTGGGTTGCGGCAACCGGCGACATCACGCTGATGCCGGTGCTGCTGTTCGCCATCATCTTCATGTGGACCCCGCCGCATTTCTGGGCGCTGGCGCTGTTTGTCCAGTCGGATTACGCCAAGGTCGGCATTCCGATGCTGCCGGTGGTCGCGGGCGAAGTGGCGACGCGCAACCAGATCATGATCTATTCCGCGCTGCTGCTGCCGCTGAGCGTGCTGCCCTGGTGGATAGGCGGAACCGGCGCGATCTATGGCATATCGGCAATCGTGCTCTCCAGCCTGTTCCTGGCGCTGTCGATTCGCGTTGGCCTGCGCCGCCGCACCGGAACCGACGATACGATGAAGCCGGAAAAACAGCTTTTCGGCTGGTCGATTATCTATCTGTTCGCGCTGTTCGGTGCGCTGGTTGCTGATCGTTTGATTTAAGTGCAGGGCATCAATCCATGAACCAGATTTCAGACTCCGAATCGGCGCTGGCCCCCGAATCGACTGCGGCAAAAGCTGCGCGTGACAAGATCATCAAGGGCCGCAACCGCGCGGTGGCATTGTCGCTGGCCGCGCTGGTCGTGCTGTTTTTCATGATCACCGTGGTCAAGTTCCAGCACTAGGCCATGACCGCCGCCGCGCTCTCCGTTTCGCGCAATCGCCGAGTCGCGTTTTATGCCGCGGGCATGGCGCTGGCTATGCTGGCGCTGGGCTGGGCATCGGTGCCGCTTTACCGGATGTTCTGCCAGGCTACCGGCTGGGGCGGGACGACGATGCGCGTCAGCGAGGCGCAGGCTGCCACTGTCAAAGCCGTTGCCCAGACGATCTCGGTGCGCTTTGATGGCAATGTTGATCACGACTTGCCGTGGAAATTCGGTCCCGAGCAAGTGACGCAGGCTGTGCGGCTGGGGGAGCGGTCGCTGGCGATATACCGCGCCAAAAACCTGTCGGACAAACCGATTGTCGGCCGGGCCAGCTTCAATGTCGTGCCGGAACAGGCGGGCAAATATTTCACCAAGATTCAGTGCTTCTGCTTCACCGAGCAGACGCTCAAACCCGGCGAAGAAGTGCGCATGCCGGTGACCTATTACGTCGATCCGTCGATCCTTGAGGATATGGACGCGCGCGATATCGGCCAGATCACGCTGAGCTATAGTTTTCACCAAGATAAAGAAGCGAGCAGGAAGGCTCTGGACCGCGTCGCATCCGCGCGATAAGGGGCACCGAGAACGCATTTCCGGTGGCCTTGCTGCTGGGAAAGATACCGCCGACCGCAACAGGGACGAGACCGATCATGGCCGGAACAAAGAACCACGATTATCATATTCTTCCGCCGGATCTCATTCCGTTTCTGGCAACCATCGGAGCGCTGACCTTCACATCGGGCATGGTGCTGTACATGCACAAGATGCCGGGTGGGCATTTCGTGCCGTGGATTGGCATGGCGCTGCTGCTGGCCTGCCTGTTCCAGTGGTTCACCAAGATTGTCGCTGAAGCCCATGCCGGTGATCATACCCCCGTGGTGCAACTGCATCAGCGCTATGGCATGATCCTGTTCATCGCTTCGGAAGTCATGTTCTTCCTTGGCTGGTTCTGGGCCTTCTTCGATTTCTCGCTGTTCCCTTCGGCGATTTCCGAAGTGGTTGGCGGGCAATGGCCTCCCAAGGCGATCGAAGCGGTGATGGATCCCTTCGATCTGCCACTGCTCAACACGCTGATCCTGCTGTGCTCGGGCACTACCGTCACCTGGGCGCATCACTGCCTGATTCACGGTGATCGCAAGGGGCTGAAGACCGGCCTGTGGCTCACGATCATTCTGGGTGTGCTGTTCAGCGCTATTCAGGCCTATGAATATGCCCATGCGCCGTTTGCCTTTGGCACGAACACCTATGGTTCGGCATTTTACATGGCGACTGGCTTCCACGGCTTCCACGTTATTGTCGGTACGATCATGCTGATCGTCTGCCTGAAGCGTGCCTACAACGGTGATTTCACCCCGCGCCAGCACTTCGGTTTCGAAGCTGCGGCATGGTACTGGCATTTCGTTGACGTGGTCTGGCTGTTCCTTTTCGTCGCAGTCTATGTCTGGGGCGGATGGGGTTACGCAGTTCACTAATGCCAACTGACAATCAGCAAACGAAAGGGCAGCCCGGTTCCGCCGAGGCTGCCCTTTTCGGTCTTTGCCCGCAGTGCGGGGCCAAATCGCTGTTCGGCGGCCTGACGAAATTCGCTGACAAATGCCCTGCCTGCGGGCTGGACTATACCAAGTTCAATGTGGGTGACGGGCCTGCCGCTTTCCTGACGCTGATTATCGGCGCGCTGGTGGCGACATGCGCAATTCTGCTCGAACTGAAGTTCCATCCGCCGTTCTGGGTTCATGTGCTGCTGTGGGTGCCGATCACCTCGGGCGCGGTGATCCTCGGCCTGCGCGCGGCCAAGGCTTGGCTGCTGGGGGCGGAGTTCCGCCGGGGTGCCGGGCAAGGGCGGGTGAAGGACGAATGATGCGGCGGATTCCTGTTGTTGCGACTGTGATCGTGCTGCTGGCAGTGCTGCTGATGGTGCGCCTCGGCTTCTGGCAGCTTGACCGGCGTGTGGAAAAAGAGGCGCTGATTGCCACCTATCAGCGCAACATCAATGAAGTTGAAATGAGCACGATGCCCTTGGCTGGCAAAGCATTCCTGTTTCGCCGCGCCAGCATCACCTGCAATGATGCGGGAGGACAGAGACTCGAAGGGGCGGGCAAGGCAGGCTATCGCGTCATCGTATCTTGTCCCGGCATGGGTATTGTGCAGCTTGGCACCACGCTTGATCCCCGTCCCGCACTGCAATGGCAGGGCGGCAAGGTGTCCGGGTGGATCAGCCAGCGGCCAGATCATCGTCCCTTGATCCAGTCGGCCTTTGAACAGGCGGACGAGAAGCTGATGCTAGTGGCTGACCCACCGCTGGCCGGACTGTCAGCCAATTCGCAGCCCAATCCTGACAGCATCCCCAACAACCACCTCGCCTATGCGGTGCAGTGGTTCCTGTTCGCCCTGACTGCGCTGGTGATTTTCGGGCTGGCACTGCGCAAGCGGCTACGGGGCGCGTAACTCTCGCCTAAGTCGCGAAGGATTGCGCAACTCGGCCCTCGCCGCTAGTGCCCGCCGCACCATGGAATATATCTCGACACGCGGAAGCGCTCCGGCGCTCGATTTTGCCGGTGCGACACTGGCTGGCCTCGCTTCAGACGGCGGGCTTTATGTGCCGCGCGAATGGCCGCGCTTCTCAGGCGACGAAATCGCCGCGATGGCGGGACTGCCCTATGCCGAACTCGCCGCGCGGGTAATGCAGCCTTTCGTCGGGGACAGCCTGACGCCGGAACGCCTGCTTGATCTCACCCGCGCTGCCTATGGCCGCTTTTCGCACGCCGCCGTAACGCCGCTGGCGCAGCTTGATCAGCAGCACTGGCTGCTCGAACTGTTCCACGGCCCGACGCTGGCGTTCAAGGATGTCGCGCTTCAGTTGCTTGGGCTGTTCTTCGAAGAGTTCCTTGGCCGCACGGGCGAGAACCTGACCATCGTCGGTGCTACCTCGGGCGATACCGGCTCTGCGGCGATTGATGCCGTGGCGGGGCGTGATGGTGTCGATATTTTCATGCTCCACCCCAAGGGCCGGGTCAGCGATGTGCAGCGCCGCCAGATGACCACGGTGTTGGCCCCCAATGTCTATAATATCGCGCTGGACGGTGCGAGCTTTGACGATGCCCAGGCCACGGTGAAGCGGATGTTCAATGACACCGCGATGACCAGCCGCTTCAATATCGGCGCGGTCAATTCGATCAACTGGGCGCGGCTGATGGCGCAGGTGGTCTATTACTTCGCCGCCGCACTGCAACTGGGTGCGCCTGCCCGCAAGGTCGCCTTCTCGGTGCCGACAGGCAATTTCGGTGATGTCTTCGCCGGATATGTCGCGGCGCAAATGGGCCTGCCGATCGAGCGGCTGATCGTTGCTACCAATGTCAACGACATCCTCCACCGTGCGCTTTCGAGCGGCGACTATTCGCAAGGCACCGTCACGCCGACCGCCGCGCCTTCGATGGACATTCAGATTTCATCCAACTTCGAACGACTGCTGTTCGATCTTGGTGGGCGCGATGGCGCTGCCATGGCTGAGCAGATGCGTTGCTTTGACAATGCAAAGGCGATGCAGCTGACCAATGCGCAGCGGGAAGGCGCTGCGGCATTGTTCACCAGCAACCGCACCGATGCGGGGCAAATGGCCGAAACCATCCGCTGGGGCTGGAGCAAATGCGGCCAGCTGATCGATCCGCACACCGCCTGCGGGCTGCATGCGGCGCGCAGTTCCGGGCTGCCCTCTGACATCCCGGTCGTCACCCTAGCCACCGCGCACCCGGCCAAATTCCCCGATGCGGTTGAGCGTTCGACCGGCCAGCGCCCGCATCTGCCCGCGCGCGTCGGCGATCTGTTCGAGCGCGAGGAACGCTGCGCTGAACTGCCCGGTGACTATGCGGCAATCGCCGATTACATTGCTGCTCGTGCGGTGCCGAAAGGCTGATGGCCCAGTTGATCGAACAACCCGTCGTGATGACGGGCGAGGGCTGGGCTGATTACGGCCTGATCGACAGCGGCGATGGCCGCAAGCTCGAACGCTATGGCCCGCACCGCTTCATCCGCCCCGATACCCAGGCGATGTGGCGTCCCAAGCTGGAGCGTTGGGCATCTGACGGCGAATTCGTCCCCGGATCAGACGAAGACGGCGGCGGACGCTGGCAATTTGCGGGCCCGGTGCCGAAAGAGGGCTGGGCGCTCAGCCGTGATGGCGTGCGCTTCAACGCGCAATGCACCCCCTTCCGCCACCTTGGCTTTTTCCCCGATATGGCCCCGGTGTGGGACTGGATGGACGGGATGCTGGCAGGGCGGAGCGACGCGGCGACGCTGAACCTGTTCGGCTATACCGGCGTTGGCACACTGTCGCTCAGCCAGTTCGGCCCGGTAACGCACGTTGATGCCTCGAAGAAATCGGTGGCCCAAGCGCGCGAGAATGCTGCGCTTTCGGGCATGGAAAACCGCCCGATCCGCTGGATCGTTGACGATGCCGCGAAGTTCACCGCACGCGAAGTGCGGCGCGGCAAGCGTTATGACGGCATCATCCTCGATCCGCCCAAGTTCGGACGCGGGCCAGAAGGTGAAGTATGGCGGCTGGAGGAACACCTCGGCGCATTGGTCGCTGATTGCCGCGATCTGCTTGATGAAGATAGCCGGTTCCTGTTCCTCACCGTCTATGCCGTGCGGCTGTCATCACTGGCGCTGGCGGGACTGTTGGAAGAGGTGTTTGCCGGGCTGCCGGGTGTGATCGAACACGGCGATCTGGCCGTGCGCGAAGAGCAGGAAGGCGGCAGACTGCTGCCCACCGCCATTTTTGCAAGGTGGCGGAACGACTGAGGTGTGAGGATTCTTGATCCTCCCCTGGAAGGGGAGGTGGCAGCCCGCTTGGGATGACGGAGGGGTGACAACGCCAGCGGTGATACCCCTCCGCCTCCGCTACGCCAAAGGCGCAGTTTATCCAGAGCGAAGTCGATGGGCTCCGGCACCTCCCCTTTCAGGGAAGGAACTTGTGCTGCATTCCTGATCTTAGGAGAGCGCTAACGCTTTCCCTTCGGCTTCTTGAAGCGCAGCACGAACTGATCGGTCTTGCCGCGCACCGAATCCTTGAGCGGCATGGTCAGCACGTCGCCGGGATGGCGCAACAGATTACTGCGGGCATCGAGTTTGAAACCGGCGGCCTCAACTTCGCGAATCACCGCAGCGGATTCGATGCGGTGATGCGATTGGGTCTGCGAAACCCCTGCGCCCGGTGCGGCCTCGTGATCATTGACCAGATAGACGCCGCCCGGCTTGAGCGCGGCAAAAGCGGCCTGATTGAACTTGGCCGCAGCATCACTGTCACCCTGCTTGTTGTTCTTGAAATCGTGGTAATTGAGCGTGGTCCAAACGACGTCCACCGGCTCAGGCGAAAGTTTGTCTCCCGGCTGGCCCACTTGCATGGCAACATTTGCGTGGCGTTTCGCCCACTCCACCACCGCTACAGAAGGCTTGCCGGCAAATGAATAGACATAGCCCTTGGGGCCAACTGCTGCGCTGAGCAGCCGGGTGTAATAGCCGCCGCCGGGGGCCAGTTCGGCCACCTTGCTGCCCGCTTTGATCCCGGCAAAGGCCATTATTCCGGCGGGATTGCGATCAGCATCGCGGGCCTTGTCAGCATCGGGACGTTCGCTGCTGCCTAGCAGCACGGCGAAACTGGTAGCCAGCGCCGGAGCCGACAGAGCAAGCGGCACGACGAGCGCCGCCGCAGCGAGAACGAGTGATAGGCGATTGTTCATGGGTCTTCTCCCGATCCCGTCTTGTCGGGGCAGGATAACAGAGCATTCGCGGGTGTCCAATGCTGCAATTGTATCGTTCGGTCGGGTACGTGCGGAGGTCCGGCACAATTGGCCGGACCTCTATATCGGTCGACTCAGCGGTAGTGCATGCCATCTTCGGCGTTATTGGTATTGTCCAGTTGCTCGTCGGAAATGCCTTCGTCGCTGGGATTAGGCGGTGGCGGTGGCGGCGGTGCGGGCGGCTTTGCGCTGCCGCTGGCATTATCGAGCGGCTTGGTTCCACTGGCAATATTCGCGCTGCCACTGGCCGTGTCTGCGGTTCCGCTGGCTGTATTGGCCGTACCGCTGGCGTTGTCGTCTGCCATCTAGATAACTCCTTTTACTCGGCGACCCAGCACATCGTGCCTGCCCAAGTTGCCAGATAGTGCCTTGAAGTCATTGATCGGCATCAAGCCGTGCTGGGGGTGGACAGCATGCGCCCGCCAAGCCATAGCGCGCAGCCATGGCCGATAGCCTGATCCTTGAAGTCGCCGATTTTGAACATGATGTCCTGACCGGCATCTATTCCGAGGAAACCGGACGCCCGCAGCCGCTGCGCATCACCATTCAGGTGCGGATGAAGCCTGCGCCGCGTTATGAGCCGTCAACGCCGCTCAGCGCCAGCAAGAACTACATGGACCTGAAATTCGCCGCCAGTGAGGCGCTGCCCCATGGCGTTCATTTCAAGCTGATCGAGGCAGTGGGCGATCACATCTGCGAAACGCTGTTCCTGCAGGATGAGCGGGTTGAGGCGGTGAGAGTAAAGATCATCAAGCTGGCGATTGCCGAACACGGCGAATCGATCGGCATGACGCTGAGCCGGGAACGCCGCTGATGGCCGGCTTTGCGGTCGGCCAGCTTCCAGATGACCCCTTGGCGGCCAGCGCCCTGTTTCACGCCGATGTGCTGCCGCACATATTGGCGGCGCTGGACGCGGGCGATACGGTTTTGACCCTGCTGTTCACCCCCGCCGCGCACCCCCACCGTGATTGGCGCGCAGCTGCCGTGGCGACGATTGCGCGTGAGCGCGCGCCTGCGCGAATCAATGCTGTGGCATCAGACGATCAGGGTGCCATCGCCGCCGCCTTGGCCTATCTGGACAAGGCCGATGGGGTGACAGGGCAATATTTGCCGCTCGATAGCCACGGCGCTGGCATGGTGATAGACTAGTCCGGTGAGCGACAACCGTCCCCTTGTTGACCAGTTCAAACGCACGATCAGCTATCTGCGGCTGTCGGTGACGGATCGCTGCGATCTGCGCTGCGCCTATTGTATGCCCGAGGCGATGCAGTTCCTGCCGCGCGCCGAAGTGCTGAGCCTTGAAGAACTGCACCGCATGGCGCTGGGTTTCATCGCGCGCGGTGTCACCAAGCTCAGGCTCACCGGCGGTGAACCGCTGGTGCGGCGCGACATGATCGAGCTGGTCAAGGCACTGGGGCGAAAAATTGGAGCCAATGACGGGCAAGGTGCTCTGGAAGAACTGACGCTCACCACCAATGGTACCCAGTTGTCGCGCTTTGCCGATGATCTGCGCGAAGCCGGGGTGCGGCGGATCAATGTTTCGCTCGATACGCTGGACCGCGATAAGTTCGCCAAGCTCTCGCGCCGGGATATGCTGCCGCAGGTGCTCGAAGGCATCGATGCGGCGCTGGCGGCTGGCCTCAAGGTCAAGATCAACACGGTCGCGCTCAAAGGCATCAATGAGCACGAGATCGTCGATCTCATCGCCTGGGCGCACGCCAAGGCCATGGAACTGACCTTGATTGAGGTCATGCCGCTGGGGGAGGTCGAGGAAGACCGCTTCGATCATTATTTGCCGCTGGGCGAAGTTCAGGCCGAGCTTGCGCGGCGCTGGACGTTGTCACCAAGCGCGCACCGCAGCGGCGGCCCGGCGCGCTATTTCGATGTGGGCGAAACGGGCGGGCGGATCGGCCTGATTACCCCGCTGACCAACAATTTCTGCGAAGGCTGCAACCGCGTGCGCGTGACCGCGACTGGCCAGCTTTACCCCTGCCTTGGCGGCGGGGAGCAGGTGGACCTGCGCGCGGCGATGCGTTCTGACGATCCGAACACGGCGCTGACCGAGGCGCTCGACGTGGCGATGAAGATCAAGCCGCTGCGCCATCATTTCGCCATCAACAGCCCCGGCGGTGCGCCTGCCTTGGCCCGGCATATGTCGATGACGGGTGGATGATCCGGCTAGTCTTCCTCGGACGGCTGGCTGACCTTGCCGGAGCGGGCGCGCTTGAACTGACACTGGCGGGTCCGTCGCCACTGGAGGATATTCTTCTCGCACTGCCAGCCCCGCTCGCTGGTCCGCTGGCTGATCCACGGATAAAGCTGGCGCTGAATGGCACACTGGTGGCCCGTGATGGACTGGTTGTTGATGCGGGCGATGAGCTGGCCTTCCTGCCGCCGGTTTCGGGTGGCTGATATGGCCGCCGATGTCCGCTTGGCTCTCGAACCCTTCGATCCGGCGGCTGAGCTTTCCCGCTTTACCGCAGCTAACCTCTCAGCGGGCGGGGTCGTCAGCTTTCTGGGCCAAGTGCGAAACGGCGATGGGGTCGAGGCGCTGGAGCTTAGCCACTATGCGCCGCTGACCCTGCCGGGGATGCAGGCGCTGGCCGCCGAAGCGCTCACCCGCTGGAGCCTTGAGGGCCTGCTGATAATCCACCGCGCCGGAATCATGGTTCCGGGCGATGCCATCGTGCTGGTCGCCGCCGCTGCGCGTCACCGGCGGGATGCTTTTGCCGCCACCGATTTCGCCATGGATCACCTCAAGAGCGAGTCATGGTTCTGGAAGCGCGAGAAAGTGGGCGGGCTTTGGCGATGGATCGAACCGCGCGGTGAAGATCACGAAGATCTGGCGCGCTGGGTATAATTGATTCGCATCAAGGTTATCGCTGCCCACGCAGATTAGGGCTGATGGCGAAGGCTCGGCAGTGGAGCGTCAGCTCTGCAACCGGCCCCTCAGCTCGGTCAGCACCGCATCCTCATCGGCGACCCATGCGGTGATCTGGTCGCGGACGGCGGCGATGGCAACCCCATCGCCGCCGTCTATACGTTCCTTCACATAGAGCCCATCAAGTTCAGCCAGCGCGATCATCACGTCGCTGCGACGCGATCGAGCTCTGCCAGAGCGACCGTTGCCACAGCCCAGCTTTCGCTTGCCACAGCCGCGCCCCGTGCTCCGCTGGCGAGTTGTGCGACTCTGGGGCGCAAGCCATTGAACCGGGCGTGGGCCCCACGTGCCTGCTCAAGCCAGCGCGCCAGACGCGATTGCAGCCCCAGATCGGGCGCTATCGGAGCGGGCGGCGGCGCGGGCGTGGCTTCTACGCCCGGGGAGGTTCCACTGATTCGCTCTGCCGGACGGCGGGCCAGCGAGGGAAAGCCCTCGTTCGATCCGCAGGCACCAAGCAGCAGCGTGGCAAAGCCGACAAAGGGGAGGACGACAAAGGGGAGAACGGGTGTAGCTGTGCGGTTCATAATGCAACCTTATCGCGTGCCAATCCAAAGCGAAAGAGGTGCTTCCAGCGTTGACAGGATCGGGAGCTTCGACTACGGGCGCTCCTTCTTCCGGCACCCCCTGTCTCAGGCGGGGTGGAGTCGGCGCGCCGAGCGTGACGCTTCCCCTGCGGAAGCATAAGCCCGGAGCGAAAAGACATTTAGAATTGGATGAGACCAAAATGTTCGCAGTTGTGCGCACGGGCGGCAAACAATACCGGGTTGCTGCCGGAGACAAGATCGCGGTTGAAAAGCTGGCTGGTGAAGCCGGTGAGACCATTACGTTGAGCGACGTTTTGCTCGCCGGTGACGGTGGCGAAATCAAGGACGCTGCGGGCCTCGTGGTCTCGGCTGAGATTATCGCTCAGGCCAAGAGCGAAAAAGTGATCGTTTTCAAAAAGCGTCGCCGCCACAACTATCGCCGCAAGAACGGCCATCGCCAGCAGATTACCCTGCTGCGCATTCTGGCTGTTGGTGCTGAAGCGCCAGCCAAGAAGGCTTCGGCCAAGAAGGCCGCTGCCCCTGAAGCCGCTGCGGCTGCTGAATAAGAATTCGGAGTAGATCGAGATGGCACATAAGAAAGCAGGCGGCTCTTCGCGCAACGGTCGCGACTCAGCAGGCCGCCGCCTTGGCGTAAAGAAGTTCGGCGGTCAGGAAGTGATCGGCGGCAACATCATCATCCGCCAGCGTGGCACTCGCGTCTATCCGGGCGCCAATGTCGGCATTGGCAAGGATCACACCTTGTTTTCGCTGGTCGCAGGCCGCGTGCGTTTCCACGATGGCAAGCTTCGCCGCAAATATGTGTCGGTCGATATGGCGCAAGCTGCCGAATAAGCGGATGACCAATAAAGGGTCATCCTGATGGATGGCCCCCCGCCGGAGCATTGCGTTTCCGGCCATACGAGGGAGAGGGGCTAGCCCCATCTCCCTCTTTTCGTCTCTCCCTCAGCACAGATCCGGATTTGCACCGCATGAAAGGCGCTGTCCGGCGCAGACGTAATGCATCTGTCACGCAAGGCTCCTAACGGCAGCAGCGGGGCTGAATGACGAGTGGAGAAACAAGATGTTCATTCGCAGTGAAAGGTTGTTCCTGCGGCCCGGTTGGCCAGAGGACTGGAGCGAAGTATTTGCGCAGATCGCTGATGAGGCGGTGACGCGCAACCTTGCCGATGGTCCCATGCCCAAGGCTGAAAGCACAATAACCTCAGACAGCGCGACAGATATGGATGCGCGTTGCCCCAGTTTCCTGATCACTCTGCCGGGTGCGCAAGGCGCGCAACTGGTGGGCTGCATCGGCCTGCGCCGGAGCGATGACGGGGTCGAACTGGGCTACTGGATCGGCCATGCCCATTGGGGCCGTGGTTTCGCCACCGAGGCGGCGCGCGCGGTGCTCAGCCTGGCGGCAACGCTGGGCCATCGGCGCATCCTCGCACGGCACTTCACAGATAATCCGGCTTCAGGACGGGTGCTCTGCAAGCTTGGCTTCGCAGCCACAGGCCTGGTGCGTGAAAATTTCAGCCAGGCGAGAGGAGCCACGACGTCATCAACTACGCTGGCGCTGGAACTGGGCGAGCCAGGTGATTGTGACGGCCGAATGAGGGAACCAATCGGCTTGCGCGCGGCGTGAGATGATAGTCCCTCCCTTTCGGGGGAGGGGCGACATCCTAACCAGCCACTTTTAGCTCTGCCTCAGCCCCGGCGATGAGCGCCCGGTCGTCATGATTCCACGGATGGAAGCCGGGCAGAAAATAAGACAACCAAGCCGGGAAGATCTGCCGCAGCACACCGGGCGCACCAAACAGATACCAGAACAGCCGCGCCTTGATCTTCCAGCCGCTCAGCCCATCCTGCGCCAGCAGATCGAGCGAATCGCGGATGCGGTGGGCGATGAAGTTCTGGGTGATCACCAGCATCATGATCGATTTTACCTGCCAGCGTTTGCGGCGTGACCAATCCTTGGTGGCGTTGAGCCAGGTATCGTAAGCCACACCCTTGTGCTCGATCTCCTCGATCGCGTGCCAGCGCCACAGCGCGGCGAGTTCGGGATCGGCGCCCGCCAGATGGCGCGGATTGGAAAGCAGCTGTTTCGCCATCATCGCGGTATAATGTTCAAGCGCCATGGTCGCCGCAAGGTTGACGATCTGCGGGCGGCCTTGTGTCATTTCGAGCATCTCGGTGACATGGGCATCAATCCGCGAGAGGTCATAACCAGCTTCCACCGCCGCCTTGTTGAAGGCGATGTGTTCGCGGCTGTGATTGACTTCCTGAATGATAAAGGCGCGGATTGCCGCTTCCAGTTCGGGCGGGGTGCCTTCGCGGAAAGCTTTCACCGATTCGATGAAGAAGGCCTCACCGCGCGGGAAAGTGGCGGAAAGCGCATTGTGCCAGGCCGTGGCAACGGCATCGCCGCCCATCCACCAGCGTTTCTGCTTGCCGCCTCTGCCAAAGCGCAGATCGCGCACAGTTATGGTGAGATTACTTGGCGTTGGTGTGGCATGAGCCGCCTTGCCGGGAGCCGAATCGCGCTCTAACGCAATGGAACTGTGTGCATTCATGATGCACATATGAGGGTAACTTACATCAATGTCAATAAGGCGTCGCCTGACCCAAGAAGAAAGTCGCACTGCTGCGGTTGAAGCGGCACGGGCGATTCTGATCGAGGCCGGGCCACAGGCGGTGACATTGAAAGCAGTAGCGGGGCGTATCGGGCGCACTCATGCCAACCTGCTGCATCACTTTGGTTCGGCATCGGGCTTGCAAAAGGCGCTGGCGGCGCATCTGGCCGGAACGATTTGCGCGACGATTGCCGAAGCGGTGCTGGCGACCCGCGCCGGAATTGGCCATCCGCGCAAGGTGGTTGATCTTACCTTCGATGCCTTTGGCAAGGAAGGCGGCGGCGCTCTGGCCAGCTGGATGCTGCTTTCGGGCAATGAAGATGCGCTCGATCCGATTGTCGATGCGATCCACGATATCGTCGATGAAGTGAACGGGCATGAAGACGCCTCGATGCACGAGGCGACGCTGAGCCTGGTGTTGATGGCGCTGGGCGATGCCCTGATGGGCGAACCGCTCAGCCTGTCGCTCGGGCTCAAACGCGATGCGGCACGTGATCAGGCAGAGCATATGCTGATCGAGGCGGCAGAGCGCGCCGGATTGAACTTCGCCAAGGGTTAGGCGAGTTTGAGCCACTCTGGCCGTAAATCAGCCGGAATTTCCTCAACCCGCAGATGATCGACCGCCAGACCGAGTGCGGGATATGTGGCGCGCTGGCGCTTGGGGTCCGAGCGTTCGAGCGGCACCACAATCAACCGCCGGCCCACCTTGGCCCGCCAGTTCATCCGCGCGGTGTTTTCCTGTCCGACATAGCAGCCCTTGGTGAAGCTGACGCCGTGCAGTTCATCGGCATTGCATTCCAGCCACAGCAGATCGCCAAGTTCCGCAGTGCCTTCACAGACGCCGAGCGACAGGCGGTGAGCGAGCCATGCTTCGTCAGCGCTTTCATCATCACCCGATCGTGCCGCGATCCACCGGCTGCCGAGCGCGGGCAGGCGCGGGTCATTGCCCGCAGCTTCAGGCTGCCAATGGACACTGAGCGAAAGATCGAGCGCAATACCGATCTTGCGGCGCAGGCGATACATCGACAAGCGCTTTGCCAGAGCCTCAGCCGCATGAGCCTCGCAATCAATCAGCAGATCGTCGCCAGCGCTTGAAGCATCGGCCCAGACAAGAAAATCGAACAGCACCTTGCCTTGCGGACTGAGCAGAGCCGCCCAGACCGGCAGCGCGGCCGCCACATCATTGGTCACCAGCCCTTGCAGGAAGCCGCGCACGTCCTCACCTTCCTCCAGAGCGGAGAGGCGGATTATGGCGCGTTGCATCAATCGGGTTGCAGTCATGGGTGACAGATAGGCATGGGCCTGCCTAAAGGGAAGCGATGACCACGCAAACGACTCTCACGCTCCGCCGCCCTGATGACTGGCACGTTCACTTGCGCGATGGCGGTGTGATGGCTGGGGTTCTGCCCTATACTGCGCGGCAATTTGCCCGGGCGATCATCATGCCCAACCTTTCGCCGCCGGTGACGAGTGTTGAGGGCACGGCGGCCTATCGCCAGCGGATCTTGGATGCCTTGCCTGCGGGTTCGGATTTCACGCCATTGATGACCTGCTATCTCACTGATGCCAGCGATCCTGCCGAGATCGCGCGCGGGTTCGAGGAAGGCGTGTTCACCGCCGCCAAGCTCTATCCCGCGCACGCCACCACTGGCGCAGCGCACGGCGTGACGGACATTGCCCGCATCCGCCCGGTGCTGGAACGCATGGCTGACATCGGCATGCCGCTGCTGGTTCACGGCGAAGTGACCGACGCTGCAGTTGATATCTTTGACCGTGAGGCGGTGTTTATCGAGCGCGTGCTCGCGCCGCTGCTGGCCGATCTGCCGGGTCTGCGCGTGGTGTTTGAACATATCACCACGGCTGACGCGGTGGCGTTCGTGGATGCCATGGGAGCCAATGTCGCCGCGACGATTACCCCGCAGCACCTGCATATCAACCGCAACGCCATGTTCGCCGGGGGGCTGCGTCCCCACGCCTATTGCTTGCCGGTGGCCAAGCGCGAGGCGCACCGGCTGGCGCTGCGCAAGGCGGCGACATCCGGTTCGGCCAAATATTTCCTCGGCACCGACAGCGCGCCTCATGCCGTCGCCGCCAAGGAATCGGCTTGCGGCTGCGCGGGCATCTTCAACGCACCCTATGCTCTGGAAAGCTATGCCGCAGTGTTTGACGAGGAAGGCGCGCTGGACCGGCTGGAGGCTTTCGCCAGCGAAAATGGCCCGCGCTTCTATGGGCTGGCGCTGAATGAAGGCACGGTGATGCTGGAACGCGGCGCTGTGGTGGTGCCCGATGTGATCGATGCGGGCGGCACCGCCATCGTGCCATTTCACGCCGGACAGACACTCGGCTGGCGGATCAAAGACTAACCTATCGCCTCACTTCATCGCAAAATTGCAAACTGACGATCTGGTTGCCAGCCGTTCAGCTTTGTCTGCCTATACATGAACACGTGGCCGCAAGAGTGATTTGGCCAGCGGATTCAAAGCCCAACTGAGGCAAAAGCAAGGAGAGCCACTATGGCCAAAATGCTCAAGAACGCTGCTCTGGCACTGATTATCCCGGGCGCATTGCTGACCTCGATGCCGGCTTTTGCCGATCATGGTGATCGCGGCTGGCAGGGCCGGGGCGATTACAGCGGCTATGAATATCGCGGTGGTTACGATCGCCGGGGTGGTTATGATCGTCAGGGTTATGATGGCTACAACCAGCAGAACTATCGCAATTCCAACACTTGGCGCGGCGATGATGGCCGCCAGTATTGCCGACGTCAGGATGGCACCACCGGACTGCTGATCGGTGGCGTGGCGGGCGCATTGATCGGCCGCGAGGTCGCCGGACGCCGCGGTGATCGTACGCTTGGTGCCATTCTGGGTGCCGGTGCCGGTGCGCTGCTGGGCCGCGAGGTTGACCGTTCAGGCAGCCGCTGCCGCTAAGTCTTCAACCCTGCCGGGTAGGTTCCACCGAGCAGTCTGGCAGGATCAGGAAGGGCGCCTCCGGAGCAATCCGGGGGCGCTTTCTTCTGCTGCGCCAATCCTTGAAGGGGAATATTTACCCAAATCAGCGATAGAGCAGCCATGATCGCACCGCGCTCAATCTTGGCTTTGGCTTCCGCTACACTGCTGGCCAGCGCGCTCACCGCGTGCGGTGGCAAGCAGGCCGAGCAAGACCGCGCCACGCTCGATCCGGCCATCGCCGCTGCGCTCGCCGATCCCTTGATGACCGATCCTGATCTTACCGCGCAAAACCGGGCCGGTGCGGCCCTGACCGGCGGCGGGGTGCCGAGTGCGCTGATCCCCACGGATCCGCTGTCTGACGAAGCGAATGCCGCTGCCAAGGCAGAGGCGATCACGCTGGCGGGCGGCAAACTGGATCAGGTTCCCCTGGCTTCGGGCAGCACCAACAGTGAGGCGGGCGAAACCGCTCTGCTTTCCTATCGCCGCGCCTTTGGCGGCACCAGTTGCGCTGCCAGCGCTAGCTACACCTTCGGCTGGGCGGCGAAAATGCCAGAGCCTTTCGCTATTTATCCGCGCGGTCATGTGCAGGAATCGGTTGGCTCTGATGCCGCCAACTGCCGCTTGCGCGCGATCAACTTCCGCACCGGGGTTGCAGTGGCATACGTGCTCGATTTCTATGCCACCCGCGCCCGCAAGGCCGGTTTTGCCGCCGAGCACCGCGCGACTGGCGATGCCCATGCGCTCAGCGGGAAGAAGGGCGGCGCGGGGTTCGCGGTTTATGCACGTCCGGGGCCGGAAGGTTCGACCGAGGTCGATCTCGTCACTAACGGTGGGTGAATTACCCGTCGCGCAAACCAACGCCGATATTGGCGCGCGGCTGTTCCATTTCAGCGGAAGTCACCGGATAGGCGCAATAGTCTGCGGCATAATAGGCTGCTGCGCGGTGATTGCCCGAAAGGCCGATGCCGCCGAACGGTGCGGCTGAACTGGCCCCGGTGGTCGGCCGGTTCCAGTTGACCACACCGGCGCGAATATTGGCCCAGAAACGGTTGTATTCCTGCGGATTGCCGCCAACCAGTGCGGCTGAAAGCCCGAAGCGGGTGTTGTTGGCCTCGGCAATCGCCTCGTCAAAATCGTCGACCTTGATCACTTGCAACATCGGGCCAAACAGCTCGACATCAGGGCGATCGGCCATGGCAGTGGTATCAATGATCGCGGGCGAAAGGAACGGCAGTGCCGGATCAGACCGCACCATATGCTTGATCACCCGGCCGCCGTTGGACAGCAGATAGACAAAGCTTTCGGTCAAGCCGTCGGCAGCGTGATTATCAATCACCGGACCCATGAAGGGGATGGGATTGTCGAACGGCGCGCCGACAATCAGCCGGTCCGCCAGTCGCTTGACCTCATCGACGACCGCATCATACATTGAAGCCTTGACGATCATGCGGCGCGCGGCGCTGCAACGCTGCCCTGATGAGGCGAAGGCTGATTGCACCACCAGTGCCGCCGCGTCGGAAATCTTTGGCGTATCCCAAACGACAATCGGGTTGTTGCCGCCCATTTCGAGCGCGAGGATCTTGTCAGGCCGGGTGGCGAGCTTGCGGTTGATGGCGATCCCGGCATGGGCAGAGCCGGTGAACAACACGCCGTCCACTCCATCATGCGCGACCAGTGCTTGTCCTTCCTCCGGCCCGCCGACCAGCAGCTGGACGATGGCAGCGGAAATGCCCGCGCGGTGGAAGCACTGGAGCAGAAATTCGCCCACCGCAGGAGTTTTTTCACTCGGCTTGAACACCACGACATTGCCCGCGATCAGCGCCGGGATAATGTGGCCGTTGGGCAGATGCGCCGGGAAGTTGAACGGCCCTAGCACGGCCATCACGCCATGCGGCTTGTGGCGCACGGCCATGGTGCCCTGCATCGCGTTATCAAGCTTGCGCTGCGAAGTGCGCTCGGCATAGGCGCGAATCGAGATTTCAACCTTGCCGATCACCGATTCAACCTCAGTGCGGGCTTCCCACATCGGTTTGCCGGTTTCCCTGGCGATCAGTTCGGCAAATTTATCGTTTTCCTTGCGCACTTCATTGGCGAAGCGGCGCATCAATTCCATGCGCGTGGCCAGCGGTTGAGAGGCCCAGGCGGGCCAGGCGCGACGGGCACGCGCGACAATATCATCGACATCCCCGCGCTTGCCGCGCCAGAGTTCCTCGCCGGTGGCGGGCTCATAGGAAATGATTTCATTGCTCATGCTTGGTGACGAAGTCCCTGTCTGGCCGGAGGTTTAGACTGATAATCTTGCTAAACCATCAATTTGGCGCAATTCCTAATGCATCGCCAAGTCTGCGTATGGCCAATACTTTGTCCGCCAGCACTTGCCAATCGTCCTTCTTATCAATCGCGGACCAGATTCGCTCCACTTCTTCGATCAGGAGAGCTGGCGGTTCGGCTTCGCGCCACAGTGGATGATCGCGGACTTCAGTTGCCTTGGTGCGGGCCAGCAGTTCGCCCAGTTCGCCCTCTGGCAACTGGCGAAGGCCGCGATGGGCGAAGTAGAAAGCGTCCGGCCCCATGCCGCTTTCACGCATATGCTTTTCCGCCGCGCCGACCAGCAGCTTTGCTTGTTCAACGGGCATCGGTTCGATCCCCAGACGCCAGCAGAACCGCTTCGCCATCGCCGCTTCATACAGCGGGCCAAAGCGGTCAAGCGCGGCGATCAGCGGCGGCGCATCGGCCAGACTGCGCAGCGCAATCGCCAGCTGACCGCAGTTCCACAGGATCGCCTCAGGCTGGCGGCCAAAGGCGTAAAGCCCGCTGTGATCGAAATAGGCGGCGGTAAAAGCCGGATCCCAGCGCGGCAGCCAGCGCCATGGGCCATAGTCAAAACTCTCACCCGAGATGTTCATGTTATCAGTGTTGAGCACGCCATGGACAAAGCCCGCGACCATGTAGCTTGCTGCCAGATCGGCCATGCGTTCGACCACCTGATGCAGCAGGATCACCGCCGGCTCACCCCGTCCCGGCGCGTCCTCGGGCGGGAGGGTGCCGGGAAACTGGGCGATACAATAGTTTACCAGCGCGGCCATGTTATCCACCTGTTCCAGCACCATCAGCCGCTGGAATGTGCCGAAGCGGATGTGGCCGTGGCTGAGCCGCACCAGCACGGCGGAGCGGGTGGGGCTTGGCTCGTCGCCGCGCTGCAAGGCCTCGCCGGTTTCGATCACCGACAGCGTCTTGCTGGTATTGACCCCCAGCGTTTCGAGCATTTCGGTGGCGAGAATTTCGCGCACCGCGCCTTTCAGCGTCAGCCGGCCATCGCCATCGCGGCTCCATGGGGTCTGGCCGGAACCTTTGGTGCCAAGATCGAGCAATCTCCCCGCTCCATCTCGAACCTGCGCAAACAGAAAGCCGCGCCCGTCGCCAAGGTCAGGGTTGTAGTGGCGGAATTGGTGGCCGTGATAGCGCAGCGCCAGCGGCGTGGGCAGATTGCCGGGCAGGGCGGTGAAGCGGCCGAAGTGGTTGATCCAGGCGGCATCATCCAGTTTTCCCAGCCCGACAGCCCCGGCCCAGCGGTCATTTCGGAAGCGCAGCAGAGCCTGCGGGAACGCTGCCGGTGCCACTTCGTCTGCCAGCCAAGGGGCCAGTGGCAGGATCGCCGGGTCAGGATTGTATTCAGTAACTTGCGGTTCGGGCTTCATCGCGCGATAGTGGAGTGGGTAATGGGTGCGCGCAAGGTGTCCCCAGCCTATTCGCGCTGACTATTCCAGGGTCAGAGAATATTAGGGGTCACTGTGAGCCAGTTTGAGGATCGTTTCTGGTTGAGCCGTGACGGCCTCAAGCTGCATTACCGTGATTATGCCGGGAGCGATAACCGTCCGCCGGTGATCTGTCTGCACGGCCTCACCCGCAATGCCCGCGATTTCGATGGCCTTGCGCCGCAGCTTGCTGGCGACTGGCGGGTCATCTGCCCCGATATGCGCGGGCGCGGAGACAGCGGCTATGCCAAGGACGCGGAAACATACAATCCGGTGCAATATGTCCAGGATCTGGGTGAGCTGCTCACAGCCGAAGGCATCACGCGCTTTGTCTCGATCGGCACCTCGATGGGCGGATTGATGACCATGCTGATGGGCTTTACCATGCCTGATCGGATTGCCGGAACCGTGTTCAACGATATCGGGCCGGATCTTGAAATGGCGGGGCTTGACCGGATCAAGGGCTATATCGGCCAGGGACGCAATTTTGCCACCTGGATGCACGCCGCCCGGGCGCTGGAAGAATCGCAGGGCCACGCTTTCCCCGATTGGCAGGTCGATCAGTGGCTGGTGATGGCCAAGCGGGTGATGGTGCTATCAAGCAATGGCCGCATCGTCTTCGACTATGACATGAAGATCGCCGAACCCTTTCAGACCATAGATTTCACCCATCAACCCGATTTCTGGCCGGGTCTCAATGCGCTGGCGACAAAGCCGATGCTGGTGCTGCGCGGCGGTATATCCGATCTGTTTTCGCCCGAAACCTTTGCCAGAATGGGCAAGGCGGGACCGCAAGTCGAATGCGTTACTGTGCCGAATGTCGGCCATGCGCCAACTCTGGATGAACCCGAAGCCGTGGCCGCCATAAAGCGCCTGCTCGCCAAGATCGTCTGAGGCTCTGCTTGCGGCTGCTGCACATCCATTCGAACTTCAATCCCGGCGGCAAGGAATTGCGCGCCGCGCAGTTGATCAATGCTTTTGGCCCGGCGGTAGAGCACGTCATCGTCTCGGGCGATCCTGAGGCTTTGGGCGCGTCACAGGCGATTTCGGACAAGATCAAGGTCAGCTATCCGCGCGATTTCCCCTCGCTTCAGGGCAAGCCGTGGCCAGGGCGGCTGAAGCGGCTGGCACAGGCGATGCAGGGCTACGATCTGGTGCTGACCTATAATTGGGGGGCGATGGATGCGGTGCTGGCGCATACGGTGTTTGCCAAAATGCTGTCCCTGCCCCCGCTGGTCCATCACGAGGATGGCTTCAATCAGGATGAGGCGGCTCGGCTGAAGCCCTCGCGCAACTGGTTCCGCCGCATCGCGCTGGGGCTGGCCTCTGCGCTGGTGGTGCCATCCGAAAAGCTTGAAGCGATTGCAATCAAGGAATGGCAGCAACCACGCGGACGGGTGCGGCGGATCGCCAATGGTATTCCCACCCAGGCTTATGGCAAAAAACCCAAACGCGATGTTTTGCCGCGTGTGATCAAGCATGACGGCGAATTCTGGCTGGGGACGCTGGCGGGGCTGCGGCCGGTCAAGAACCTGCCCCGGCTGGTCCGCGCCTTTTCCGCGCTGCCCGAGGAATGGCATCTGGTGATTGTCGGCGAAGGCAGCGAACATGATGCGATTCTGAACGAGGCGATGCGGCTCGATGTGGGCTACCGGGTTCACCTGCCCGGATTTGTCGGCGATCCGGCGCGGCTGATCGGGCTGTTCGATCTTTATGCCCTGTCATCAGATAGCGAACAGTTCCCGCTCTCAGTGGTCGAGGCAATGGCGGCGGGTCTGGCGGTGGTTTCCACCGACGTCGGTGATATCGCCGCGATGCTGGCTGAGCCGAACCGGAGTTTCGTGGTGCCGAAGGAAAAAGAAGGCGATTTTGCCGAGGCGTTGGGGGTTCTGGCCGCCGATCCGGCGCTTCGCCGCGCCATCGGTGAGGCCAATCGCACCCGCGCCCGCGCCCTGTTTGACGAAGCGCAGATGGTCGCTGTCTATCGCGAAACCTATGCCCGAGCGCTGGGTAGAGAGCGTTTTCCCTGACAATCCCCGTTATTCACGCCTGCTTCACCATCATTGCCGTTGAATTGGCAGTCCCATCCGCTAAACACGCGGCCAACTGACGAGTTTCCTGAAAAGAGCTGAATTTGGCACTGCGCCCTAATAATCCGAAAAACACCCCTGCTGTTCCTGCCACGCGCGATGAAGCGCAGCAGGAAGGCTTCCTGCGTGAAGTCGATGAGGCGCTGCGCCAGGATCAGGCGCTTTCGCTGTTCAAACGCTTTGGCATGGTGCTGGGCATCGGCGTGGTTGCGGGGCTGATGGCGCTGGCTGGCTATCTGTACTGGCACAGCGCCCGCGAACAGACCCGCGCCGAGCACAGCGAGAAATTCGTTCTGGCGCTCGACAAGCTGGAGGGGCAGGATCTTGATACCACGGCCAAGTCGCTGCTGCCGCTGACTACCCAAGGCGAAGCGGGCGCTCAGGCTGCAGCACGCATGTTGCAGGCAGGGATTGCTGTCGAGCAGGGCAAGACTGATGAGGCCGCCAGGATATTTGGCCAGATAGCAGCCAATGCCGATGCCCCTCAGCCTTTCCGCGATCTGGCGAAAGTGCGCGAAATTGCGCTGCGGTTTGATGCCATGCCTGCTGATCAGGTGGTGGCCGCGTTGAAAGATCTGGCAGTGCCGGGCAATGCGTGGTTCGGCAGTGCCGGAGAGCTGGTTGGCCTCGCCTATATGAAGCAGGGCAAGGATAATCTCGCTGGCCCGCTTTTTGCCTCAATGGCCCGCGACAAGACAGTTCCGGAATCGATCCGCCAGCGCAGTCGCCAGATGGCTGGCGTGCTGGGCGTTGATGCGGTTGATGATGTTAACGAGGCGGCGGCTGATACGGCTGCTGCTGGCGGGCCTGATGGCCAGTAATTAAAAAGAAGGTGCTAGAATGAACGCAGCCACTCCAAATCGTCGCCCGATCGGCAAATGGGCCGTTCCGGCTGTGCTGGCGCTGTCCATCGCGCTGACTGGCTGCGGGGTGTTCAACAAGAAGGGCCCGACCACGCCGACGGTTGGCAACCGGGTGCCGGTGCTGTCACGCATCGAATCGGGGGCCAAGGTTGATCCGGGTCTCGCCAGTCTGTCGGTCGTCGTGCCGACTGCGGAGACAAACGCTGATTGGCCGCAGGCGGGCAATCTGCCGAGCAAATCCTATGGCAATCTGGCGCTTTCGGACAGCCCGGGGCGGCTATGGTCGCAGGGCATTGCCGGGAATACCAAGCGCCAGCGCATGGCCGCATCGCCGGTAATCGGCGGCGGGCAATTGTTTGCCATGGATACCAATGGCTTGGTCCACGCCTATGATGCCGCCACCGGTTCACCTCGCTGGACGCAAAGCTTCAAGATCAGCGGTGATGGCGATGGCGCGGTGTTCGGCGGCGGCGCGAGCTATGATGGCGGCAAGGTCTATATCACCACGGGCGTCGGTGAAGTCGCCGCGCTCGATGCCAGCAATGGCAAAGTGCTGTGGAAAGTGAAGCCCGCCGGCCCGCTGCGCGGATCGCCGACAATTGCCTTCGATGCCGTCTATGTGATGACCCAGAACAACCAGTTGTTCGCGCTTAACGCGCCGGACGGTGCAGTTCTGTGGAGCGAAAGCGGCTCGAGCGGCTTGTCCGGCATTTTCGGCGTTGCCGCACCAACCGTCGGCCAAGGCTCGGTTATCGCTGGTTATTCGACCGGTGAGATCACTGCCTATCGCTATGAGAATGGCCGCACCTTGTGGTCTGACGCATTGGCGCGCACCTCACTGTCGACCACGGTGGGCGTGCTCACCGATATCGACGCCGATCCGATCATTGATAATGGCAAGGTTTATGCACTGGGGCAGGGCGGGCGCATGGCCGCTTATGAACTGGTCACTGGCCAGCGGATCTGGGAGCTTAACCTCGCCGGAATTTCGACGCCCGCAGTGGCTGGAGACTGGATCTTCACGCTGACTGACGAAGCCAAGTTGCTGTGCATCGCCCGCAGCAATGGCAAGGTGCGCTGGTCCACCTCGCTGGCGCGCTACAAGAACGAAAAGAAGAAAAAGAACCCGATCTTCTGGACCGGCCCGGTGCTGGCCGGCGGCCGCCTGTGGATGGCCAACACCGAAGGTCAGGTGATGTCGGCCAGCACGGCTGACGGCTCGGTTCGCGAATTTGTCCGGCTTGGCAAGCCGGTCAGCCTGGCGCCGGTGGTGGCGAACAAGGTGCTTTATATCCTTGACGATGGCGGCAGAATTTCCGCGTTCCGGTGATGTGATCTTCGCCCCTCCTCTTCAGGGGAGGGGCTTAAGAGAGCTCCCCACGTTACCGCAGCCTTAACCCTTTGCCGCTAAGCCGCGCGGGGTGAGCACAGTTCTATCAAGAGCCGATCCGCGGCCCAAAAGCGATGTTTCCACCGGCACCGGTCTGGTGGGGCTGGTGGGACTCGGCTTGTGGATTTTGTTCTGCCATTTCTGGCCCGAGATCGCCGGAACCTTTGATCTTGGCGGTCCGCGTGAACGGCTGACCGGGCCGAATGCCGCGCTGATGGGGCTGGTCTTTGCCGCTGCGCCGATGGTGGCATGGTCGCTGATCGTCGAAAAAGTCCACCGCCGCGCCTCGACCGGGATCGACTGGAGCCACAAGCGACCGCTGGCCAGCATCATCGATATTTCGATCACCAAGCTGGCGGGCCTTTGGGCGACATGGGCGCTGATCGGTTTTCTCTATTGCGTCGCGCGCTGGTATTGGCAGGGGTCCTATGCCGTATCGATGCGGGTGCTGGGCTGGGCGGCCGTGCCGCTGTTCATTGCCTCGATCCCCTATGTGCTGTGGCTTGACCGGGTGCTGGTGAACCCGCGCGACGCGAGCTGGCATTTCGGCGCATGGCTGATCGGGCGTGAGCCGCATGAGCCTGCGCAGATCGGCATTCACTTGCGCGCATGGGCAGTGAAGGGCTTTTTCACTGCCTTCATGATCTCGATCGTGCCGCCGGGGTTTTACGATCTCGTCCACCGCGACTGGAGCGGTATCTGGCAGGATCCGGTGGCGATCAGCAACCTGCTGGTGCTGATGATGTTCGTGGTTGATGAACAGATCGGCACGGTCGGCTATATCCTCACCTGCAAGCCGCTCGATGCGCAGATCCGCTCGGCCAATCCCTATCTCGCGGGCTGGTTGGCGGCGCTGATCTGCTACCCACCGTTCCAGCTGATGGGCGAGGGCGGGCCGCTGTTCTATGGCTCCAACACGGCTGACTGGGCCTTCTGGATGCAGGGCCAGCAGGCTCTGCTGTGGGTCTGGGCGGCACTGCTGATCTTCCTTACCGGCTGTTATGCCTGGGCGACGGTGGCCTTTGGCATCCGCTTTTCCAACCTGACCTATCGCGGCGTGCTGACGCATGGCCCTTATCGTTTCACCCGCCATCCAGCCTATCTGTCGAAGAACCTGTTCTGGTGGCTGGCGGCGCTGCCGTTCCTCGTCACCAACCATTCGCTGACCGATGCGGTGCGCAATACGGTGTGTCTGGCAGGGGTCAGCGCGATCTATTTCTGGCGCGCGAGGACCGAGGAAAAGCACCTCATGGCCGAGGATGTGAAATACCGCGACTATCACGCCTGGATGGACCGCAACCCCACGATCACGCGGTTCATTGGACGGCTGCTGAACGGGGCGAAGCCAAAACGGGCGGAGTTCCAGGCGGCGGAGTAGGGCTTAAAATCTGAACCGCAGTCATCCTCCCCTGGAAGGGGAGGAGGCAGCCCTCTTGGGCTGACGGAGGGGTGACAACGCGGGCGTGGATACCCCTCCGTCACACCTTCGGCGCGACACCTCCCCCACAAGGGGAGGATCGAAGTGATTCACAATTCCAGCGACCTGCGCTAAAGCGCCTCTCCGCCGCCTGCCTGATAGGCAGTGACCTGCCTGCCGGAAATTCCCAGTGCTTCGCGTTCCTGCTTCCACACCGCCATATGCGGCGCAGCAAAATGCACGGCGAGCGATGCGCGATCGGTCCATTGTTCGCTGATGCGAAACAGCCCCGGTTCGAGCACGTCTTCGGCATAGGAATAGGTAATGCAGCCCTGCTCGGCGCGAGTTGCCGCGATCACCTTGGCCATCGCTGCCTGCGCTTCACTTACCTTTTCAGGCGGGAAGCGGAATTCACCGATAACCAGAATCATCAGAAGCTCTTCTCGTCATAGACCCGCGAAATATCGCCCTGCCATTCGCCGTGGAAGCGTTCGAGCAGGCGCTGCGCGGGGACTTTGCCGCTGGAGACGATATCATCGAGCGGGCTGAGGTAGCCGCCTTCATTATCGCCCGCATCGTTCAGCTGCCCGCGTGCGTTAAGCCCGGCGCGGGCGATGGCGAGCACTTCGGCGGCGATGTCGCGCAATTTCCCCCCACCCGGCAAAGGAGCATCGAGCGCCAGCTTCGGCACCGCACCGCGCAACGCCTCACGCCCTTCCATGTCCCAGTCCTTGACCAGATCCCATGCGGCATCGAGCGCGGTCTGATCATAAAGCAGCCCGACCCAGAACGCCGGCAGCGCGCAGATCTTGTTCCACGGCCCGCCATCGGCCCCGCGCATTTCAAGGAAGCTTTTGAGCCGCACTTCGGGGAAGGCGGTGGAAAGGTGATCGTTCCAGTCCGACAGTGTCGGCTTCTCACCCGGCAAAACAGACAGTTCGCCCTTGAGAAAATCACGGAAACTGAGGCCTGCCGCGTCGATATATTTGCCGTCGCGGAAGACGAAATACATCGGCACGTCGAGCATGTAATCGACATAGCGCTGATAGCCGAAGCCTTGCTCGAACACGAAAGGCAGCATCCCGGTGCGCGCCGGATCGGTATCTGACCAGATGTGGCTGCGATAGGACAGGAACCCGTTGGGCTGGCCTTCGGTGAATGGCGAATTGGCGAACAAGGCGGTGGCCAGCGGTTGCAGTGCCAGCGAAACGCGGAACTTCTGCACCATGTCCGCCTCGCTCGAATAGTCGAGGTTGGTCTGGATGGTGCAGGTGCGCAGCATCATGTCGAGCCCCATGGTGCCGACGCGCGGCATATGGCGCAGCATGATGGCATAGCGGCCCTTGGGCATCACCGGCAGCTCATCGCGCCGTTTGTCGGGCCACATACCAAGGCCGAGATAGCCGAGCCCGAACTTGTCGCCGATTTCCTTGACCTGAGCCAGATGGCGGCCGGTTTCGGCGCAGGTCTGGTGCAGATTGACCAAGGGCGCGCCGGATAGCTCCAGCTGGCCTGCCGGTTCAAGGCTGACCGCGCCATCAGGGCCGGACAGCGCGATGACTTTCCCGCCCTCGATAATCGGCTCCCAGCCATATGCGGTGAGTGCCATCAGCAGATCGTGGATGCCGCCGGGTTCGTCGTAACTAGGCGCCTGGTGATCGCGGGTCCGATAGACGATCTTCTCGTGCTCGGTGCCGATCCGCCAATCGGCCTTGGGCTTTTCGCCCTTGGCCATGGGGATCAGGAGCTGGTCAAGGCTCTCGATCACGGGATCGTTGCTGGCTGAATCCTGACGTGTGCTCATGGGGTGCCAGTTAGGTGCTCATGGGGCGTTTCGCCACACTTATTTCCAGTCGCCAGCTAATCCCATCCACAAGGCAGTCCCGGCAATCGCCGCTGTTTCGCCGCGCAGCACGCGGGGGCCGAGCGATATGGGGCAGGCTTGGGGCAAGACGCGTATCGCGGCGCGTTCGCTATCGTCAAAGCCGCCCTCGGGGCCGATCAGCAGGGCTGCGGGGCCAAAGCTTGCGGCAAAGGCAGTGTTGGCCGGTTCAGCGCCAGAATCTTTGGCATTTTCATCGGCAAAGAACAAAGTGCGCGTCGCTTCCCAGTGCTTAAGCAGGGCATCGAGCTTCACCGGCTCCATCAGTTCGGGCAAGGCGGTGCGCGCGCATTGCTCGGCCGCTTCGGTGAGGATAGCGCGCGCCCGATCGAGGTTGAGCTTGTCGGCCACGCAGCGCCGGGTGATCACCGGCTGAATGCGCCGCGCGCCCAGCTCGCAGGCTTTTTCGAGCACCAGATCGAAGCGGTCCTTCTTGAGCAGCGCGGCGCACAAGGTGAAATCGGGAGCCTCTTCGCGCGGGCGATTCTGCGTTTCTGTGACAAGGCTGACGTCGCGCTTGCCGGTGGCTGTAACGCGCGCGGCCCATTCGCCGGTCATGTCATCACACAGCACCACCACATCGCCCGCACCAACGCGCATCACGCGGGCAAGGTAATGGGCCTGCGGTCCCTCGATAGACACCGCCGCACCCTCGGCCAGAGGGCCGGGGACAAACAGGCGCGGTGCGCTTTTTGGCGGCCAGGCAGGGGTGGCGGGGTTGTGCGTTGCGGGCATGGTTCTGCCATAGCGAGGCACGGCACATTCGGCTAGGCTCTGCCCATGTCTCCCGAACTGTCTCCCGAATTGACCCCCGACAGCCAGCACCGCAGTCTGGCCGCCGCGCTGCCGCAACGCCTGCGTGATTTCGCGCTGCTCGCCCGGTTTGACCGGCCCATCGGCTGGTGGCTGCTCTATTGGCCCTGCGCCTGGGGGGTGCTGCTGGCGGGCGGGCAAAAGCGCTGGGACTTGGCTCTGTGGCTGCTGCTGGGGGCGATCGTCATGCGCGGCGCGGGCTGCGTCTATAATGACATCGTCGATGCCGATCTTGACCAGAAGGTCGCCCGCACCGCCGCGCGACCGATTGCCAGCGGACGGGTGAGCAAGCGCGCGGCGTGGCTGTGGCTGATCGCGCTCAGCCTGATTGGCCTGCTGGTGCTGCTGCAATTGCGCCTGCCCGCACAGATCATCGCACTGGGGAGTCTCGCGCCGGTCGCCGCCTATCCCTTCATGAAGCGGATCACCTGGTGGCCGCAGGTCTGGCTGGGGCTGGTGTTTAGCTGGGGCGCGCTGGTCGGCTGGAGCGAACTGCGCACAGACTCTTGGGACGTTCTTGCCCTGCTTTACGCCGGCTGCATCTGCTGGGTGGTCGGCTATGATACGATCTATGCGCTGCAAGACCGCGAGGATGATGCGCTGGTCGGCATAGGCTCCAGCGCATTGGCGATGGGCGGGCGGGTGCAAGGCGGCGTGGCGCTGTTCTATGGCCTCGCGCTGACATTCTGGACGCTGGCTTTCTGGCTCTTGCGGCCCGATCCACTGGCGCTGCTGGCGCTGCTGCCGATGGCGGTGCATCTGGTCTGGCAAGTGGTGACGCTGATCCCCGGCGATAACGACAACGCGCTCGCCCGCTTTCGCGCCAATCGCTTTGCCGGCCTGCTGATGGCGCTGGCCTGCTGGGTGGTGGGCAACGCCTGAGATTTGCGCTGGTGATATCGGAATGTGACCATTTGCCAGCACATCGTGCATAAATAAGAATGATGTGAGTAATTCTTATTGATTCACACCTTGTCTCGCTTAGTTTGAGGCAAGCCCAAGCAGCGCGTCCGGTTCGATAGGATATGGGTGGCCAATATCCGTCAGCCTTCGGGATGGCGGCTGGTGCGCATCGCCAATACCGAGGCTTTTACCCGGCCCGAGGTTGCCGCCTATCTGCGCGCGCAAATGAGCGCGGGGACCATCGGCTATATCACTGATCTGTTGCGTCGCCGTTTGCGCAATGGCGCGGCAGTGCCCGATGCCGCAGACGCCGCTGCAGCCTTCATGATCCTGATTGTCGAAGGATCGGTCCAGCTTGCCGTCTGGGATAATCCGGATGAGGCTGAATTCGAGCGTCAGATTGCCTATCGCACAAGGCTGTTCCTGCAAGGGGCGGAGGCTGGCTGAACATCGCTTCGGGGATGCCATGCGGGGGCACTTGCCTTGCTGCTGGGCGTCCTGCATCGTTTTATCAGAAATGGCCGCGCGCATGGCTGTTCGAGGGGATAGGCATGATAAGCAATCTTCCGGATCACTGGGATCTTGAAGCAGATCTGGTCTGCGTCGGTTCGGGCGGCGGCGGGCTTTCGGCGGCGATTACTGCGCATGATCACGGGGCCAGCGCCATGGTGCTTGAACGGTCGGCGCAGGTGGGCGGAGTTACCGCCTTTTCACTCGGCGAAGTGTGGGTGCCGGGTAATCACCATGCCGCTGCACTGGGCATCGAAGATAGCCCGGAAAGCGGCTTTCGCTACGTTAAAGCCTTGTCGATGGGCTATGGCAGTGACCGCGCGATCCTTAATCAGGTTGTTCATGCTCCGCAGGTGCTGCGCTATTTCGAAGAACGCATCGGCCTGAAAATGAGCGTCATTCGCGATTGCCCGGATTATTATTACGGGCTGAACAAGGATGGGCTGGCCGAAGGACGCCTGCTTGAAGTGCTGCCGTTTCCCGCAGAAACGCTGGGCGAATGGCAGGAACGGACGCGTATCTCGCCGCACGTGCTCTATGGCATGACGCATGAGGATATCTTTGCCAATGGCGGCGCGGCCAATATCCTGCGCTGGGATTTCAGCGCGATGGCCGATCGGCTGGGCAAGGATGAGCGCTGCCTTGGGCCGGGTCTGGTCGCCTATTTCGTCAAAGGCGCAGCGACGCGCGGCATTCCCATGCACACCGGCGTCAATGTCGAGGAACTGATCGGCGATGGCACCCGGATCGTCGGTCTGCGCGCCACACGGGATGGTGAAGATCTGTTCGTCAAGGCCAACCGCGGTGTTGTCGTGGCGGTCAGCAGTTATGAGCGCAGCCCTGATTTCACGCGGACCTTGGGCCAGCAACTCGCTGTCAGCTCAGTGCTGATGCCCGAGATCGACGGCGCGCACTTGCGGCTGGCGGGGCCGTTTGGCGCGCGCGTTGCACGGGTTCCCGATGTCACCATGCTAGGTTTCCAGATCCCCGGCGAGGAGTTGCAGGAAGGTGTGCCGATGATGCGCAACGCCATGGCCTATATCGGTCTGCCGCATACCATCGTCGTCAACCGGGCGGGGCAGCGGTTTGCCAACGAGGCGTTTTACCGGTCGATCTACATGGCGCTTGATATCATCGATGGCGGCACCCAGACCCATCCCAATTTTCCCTGCTGGGCGATCTTCGATGCCCAGGCACGGGAGAAATACCCGTTCGGCTCGATCATGCCGGGCGAACCGATCCCGGAAAGCGTCGGGGTGACGGCCGATACGCTTGCCGAGCTGGCGGGCAAGATCGGTGTTGATGCAAACGCGCTGGAAAAGACCGTCGCCCTGTTCAACGCCCACGCCGAACAGGGCGAGGATCCGCAGTTCCATCGCGGTGAACTGGCCTGGGGCAAATATATGAGCGGAGACCGGTTTCACCAGCCCAACCCCAATCTTGGGCCGCTGGTGAAGGGGCCGTTTTATGCCGTGGAATTCCGCCGCCTCGCCTCGTCGGGTATCGCGTCTGCCGGGGTGGTGGTTGATGAGCACTGCCGCGCGATGGGCTGGGATGATCGCCCGATCGACGGGCTGTACCTCGCCGGAAATTCGGTGGCGCGGCAGGATAACGGCGCGGTGATGCAAAGCGGCATGTCCAACGCGCGCGGGCTGACGCAGGGCTACCTCGCTGGCCGTCACGCTGCCGGGCGGCCCAGTGATCTACTGGAGCGCGAAATTGACCGGCTGGGGCTCTGAGCAGCGATGATCGAAACCGAACAGACCCTGGTGATCGACGCCGCCATCACTGCCGTGTGGAACTATGTCGAACACATCCCCAACTGGGCCAGCCTGATGCCGGGATTGCAGGACTGCACGATCATCGACGCCGATGATTCGCGCTGGACGCTGAAAGTGGGCGTCGGCGGGCTGCTGCGCCGGGTCAATGTCCTCGTCCATGTCGACACGTGGGACGGGCCGGAGCGGGCAGAGTTCTCCTACCAGCTTGAGGGCGATCCGGTGCAGGGCGGCGGCAGCTTTTTTGCCGAGCCAAAGTCGGCGACTGAAACCGCAGTGACCTTGCGGGTGCGGGTGGAGGGCAGCGGGCCTTTGGCACCGATGTGGGAAGCCATGGGGCGGCCGCTGCTCCCGCAATTCGTCAAATCCTTCGCCGCCGAGCTCAAGTCGAGGATCGAGGAGGGCACCGGCGAGTCAGCTACTACGCCACCACCATCGCCCGGCTGGTTCGCTGCCATCCTGCGCTGGCTGCGCGGGTTTTGGCGCTGATATGCCAGACTTCCAGCACACCGAATGCGCCATACGCCAGCTCTACGCCCGCTGCACCGATGCCGTTTGGCGGCGTGACTATGCCGCGTTCACCGCTTGCTTTGCCGCCGATGCCACCTGGAAGATCGCCGGGCTGACCTTGCGCGGCCACGCCGAAATTCACGCCGGGATCACCCGCTTTCTCGCCCCATCACAGCGCGTGCTGCTGCAATTCGGGCTGACGGTGCTCGATGTGGGCGACCAAACCGCAACCGGACGCACGCCGCTCACCGAATATGTCAAACTGAAGGACGGAACCGGGGTCCGCACGCTCGGCGTCTATTATGATCGCTTTGCCCGGCATCAAGGAGACTGGCTTTTCGCCGCACGGCATTTTGACATGGCCTATTACGGCCCGCCCGATATTTCCGCCGCAGCTTACCCTTGCGCCGATTACGGCCCGCCGCCCGCCATGCCCGGTGATGACGCGCAAACCACGGTGCGCAGCTAAGGCGTTGTGTCGTCCTCATCCCCCGCCAGCAGCGCGCTGTTGGCGATGCTCCGGTTCCGCATCTCGTCGATCATGCGATCAATGCTGTCGAGCACCTCCTGCTCATCGCCATAGGCCTCCTGCGACCACTGGGCGTGCAGGCGATCATAGACCGCATTGCCGGGGCGCAGGCTTTCGGGGCGGATCGTCTCGGCGGAAAAGCGGCCCGATCGGCGCTGCCGCAGCAGGAACAATTGCAGCTGTGTATCATAGCGCGTCCAGCTGCCGATCACCTCCCCGCGTGAGACGATGGGGCGCTGTTCACCGGCAATCGCCCGCTCCAGCGCGCAATCCTCCAGCCGCGCCATGCCGCGATCAAGCGCCAGCTCCCACGCCGCCGCAAAGCCCTCTGCCCCCGCCCGGTGCCGCAGCTTGTACAGCGCCTCAAGACTCTTGCCGATAGAGCGCGCCGCCTGCGTGACGATGCCGGTGGCGGCCAGCGCAGCAATAAACGCGCGCTGGCGATCCGGCGTGATCGAATTGCCGCGCGGCGCCTCATGCAGATAAGGCGCGAAAGCCAGCAGCGGATCGTCCGCATCAGGCGGATCGGCCTGAAACGCAGCAGCAGATGTGCGGCGCGAGGGGCGGGGGCTTTTGCAGGTGATGGGGGTAGGCAAGGGCGTGCTGCTCCGTCAGTTTTGTGTGTGCCCTTCCTGATGATGGGGATAGCAGCGGGTGGGGGTGTAGGAAAATGGTTTTGTGGTCATGTCCGGTGAAATGCAATTGCGTGTCGCCGTCCGACAGCGCGGCAGGTGAGGCCTAAAGGAGCGATCTCGACCTTACGTTGACTCAACTAAGACATTCTCCCACACATCTGCCTCCTCTCTTGCTGGGCCTTGATAGATCTATGGAACACCCCGAGTTTGATGAAGTGCTGCTTCCAGGAGACGCTTTACGCAACGCTGCGGCTGAGTTGCTACAAGGACGGCTTGGAAAGGCCTATCTTGAGTATCGAGCTAACGGAAAGAAAGCAGACATATATTTTGTAGAGCGCCATTTTGGGAAAATATCAAAAACATACGTCGAGGCCAAAGACTACAAGAAATGCCTCGGTCGCGATGATGTTGTTAAGATTTGGGCGGACTATTCCGGAATAATCGCAAAAAATGCGCCTGCGATTTTGCTTGTCGTCACCCGAAACGGTCTCACATCTGATGCCCAGTCGTATATCGAAGATGAACAGCCTTTGATGAGGCATCAAACAATAAGAGAAATAGAAAACGAAACGTTAGGTCTTTCTGAATATGTTGCGTATTTAGGTGACGAATTTTCAAGAGATGGTTTGGATAAGTACTATGTTAACGCGCAAGCGTTTCAAGTTCACTATGGATCAGATAAAGAGCGTAGTGTATCTTCAGAAAAAATAGATATTTTTTCTGAACTTTTATATTCGACAAATCAGTCGGATCGCGGGCCTGTCGCTATTCTTGGTGGTTATGGAGCTGGAAAATCTAGCCTAGCAAGGCGAATTGCATCTTATTTTGCTTGTAAATCTAAGCACGATTTTGAATCAAGAAAGCCAATTCTAATAAAGCTAGGATTATTTACTAGATACTCTAGCATCGAGGGTTTACTTGGGGCAATGTTTACAAGTGATTTTCCTGTCCCTTCATTTAATTTTCGTATATTCGAAAATTTAAATAGATCAGGAAGGTTTATAATTATTCTAGATGGTTTTGATGAGATGAAGCATGCAATGAGCTGGTCTGATTTTCGAAATCAAGTTAAGGATTTAAATAGGCTTATAGTTGGAGACGCAAAAGTAATATTACTAGGTCGGCCAAGTGCCTTTATTTCCTTTGAGGAACATATTCATGTGTTGAAGGGCGTAAAGCGCGTCGGAGATGGGTGGAGAAAGGAAGTAGATTGGCCGGATTTTGAAGAATTTGAGCTATCTAATTTCGATCACTATGAAAGTATAGATTTTGTTGAACGATATTTATCGTTCAGGATTAGTTTAGTTGAAGGTCGGCCGCAAGATAGTGAAAATGAACGAAAGTCGCGTCGTATAAACGAAGTAAAAAGTATCATGGTACGTGATCATGATTTGTTTGGAAAGCCTGTGCATTTAAAGATTTTGTGTGATCTTGCTGCGGATGACTCTATTGACTTAGTGAGATTTGAAGAAAGCTTAACTCGATGGGATTTATATGAAGTTTTCTTTAATGATCTACTGGAGCGAGATTCAGAGAAGGTAGCGAGACGAGAGTTGGGTCCCCAAGCAAGGCTCACTTTTCTCAGAGAACTGGCTTACTGGCTTTGGACCGAGAGGGGAGGGCAAATTTCATTTTCGGCTGACGAGCTCCCGCGGTCTTTGATCGAGCAGTTAAACCCCAGGGAGGATGAGGATGCAGACGGCCTGATGCGCGAGCTTTTGGTGGGGGCATTTCTTGAGAAAAAGGGGGGCACTATTTCTACTTTGGCCACCGGTCGTTTGCAGAATTTTTGGTTGCTCAGAGAATCCTATTTTCACCTCCTCTTGGCAGAGAGGTTTCGGTATATTCGAGAATTGCAACGGACGGGGTGCGTGCCTTTTTGGAAGAATACCAAGATGTTGAGAAATTTAAGGCCCTAGCGCGATCATTTCAAAATGGTCGCGGCGAAGTTTATTCCGATTTTATCTATTTTGTTGCCAGAAAAATCGGGAGTAAGGGTGCCTTTGTTCATGAAGTTACGCCGAGATCATTGATTGGATTTATGGCCGACGCGACTCTTCCCGAGGTGTTCAAAATTCGCGGAGAAAACGTTGGAGAGAGAAATATCGATGATGATCGTCTGTTTGAGCGGATGCTGGTCGAAAGCAACAGAGCGTTCTTTGGGTTATTCCATTTAGCAATTCGTATGAAATCGGATGGTGCCCTCAGGGGGCGTGGGTTTTGCACAAAGTTGGTAGCCGCGTTGCTTGAGCGTGTGTTCATGCGGGTAGAGCGAGAGGAAGGGTCGCCAGTACTTTTTGTCAGAAATGAGACCGATGATTCACGCAATCTGGCGACGCACTGCCTGTCAGCGTTGGAAAGCAAGCCAGATGGGCGGCAAATTGCGCTTCGCTGGGATGAGGTGATGCGCGAATACGGAAATTGGCTGAAAGGAGATCCCATACGCCTGGGGTTTCGGGATGTAGAGCGGGAGTTCAGCACTGAGGCCAATGTCTGGGTGTACTGGCGTGAAGTGTTATCTGCGATTCAATCGAGCGAGGTAAGGGAACTAGTCTCCCGACATTTTTCAGCAAAGGCTTCAATGGCGGGTGTTGTGACGAGGGGGAAACAAATCAAGGGTCTTAAAGCGATGACCTATTAGGTCGCTTGACCCCTTGCAGGATTTGCTTTATCGGCCCGCGCTTCCGGCACGGGTTCGCCCATTCCGGTTGAGCTGAACATTGCCGGTGCGTCTGGGGCTTCCCGGTCAATCCGTCAAAGTAACCCGGCATTGCGTCTGGGTGGAGCGTTTTCGGCTCGTGATGTGCGTGATGCGGGGCAAGTCCTCGGCATTGGCGCTTTCGCGGGTTTCGCAAATCTCTTCACCCTGATGGCATGGCCCAAACACAGGTGAAGAGTACTTCATGCCAACAATCAATCAGCTGATCCGCAAGGGTCGCGTTCCGCAGAAGGCCAAGTCAAAGGTCCCTGCGATGGAGCAGAACCCGCAGAAGCGCGGCGTTTGCACCCGCGTTTATACCACGACCCCGAAGAAGCCGAACTCGGCTTTGCGCAAGGTCGCCAAGATCCGCCTGACCAATCAGCGCGAAGTCATTTCGTACATTCCGGGCGAAGGCCACAACTTGCAGGAGCACAGCGTCGTGCTGATCCGCGGCGGTCGTGTGCGCGATCTTCCCGGTGTGCGTTATCACGTGCTGCGCGGTGTGCTGGATACCCAGGGCGTCAAGGACCGCAAGAAGAGCCGCTCGAAGTACGGCGCCAAGCGTCCGAAGTAAGTTTCACGCGGCGGCGGCCTTCTCCCCCACCCGGACAGCCCTTCCAAGGGTATCCTGATGGGTGACCGGGTGGGGGAGAAGGCCGGTGCCGCAAGCCAGTCACGGAGGTGACTGGCGCACTCCGAAGGAGTTCGAAAATATGTCACGTCGTCGTCGTCCCCAGAAGCGGGAAATCCTGCCTGATCCCAAGTTCAAGGATCAGATCCTGTCCAAGTTCATGAACAACCTGATGATGGACGGCAAGAAGTCCATCGCAGAATCGATTGTTTATGGTGCAATGGAAACCATGGAAACGCGCGCCAAGAGCGATCCGATCCAGCTGTTCCACGATGCGCTCAACAATGTGAAGCCGCAGATCGAAGTGCGCAGCCGCCGCGTTGGTGGTGCGACATATCAGGTGCCGGTTGAAGTTCGCCCTGAACGTGCGCAGGCTCTGGCCATTCGCTGGCTGATCACGGCAGCGCGCAATCGTTCGGAAACGACGATGTCGGCGCGGCTTTCGGCAGAGCTGCTCGATGCGGCCAATAACCGTGGCAATGCGGTGAAGAAGCGCGAAGATACGCACCGTATGGCCGATGCCAACCGTGCGTTCAGCCATTACCGTTGGTAGCAGTCACTTAGCTGTCACAGAAATAACAGAATGGGCGGGGGTCTGAACCGGCTCCCCCTTTCGCACTAAGGAAAACACCATGGCACGCGGCCATCCACTCTCGATGTATCGCAATATTGGTATCATGGCGCACATTGACGCCGGCAAGACCACGACCACCGAGCGCATCCTCTATTACACCGGCAAGAGCTACAAGATCGGTGAAGTCCACGATGGCGCGGCCACGATGGACTGGATGGAGCAGGAACAAGAGCGTGGAATTACAATCACTTCCGCTGCGACGACCTGCTTCTGGAACGACCACCGCATCAACATCATCGACACCCCCGGCCACGTTGATTTCACCATCGAAGTCGAACGTTCGCTGCGCGTGCTCGATGGCGCGGTAGCCTGCTTCGATGGCGTCGCCGGGGTTGAGCCGCAGTCGGAAACCGTCTGGCGCCAAGCCGATAAATACGGTGTGCCGCGGATGTGCTTCATCAACAAGCTCGACCGCACCGGTGCCAACTTCAAATACTGCGTCCAGTCGATCATTGACCGTCTCGGTGCGCGTCCTGCGGTGCTGTTCCTGCCGATTGGCCTCGAAGCCGATCTCAAGGGCCTGGTCGATCTCGTCCAGAACCGTGCGATCATCTGGAAGGACGAAGCGCTGGGCGCCGAATTCTTCTATGAAGAGATTCCCGCCGACATGGCTGCCGAAGCGGCGAAATATCGCAGCGAGCTGATCGAACTTGCCGTTGAGCAGGACGATGATGCAATGGAATCCTATCTCGAAGGCAATGAGCCCGACGTGGCGACACTGAAAGCGTTGATCCGCAAGGGTACGCTGAACCAGTCGTTCGTTCCTGTCTGCTGCGGTTCGGCGTTCAAGAACAAGGGCGTTCAGCCCCTGCTCGATGCCGTGGTTGATTATCTGCCTTCACCGCTCGACATCGAAGACGTCCAGGGCGTCAAGATGGACAGCGACGAAAAAGACAGCCGTCCGCCGACCGACGACGCGCCGTTCAGCGCGCTGGCCTTCAAGGTGATGAATGATCCGTTCGTGGGTTCGCTTACCTTCATCCGCATCTATTCGGGTACGCTCAACAAGGGCACCTATCTGAACTCGGTCAAGGACAAGAAGGAAAAGGTCGGGCGCATGCTCGAAATGCACGCCAACGAACGCAAGGACGTTGACGAGGCATTCGCTGGCGACATCATCGCGCTGGCCGGCATGAAAGAAACCACCACGGGCGACACGCTTTGCTCCGAACGGTATCCCATTGTTCTCGAACGTATGGAATTCCCCGAGCCGGTGATCGAATTGTCGGTGGAGCCCAAGACCAAGGCCGATCAAGAAAAGATGGGCATCGCGCTCAATCGTCTGTCAGCTGAGGATCCATCATTCCGCGTTTCAACTGATCATGAATCGGGCCAGACGATCATCAAGGGGATGGGCGAGCTTCACCTCGACATCATCGTCGATCGTATGCGCCGCGAATTCAAGGTCGAGGCCAACGTCGGTGCTCCGCAGGTGGCCTATCGCGAGTATCTCGCGAAGCCAGTTGACGTCGATTATACCCACAAGAAACAGTCGGGTGGTTCGGGCCAGTTCGCGCGTATCAAGTTCAAGGTGAAACCAGGCGAACGCGGCACGGGCATCCTGTTCAACGATGCGATCAAGGGCGGCAACATTCCGAAGGAATATATCCCTTCGGTTGAAAAGGGTATGCGCGAAACGGCTGAGTCCGGTTCGCTCATCGGCTTCCCGATCATCGACTTCGAGATCGAGCTTTATGACGGCGCTTACCACGACGTCGATTCATCGGCGCTGGCGTTCGAAATCGCTGGCCGGGCCGGTATGCGCGAAGCAGCGCAGAAGGCCGGGATCAAGCTGCTCGAGCCGATCATGAAGGTCGAAGTGGTGTCGCCCGAGGAATATCTCGGCGATGTCATCGGCGACATGAACAGCCGTCGCGGCCAGATTCAGGGCACAGACACCCGGGGTAATGCCCAGGTGGTTGAGTCGTTGGTGCCTTTGGCAAATATGTTCGGCTATGTGAATCAGCTGCGTTCTTTCACGCAGGGCCGGGCAAATTATTCGATGTTTTTCTCCCACTATGACGAAGTCCCGGCAAACGTCGCGACTGAGATCAAGGAGAAGCTTGCCTAACCGGCAAGATGATACTAGGGGCGGCGCCTGATTCAGCGGGCGTCCCCGCGTTCCTGTAGATTCGATATCAGACGAAAAGAAGGTTTGAAAAATGGCGAAGGCAAAATTCGAGCGGACGAAGCCGCATTGCAACATCGGCACCATCGGTCATGTTGACCATGGCAAGACCACGCTGACCGCAGCGATCACAAAGGTGCTCGCTGAAACCGGTGGCGCGACGTTCACCGATTACGCGAACATCGATAAGGCTCCTGAAGAGCGCGAGCGCGGCATCACCATCTCGACGGCACACGTTGAGTATGAAACTGCCAACCGCCACTACGCGCACGTCGATTGCCCGGGCCACGCTGATTATGTGAAGAACATGATCACGGGCGCAGCGCAGATGGATGGCGCCATTCTGGTGGTGAATGCTGCTGACGGCCCGATGCCCCAGACCCGCGAGCACATCCTGCTTGCCCGTCAGGTTGGCGTTCCGGCACTGGTCGTTTACATGAACAAGGTCGATCAGGTCGATGACGACGAAATTCTTGAACTCGTCGAAATGGAAATGCGCGAACTGCTGAGCTACTACGGCTACCCGGGCGATGATATTCCGATCATCAAGGGTTCGGCTCTGGCTGCTCTTGAAGGCCGTGATGACGCGATCGGCAAGGAATCGATCTACGCGCTGATGAAGGCCGTTGATGAATACATTCCCCAGCCTCCGCGCGCGCTCGACAAGCCCTTCCTGATGCCAGTCGAAGACGTGTTCTCGATCTCTGGTCGCGGTACAGTCGTGACCGGCCGTGTCGAATCCGGCGTCGTCAAGGTTGGTGAAGAAGTTGAGATCGTTGGTCTCAAGGACACCCGCAAGACTGTCGTCACCGGCGTAGAAATGTTCCGCAAGCTGCTCGATCAGGGCCAGGCTGGTGACAACATTGGCGCACTGGTTCGCGGTGTCGCCCGTGAAGACGTTGAGCGTGGTCAGGTTCTCTGCAAGCCCGGTTCGGTTACGCCGCACACCGAGTTCAATGCAGAGGTCTATGTGCTGTCGAAGGACGAGGGTGGCCGTCACACGCCATTTTTCGCCAACTACCGCCCACAGTTCTACTTCCGCACCACCGACGTGACCGGCGAAGTGATCCTTCCTGAGGGCACCGAGATGGTTATGCCTGGTGATAACGTTTCGATCGGCGTCAAGCTGATCGCTCCGATCGCGATGGATCCGGGTCTGCGCTTCGCACTTCGCGAAGGTGGACGGACTGTCGGTTCTGGGGTTGTCAGCACGATCTCTAAGTAATATAGGCCGCGCTCCGCCGGGGTTTGCCAGATTCGCTCTGGTCCCCGGCGGTCGGTTTTAAGATCGCTCCGCTCTTTCACGAAAAGCGGGAGAGGGCGGGTTGATCGTTTTGTTTTTGCTCTTTCTCATCGGTAGTGGACAATGGAAGCTCAAAATATCCGCATTCGCCTCAAGGCATTCGATCACCGTGTGCTTGATCAGGCGACTGGCGAGATTGCTGAAACCGCACGCCGCACAGGCGCGCTGATCCGGGGTCCCATTCCGCTTCCGACGAGGATCGAAAAGTTCACTGTGAACCGTGGGCCGCACATCGACAAAAAGTCGCGCGAGCAGTTCGAAGTTCGCACTTACAAGCGGTTGCTCGATATCGTGCAGCCCAACGCCACCACTGTTGACGCGCTGATGAAGCTCGATCTGGCCGCTGGCGTGAACGTAGAAATTAAGCTGGCGTAAGCCGGCTGGGTCAGGGGTTTCAACCTCGGGCCTGACCTAATCGGCTTCGGCCGTTACGCAGGGAAACCTGCGCGGACATAGGGATACCTCCGGAGCTGGTCTCCGGGCATGCGTCCCCCGTCTCGCTTCTTCTCTTGAAGAAGCATTCAGCCCGGACGGGGCTCGTATCACACTTGGGCTGAGCACGCCTTTGGGGATGGTCCTCAAAGGCCTCTGTAGGAGATGGATCATGCGTACCGGCGTGATCGCTAAAAAGGTGGGGATGACCCGCCTTTTCCAGGACGACGGACGGCATGTGCCGGTTACTGTCTTGTCATTGGAAGATTGTCAGGTGGTTTCCGTGCGCACCGAAGAGCGTGATGGCTATGTTGCCGTCCAGCTCGGTGCCGGAACAGCCAAGCAGAAGAACGTCGCCAAGCCCCAGCGCGAACATTTCGCCAAGGCTAACGTGCCGCTCAAGATGAAGGTCGCTGAATTCCGTGTTGCAGACGATGCAGTGCTCGAAGTCGGTTCGACCATCGTTGCCTCGCATTTTGTCACCGGACAACTCGTCGACATTCAGGGCTACACGCAAGGCAAGGGCTTTGCGGGCGGCATGAAGCGTTGGGGTTTCGGCGGCATGAGCGCCAGCCACGGCGTTTCGATCAGCCACCGTGCGCTCGGTTCCACTGGCCAGCGCCAGGATCCGGGCAAGGTCTTCAAGAACAAGAAGATGGCCGGTCACATGGGTGACAAGCAGCGCACACAGCAGAATCTTGAAGTCATTCGCACAGATGACGAACGCGGTCTGATCTTCGTCAAGGGATCGGTTCCCGGTGCGAAGAATGGCTGGCTGATGGTCAAGGATTCCGAGAAGGTCGCCCGTCATGCGGAAGCACCTTATCCGGCCGGCCTGAAGCGGGATGCTAACAGCAATATCTCGGCTGCTGCCGATACCCCTGCGGAAGACGTAGCGGCTGTCGAAGCAACCGAAGGTCAGGAGGGCTAAATCGTGAAGGTCAAGGTCCTCAACCTCGATGGCAGCTCTGCAAAGGGCGACATTGAACTTTCGGATGCAGTGTTCGGCATTGAGCCGCGCGCCGATATCCTCCACCGCGTCATCACCTGGCAGCTTGAGAACCGTCGTGGCATTGCCCGCGCCGCTCGTGAGCGCTCGGACGTTGCGCGCACCGGCAAGAAACTGGGCAACCAGAAGGGTGGCGGTACTGCCCGTCACGGTGATCGTGCAGCCCCCATCTTCATTGGTGGCGGCAAGGCGCATGGTCCGCGCCGCCGTGAATTCGACGTGTCGCTGAACAAAAAAATTCGGTCACTCGGTCTGCGCATGGCGCTTTCTTCGAAGGCTCAGGGCAATCTGATCGTCGTTGACACCCTTGATCTCGCGGATGCCAAAACCAAGGCTCTGGGCCTGCAGCTTGCCAAGGCAAATTGGGGCAACAAGGTGCTGATCGTTGATGGCGAGCAGGTTAACGAGGGCTTCGCCCGCGCTGCCCGCAATCTTATCGGTGTCAATGTTCTCCCGGCGATCGGTGCCAATGTCTATGACATCCTGAAGCATGACACGCTGGTGCTGACGCGCGCCGCGGTCGAAAAGCTGGAGGCGCGGTTCAATGGCTAAAGACGCAATCGATACACGTCACTATGACGTGATTGTGGCTCCCCACATCACCGAAAAGTCGACGCTGCTCAGCGAGCACAATGCTGTAGTTTTCAAGGTTGTTGATTCAGCAACCAAGCCACAGATCAAGGCCGCCGTCGAAGCTCTCTTCGGCGTCAAGGTGACGGGTGTGAATACCCTGAACCAAAAGGGCAAGACCAAGCGGTGGAAGGGCAGACCCTACACGCGCACGGATGTGAAAAAAGCCGTCGTTACACTGGCTCCTGGCCAGTCGATCGACGTGACTAGCGGTATCTGAGGCAGCACCCATGGCACTCAAGAACTATAAACCAACCAGCCCCGCACGGCGTGGCCTGATCCTCGTCGACAAGTCGTCGCTGTGGAAGGGCCGCCCTGTAAAGGCGCTGACCGAAGGCAAGCGCAAAACTGGTGGCCGCAACAACAAGGGCCACGTGACATCACGCGGCATTGCTGGTGGCCACAAGCAGAAGTACCGCTTCATCGATTTCAAGCGTCGCAAGTGGGATTCACCGGCGATTGTCGAGCGTCTGGAATATGATCCCAACCGCACGGCTTTCATCGCCCTCGTCAAATACGAAGATGGTGAGCAGACCTATATCATTGCTCCGCAGCGCCTTGCTGTTGGTGACACAGTGGTTGCTGGTGAGAAGACCGACGTCAAGCCAGGCAACGCCATGTTGCTCAGCCAGATGCCAGTTGGCACCATCTGCCACAATGTCGAGATGAAGCCCGGCAAGGGCGGACAGATTGCCCGTTCAGCTGGCACCTATGTTCAGGTCGTCGGTCGTGATGGCGGCATGGTTATTGCCCGCCTCAATTCCGGCGAGCAGCGCTACCTGCGCGGCGATTGCATGGGCACGGTTGGCGCGGTTTCAAACCCTGACAACCAGAACACCAATCTCGCCAAGGCTGGCCGCAATCGCTGGAAGGGCATCCGCCCGCTGACCCGCGGTGTTGCCAAGAACCCCGTCGATCACCCGCACGGCGGCGGCGAAGGCCGCACCTCAGGTGGCCGTCATCCGGTTACCCCTTGGGGCAAGCCGACCAAGGGTGCTCGGACCCGTCACAACAAGCGGACCGACGACATGATCATTCGTTCGCGCCACGCGAAGAAGAAGAGGTAACAGACAATGGCACGTTCAGTCTGGAAAGGCCCCTTCGTCGACCTGCATCTGCTGAAGAAAGCAGAAGCTGCTCAGGATCAGGGTCAGCGCGCTGCTCCGATCAAGACCTGGTCACGGCGTTCGACGATTTTGCCGCAGTTCGTTGGTTTGACGTTCAGCGTCTACAACGGTCACAAATTCATTCCTGTCTCAGTCAATGAAGAGATGGTCGGCCACAAGCTTGGTGAATTTGCGCCCACGCGCACTTTCCCCGGCCATGCCGCTGACAAGAAGGGCAAGCGCTAATGGGCAAGCAAAAAGCTCCGCGTCGCGTCGCCGACAACGAAGCGCTGTCGGTAGGCACGCAGATCCGTGGTTCGGCTCAGAAGCTGAACCTGGTGGCCGCGCTGATCCGTGGCCGCAAGGTCGAAGACGCCATGAACATCCTGTCCTTCTCAACGAAGGGCATGGCGGTTGATGCTCGCAAGGTTCTCGCCTCGGCGATTGCCAATGCGGAAAACAACCACAATCTGGATGTTGATGCGCTCGTCGTTGCTGAAGCCAGCGTCGGCAAGTCGATCACCATGAAGCGTTTCCACACCCGTGGCCGCGGCAAGTCCACGCGCATTCTGAAGCCTTTCAGCCGTCTGCGCATCGTGGTCCGCGAAACTTCTGACGAAGCTGGGGAGGCCTGAACCATGGGTCATAAAAGCAACCCGATCGGCCTGCGCCTCCAGATCAACCGGACCTGGGATAGCCGCTGGTACGCCGAAGGCCGCAACTACGCAAAGCTGCTTGAGGACGACCTCAAGATGCGCAAGTTCATCTTTGATTCGCTGCCACAGGCGGCGATTTCGAAGGTGGTGATCGAACGTCCGGCTAAGCTGTGCCGTGTGTCGATCTATGCCGCGCGTCCAGGCGTCATCATCGGCAAGAAGGGTGCGGACATCGAAAAGCTGCGTTCGCAGCTGGCCAAGATGACCGGCAGCGACGTCAAGCTGAACATCGTTGAGATCCGCAAGCCGGAAATTGATGCCAAGCTCGTTGCTCAGGGCATTGCCGATCAGCTGATCCGCCGCGTTGCTTTCCGTCGCGCCATGAAGCGTGCGGTGCAATCGGCGCTGCGTCTTGGCGCTGAAGGCATCAAGATTACCTGCGGCGGCCGTCTCGGCGGCGCTGAAATCGCCCGCGTCGAATGGTATCGCGAAGGTCGCGTTCCGCTTCACACGCTGCGCGCCAACATCGATTATGCCGAAGCTGAAGCCCTGACTGCCTATGGCATCATCGGCATCAAGTGCTGGATCTTCAAGGGTGAGATCCTCGGTCATGATCCGATGGCGCAAGATCGCCTGATGCTTGAGGCTCAGACCTCCGGCGTTCGTCCGGCACGTTGAGCATAGGATAGAGTAAGCACCATGCTGCAACCGAAAAAACACAAGTTCCGCAAGGCTTTCAAAGGCCGCATCAAGGGTGATGCCAAGGGTGGCACCGACCTGAACTTCGGATCCTACGGCCTCAAGGCTCTGGAGCCCGAGCGGATCACCGCCCGCCAGATCGAAGCGGCTCGCCGCGCGATCACCCGTCACATCAAGCGCCAGGGTCGCCTCTGGATTCGCATTTTCCCTGATGTGCCGGTATCGAAGAAGCCTGCTGAGGTCCGTCAGGGCAAGGGCAAGGGTTCGGTCGAATATTGGGCTGCCCGCGTCAAGCCGGGTCGCATCCTGTTTGAACTCGATGGCGTTCCCGGCCCGCTTGCCGCAGTCGCATTCCAGCGCGCTGCGATGAAACTGCCGATCAAGACCAAGGTTGTTGCCCGTCTGGGTGATACCTCGCATCTGGGAGCCGTATGATGGCCGGCAAGAATTCCAACAAGATCGTGGATATGCGCGTCAAGAGCGACGATCAGCTCTCCGGCGATCTCGCCGAACTGAAGCGCGAGGCGTTCAACCTGCGTTTTCAGGCTGCGACCAACCAACTCGAGCGTCCGGCTCGTATCAAGGAAGTGCGCCGCGACATCGCCCGCATCAAAACGCTTCAGACCCAGCGCACCAGCGCTGCGGTCAAGGCTTAGGGAGACTACGATGCCCAAGCGTATCCTCGTCGGGACGATTGTTTCCGATAAGACCGACAAGACCGTGGTGGTTCGTGTCGAGCGTAAGGTGAAGCACCCGATGTACGGGAAGATCATCCGCCGTTCGAAGAAGTATCACGCGCATGATGAAGACAATGCCTTCAGCACTGGCGAGACCGTCCGTATCGAAGAAACCCGTCCCATCTCCAAGTTGAAGACCTGGAAGGTGATCGAGCGGGTTACGGCGGGCAAGACTGCTGCTGTTGAAGCTGACGTTTGAATTTGTGAAACGAATTTTGGAACTGCCGGACAAGTATCGGCAAGCCGTTGAGAAGGAACCGGATCAATGATCCAGATGCAATCCAACCTCGACGTCGCGGACAACAGCGGCGCAAAGCGCGTCCAGTGCATCAAGGTACTGGGTGGCTCTAAGCGCCGGGTTGCGGGCGTCGGCGACATCATCGTGGTGTCGGTCAAGGAAGCGCAACCGCGCGCCAAGGTCAAGAAGGGCGACGTTCACCGCGCCGTCATCGTACGCACCCGCAAGGAAGTGCGTCGCGCTGATGGTTCTGTGATCCGCTTTGACAGCAACGCCGCTGTGCTCGTCGGCAAGAACGAAGAGCCCATCGGAACCCGTATCTTCGGACCTGTGGTTCGCGAATTGCGCGCCCGCGGTTTCATGAAGATCATCAGCCTTGCGCCGGAGGTGCTGTAATGGCTTCCGCTAAGATCAAGAAGGGCGATAGCGTTATCGTCCGCTCGGGTAAGGACAAGGGCCGCACTGGCACTGTCACCATGGTTTTGCCTAAGGACGAAAAGCTTGTCGTTTCGGGCATCAACATGATTGCCCGCCACCGCAAGCCGAGCCAGACGAACCCGCAAGGCGGGATCGATCGCCGCGAAGCGCCTATGCATATCTCCAAGGTCTCAATTGCGACCAAGGATGGCAAGCCGAGCCGCGTTCGCTTCGAAATCAAGGACGGCAAGAAGGTCCGCGTGGCCGTGAAGTCCGGGGAGATGCTCGATGGCTAAGCAGGATGCGGGCAAGATGTCCCCGCGCATGAAGGCGAAGTACGACGCGGAAATCGTGAAAGCGATGACTGAGCGCTTCGGCTACAAGAACCATATGGAAGTCCCCAGGATCGAGAAAATCACGATCAATATGGGTGTCGGCGAAGCGAGCCAGGACAAGAAGAAGGTCCAGGTTGCAGCCGCTGAAATGGCACTGATTGCTGGCCAGAAACCGGTTATCACCATCGCGAAAAAGTCGATCGCCCAGTTCAAGCTGCGTGAAGGCATGCCTATCGGTTGCAAGGTTACTTTGCGTCGTGAGCGTATGTATGAATTTCTCGACCGTTTGATCACCGTGGCAATGCCTCGTATCCGGGATTTTCGTGGGTTGAACCCGAAAAGCTTCGACGGACGCGGCAATTACGCCATGGGCCTGAAAGAGCAGATCATCTTTCCAGAGATCAGCTACGATCAGATCGAAAAGGTGCGTGGCATGGATATCATTGTCACCACTACCGCAACGACCGACGACGAAGCGCGCGAGCTGCTGCGTTTGTTCGGTTTCCCGTTCCCGCTGGATGCTGCTGAAGAGCAGCAGGCCGCGTAAAGTCCGCGTGACTCATCAGGTTTGAGGAAGAGAGCTTAAGTCCATGGCGAAACTGAGTTCCATCAATAAAAACGAGCGGCGCAAGAAGCTCGTTGTAAAGTATGCAGCGAAGTATGCTGCGCTGAAGGCTGTTGCTGGCGATAAGTCACTCGATGAAAACGAGCGTCTGATTGCCCGGCTCAAGATGGCCGAACTCCCGCGCAATGCGAACCCCACCCGGGTCCGCAACCGTTGCGCCACCACCGGGCGCCCGCGCGCCTACTATCGCAAGTTCGGCCTGTGCCGCATCGAACTGAGGGATAAGGCTAATAAAGGCCTGATCCCCGGTGTGACCAAGTCGAGCTGGTAAGGAATCTGCGATGGCACTGACCGATCCCCTGGGTGATATGCTCACCCGCATCCGCAACGGCCAGCGTGCGAAGAAGGACTCTGTTCTTTCTCCTGCATCACGGCTGCGCGCTCGCGTTCTCGAAGTTCTGCAGCGCGAAGGCTATATTCGTGGTTTTGCGGAGGACGCCACCGGCGCCCACCCGCAGCTGCGTATCGAGCTGAAGTATTTCGAAGGCGAACCTGCGATCAAGCATGTCGCCCGCGTCTCCAAGCCTGGTCGCCGCGTCTATTCTGGGAGCAAAGAGCTTCCTGTGACACGCAATGGCCTTGGCATCACCATCGTCTCGACGCCTAAGGGCGTGCTTTCGGATGCCGAAGCGCGCGCTGCGAATGTCGGCGGCGAAGTGCTTGCGGAGGTATTCTGATGAGCCGTATTGGTAAAGTACCTGTGGCTATCCCGAGCGGCGTAACTGCTGCGATCGCGGATGGCACACTGACCGTGAAGGGGCCCAAGGGCACTCTGACGCTGACCATGCGTGAAGAAATCAGCTACACGTTGGAAGATGAAAAGATTTTGGTGAAGCCCGCCAATGTCAGCAAGCAGGCGCGTTCCTTCTGGGGCATGCAGCGCACACTGGTTGACAATCTGATGACCGGCGTAACCCAGGGTTACACCAAGGTTCTGGAAATCACCGGTGTCGGCTATCGTGCTAATGTTCAGGGTTCGAACCTGAAGCTGCAGCTCGGCTTCAGCCACGACGTTGATTTTGCTATTCCTGAAGGTATCGAGATCAAGACCCCGGATAACACCACGGTCGAAATTTCGGGCATCGACAAGCAGAAGGTCGGCCAGGTTGCCGCCGAGATCCGCCGTTGGAGGAAGCCGGAGCCCTATAAGGGCAAAGGCATCAAGTACCGCGGCGAGTACATCTTCCGCAAGGAAGGGAAGAAGAAGTAATGGCCAAGCTCTCACTCTTCGACCGCCGTCGTCGGCGTGTCCGCACCGCGCTCAAGGCTCGTGCCTATGGTCGTCCCCGGCTGTCCGTGCATCGCAGCGGTCGCCACATCTATGCCCAGATCATCGACGATGCGGCAGGCCGGACTCTGGCTTCCGCTTCGACGCTGACCAAGGGCAGCAAAGGCCCGGGCGCAACAGTTTCTGCGGCTGCCGATGTCGGCAAGTCGCTGGCCGAAGCTGCCAAGAAGGCTGGCGTGACCGCCGTTGTGTTCGATCGCGGCGGTTTCCTGTTCCATGGCCGCGTCAAGGCGCTGGCTGATGCCGCGCGTGAAGGCGGGCTGGAGTTCTGATGATGGCTGACGAAGCAAACGGCGCAACTGGCGCTGAAACCGAATTCGTAGCGGCTGACGCTGCACCCGGCGCTGCTCCTGATGGCGCACGTGGCCGTGGTCGTGGCCGACCCGGTGGTGGCGGTAATGATCGTGATCGTGGCGGCCGTGGCCGTGGCGGCAATGATCGTGATCGCCGTGGTGGCCGTGGCGGCGACGATGATGGTGGCGAAGAGCTGATCGAAAAGCTGGTTCACATCAACCGCGTTTCCAAGACCGTCAAGGGGGGCAAGCGCTTTGGCTTTGCCGCGCTCGTCGTGGTTGGCGATGGCAAGGGCCGCGTTGGTTTTGGTCATGGCAAGGCACGCGAAGTGCCGGAAGCCATCACCAAGGCAACCGCAGCTGCCAAGAAGAAGATGATCCGCGTCCCGCTCAAGGATGGCCGTACGCTTCACCATGATGGCAAGGGCCGTTTCGGTGCAGGCAAGGTCAATGTCCGTTCGGCACCTGCCGGTACTGGCATCATCGCCGGTGGCCCGATGCGCGCCGTCTTTGAAAGTCTGGGCGTGGCTGATGTGGTGACCAAGTCGGTCGGCACCAGTAACCCCTACAACATGATCCGCGCCACTTTTGATGCGCTGGGTGAGCAGACTTCACCGAAGTCGGTTGCTCAGCGTCGCGGCAAGAAGGTTGCTGATCTGCTCGGCCGTGGCGGCGCAAATGTCGCGGAAGCCGAAGCTGCCGCTGACGCGATTACGGAGTAAGACTGATGGCCAAAACAGAAATGAAAACCATCACAATCAAGCAGATCGGTTCGCCGATCCGCCGACCGGAAAAGCAGAAGCAGATGCTGATCGGCCTCGGTCTTGGCAAGATGCATAAAGTTGTCGTGCGTCAGGACACTCCGGAGCTCCGTGGTGCCCTCGCCAAGCTGCCGCACATGGTCGCCATCATCGACTAACCATAATTCTGGTCCGGACCTGGTGCCGGACCAATCCTATCAGCGCGACTTAAAGCGAAAGCGAGTGCACTATCATGAAACTCAATGACATCCGTGACAACGCCGGTGCCCGCAAGGGCCGGATGCGTGTCGGCCGTGGTATCGGTTCGGGCAAGGGCAAGACCGCAGGCCGCGGCCAAAAGGGTGCCAAGGCGCGCTCGGGCGTTTCGGTCAACGGCTTTGAAGGCGGCCAGATGCCGCTGCACATGCGCATTCCTAAGCGCGGCTTCAGCAACAAGGCCTTCGCCAAGGACTATGCCGAGGTCAACCTCGGTCTCGTCCAGAAGGTTATTGATGCGGGCAAGCTCGATGCCAATGCGGTTATCGATCACGCCGCACTGAAGGCTGCTGGCCTCGCACGCGGTGGCAAGGATGGCGTTCGCCTGCTTGCCAAGGGTGATTTCACTGCCAAGGTAAAGTTCTTCGTCGCTGGCGTTTCTGCCGGTGCCCGCGCTGCGGTCGAAAAGGCTGGCGGCTCGGTCGAACTGCCTGAAGTTCAGCCCAGCGAACACGAAAAGAAGACCGCTCGCCGCGAAGTCAACAAAGCGGCAAGCAAGACAGCGAAGTAACGACACAATGATCCTCGCAAGACAGCTTGCGGGGATCGTTTGTTTCGGGGGTTCGACATCGCGCAATCGTCCCTATATGGGGTGTTTCCCGCTTAAGGGTGGTACGCGATCCGCTGCGGATCCACAGCAAGGCTCATAGTCAAAATGGCATCACGCGCCGATAATGTCGCCAGCAACCTCAGTCTGGCCAATTTCACCAAAGCCACCGAACTCAAGAATCGCATCTGGTTCACGCTTGGTGCGTTGATCGTGTTTCGCTTTCTCGCTTTCGTGCCGCTGCCGGGCATCAACCCGCTGGCGCTGAAGGCGTTCATGGACAAGAATGCTGGAGGCATCCTTGATTTCTTCAACATGTTTTCCGGCGGTGCGATGGCGAATTACAGCCTGATCTCGCTCGGCGTGATGCCATACATTACCGCCTCGATCGTGGTCCAACTGGCCGCATCGCTGCATCCTTCGCTGGCCTCCTTGAAGAAGGAGGGTGAAAGCGGACGCCGAAAGCTTAACCAGTACAGCCGTTATGGCGCGGTGCTGTTGAGCATTATTCAGGGCTATGCTGCTGTCCGCAACGCGGATGTGCAGGGCTTTGCCGTCCATGCGGACACCATGTTCTATGTCGCTGGGGTCGTTTCGCTGGTTGGCGGGACCATGTTCCTGCTGTGGTTGGGCGAGCAGATTACCTCGCGCGGGATTGGCAACGGTACCTCACTGATCATCATGGCCGGTATCGTCGCCCAGATGCCAAGCTTCATCATCAACCTGTTTGAACAGGGTCGCTCGGGCCAGATGGGCGGCTTTGTCATCATCGGTCTGATTGCGCTGCTTGTCGCGATGATCTTGCTGATCTGCTTTGTCGAACGGGCAACGCGGCGCCTACTGATCCAGTATCCCAAAAGGGCGACACAGCGCGGGATGATGCAGGCTGATCGCAGCCATCTGCCGCTCAAGCTCAACACCTCGGGTGTTATTCCGCCGATCTTCGCCAGCTCGCTGCTGCTGCTGCCGCTGACGATCACCAGCTTTGCCGGTAATTCGATCGCGACGGACAGCCGCATGGGCAGCATCCTTGTTGGCATCAATAACTATCTGGGCCACGGCAAGCCTGCCTATATGTTGCTCTATGCCGCCGGGATCATATTCTTCTGCTTTTTTTATACGGCAGTGGTGTTCAATCCCGATGAGACGGCAGAAAATCTGAAGCGCAACGGCGGGTTTATTCCCGGCATCCGTCCGGGCAAGACCACCGCGACCTATCTGGACTATGTGCTTACCCGCATCACGGTAATCGGCGCGGCTTATCTTACGGTTGTCTGCGTTCTGCCCGAATGGGTGCTGGCACAGACCGGGGCATCGTTGTTCTTTGCCGGGGGCACATCGCTGCTGATTGTTGTCAATGTGACGGTTGATACGATTACCCAGATCCAGTCACATTTGCTGGCGCACCAGTATGGTGATCTCATCAAGAAGGCGAAGCTTAAGGGCCGTATGCGCTAACAGGCGCAACGCAGAAAAAGGGGGTTTCCGCGTGAACATCATTCTGCTTGGACCGCCGGGAGCGGGCAAAGGCACTCAGGCACAGCGACTGGTTGAAAAGCACGGCATGCGCCAGCTTTCTACCGGAGATATGCTTCGCGCTGCTGTGAAAGCGGGAACACCGGTCGGCCTTCAGGCCAAGGCTGTGATGGAGCGCGGCGAACTGGTCTCTGATGAAATCGTCTCGGCCTTGATCGGCGAAGAACTTGATTCGCTGGCACCGGGGCAGGGGGCAATTTTCGATGGCTACCCGCGCACCGCAGCCCAGGCGGAATCGCTTGATGTCATTCTCGCAAGCCGCAACACGCAGCTTGATCACGTTGTCGAGTTGGAAGTCGACGAGGAGGCTCTGGTTGAACGCATTACCGGACGCTTTACCTGCGCCAATTGCGGCAAAGGCTATCATGACACGTTTGAGCAGCCCAGGCAGCTGGGTGTCTGCGACAAGTGCGGCGGCACCCAATTCAAGCGCCGTCCCGATGACAATGAAGAGACCGTGCGCACCCGTATGGTCGAGTATCGTGCAAAGACTGCGCCGATCCTGCCGATCTATGACGCGCGCGGTATTGTCGGGCGGGTCAATGGCATGGCCGACATCGATCATGTCACCGCTGCCATAGAGCGCATTCTGGCTGATTGAGGCTTTGCGCAGGGCTGGCAATCGGCTCAGGCGCTGCTAGCATCCTCGCAAGAGGAGACTAACCAGCCATGCGCCGATTCACCCTGCCGTTTCTCGCCGCCATGGCCATGATCGCAGTCCCTGCACAGGCAGAGGTTGTGCAATCATCCGAGGCAGGCTTTGTCATTCGTGAGAGCGCTGATGTTCCGGTGGACACTTACGCCGCCTGGGCCGCTCTCACCGCTCCGGCTAAATGGTGGAATCCCGCGCACAGCTGGTCAGGCAAGGCCGAAAACCTCTATATCGACAGTCAGGCCAGCGGTTGCTTCTGTGAGCTGATGCCGGTTCCTGCGGGCGCACCCGAAGGCACGCGGCGCGGCAGTGTTGAACATATGCACATCGTCCACTCAAGTCCCGGCAAAGTGCTGCGCATGGTTGGCGGACTCGGCCCGCTGCAAAGCGAGGCCTTGACCGGGGTGCTCACCGTCACCCTGAAAAAGACGCCCAAAGGCACACGCATATTGTGGGAATATGTTGTCGGCGGCTTCATGCGCTACAAGACTGCCGATATTGCCCCTGCTGTGGACAAGGTGCTTGCCGAACAGCTGGCACGGCTTTCCAGGCAGCTGGGGGGCGAGCCAGCCACGCCTGATGCGCCAGCAGATAAGGCACCAAGTGATAAGGCACCGGGCGATAAGGCACTGGGCGATAAGGCGTCGGGGGATGCAACGGACGTTCCGGCGCAAACCGATCCAGCAGGCGGTGAACCTGTAGCCGAGGCTGCCAAGCCGACAGTCGTGAAGCCGCTGGGAACGCCCAAGAAACCTGCGGCAAAGAAATCGGTGACCGATTGGGGACCGTTGTAACGTTTTGACGGCGCCTTGCTCGCGGATTATAGTTCGGCAACTGACAGGCTTCTGCCGCCGGTTTGGCGATAGGGAGTGCTTGCAGCTGTGCAAAGCGTTGACAGGCTGAACGAATCGGCCTAATCGCGCGCTTCACTCGACAACAACGGGTTCGTCCGGAGGGCAGCAGCATATGCTCATGCCAACCGGACTTTTTGCCGTTTTTGCCCGAGTGAAGCGTTGAGATAGGGGCGGCCATCTGGCTAAATCCCTGTGGAGCATGGAGAATTAAGTGGCTCGTATTGCCGGGGTAAATATCCCCACTAACAAGCGCGTTATCATCGCGCTCACCTATATTCACGGTATTGGCGCCCACAAGGCGAAGCAGATCGCTGACAAGATCGGCATTGATCACGCCCGCCGGGTTCAGGATCTGACCGATCAGGAAGTCCTTCACATTCGTGAAGCGATTGATGCGGATCACACTGTTGAGGGCGATCTTCGCCGCGAAACAGCGATGAACATCAAGCGCCTGATGGATCTGGCCTGCTATCGCGGCCTGCGTCACCGCAAGGGCTTGCCCGTTCGCGGACAGCGTACGCACACCAATGCCCGTACCCGCAAGGGTAAGTCCAAGCCCATCGCGGGCAAGAAGAAGTAAGCGTCGCTCTTTACAGGCTGACCGCTTTCCCTTCACGATTTTCGACAGGATATAGACAATGGCACGCGAACCCCAACGCATCAAAAAGCGGGAGCGCAAGAACATCTCGAGCGGCGTCGCGCATGTGAACGCCAGCTTCAACAATACGATGGTCACCATCACCGACGCACAGGGCAATGCTATCAGCTGGTCTTCGGCCGGTGCGATGGGCTTCAAGGGTAGCCGCAAGTCGACTCCCTATGCCGCTCAGGTTGCTGCTGATGATGCCGGCAAGAAAGCCGCCGAACACGGCGTGCGCACTCTTGAAGTTGAAGTCAAAGGCCCTGGTTCGGGCCGTGAGTCAGCTCTGCGCGCCTTGCAGGCCGTCGGGTTCACCATCACTTCCATCCGTGATGTGACACCGATCCCGCACAACGGCGTCCGGCCTTCAAAGCGCCGCCGCGTCTAATCAAGTCCCGCGTGGTGGTGGGTGCAAGCCGCCGCGCATTTCAGGATTGATAGTGGCGCTGCACCGCACCACGATCATCCCGCCAGAACAAACCCATAGGGGAAATCCATGTCCGTCAATATCAAGAACTGGCAGGAACTGAAAAAGCCCAACAACCTCGAGGTCAAGCCCGGGAACGACCCAAAGCGCCGCGCCACTTTTGTCGCTGAGCCGCTTGAGCGTGGTTTCGGTCTGACACTTGGCAACGCGCTGCGCCGGGTGCTGCTCTCGTCGCTTCAGGGCGCTGCTATCACCTCGATCAAGATCGAGAACGTGCTGCATGAGTTCTCGTCGCTTGCCGGCGTTCGTGAAGATGTCACCGACATCGTTCTCAACGTGAAGCAGATCGGTCTGCGGATGCAGGGCGAAGGCCCCAAGCGTCTCCAGCTTTCGGTAACTGGTCCTTGCGAAGTCAAGGCTGGCGACATTGCCGTTACCGGCGATATCGAAGTGATGAACAAGGATCTGGTGATCTGCCATCTCGATGAAGGCGCGACGCTCAACATGGAGCTGACCGCTGATACCGGGAAGGGCTATGTCCCGGCCGTGGCGAACCGTCCGATTGACGCGCCGATCGGGCTGATCCCGATTGATTCGCTCTACTCGCCGGTCCGTCAGGTCAGCTACAAGATCGACAATGCTCGCATCGGGCAGGAACTCGATTTCGACAAGCTCAACCTGACCGTCGAAACCGATGGCACTGTCACTCCTGAAGACGCCGTGGCCTATGCTGCGCGCATCTTGCAGGATCAGCTGGCGCTGTTCGTCCACTTTGAAGACATTGCTCCGGTTGGCACCTCGCCGATGATCGGCATGGCTGCGGCACCAAGCGACGAAGGCGATACCAACCAGCTCAACCGTTACCTCCTCAAGAAGGTGGACGAGTTGGAACTGTCGGTGCGTTCGGCCAACTGCCTCAAGAACGACAACATCATCTATATCGGCGATCTGGTCCAGAAGACCGAAGCCGAGATGCTCCGCACGCCGAATTTCGGCCGCAAGTCGCTCAACGAGATCAAGGAAGTCCTGAGCTCGATGGGCCTGCGCCTCGGCATGGACATCCCCGGCTGGCCGCCTGAGAATATCGAAGAGATGGCCAAGAAGCTTGAGCAAGAGCTGCTGGGTTAATCACTGATAATCCTCCCTGAGCCTGCTCGGGGAGGATCGGGTGCGGTCGCCACCTAACGCGACCAGCTATGGGCTACCTGATACGGGCCCCTAACGAACGAAGGAATAAATTATGCGTCATAAAATTGGCGGACGTAAGCTGCAGCGCACCTCGGCTCACCGTAAGGCGCTGTTCCGCAATATGGCGGCAGCTCTGATCAAGCATGAGCAGATCAAAACCACGCTGCCCAAGGCACGCGAACTGCGCCCCTATGTTGAAAAACTGATCACGCTGGCCAAGCATGGCGGCCTTTCCAATCGCCGCCTCGCTCACGCCCGGCTGCTGGACGATGCGCAGCTGATCAAGCTGTTTGATGTGCTGGGCGCGCGTTATGCAGACCGCAGCGGCGGTTACACCCGCGTCATCAAGGCCGGCTACCGTGCTTCGGACGCCGCCCCGATGGGCGTGATCGAACTGGTCGACCGCGATGTCTCGGCCAAGGGTCAGGATTCGGGTCCGGTCATGACCGACGAAGATTTCGACGGCGAATAAGCTGCTCTGATCGACCTTCGTCGATCTAGCTATTGCCCAAGACTATTTGCCCAAGGCTATTGCAGGGGCGGTTGCAGACGTTACGGTTTGCAACCGCCTTTTTGCATTTCGGGAGTAGGGGATGCCCCGTGTTGGTCGCGACCTGTTTTTTGCTGCAGCTTTGCTGTGCCTTTCCATGAGTGCTGAGGCTTCCCTGCCAGATTCGCCTGCCTATCCCGAAACCCGCGAGGGAGACGTGGTCGAGACCCAGTTCGGCGAGGTGATCGCCGATCCTTATCGCTGGCTCGAAAACGATGTCCGCAAGGATAAGGAAGTGGCTGATTGGGTGGCGCGCCAGAACAAGGCAACCACGGCCTATCTCGCGCAGATCCCGCAGCGCGCCTGGTTTGCCAAGCGTATCCGCGAACTGATGAATTATGAGCGCTTTGGCCTGCCGCAGAAGGCGGGCAAGCGCTATTTCTACACACGCAATTCGGGTTTGCAGAACCAGTCACAGCTGTTCGTCCGCGATGGGCTTGATGGCACAGCGCGCCTGTTGATCGACCCCAATAGCTGGGCCAAGGACGGCGCAACCGCGCTCGATAGCTGGAGGCCGTCTGATGATGGCCGCTTTCTGCTGTATTCAGTGCAGGACGGCGGCACCGATTGGCGAATCCTCAAGCTGATCGATGTCAAAACCGGTCTGGTTATGGCGGACGAGGTGCGCTGGGCTAAATATACTGCGCTCGCCTGGGTGGGGAATGAGGGCTTCCTCTATTCCCGCTTCCCCAAGCCCGCTGATGGCGAAGCCTTTCAAGCGCGAACCTATAATCAAGCCGTCTATTTTCACCGCATCGGTACCGGCCAAGATGCTGATGAACTGGTCTATTCGACACCCGGACAACGTGAAATTGGTCATTCGGCTCAGGTGACATCGGCCGGCCGTTATGCCGTGATCACCAGCTCCACCGGCACTGACGCGCGTCTGGAAGTCCGTGTCATCGATCTGGCGAAGCGCAAGGCGCGCGCATGGAAGGCGCGCTCTCTGGTCACCGGTTTCGAGAACGACTGGCAGCTGGTGGATAGCATGGGCACCCGTATGTGGTTCGTCACCAACAAGGACGCGCCGCGCTATCGCCTTGTCGGGATCGATCTGGCGCGCAAGGATGTGCAATGGCAGGAGCTGATCGGGCAAAGCGAAGAGAAGCTCGAGCAGGGCAATATCATCGGCAACAAGCTGATCATCAGCTATCTCAAGGACGCCAGCTCACGCGCCGTAGTCTATGATCTGGCGGGCAAACCAGCGCGAGCGATAAGCCTTAGCGATATTGGCACGGCAAGCGGTTTTGGCGGCAAGCCGGGTGACCCTGAGACGTTCTATTCGTTTACCAGCTTCAACCGTCCGGCAACGATTTATCGCCATGATCTGAGCACGGGTAAAAGCACTGTTTTCGCCCAGCCCGAGCTGACCTTCACGCCCGATGATTATTTGATCGAGCAACGCTTTTTTGCATCGAAAGATGGCACCAGAGTGCCGCTGTTCCTCGTTCGCAAAAAGCACATCGCTGCTGCAAACCAGGCCGTCCCCACGTTGCTCTATGGCTATGGCGGTTTTGACGTGTCGCTGACGCCGACTTTCGCCTCATCGCGGATGGCGTGGCTAGAGGCGGGAGGGGCTTTTGCGCTGGCGAATCTGCGTGGCGGTGGTGAATATGGCAAGGAATGGCATGATGCCGGCCGGCTCGCCAACAAGCAGAACGTCTTCGATGATTTCATCGCGGCAGGCGAATATCTGATCGCCCAAGGGATCACCCCCAAGAACGGCCTGACCATTCAGGGCGGATCGAACGGCGGCTTGCTGGTGGGGGCCGTGGTCAATCAGCGGCCCGATCTGTTCGCCGCCGCCGTGCCGCAGGTTGGCGTGATGGATATGCTGCGCTTTGATCGCTTTACCGCCGGGCGCTATTGGGTGGACGATTACGGCTACCCGGATCGTGAGGCTGATTTCAAGGTGTTGCGCGCCTATTCGCCCTATCACAATATTCGCAAGGGCGTGGCTTACCCGCCGGTGCTGACGACGACTGCCGATACCGATGACCGCGTGGTGCCAGGCCACAGCTTCAAATATATCGCTGAATTGCAATCAGCCAATCCCGCCGGGAAACCGCATCTGATCCGGATCGAAACGCGCGCCGGTCATGGATCGGGCAAGCCGACCGACAAGGCGATTGAAGAGAGTGCGGATATTCTGGGTTTCCTTGCCGCATGGAGCGGACTGGAAATCAAATAGGCGTTCAGGCTTTGGCGGTTTCAACCACCTGTGCGGCTTCATCGCCCTGAATGAAGGGCCATGCCACGAGTTCACCGAACCGCTTTGGTGCCACTTCCAGCCCCGTCGGCGGCCAGCCATCGGGTTTGCGGTAAGTTCCGCAGATCACATCGAAGATCGGGAACAGCGCGGCGTAATTGCTGTTGTAATGCTCCGGGAGCGCTGAATGATGGCGTCGGTGATAGGCCGGGCAATTGAGCAGCCAGGACAGCTTGCCGAAATTCACCTTCAGATTGGCGTGAATGAAATAATTGTAAAACGAGATTGCCGCATAGGCTGTCAGCATCGCACCTGTCGGGCTGATGACTGCCGAGGTCAATGACCAGATCGTCAACGTCTTGATCGCCCGATCACCCCAGAAATGCCGGTTAGTGGTGAGCGCGGTCATCTCGGGATCGGAATGGTGGAGCGAATGCATCTTCCACAGGAACGGCACATTGTGCTGTGCCAGATGAAAGGCAAATTCGGTTCCGTCGCGCATCAGCAGGAATATGGCAAAGCCTGCGAGGAAGGGCATGGCCGCGCCATCCAGCAGTGAAGTGCCTGCCCAGCCATGCAGATAGGGCATCATCAGCACGGCGACGCCAACATCGAGCGCCCAGGCCTGCACATTGCGCAGCCAGTCAGTCGGCACCGGGTTCTGCCGTCGTTCCAGCAACGTGATCACGCCAATGACGGTGAAAGGCACGAGGAAGACGAGCAGTGCGTTCATGGCTTGCTGATAGCGTAACAGGGTTAATGAAAAGTTGGACTGGATGTTCATGTTTGTGGCTATAAATATGAACAATCACTGTCAGTCAGGTTCAGGCTCGCCTCACTGGTGATTCGTTAGACCCTCAATCAAGCCGGACGTCGGGTTCGGCCTAATTGAGGATACAAGCCATGAAGACCTTTACCAAAGCTCTTGCCCTGACTGTCGCGGCTGGCGCGATGGTGGTGTCGGCGGCTGCTCCAGCTGCTGCGCGCGACCGTAATGACCGTGATGGTATCAGTGCAGGCGAAGTGATTGCCGGTGCGCTGGTGATCGGCGGAATTGCAGCGGTTGTAGCATCATCCAGCAATGGCCGTGATCGCGGCTACAGCAATGATTACAACTATGGCCGCGCCGGATATGATGGCCGCGATATGCGCCAACGCGGTGGTTGGGACAATGATCGCGGCTATGGCAATGGCTATGGCTATGGAAACAACTATGGCAATCCCCGTCAGGCAGTCGAGATGTGCGTCAATGCTGCTCAGCGCACGGCGAGCCGTTACAGCCATGGCCGAGCCAATGTGACCGACGTTCGCGATATTGACCGCAATGGTCGTGGTTACACGGTGCGCGGCCGGATTGCGGTCAACAGCTCGGGGCATAATTGGCGTCAGGGCGATGCACGTTACGGCAATGGCTGGGGCGGTGATTACCGCGGCTATAACGACAGCATGCGCGGCTATGATAGCGGTTCGTTCAAGTGCCGCGTTGAATATGGCCGGGTCGTCGATATGGACTTCAGCGGCATCCGCGGCCTCTGATAGTGTCGTGAAACTCGCAAGCCCCCTGCCTCAATCGAGGTGGGGGGCTTTGCTGTGTTTGGGCTAAACCAGCGCTAAACCCTCAGCGCCGCGTCACTCGCCAATTGGTCCGCACGCTCGTTTTCCGGGTGGCCATCGTGGCCTTTGACCCAGATCCATTCGATCTTGTGCGGGCGGGCAGCGCTGGTCAGTTCCTGCCACAGATCGGCATTGGCCACCGGCTTTTTGGCTGAATTGCGCCAGCCGTTTTTCTGCCAGCCGAAGATCCACTTGGTGATCCCGTCAATGACATAGCGGCTATCGGTGTGGAGCGAGACTTCACAGGGCTCTTTGAGCGCTTGCAAGGCCCGGATCGCGGCGGTCATTTCCATGCGATTGTTGGTGGTATCCGCCTCGTTGCCGGCCAATTCCTTTTCATGGTGGCTGATGCGCAGGATTGCGCCCCAGCCACCGGGACCGGGATTGCCCTTGCAGGCACCATCGGTGAAAATCTCGACGTGTTTCATGCGAAGATTGGGGCGTTGGCCGGATCAGCATAGAATTGCAGGCGCCGGGCGAATGCCATCGGATCCTTGCGCGTTACCAGTGCATCAGCGGGAGTATGCAGCCAATCATAGGCCCGCGTCATCAGGAAGCGCAGCGATGCGCCGCGTGCCAGCAAGGGAAGGGCGGCGCGCTCCTCACCTTGCAGCGGGCGAACCGACTCATAACCCGCAATCAATGCCGCAGACAGTGCGGCATCGAAGCCCCGGCCATCGGCATCAAAGCACCATGCGGCGTGCGTTACCGCCAGATCATAGGCAAGGGTATCGGTGCAGGCGAAATAGAAGTCGATCAGGCCGGTCACTTCATTGCCCAGCATCAGGACATTATCCGGGAAAAGATCGGCATGAATTATCCCGCGTGGTAGATCATTCGGCCAGACGGTTGAGAGATTTTCCAGTTCGCGGCTGACCAGTGTGCCCAGATCGGGGCCGATCGAAGCCAGTCCTGTACTGCCGCAACCATCGGCCAGGCGCTGCCATTCTGCCGGTCCCATGCCGTTGGGGCGATTTCCGGCAAAATCGGCGGCGGCCAGATGCATTTGCGCCAGAGCAGCGCCAACGGCCTGCGCCTGAGCCGGGCTGGGCTCACTGACAGAAACGCCGGGAAGAAACTCGATCAACGCCACCGCTTTGTCGCCAATCATGCGGAAAGCCTTGCCCTCTCGATCATGGATTGTCGCGGGCACCGGACAATGCTTTTCCGCCAGATGATCGAGCAGCCCAAGGAAAAAGGGCAGATCAGCGACATCCATCCGGTGTTCGTACATGGTCAGGATATAGCGCGCACCGGCACCATCCTTGCCCCCCCCGTCCTTGCCGGTCGTATCCAGCAGCCAGTTGCTGTTCGACACACCCTCGGCAATGCCCTTGGCCGAAACCAGCGCTCCGACATCAAATTCGGCGATCAGCCGGCCCAGCTCTTCAGCGCCCAGCCTGGTATAGACCGCCACTTTCAGGCCGGGTCCGTAAGCTGGCGAGGCAGCTTGAACACCATGTACTCCTCGGTAGTTACGACGGTTTCTTCCTGCACAGCGCGAAACTGAGCGATACGATCGACAACTTCTCGCACCAGCTTTTCAGGGGCAGAGGCACCGGCGGTAAGGCCCAGTGTGTTCACATTATCGAGCCAGCGCGGGTCAATATCGGAGGCGCGCTGGATCAGTTCGGCGCAAGTGCCGCTGCGCTGCGCCACTTCGACGAGCCGCAGCGAATTGGAACTGTTGGGCGCACCGATCACCAGCACCAGATCACATTCTTCAGCGATGGCCTTCACCGCTGCCTGCCGGTTTGAGGTGGCATAGCAGATGTCCTCAGCCTTGGGCCCAGCGATATCGGGGTAGCGCAGTTTGAGCGCCGCGATGATCGCGGCGGTATCATCCACCGAAAGCGTGGTCTGGGTGAGGAATGCCAGCTTTGTTTCAGTAGGAAAATCCAGCTGCGCGACATCATTCTCGGTTTCGACCAGCGTCATGCTGCCGTCCGGAACCTGCCCGAAAGTACCGATGACTTCGGGATGACCTTTGTGCCCGACGAAGACAATGTGGCGCCCATTTTCGATCTGCCGCTCGGCCTGACGGTGGACCTTGCTGACCAGCGGGCAGGTGGCATCAAGCCATTCCAATCCACGCGCGGTGGCGGCCTCGGGAACCGATTTAGGCACCCCATGCGCGCTGAAAATCACCGGCACACCATCGGGAACCTCATCAAGTTCTTCGACAAAGATCGCGCCCTGTTCTTTTAGGCTGTCAACCACGAAGCGGTTGTGGACAATCTCATGCCGCACATAAACCGGCGAACCATAGCGGGTGAGCGAACGCTCGACGATCTCGATAGCCCGATCGACGCCAGCACAAAAACCACGCGGGGCGGCAATCAACAGCCGGATCGGGGCAAGGGGGCTGGTGCTTTCAGCTGCGACATCTGAATCAGTCATCGGAAAGGGCTCGTTCATCTCGTGGCCACTAGCGCTTCCCGGCGCGCGCCGCTAGGGCAGCGATAAGAATTGCAAGGAAATGGACAGCCGATGATCGCCCGCTATCGCCTGCTTACCGCAGCCACCATTCTCGTCGCTCTGGCCGGTTGCCGCTCCAAAGGTGACATTGTCGTCGATGAAAGCGTCGGGATTACCGCCGTTCGCAGCGCTTGTCCGGCGGTGGGCATTCCTGATTACACCGGCGACGTGACCCTGTTCAGCACGCCCGGTGCCCGCGATTCCGCCTCGATTGATCTGGTTGCTTCGATCACCAATCTGCGCAGTCAGTGCAATGATTCGGGCGCGAAAGTCTATTCGATCTCCGATTTTGATGTGCTCGCTCGCCGCAGCGATGCACGCGGTGCCCGCACGGTGCAGCTACCCTATTTCATCACCGTTCTGCGCGGCCGCTCGGCGGTGATCTCAAAGCGAGTCGGCACCGTCACGCTCAATTTTGCTGATGGACAGGCGCGCGCACAGGCGCACGGCCAGGGTGCCGCCTATATCGACAAGGCCGAAGCCACACTGCCCGAGGATATCCGCCGCGAGATCACCCGCAAGCGCAAGGCGGGTGATTCGGATGCCGCTGTCGATCCGCTGTCCCGGCCCGAGATCAAGGCCGCGGTCAATCGCGCCACTTTCGAGGTGCTGATCGGCTTTCAGCTTGATCAGGGCCAGCTCACTTATAACGCAACGCGGTAAGGCACTGCGCCCTCGCGTCGCGGCTAACCATTTCCTTTGGCGCGCAAAGCGGCTAACGGCGCGCAATGTCCACACCCAAGACCCTGCACGCCGCCTTTGCCGGCCATGTCGCCGCCGCGCTTGATGCTCTCGAGGGGGCGGGCACACTTCCTGTCGGACTGCCGCGCGGCAATGTTACCGTCGAGCCGCCGCGCGATGCCAGCCACGGCGATCTTTCGACCAATGCCGCAATGGTGCTGGCCAAGCCCGCCGGAACAAATCCGCGCGTACTGGCCGAGGCATTGGCAGCCGAGCTGGCCAAGCTTCCCGCAGTAACGGGCACCCAAATCGCCGGTCCCGGCTTCATCAATCTGCGCCTTTCGCCCGATACGTGGATCGCAGAGCTGAATGCAATCGCGGCGTTGAACGATGATTATGGCCGCTCCACTATGGGCGGCGGCTCTACCGTCAATGTCGAATATGTCTCGGCCAATCCCACCGGGCCGATGCACATGGGTCATTGCCGGGGCGCGGTGGTTGGTGATGCGCTGGCCAGCCTGCTCGAATGGTCCGGCCACAAGGTGATCCGCGAATATTACGTCAACGACGCGGGAGGACAGGTCGATGTCCTCGCCCGCTCAGTACATATCAGATACCGCGAAGCACTTGGCGAGTACGTGGGCGAGATCCCCGAAGGCCTCTATCCAGGCGATTACCTTGTTCCTATCGGCAAGGAACTGGCTGGAGAATTCGGCGACAGCTATGTTTCAGCGCCGGAATCTGACTGGCTGATCCAGTTCCGCACCCGCGCGGTGGCGGCGATGATGGTGATGATCCGCGATGATCTTGCGCTGCTGGGCATCAAGCACGATGTCTTCTCGTCAGAGGCAGAGCTGCAAGCCGCTGGCAAGCCCGCCGAAGCCGAAGCATGGCTGCGGGCGCAAGATCTGGTTTACGATGGCGTGCTTGAGGCACCAAAGGGCAAGACTCTGGATGATTGGGAGCCGGTGGAACTGCCGCTGTTCCGCTCGACCAAATTCGGCGACGATCAGGACCGTCCGATCAGGAAATCTGACGGCAACTGGACCTATTTCGGCGCGGACCTCGCCTATCACTTCCAGAAGGCCGAAACGGCTGACGCACTGGTCGATATCTGGGGCGCGGACCATGCGGGCACGGTCAAGCGGATCAGGGCTGCGGTTGCTGCGCTCACCGAAGGGGCGGGTAAGGAAATTCCTTTCGAGGTGAAGCTGGTGCAGATGGTGCAACTGCTGCGCGGCGGTGAACCGGTGAAAATGTCCAAGCGTTCGGGCAATTTCGTTACGCTGGCTGATGTTGTGCGCGAAGTTGGCAAGGATGTGGTGCGTTTCACCATGCTCTCCCGCAAGCCTGAAGCGCAGATGGATTTCGATTTCGCCAAAGTGGTTGAGGCTTCTAAGGACAACCCGGTTTTCTATGTGCAATATGCCAATGCTCGCATCGCATCGACCATGCGCAAGGCGGCAGAAGCGGGCATCGCAGCTTCGGATGCGGCGCTTGCCCGGCTGGGTGAAGAGGAACTGGCACTCGTCAAGCATGCCGCGCAGTTCCCGCGACTGGTTGAAGCCGCAGCCGCTTCGCGTGAACCGCACCGGGTTGCTTTTTTCCTCTATGAACTGGCCGGGGCGTTCCACGCCTACTGGAATCTTGGCAATGATCAGCCGGAAAAGCGGTTCATAGTGGCACAAGATCAAGAGCTTACCAGTGCAAGGCTTTTCCTTGCGTCCCAAATCGGGCAAATAGTACGAAATGGCCTCGCCATACTTGGCGTTGAGGCTGTCGAAGAAATGTGATTTGTTTGGAGGGCGCAGCATGATCGGTAAGGATGGCGAAGGTCTTGAAGGCCTAGGAGAGCAGATCGGCGATGCCGTTGATGGTGCCGTTGAAGGCGCTGAAGCGCAGCTTGGCGATACGGCCGAAGGCGCCAAGGAGCAGATCGTCGATCTCGCTGATGAGGCCCGTGAATTCGTCGATAACGGCGACGGCGAAGATCATGCCGAGCTTGACCTCGATGAGGATGATCGCCTGCCATGGCTCGAATCCAGCGACGATGATTATGATGATGAGGGCGTCGATACTGCCCGTGTCTTCGGCTTTGTGCTTGCCGGATTGCTGGCACTCGCAGCGCTGATCTGGGCGATCTGGTGGTTCAGCCACCGCTCCCCAGACCCCGCTTTGGTTGCCGATGGCAGCACGGTTGCCGCGCCGACCGAACCCTACAAGGAACTGCCCAAGAATCCGGGCGGCAAGACCTTCGCTGGCACCGGTGATAGCAGCTATGCCGTGTCACAAGGGCAGGGACGCCCGGCGCAAGTTGGCGGCGAAGCGCCCAAGCCTTCGGTCGATACCGGAGTTCCGGGAGCGGTTGGCGGCGGCGGTTTGGCAGGGCCAGCAGAAGGTGTTGGCGTTCAGGTTGGCGCATTCGGCTCATCGGCTTCGGCTGAAGCAGGCTGGAATGCGCTGGTCGGCAAGAGTGCAGCGCTGAAAGGCATCAAGCACCGCGTAATCGAAGGCAGCGCCGATATCGGCAAGGTCTATCGTTTGCAGGCAGTTGCCGGGGATGGAGCTGCAGCAGATGCCCTGTGCGGCAAGCTCAAGGCAGCGGGCATCAGCTGTCAGGTAAAACGCTAATCCACATTCACGGGCCTTCGCGCGCTTGCATTGTGCGCGCGCGAAGGCCAGTTTTGCGGGCATGACACCCGCAATTTTCGGCCTTTCCGGTTTGACTCTGACGCCAGACGAGCGGGCGTTTTTCGCCGATGCCGATCCGGCGGGCTACATCATCTTTGGCCGTAATGTTGAAAATCGGGCGCAGCTGCGTGCGCTCACCGACGATTTGCGCAACATTCATGGCCGTGATCGCCTGTTCATCTGCATCGATCAGGAAGGTGGCCGCGTTGCGCGGATGAAGGCGCCCGAATGGCTGTCGTACCCGTCTGGCGCGGTGTTTGATGCGCTTTATGACCTTGCCCCCGCCTCCGCTATCGAGGCGGCGCGCTGCAATGCCCATGCGCTCGGACTGGATCTGGCCGAGGTGGGCATCAGCGTTGATTGCCTGCCCTTGCTCGATGTGAGGCAGCCAGGCGCGCATGATGTGATCGGTGATCGGGCTCTGGGGAAAGAGCCGCTGCGCGTGGCCGCCCTCGGCCGTGCGGTGCTGGATGGCCTCGCCGCCGCCGGGGTCGCAGGCACGATCAAGCATATGCCCGGCCATGGCCGCGCCGGGGCAGACAGCCACAAGGAACTGCCCACCGTCACCGCCAGCGAAGCCGAACTGGAACTGGATCTGGCGCCTTTCCGCGCGCTCTCCACAGCAGCTATCGGCATGACCGCCCATGTCCGCTACACCGCATGGGATGCGGAAAACCCCGCCACGCTTTCACGCTTTGTGGTGGGGGAGATCATCCGCAAACGGATCGGGTTTGACGGGCTGCTGCTCACAGATGACATTGATATGCAGGCGCTTTCCGGCCCGGTGCCAGATAATGCGGCGCGTGCGATTGCTGCTGGGTGTGATCTGGCACTCAACTGCTGGGCCAAGCTGGGCGACATGATCGGCATTGCGCAGGCCGTTCCCACGATCTCGGTTGAGGGTGCCGCGCGGCTGGAACGGGCGCTGGCGAAAACCCATGTGCCCAGCGATCATATCGCGCTGCAGGCCGAACTTCTCGCGCATCGCGATGCACTGCTGGCGCTGGCCGGGGCGGCGGCATGAGTGAGGAACTGATCCTCACCGGCGAGGCACTTGACGGCGCATGGCACGGCCCAGCTGGTGCTGCTGGCGAAGATGAGGCGCTTTATCTTGAGCTTGATGGCTGGGAAGGGCCGCTCGATCTGCTGCTCGATCTTGCGCGCCGTCAGAAAGTCGATCTGCGGCGGATTTCGATCCTTGATCTGGTTGATCAGTACCTCGGCTATATCGATAGCGTCCAGGCGCTGCGGCTGGAACTGGCGGCAGACTATCTCGTTATGGCGGCCTGGCTGGCTTACCTCAAATCGTCGCTGCTCTTGCCGCGTGAGGAGCAGGAAGAGCCCAGCGCCGAGGAACTGGCGTTGCGTCTGCAACTGCGCTTGCAACGGCTGGCGGCCATGCGCGAATCTGCCGGGCGGTTGATGGGGCGTGACCGACTGGGCCGCGATTGCTTCCGGCGCGGTGCTCCCGAAGGCTTGCGGGTAGATCGCAAGAACCGCTGGACCTGCGAATGGTTCGATCTGGTGCAGGCCTATGGTCAGGTGAAACTGCGCAGCACGCCGGTGGTTCACATGGTTCGTGACCGCATGGTGATGACACTGGATTCAGCCTTGGCGCGGGTCTCGTCGATGCTCGGTGTGGCGCTGGACTGGATGGAGCTGCGTGATTTTCTGCCCGCTCATGCTGATCCGCGGCTGCGGCGCTCGGCGCTGGCCTCCAGCTTTGTCGCGGCGCTGGAACTGGCGCGGCTGGGCAAGGCGGAAATGGTGCAGGATGAATGCTTCGGTCCGTTGCACCTGCGGAAGACAGCAGCGTGAGCGAGGCACCCGATGATCTCGTCCGTGCTGTGGAAGCAACGCTGTTTGCCGCTGAGGCACCGATGAGCGCCGAGGCCATTTCTGCTCACCTTGGCGGGGCGGATGTCACAGGCGCGCTGCAAGCACTGGCCTTGCACTATGCTTGCAGGGGCGTTGCAGTGGTCGAGCGCGGCGGTCGCTGGCACTTTCAGACCGCCCCCGATCTCGCCCATCTGCTGCGCCGTGAGCGTGAAGATCTGCGCAAGCTGTCGCGCGCAGCGACCGAAACATTGGCGATCATCGCTTATCACGAGCCCGTCAGCCGCGCCGAAATCGAGGCAATCCGCGGGGTGCAGACCGCCAAGGGCACGCTCGACGTGCTGCTGGAAGCGGGTTGGGTGCGGGTCGCTGGGCGGCGTGAAGTTCCTGGCAGGCCGGTTATCTTCGCGACAACGCCCGATTTTCTCTCCCACTTCGGTCTGGCAACCCGCAAGGATCTACCGGGAATTGACGAGCTCCGCGCCGCAGGGCTGCTCGATCCGGTGGAAGATACTTTGGCCGCGCTGATGTCTCCGGTAGAGAAGGATGACGAAATTCGCTCCGATGCACTGGCAAGCGGGGATGAAAGTGCTTAGATAGGTCCACGTCGGGGCAGAGTGTGGATCAATGCCATGCCGTGATGGCTGTTTTCAGGAGTAATTCGATGTTGGGTCTGTCGCTTCCCCACTTGGTCATTCTCGCCATCGTGGTGCTGGTGCTGTTCGGGCGCGGCCGTATCTCAGAGATGATGGGTGATTTTGGCAAAGGTATCAAAAGCTTCAAAGAGGGCATGGCTGATGAAACAACCAACCGTCCGGTGACGCCGCCCGCCGCGCAAATTCCCCCACCGCCTGCTGAAGCGCCAACCTCTGCCGAGAAGTCCGCGCAGCCAACTGATAACGGCACCGCCTGAATCAAGCCCGGAAGGGCATTACCATGTTTGACATTGGCTTTGACGAGATGCTGCTGGTCGCAATTGTCGCGATCGTGGTGATCGGTCCCAAGGACTTGCCGATGGCGCTGCGGACTGCGGGTCGCTGGATGGGCAAGATTCGCCGCGTTTCCGGCCATTTCCGCTCAGGCGTCGAGAACATGATCCGCGAGGCGGAGCTGGAGGAAATGGAGAAGAAGTGGCGCGAACAGAATGACGCAATCATGGCTGCACATCCTGATCCCGGCCCAGATGCAGAGGCCATAGCCGCCGCTGAAGCGTCGCAGGGGCTGTCATCGTCGCTAGCGATTGCCGAGCCTGCGCCCGAGCTTCCCCTTGCAATGCCGGGCAAGGCGGACTGATATGGCGTTCAAAATTCCCGAAATTGATGAAACTCAGGCGCCTCTGCTCGATCACCTGACCGAATTGCGAGCACGGTTGATGCGCTGCATTCTGGCGCTGGTGATCGCTTTCATCGGCTGCCTCTATTTCGCGCGCGAGATACTGGGCTTTCTGGTGCAACCGCTGCTTGAGGCCGGGCAATCGCGGCTGATTTTCACCAAGCTTTATGGCCAGTTCTTCGTTGAAATGAAGGTGGCGGTATTTGCTGGATTTTTCATCAGCTTTCCCATCATCGCCAATCAGCTCTGGGCGTTTGTTGCACCAGGCCTTTACGCCAAGGAAAAGCGCGCGTTTCTGCCGTTTATTCTGGCGACACCGGTGCTGTTCACCGGCGGCGGGGCGCTTGCCTATTATGTGGTGATGCCCACGGCTTTTCGCTGGTTTCTGGGCTTTCAGGGGACGCAGAACGGGCTGAAGATCGAAGCCATGCCAAGTTCCGAAGATTACCTCGGGCTGGTCATGCAGTTCATTCTGGCCTTTGGCTTCTGTTTCCTGCTGCCAGTGCTTCTCCTGCTGCTCAACAAGGCGGGCATTGTCACCCGTCAGCAGCTGATAAAATCCAGGCGCTATGTGATTGTCGGGATCACCGCGATCGCAGCGGTCATTACTCCGCCCGATGTTGTCTCGCAGTTGATGCTTGCGGTGCCAATGTACCTGCTGTTCGAAGGCTCGCTGGCTATTATGTGGTTTGGTGAGCGCAAATTTGTGGTTGCCGTGAAAGCGGATGGGCCTGCGCCCAGTGCCCTCGATGAAACTGCGCCGCCGGTTGCCTGATTGGCAAGCTGAATTCTGAAGCGCTACTCCTTGTAGCATTTTGCGATTAACCTGCTTCAGATCTCCACATTTTCGAACCGGACAGGCGCGGTCACCCCTGTCCGGGTATATTATCACTCAATATCAGAACTTTATCCCGAATAAGGTGACACATGTCCGCTTTCTGCAGCGAATTGATCTTCAGGCTTTCAAAGAACCTGCTGATCATGTCAATTTTCAGTCCTGTAGGACAGCCTGATATGACTTCACTTCCGCCCAAGGTCGCAATGACGATTCGATGTAAAGTTATCTTGCTGTAATCACGCCACGCCGCACTGGCCAACCCGCATTGGCCAACCCGCATTGGAATGCGTGACGCACAAAAAAACGGAGCCATTTGGCCCCGTTTTCTCGAAATTCAGATCAACAGACCAGAGCTTACGGGCTCGACGGTGTGTCGCTGTTGTTGCCGGCCAGCAGCACGATACCAGCACCGATCAGCAGAACGGCGAGGATGAGCAGCATGGTTGAATCGCCACCGAACTGATTGGCATCAGCAGCAGGAGCAGCCACGCGGCTGAGTTCACCATTGACTGCCTGTGCGAAGGCAGTGGTCGTCGAAAGTGTCAGCGCTGCAGCTGCAGCAACCATATTACAAAACTTCATCGAGTGTCTCCTTTTGAGCTCTTCACCAAGCACTTAATCCAAGTGCGATTGGCCTACAAGCATTAACTTACGTGAGCTCGTCACCCTGAAGGCCCCCGAAGAGCCACAATCTTTATGTCATGGCATGCCATTGACGATCAACCATTTAACCAAGGTAGCGATTCGCGCAATACTAAAATTAACCCATTTCCGGTGAAGCGTTCCGTTTGGGCGTCTAGGTGAACGTTGTTAAGAAGAGGTTACAAGATAAATTCAAACACAAGTAAACCATAGATTTAGCTGCAGATCACCGGTTGGATTGCACTGGCGGTGCTTGTGACGAGGACCAGACCTTTTGCCCTCCGAGCCAGGTTTCGAGCACCTTGGTCCCCCTGAGATCGCCGGCGCTGGCCAGCAAGGGGTCGCGGTCAACGAACAGGAAGTCTGCGCGCAGGCCCGGTGCCAGGCGGCCAAACCGCTTTTCGGCAAGGCCAGCCCAGGCTGCGCCGGTGGTATAACCAGCCAGCGCTACCTCACGGGTAACGCGCTCCTGAGCCTGCCAGCCCCCGAACGGCTGGTTATCTGGCCCCTGCCGCGAGATCGCTGCGGCCAGACCGGCAAAAGGGTCAGGCGCTTCGACCGGCGCATCAGAGCCGAAAGCCAGCTTCGCACCGGTGGCAGCAATGGATTTCCAGGCATAAGCCCCGTCCAGTCTGTTAGATCCAGGCCGGTTTAGCCCAAGCCGTGCTTCGGCCATCAGACGATCCGAAGTCTGATGAACCGGCTGCATCGAAGCAATCACGCCAAATTTTCCAAACCGCGGGATATCTGCCGGATCGACGATCTGGGCATGCTCTATGCGCCAGCGCCGGTCACCCTTGTAGGTCTCTGCAAGCTCGGCAATTGCATCAAGAACGGAAGCATTTGCCGCATCACCGATGGCATGGATGGCCACCTGAAACCTGTCCATGGCTGCATGGCTCATCAGATTGCGCAGCTGCGCCGGGGTGAGCATGTTGAGCCCTTTGTTGGCCGGCATATCGGCATAGGGTGCTTTCAATGCGGCCCCACGCGATCCCAGTGCGCCGTCCAGGACGAGCTTTACGCCGTTAAGATGGAGGCGATCGTCGTAAAGCCAGGGACCGGGCTGCGATCCGCCGATCAGCGTCATGGCATCCGTCCCGGCAGCATAGGACATGATGCGGATGTTCAGAGAACCGGCATCCCCAGCGCGGCGAAACGCCTGCCAATCCTCGATTGTCGTGCCCATGTCAGCCGCAGCCGTGATACCATTTTTCAGGAGGATGGCCTGAGAAGTAGCGAGGGCCAGATCGCGGTCAGCTGGACGCGGTTGGGGTACCGTGCGCTCAATCAGAGAGGTTGCGGTATCAACCAATACGCCAGCCGGTTTGGTCGAAGCGGCAATCCGCTCAATGCGCCCACCAGCTGGATCTTTGCTAGCGGCGGTTACGCCAGCGGCAGCAAGCGCGGCGGAATTGGCCCAGCCCGCATGGCCATCAACGCGCTCCAGCCAGACAGGTTTGTCCTTGACCACAGTATCAAGATCGGCGGCGGTGGGAAAACGGCCAAGACCCCAGAGTTCCTGATTCCAGCCGCGCCCGATGATCCATGGACGTTCAGGATGAGCGGCGGCATAGGCGGCGATCTTCGACTGAGCTTCTGCCAGTGATCTGGTGTCAGAAAGGTCGAGGGTGAGGGCGGCGAAGCCAAGGCTGATGATATGGGCGTGGGCATCGATCAGCCCCGGCATCATCACCCGGCCTTTGCCATCGACGAAATATTCAGGCCGCGCCGGGCGCTTGTCCCCTCGGTGAAGCACTTGCGCCACGCGGCCATCGCGGCCGATAACCAGCCCGGTAAGCCGCTCGACCGCGCCATTTTCATCAAGCGTGAAACCATCGACATTGTCGATCAGCGTATCGGCGGCGGCGGGAGTGGCACAAGCACAGACCAGCGCCAGGGCAAGCGACAGGTGCCTCATTTCTTTTTCGCCGGATTGGGCAAGCGCCGGACCAGTGCAGAGGTATCCATCCTGCCGCCGCCCATGGCCTGCACCTCGGCGTAGAACTGATTGACCAGCGCGGTGATCGGCAAGGAAACACCCAGCCCGCGCCCTTCATCCATGGCGAGGCCCAGATCCTTGCGCATCCAGTCCACCGCAAAGCCGAAGTCAAAGCTGTCTTCGGCCATGGTCTTCCAGCGATTATCCATTTGCCAGCTTTGCGCTGCGCCGCCAGAGATTGCCTCATAGACCTTATCAGTATCGAGATGACTGGCCTGGGCAAAACGCATGGCCTCTGACAGGCCGGAAACAATTCCGGCAATGCAGATCTGGTTGGCCATTTTGGCTAGCTGCCCAGCTCCCGGCTTGCCAATATGCACGACCCGGCTGGTATAGGCTGCGAAGATCGGCATGGCCGCAGCGATGGCATCTGCCCGGCCGCCGCACATAAGAGTGAGGGTGCCGTTTTCTGCACCGATCTGGCTGCCGGTCATCGGCGCGTCGACGCAGAGCACCTGCAGATCCCGCGCTTCCACTGCGATCTGGCGGGCAATGCGCGCCGATGCTGTGGTGTGATCGATGAACAGGCCGCCCTTTTTGAGGGTTGTGAACACGCCGCCAGGGCCAAGCACGACATCGGCCAGATCATCGTCATTACCAACGCAGGTCAGCACCACGTCAGCGTCTTCGGCGGCCTCGGCAGGTGTAGCGGCGACGCGAACCGATAGTGCGGAATTTTCCTCCAGCCAGCGATCCCGGCGTTCGGGGGAGCGGTTGTAGAGGGTCAGCTTGTGGCCAGCCTTGGCAAGGTGGCGGGCAATGGGCGCGCCCATCACGCCAAGGCCAAGGAAGGAGACATTGCGGGATTCAGTCATGGCATTTGTTTAGCCGCAATTGCGCTGCGCGCCAGCCCCCGGTATCGCTCAATGGCATGGCTATGCTACTTTCTGATCGTATCCGCCGTTTTGCTTTGCTCGCCTTCTGGGCAGCTCTACTGTTCGCTGTTGTTATGGCGCTGCTGCCCAAGCCGCCCGAGATGCCGTCTGACCGCTTTGGCGACAAGATCAATCACATCCTTGCCTTCGCAACTTTGGCGCTGCTTGCGGCACTGGCATATCCGCGCGCGCGCCGCTGGCTGGTGGTGGAGCGTCTTTCATTTCTGGGCGCGATGATCGAGGTGGCGCAGTCGATTCCGGCGCTCCATCGCGATTGCGACATTCGCGACTGGGTGGCCGATACGCTGGCGGTGATGGTCATGACCGGCGTGATCGCCCTGATCGCGCGCAGGCGGCAAACAAGTCCATCCCGATAGCGGTTTTCAATCCCGGCGCTTTCCTTTAGGGCGCGCAGACCATGGAACCCAACGCAAACCAGAAAGCCGCAGCCGCAGCGCTGCTTACCATCGCCGATGTTCGCGCGGCGGCGGAACGAATTTCGGGATCGGTGGTGCGCACGCCGACGATCCATTCCAAAACGCTGAGCGCGATTGCCGGTGCCGAGATCTGGCTGAAGTTTGAAAATCTCCAGTTCACCGCCGCTTACAAAGAGCGCGGCGCGCTCAATGCGTTGCTTCAGCTGACCGATGAGCAAAAATCACGCGGCGTGATTGCGGCGTCCGCAGGCAACCATGCGCAAGGGCTTTCCTATCACGGCACTCGGCTTGGTCTGCCTGTTACCATCGTCATGCCGCGCACCACGCCGACAGTGAAGGTGATGCAGACCGAGAGCGTTGGCGGCACGGTGGTGCTGGAAGGTGAGACCTTCGACGAAGCCTATGCCCATGCCCGCCGCCTTGAGGCTGAGCTGAGCCTTGCTTTTGTTCACCCCTTCGATGATCCGCACGTGGCTGCAGGGCAGGGGACGGTGGCGCTCGAAATGCTAGAGGATGTGCCAGAGCTTGATATGCTGGCGATACCCGTCGGCGGCGGCGGGCTGGCATCCGGTATGGGCACGGCCGCGCGCGCGATCAAACCGGACATCGGCCTGATCGGTGTTGAGGCAGAGCTGTTCCCTTCGATGTACAACCGTCTGAAGGGCACACAGTATCCCTGTGGCGGTGATACGCTGGCCGAGGGCATCGCGGTGTTCGAGCCGGGCAAGTTCACCTCAAAGGTGCTTGAAGGCCTGCTCGATGATTTCGTTCTGGTCAGCGAATCGGCGATGGAGACCGCGCTGGCGCTGCTGGTGCAGATTGAAAAGACCGTGGTTGAAGGCGCTGGCGCAGCTGGTCTCGCTGCTGTGCTCGGCAATCCCGAGATTTTCGCTGGCCGCAAAGTTGGCATCGTGCTGTCGGGGGGCAATATCGACACGCGCCTGCTTGCTAATGTGCTGCTGCGCGATCTCGCCCGTTCGGGCCGTCTGGCGCGGCTTCGCCTGACCTTGCAGGACCGCCCCGGCGCGCTGTTCAAGGTGATGAAGGAGTTCGATGCGCACAATGTCAACATCATCGAGATCTGGCATCAACGCATCTTCACCCATCTGCCTGCGAAGGGACTGATCACCGACATCGAATGCGAAGCGCGTGACAAGGATCAACTGGATGGGTTGGTCGCCGTGCTGCGCGCCAAGGGCTATCAGGTCAGCCAGGTAGAGATAAACTGAACGCACCTGATTGTTTGCTTTTGGGGCAGATTGCTGCGCCTGACCGTCGCCTTGTGCAAAATAATATCTGCTTAACCATGATTCGTGGTTAAAGGACTTTTACCGGCGGGTTGCAGCGGGCATAACCACTGCAACAACCCGTGCGATGGCCGCCCGGGACGAAGCAGAGGATAGAAGCGGCCCGTGACTGCACCAGTTCGCTTTCCACGCTTCTTCGTCACCAGTCCGTCGCCCTGTCCCTATATTCCGGGCAGGAGTGAGCGGAAGGTGTTTACCGAACTCAAAGGCCCGCACGCCGATGCCCTCAACGATGCGCTGGGCCGCATCGGCTTTCGCCGCAGCCAGACGGTGGCCTATCGCCCATCCTGCCTTGACTGCACGGCCTGCATTTCGGTGCGTGTGGTGGCGGGTGAATTCCGGCCTTCCGCCACCCAGCGCCGCAATCTCAAGGCTAATTCAGACCTCGACATCACCGAATGCCGGCCATGGTCCACATCCGAACAATATGAGCTGCTTCGCAAATATCTCTCCGTCCGCCATCCCGGCGGCGGCATGGCGGCGATGGATGAAACCGATTTCGCCGATATGGTCGAACATACGCCGGTTACGTCCACTGTCATTGAATACCGTGAACGACGCGAAGATGGCACCCCCGGTCGTCTGGTTGGTGCCTGCCTGACTGACCGCCAGGGTGATGGCCTGTCGATGATTTACAGCTTTTATGATCCGTCGCACGGCGCGCGCGAAGGGCTGGGCAATTTCATCATCCTCGATCACATCCGCCGTGCCGCTAATGCTGGCTTGCCTTATGTCTATCTGGGCTATTGGGTCGAAGGTTCGGCGCGGATGCAATACAAAGTGCGCTATCGCCCGCTTGAACGCTTGAGCCGCGAAGGCTGGGAACGGATTTCCGATACCGCGCAGGATCAGTTGATTGCCTCTGCTAGCAAAGGGCGGCGCGAACCACTGGCTTCGGGCGATAAGGACGGGATCACAGTCGGGCAGCAATATCTCCGCGCAAAATAGCAGGAGGTGGCAAGTGGCAAGCTCGCTTTTCCGCACGCCGCTGCTTGATAATATTGCTGCACGACCGATTTGCGGACGCAACTCAACGGCTTAATCCGCTCTCATGATCGCATTAGTCACTGCGATGTCATAATTGCCCGCTCGATAGGCGGGCATGACTGGTGCTTCATCCGAACTTTTGATCTGTGATCTGACACAAAGCTATGCGCCGCATGGCGGCGGCGGGGTGAGCACGTACCTTCGTGAAAAGCGGCAGCATATTCTGAACCGCACCCCGCATCGGCTGATGCAGATCGTACCCGGTCCGGAAGACAAGGTGATCGAAGACGGACGCCATATCTGGGTGGAAATTGGTGCCGAACAGGTGCGCGGCAGCCCGAATTACCGGTTCATCCTGCGCACTTCAGCGGTGCGCGAAGTGCTTGAACGATACCGCCCGGAGATTATCGAATCGCTGTGCCCGTGGTTATTGCCATGGACCGCGATCAATCATCGCCGCGCCCATCCTCGCACCGCGCTGGTGGCCGGATACCACACCGATTTTCCCAATGCCCATATCCACCGGGTTAGTGCCGAACTGCTTGGCAAGATGCTCGCGGGCGGCCTGCGCAAGTTGAGTGTTGGCTATGCAGAGCGGACGTACCGTGAATTTGACCGGGTCTATACCCTTGCCGAAGATATGCGCGCGGTGTTGCAGAGCTACGCGATCAATCACGTCGATGTGATTGATCTTGGCATTGATACATCCTTGTTTGATCCAAAGCGCCGCGATCCCGCCTTCCGTGAAGTGCTGGGGCTGAGCGCTGATGGGCCTTTGCTGATCTATGCTGGACGCATCGATAATGAAAAGCGGGCTGATCGTCTGGTAGCGATGTTCCGCCAGTTGCCCGCCGAAATGGGTGCATCGCTGGTCATGCTGGGAGACGGAAAACTGCGTGAGAAGCTTGCTGCCGAGGCACAGTCGGAAGGGCTGTCAATCGTGCTGCCAGGCTTTGTCGGTGATCGCCTGCAGCTGGCAAGGGCCATGGCTTCCAGCGATATCTATGTTTCCGCCATGGCTGACGAAACCTTAGGCATTTCGGTTGTTGAAGCGCAGGCAAGTGGACTGCCGGTGGTTGGTGTCGCTTCTGGTGCCATGCCTGCGCGGGTTCCTGCGGGCCTCGGCTTACTTGGGCCGGTTGACGATATCGAGGTGATGGCCCGCAATGTCGAGGCGATCTGGCATTCTGATTATCGCGCCATGGGGCAGGCAGCACGGGCGCATGTTCAATCACGCTTTAGCTGGGAGCGCACCTTCGATGTGCTGCTGGACGAGGTTTATACTGCTGCCCTGGCCCATGCGGCTGAACGCAATGTTGACACACGCAGTTGGCTAACTCGGCGCTGGTCGTCCGAATTGCGCCACGCCGGATGAAAAAGGGCGCCCGGATTTCTCCGGACGCCCTCATTCGTTGATCTGATGATCGCAGCTTACCAGCTGTAATACATGTCGAATTCAACAGCCGAAGGCGTGGTTTCCCAGCGCATCACTTCGGGCCACTTGAGCTCAATGTAGGCTTCGATCTGATCCTTGGTAAAGACGCCGCCCTGCACCAGATAGTCGTTGTCGGCCTCAAGGCATTCAAGGGCTTCGCGCAATGAACCGCAAACCGTTGGCACCTGAGCCAATTCTGCTGGCGGCAGATCATAGAGGTTTTTGTCCATGGCTTCGCCCGGATGGATCTTGTTCTTGATTCCGTCGAGACCGGCCATCAGCAGTGCGGCATAGCACAGGTAGGGGTTGGCCATCGCATCAGGGAAGCGGAATTCCACGCGCTTGGCCTTCTCACCGGCACCGTAAGGGATACGGCATGAGGCCGACCGGTTACGCGCCGAATAGGCGAGCAGCACGGGGGCTTCATAGCCCGGCACCAAGCGCTTGTAGCTGTTGGTGGTCGGGTTGGTGAAGGCATTGAGCGACTTGGCGTGCTTGATGACGCCACCGATGAAATAGAGGCACATGTCGGACAGACCGGCATAGCCGTTACCGGCGAACAGCGGCTTCTTGCCTTCCCAGATCGAGATATGGGTGTGCATGCCAGAACCGTTATCGGTCTTGATCGGCTTGGGCATGAAGGTTGCGGTCTTGCCGTAAGCCTGAGCAACCTGCTGCACGACATACTTGTACACCTGCATGCGGTCAGCCGTTTCAACGAGCTTGCCGAAGGTCAGGCCCAGCTCATGCTGAGCCGAGGCGACTTCGTGGTGGTGCTTGTCGCAAGGCAGGCCCATTTCGATCATGGTCGAAACCATCTCGCCGCGGATGTCGACACAGGAGTCGATCGGTGCGACGGGGAAGTAACCACCCTTGGCGCGAGGACGGTGGGCAAGGTTGCCACCTTCATATTCGCGGTTGCCATTGGTCGGCAGCTCGATGTCGTCGATCTTGAAGCCGTTGCCGTCATAGCCGTCGTAGAAGCGAACGTCGTCAAACAGGAAGAACTCGGCTTCCGGACCGACATAGACAGTATCGCCCACGCCGCTTGTCTTGACGAAGGCTTCGGCGCGCTTGGCGGTCGAACGCGGATCGCGGCTGTAGAGTTCGCCGGTCGAAGGTTCGACGATATCGCAGCACAGGATCATCATCGGGGTGGCGCTGAACGGATCGATATAGACCGCATCGAGATCGGGCATGAGGATCATGTCCGATTCGTTGATCGCTTTCCAGCCTTCGATCGACGAACCGTCGAACATCAGGCCGTCCTCAAGCTCGGTTTCGCCAATCATCGAGGCGACCATTGTCAGATGCTGCCACTTGCCCTTGGGGTCGGTGAAACGCAGATCAATCCATTCGATTTCTTCATCCTTGATACGCTTCAGGATGTCGCTTGCCTTGGCCATTTTTTATCCTTCTTGATCCCCCTTCCGCCAGAGGGAAGGGTTAGAGTTGCTTCGAGTAACGTGGAACCGGGCCTTGCTAAGCTTTGGCCCCGCTCCTCCCATCCCGTTATGGGGCGGGAATTCGGTTAGATCGCGTCGTCGTCACGCTCCCCGGTGCGGATACGCAGCGCGCTTTCGATGGGGATGACGAAAATCTTGCCGTCGCCGATACGGCCGGTCTGTGCGGCATTGGCGATAGCCTCAACCACGCGCTCGGCCAGAGCGTCGGGAACGACGACTTCGAGCTTCACTTTGGGGAGGAAATCGACGACATATTCGGCACCGCGATAGAGTTCGGTGTGGCCCTTCTGACGGCCAAATCCCTTGGCTTCGGTAACAGTGATGCCGGACACGCCCACTTCGTGGAGCGCTTCCTTTACCTCGTCCAGTTTGAACGGCTTGATGATCGCTTCGATCTTTTTCACGTGCCTTTGACCCCTGCGCGTCAAGCCGGCTCCGCGCAGGGCGGGGCCGGATGGTTGATCGCCTTCACGCACAACCTAACAAGAATCATGCCAAAGGCTCTGCAATGGCCCTAGGCCAAGCGTAAGCACCCGAAAAGGGGGGATTCGCAAGAATATGAGCGAAGATGTGCTGCAGGCGACAGAAATTTGATGACTGGGGGCCAATTGAGTGATTAAAAATTAGGCGAGCATGCCTAAAAAACAGGCATCAAAGGCTTAGGCCAGCCGTTTCATCAAGCCCCGCCATCAGATTGAGGTTCTGCACCGCCGCTCCGCTCGCGCCTTTACCTAGATTGTCGAGCAAGGCGATGAGCCGGGCCTGTGAGCCATCGGGCGATCCGAAGACATGCAGGTCAAGCCGGTCACTGGGTGCCATTGAGCGACGCAGCAAAAGTTCGTCGGGCGTTTCATCATGGACCGTAACGATTGCACTGTCGGTATAGAACTTTGCAAGGCACTTGCGCAGTGCTTGCGATGTGGTTGCAGTGCCCATCGCGCCCAGCTGCAAGGGCACTTCGACCATCATGCCGCGATGCGCCGGAATTACTGATGGGGCGAAAAGCGGCTGATGCACAAGACCTGAAAGAGCCTGCATTTCGGGCACGTGTTTATGCCCCATGCCAAGGCCATAGGCGCGAAAAGCGATGTCGGCATCGTCCTCAAACCGCGCGATCATTGCTTTGCCGCCGCCCGAATAGCCCGAGACAGCGTTGACCGTATAGGGCCAGTCGGCCGGCAACAGTCCCGCGCGCACCAGTGGTGCGATCAGCGCGATGAAGCCAGAAGGATAGCAGCCGGGATTGGTGACGCGGCGGGCACCCGCCACGGCATCGCGCCCGACAATCTCGGGAAAGCCATAGGTCCAGCCCGGGCTGACGCGGTGGGCTGAGGAGGCGTCGATGATCCGCACTTTCGCGCCTTCTGCCAAGGCCACCGCCTCTATCGCGGCATCATCAGGCAGGCACAGCACGGCGAAATCGGCAGCGTGAAAGGCATCCCGACGTGCGTTGGCTGATTTGCGCTGGGCATCATCAAGGGTGATCAGCGAAAATTCGGCTCTGCCCGCCAGCCGGTCCAGAATTTCGAGGCCGGTTGTTCCTGCAGCGCCGTCAATGAAGACGCTGGCGCTCACGTCTCGGCCTCAAGCCGGTCCAGTGCGACATAGCCGACAAAGCCGTTCTCGCCGCCAGCCTGACCCCAAGCCGTGCTGCCTGCAATATCGAGCACTTCAAACAGGCTGCCACCATCAAGCTGCGTCAGCACATCGCTGTCAGCGCGGCTGGATGCGCGCAGCTCTGCGCCGTCGGTAGTAATCCTGCGCGTGATGGGGACGGCATAATGCGGCACGAAATAGCGCCCTGCGAGGCCAATATGCGCCAGATCGCCGCGCACGGGTGTATGCATCGGGTCAGCGATTTTCATGGGCCCAGTAAGCACGAAGCACTTGCCATCAAGATCAGCTGTTTCGGTCAATAGCCCCTCATCCCTTTGATCGGGAACCGGGGCGCTTATACAAAGAAGGCCTTTCAGGCAAGTTAGCGCGGCACTCCTTCGCTCTCGCTGGCACCTTGCGCGGTTGCAGTGGCGAAATATTTCTGGGACTGTGCGGGCCACACAAACCGGAGGCGTTAATGAAGAAGTGGATTATTATCGGCATTGGCCTGCTGGCTGTTCTGGGGCTGGGCATGGGTGGCTGGGCATACTCTTCGCAAGAATCTTCGCTCACCGCGCTGATCGAAGCGGTGAAGAAAGGCGACAATGCCGCGATCACCGCCAATGTCGATATGCCCGCCGTAAAGGAATCAATCAAAGGCCAGCTGCGCGCGCAGATGATGGCTGAAATGCAGAAAGAGGGCAAAAACGCTGATGGCCCCGAAGGTCAGATGGCGATGGGCTTCGTCAATATGCTGATTGAAGGCCTGGTCACTCCGCAAGGGCTGAAGGCGATTATCGAGGAAGGAAAGCTTGATTCGCCTGCAACTGGCGCCGCCGCCAAGGCGCCCAACTGGGTGATCGTCAGCAAAAGTTTCGGGCACTTCGAAGCGCGACCTCAAGGCGTGGCAACCGATAAGGCAACCACACTGGGCTTCAAGATGAGCGGTCTTGGCTGGAAGCTCTCATCCGTTCAGATTCCGAAGTCTGCCTTTGATACGCCGAAGGAAGAAGCGCCGATGGAAGACATGCCTGAACTTGCTCCTGAACCAGCGGCCAGCGACGAATAGAGGAGGAATATCTGTGGGATTGGTATTCACGCCGCTCCCGCAGATTAAACCCCATACCGCGCCTTCAGCATGTGCCACGCTGCCCGCAGACCCAGCGCATCGCCGCCCTTGGGTCGTCCTGGTTTGGCGACGGGACGCCAGGCGAAGGTATCGAAGTGCGCCCAGTCCACGCCTTCCGGCACGAAGCGATCGAGGAACAGGCCCGCGACCGATGCTCCGGCAAAACCGTTGCTGTGGCTGTTGTTGATGTCGGCGATGTCTGACTTCAGCCATTCGCGATAAGGGCCGAACAGTGGCAGACGCCAGACCATATCGTCATGTTCCACACCCGCTTTGAGCAGCGCCTCAGCCGTCGCATCCTCGCGAGTCATCAGCGCGGGAAGGTCCGGCCCCAATGCAACCCGCGCCGCGCCGGTGAGTGTGGCAAAATCGATCATGAAATGGGGCCGGGAACCACCAGCGCCCTCGCCCGCCTTGGTGATCGCATCACCCAGTACCAGCCGTCCTTCGGCATCGGTATTGCCGATTTCGACGCTGATTCCCGCACGGCTGCGCAGCACGTCACCGGGGCGGAAGGCGTTGCCCGACACGGCATTTTCCACTGCCGGAACCAGCAGATGCAGCCGCACCGGCAGGCGCGCTTCCATGATCAATCCGGCCAGCGCCAGCGCATGGGCCGCGCCGCCCATGTCTTTCTTCATCAGCAGCATGCCCGACGATGGCTTGATATCGAGCCCGCCTGAATCGAAGCACACGCCCTTACCGATCACCGCCACGCGCGGATTCTTTGGATCGCCCCATTCGAGCTCGATCATGCGCGGGGCGTGGGCTCGCCCGGCAGCGCGGCCAACCATGTGAACCATGGGAAATTCGCGTTCGAGCACATCACCTTTGGTCACGTGCAGCTCGCCGCGATGCGCCTTGGCCAGTGCGGCGGCGACAGCCTCAAGCTCGGCTGGCCCCATGTCCTCAGCCGGAGTATTGACCAGATCGCGGACCAGTTCGGTCGCTGCCGCCTCGGCCAGAATGGCGTCGATGGCCTTGACCTGTTTGCTCAACAGAATGCGCGGCGCATCTTCGGGCGCGTCGGAGCGATAGCGATCAAAGCGGTATTGCCCGGTCACCCAGCCGAAAGCCGCTTTGCCTGGATCGCCATCAGCGCGGCGATAGGTTCCGGCGGGCAGCACCTCGGCCAGTTTGGCCATGCACCAGCTGGAAAGGCTTGCCGTATTGGCTACGCCGCTGACCACGAACCAGTGATCGCCATGGGGGATAATGGCATATTCATAGCCGCCGCCTTCAAACTTCTGCGCGGCAAGTGCGGCGCGCTGCGGCACCGAAAGGCGCTTTGACCATTCGGCCAGGCTGTCCTTGGTGACAAGATGAATGTCGGTGGCCTTCTGGCCGCGATCAGGCTGAATCAGGGAGTTTTTATCGCTCATGGTGAAGAATCTCTAGCCCTGTGAGAGCCAAGGGCAAGTGTGGCACTCGAAAAAGCCAAAATAAGCCGCTATGTGGGGTGCGATGACACAATATCAGACGATAGATTCCGCCGAGACCACGCTGCGCGATGGCACGATCAAGCTTCACGATGCCGAGGCATTTGCCTACATGCGCCGCGCCGGACGACTGGCTGCCGAAACGCTCGATGCGTTGGTGCCCATGGTGCAGCCCGGCGTGACAACGGGTGAACTCGATGACTTCGTGCGCCAATTCAACATGGCTGCGGGTGCTGTTCCGGCAACCTTGGGCTATCGCGGCTATGCCCATTCCTGCTGCATCTCGATCAACCATGTTGTCTGCCACGGCATTCCCGGCGACAAGCAGCTGAAGGACGGAGACATCGTCAACATCGATGTCACCCCCTTGCTCGATGGCTGGCACGGCGATTCCAGCCGGATGTACCTCGTCGGCGATGTGCCGCTGAAGGCGCGCAAGCTGGTTGATGTTACTTATGAATGCCTGATGCTCGGCATCGAGCAAGCCAAACCCGGCGCAAAGCTTGGTGATATTGGCGCAGCGATCCAGAAACACGCTGAGGCGCACCGTTACGGCGTTGTCCGCGAATTCTGCGGCCACGGCCTTGGCCGCCTGTTCCACGATGCCCCCGAAGTGGTCCATGCCGCTCGCGCGGGCACTGGTCCGGAACTGCGCCCCGGAATGTTCTTCACCATCGAGCCGATGATCAATCTCGGCAAGGCGCCAGTGAAGCTGCTCGAAGATGGCTGGACGGCGGTAACGCGTGATCGATCGCTCTCGGCACAGTTCGAACATTCGATCGGGATTACCGAAACCGGATGCGAGATTTTTACCGCGAGCCCGAAGGGGCTGGATAAGCCGCCGTATTGAGTGTTGGCGCGCGTGGCTTAACCCCGCGCGCCTCGCACCGCCGCACCGGCAGCAAAGGGCGCAATCGCCAGCAGGATGAGGCTCACCGCGCCGGTCAGGGGCAAGCCGCTTGTCCCGCCGGTCGCCAGACTTCCCGCGCCGAACACCAGCAGCGGTATGGCCAGCGGCACCACCAGCATCCCGCCCAGCGCCGCGCCGCCGCGCAGGCCTGCGGTGAGCGCGGCGACGGTGACGCCAATCGCCGCCAGCCCAGGCGTTCCCGCCAGCAGGCCAAGCTCGACAATGCGCAGCTGATTGCCATCAATCCCTAGCAAACCAGCAGCGGGCAGGGCGGCAAGCATCAGCGGCGGGCCGAAGCTTAGCCAGTGGGCGATGATCCGCACCAGCAGCAGCCATTCCTCGGCAATACCGCGCAAGGCCCATTGATCGAAGAAGCCCAGCTCAAGGTCAGGTTCCACCAGCCGGTCAAGCGGCAGGATTGCCGCGAGCAGAGCAGCCACCCAGATCACCCCGCCGCCGGTGCGTGCCAGCAGCGGCGCGTCTGGTCCGATAGCGAAGGGAAAAAGCATGGCCACGGCAAGAAAGAACAGCAGCGGTAGCAAGGTTCCGCCGCGTCTGCCGCCAAACAGCAGCAGGCCAAGATCGCGCTTCAGCAGCAGGGCGAGGCGGGCGATCATGGCGCGAACTCCGCCAGATCAATCCGCTGCGGTGAGGGCAGGGCAATTGCCTGATGCGAAGCCACCAGCGCGATCCCGCCCGCTGCGCAGTGCTCGGCGATCAGCGTCTCGACTGTTTTATTCGCCGCCGTATCGAGTCCATTCAGCGGTTCATCGAGCAACCATACCGAAGCCTGCTGGCCCAGCAACCGTGCCAGCGCGGCGCGCTTTTTCTGTCCGGTCGAGAGATAGCGCACCGGCACATCGAGCAGGCCGGAGAGGCCAAGCGCATCGCTGATCGATTCGCGCGCCACAAAGCCGATACCGTCAAACCCGGCCCAAAAGGCCAGCGCCTTGCCCAGCGGCAGCTGCGGATCGAGAGCGGGTCGCTCATCGACGAGGCCGACAGCTCCCTCGCTTGTCACCGAGCCATGAAACGGCCGCAGCAGACCCGCGACAATGCGGAGCAGACTGGACTTGCCGACGCCGTTGGAACCGGTGACCTGCAAAGCATCCCCTGGTGCCAACGCAAAAGACAGCCCGCGGAACAGCACCCGTTCGCCACGGCGGCAGGCGAGATCACTCGCGGTGAGGCTGCACACTTGCATGGCCACGCGCGATAAGGGAAAGTCACCCCCCTGCCAAGGAGAGCAAGATGCCGATCCCCCGCCTGTCCGAGTCCGCGCGTGATGCCTTGCTCGCCGAGCTTCCCGACTGGAAGCTGCGCGATGATGGCCTCGCCATTGAGCACGACTTCAAATTCGCTGATTTCAGCGAGGCCTTCGGTTTCATGGCGCGCGTGGCGCTTTATGCCGAGAAGGTCGATCACCATCCCGAATGGTCGAACGTCTATAACCGTGTTCACATCACGCTGACGACGCATGACGCTGGCGGGTTGAGCCAGCGCGATGATGATATGGCGCGGGCGATTGCGGCGATGTTGTGATGTGGCGAACAGGTCTGATGTTGACTGCGCTGACCGCCGCTGTGCCTGCCCATGCTGAGGACGCAAAGCCCGCATGGCATGGCGTGTGGCAGGGGACAATCGGCGCGCTTCCGGTACAGGTGTGCTTAGACAAGGGCGGCGGCGATTGGAAACACGGTGTCTATTTCTACCTCAGCCGGAAAAAGCCGATTTCGCTCGATCACGAATCCGATGGCAGCTGGAGCGAACGTGCGGGCAGTGGTGGCAAGGAGTCAGGCCGCTGGGTGCTTGCTGCCTCGCCGAACGGAGATCTGCGCGGGCAATGGCAAAATGGCTCCAGAATTCTGCCGATTGCCCTGACCCGCACCGGCGGCAAGGAAGGGCAGGAAGACGCCTGCACCAGCCGGGCCTTCATTGCGCCGCTGGTGCAGGCGGTGAAGACCATCACCAAGCGTAAGGCGCGAGAACGCTTTATCTATTCGGAACTGATTTATGATGTCGGTTCGAACTTCAGCGACGTTTCGATTTCGGGCTTCAGCTATGCCCCGACACAACCGGGCGATAAAGCGATCAACGCTGCGCTGCGGCTCGATCCGTTCAAATCGGTGGGCGATGCCGATTATCTCTCATGCTTTCAGGGATCGTTCGGCAGCCTTGGCACCAGCGGTGATTTCCATTTTTCGAACGGGCCAAGCATGGCGACGCGCGATTATCTGGTCGTCAGCAAATCGGCAGGTGGTTTTTGCGGCGGTGCGCACCCCTATCATGACAGCTTTTATATCACTTATGATCGGCAGTCAGGCAAGGAAGTGAAGCTGGAAAAATGGCTGGCCATCCCCTTGCCAAGCTCGTTTCAGGAGGAGGGCAGTGCGGCCAGCGCAAAACGCACCGAGCGGCTCAAGGCACTGATCATGAAACATTTCACCTTCGATGGAAGCGAATGTCGCGGTGATGTTGAATCGGCTTTCTCATGGCAGCTTGGCTTAACTCGGACGGGGCTGATTTTTACGCCAAGCCTGCCCCATGTGGCCGCCGCCTGTATTGATGATGCCCATGTGACTTTCGCCGAACTTGCCCCCTTCCTCAGTCCGGCGGGCAGGGCGGGTGTTGCGCGGCTAAAGCGGAAATAGCCATATCCGTTAGAAAATCGCCGGTAACGAAATGTTGGCGGGTCTGCGGTTATGCGGGCCTATGTCCGAGCAGCACTTCATCACCCGACCAATGTCGATCGCACTCGATGTCGTGCGCTTTGCCAGCGCCTTTATGGTGATGCTCTGCCATGCCGGGGCACCGCATATCTATGGCGGTAATTTCCCGCTGACCTTGCGGTTTTCGCATAATTGCGTGGTGATTTTCTTCGTCCTGTCAGGCTTGGTGATCAGCGCCTCTGTCACCAGTCCGAGCGCCAATCTGAAAAGCTATGCCATCGCGCGCGCCGCGCGCATCTTACCAGTGGCTATCCCGGCGGTGATTTTTTCGGGGCTGGTCTTCCTGTGGCTTCAGGCCAGCAAGGGGCCATTGTCTCCAGATATGCCCGCCGAGGTGGCCCAGGCGGGTCTGCTGGGCATGGTATTCCTCAGCGAAGGGCCATTCGGCAGCGGGGTTTATGGCAATCTGCCCTATTGGTCGCTGAGTTACGAGGTTTGGTATTACGTGCTGTTTGGCGCGGTAGTGTTTCTCAAAGGATGGCTGCGCTGGCCGGTGCTGGCGCTGCTCGGCTGGCTGGCCGGGGTGAACATTCTGATCATGCTGCCGGTCTGGCTGGCGGGCGTCTGGCTCAATCACAGTGCCTGGGCGAAGACAATCCCGGCGGAGCGCGCGCTGTTCTATCTGCTGGGCTGCATGGCGGCGATGTTGCTGATTTCCCGTTGGGATCTTGCCGCACTGTTTGCTCTGCGTGATGTGATGCCGATGGGTCTTGGTATGTCCGAATGGATCGTTAGTGATCTGGCGGTTTCCGCTGTGGTTGTTGTCGCTCTGGCAGCGCTGCGACCATTGGCAGAGCGCCATGCGACCTGGTTGGAGCGCTATTCGCGACCAATCAGATATGCCTCGGGCTTTTCATTCAGCCTCTACCTGTTTCACGCCCCGGTGCTCGCCGTACTGGTGCATTTCGGCATTACCGCAGGGGATTCTGTGCTGGGTCTGGCCTCTATCCTTGCGCTAGTAACCGCCATCTGCGCCGGTATTGCCGCACTGACCGAACGCCGAACTCCCGCGCTGCGCCGGGCGATGGAGCGTTTGTTTGCGCCTCAGGCCAAGACGGCGGCACTTACCACAAAGGCCGGCTAAGCTGGGCCGCGCGACGCTCGCGGATAATCGTCTGACGCTGCTCAGGCGAGACCATCGGCGTCCCCGCGGGCAGCATTGCCTTCAGATCGCTCAGTTTGACCTTGGTCGCAGTCGGGATCGGCTGGGTCTCGCAATTCATCCAGCGACCCTGAATAAGCCCAGTGGCATGGCCTGCCGTGTCGATCCAGTTTTGCACACCCGGATCACGGTGCGAAACGACGATGCGCAAGCGCCCATCCTTGCCCGCCGGAGCCTGCGCATCGTTGAGGCTGGAGTGGTTGTTATACCAGTCGGTCGTCTCATAAATCTCGTTAGTCAGGATCAGCGAACGATAGCGGCAGCCTTTAGGAATATCGGACTCGACGATTAATGCCTCATCATCGGCAAGGTCATAGGTGCCTTCGTAATAGAACTGCCCAGCCAGTCCGCCACCGCTGGTGATGTCAAAGCTCTTGAACGTGTTGACGAAACCCGCCTTGCGCAAGGCATCGACATGATTGACGAACATCAGCGCCATCATATCGACCATCATGGGGAGCGACCGCAGCCGCTTTTCCAGATCAGCGGCAGAGCGCCGCGAGCGGCCTGCGGGTTTGTCGATACGGTCAATGGTGAAAACCGGCGCTGCTTCATGCGCCCAGGCAGAGCTAACCATGCGGATCATCAGCCGGTTGGCGGCGGGGCGCAGTTCCCACCATTCACCCTTGTAACCATCAGGTCTGATCGGGCTGAGCAGAACATCGAAACGCCCCTGCCGGTCAACCTTTACCTCGGACAGATCGAGGTGCGCGCGGCCCGATCCGGTCTCGGCATTGCGGGGGACGACCTGCGCGATCACCGCCAGCTTCAAGCTGCCTTTGGTGCCGCGCAGGCGGTAAGATCCCGCACCATCAACCCTTGCCGAGCGATAGATCGTATCAGCATTGGGCTGGCCGACATTGAGCAGATAGCCGATGGTCGGTAGGAATTCCGGCGCTTCGGCATCGCCGCCGATGGCATCGATGCTCTGCGCGGTCAGCGCTTCCAGCGCCAGCCGCGCGACCTCTTGTTGCACCTGCGGATCGCTCCGCATCGGTTCGGGCAGCTTGGCGAGCATCCGGTCGGGCAGGTCACTGAGTTTACCGATAAGCTCGTCCCAGCCGGCCACGGACGACTTGTGCGGAGCTGGCGTATCAGCCTTGACAACCAGCGGCAGTATGGCAGCGGCACCTGCTGTCAGCATGGCCAATGAGCCCATCAGGCGATTGCTCTTGAGCAACTTCACTCTGCGCCCTGCCGCACCCGCATCAGGTTTTTGCCTCGCTTGCGCACCTTGGAGGGGTTCCACTTGGCGGCAAAGGCGAGGATTTTTGCGGTTTTACCCACCAGATTGTGCAGCTTCTTGCCATGAACCGCCTTCCACACGGTTTCGGCAACCATCTCCACCGGGGTGAATTCCAGCCCTGCTTTGACCACACTTTCGCGCTTGGAAAGATTAGTCTTGCGGCTGGCTGGGCCTGCCAGCAGCGGCGTATCAATAAAGCTCGGCATCAATGAGGTGACGCGGATGCCATCGTCCTGCCATTCAACGTCCAGCGCTTCGGTCATTGCCCGCACACCGAACTTGGTGGCCGAATAGACCGACATTCCCGCCGTGCCATAAAGCGCCGCTGCGCTGGCGGTATTGACCAGAACCGAGCCGGGCGCAGACTTTTTGAGGTGCTGATAGGCAGCTTGTGCCCCATAGATCACGCCGCGAAAATTGATGTCGGTGAGCAAGTCGATCTCATCCTTGCCAAGTTCATTAAGCGGGCCGCCAAAGGCAATACCCGCATTGTTGAACACAACATCAATGTGGCCCCCAGCCGCTACCGAAAAGGCGGCAAGCGCCTCGTCCCATGCCTCACGGTCACGGACATCGAGTTTGTGCTTGTAGCAACTCCCCTGCGGCAACAGGGCTTCGGTTTCGGCCATACCTGCCTCGTTGATGTCGGCCAGTCCGATGAACCAGCCACGCGCGGCAAATAATTGCGCTACGGCGCGGCCGATACCTGATCCGCCACCAGTGATGAAAATTGACTTGCCTTGCATAGCGAGCTCCTCCTGTGCCGCAGACTAGTCTTCATTGGTCACAAGAGTCGAGATGGCGGGCTGCTATTTCAGGAGTGGATCAGATCACTCGGCAGGTTTCACAAAGCTGTCGATGACGCGTTTCCGGCCAGCAGTCTCGAAATCGATCTCCAGCTTGTTGCCTTCCTGGGCTGCCACAGTGCCATAGCCGAACTTTTCATGGAACACCCGCGCGCCGATGGTGATGTCCTTGCGAGGTTTGGCGGCAAAGCTGGCGGCGCTGCGGCCGAGTTCAGCAATGTGGCGCGGCGTGGGATCATAATCCCGCCCGGCGGCGCGCTGCCAGCCGGGGCCGCGATTTTGCGCGCGAGCGGGCTGACTGCTGGCGAGGTGGGCAAAGGGATCTTCACGCTCGGACCATTGCGCGCGCCACAGCGAGGCTCCGCCGGTAAGTGTGGATTCAACTTCGACATGCGCTGGCGGAATCTCGCCGATAAAGCGAGAGGGGATAGAACTGGTCCACTGACCATAGATGCGCCGGTTGGCGGCGTAGAGGATCGTGCAGCGCCGCCGCGCTCGGGTGATTGCGACATAGGCGAGGCGGCGTTCCTCCTCCAGTGAAGCCAGCCCGCCTTCGTCCATCGCGCGCTGTGAGGGGAACACGCCTTCTTCCCAGCCGGGCAGGAAGACATTGTCGAACTCCAGCCCCTTGGCCGCATGCATGGTCATGATCGTGACCTTCTCGGCATCGTCAGCCGAATCATTATCCATGACGAGGCTGACGTGCTCAAGGAAATCGCCCAGCGTTTCGTATTCTTCCAGCGCCCGGGCGAGTTCGGAGAGGTTTTCCAGACGCCCGGCTGAATCGGCGCTGCGCTCGGCCTGAAGCATCGCGGTATAACCGCTTTCGTCCAGAATGGTGCGGGCCAGTTCGGCGGGGCTGGCAGTTTTGGCCAGATCGCGCCAGCGGGCGAAATCGCGGACTAGCGCCAGCAAGGTATTGCGTGCCCGCGCCGGCAGCTCGTCGGTGTCGACAATCTCTATGGCGGCAAGGCTGAGCGGCACGCCGCGAGCACGCGAATGGCGGTGCAGCTTTTCCAGCGCCTTGTCGCCCAGTCCGCGTTTGGGAGTGTTGTAAATGCGTTCGAATGCCAGATCATCGGCAGGCTGGGCGATGATCCGCAAATAGGCCAGCGCATCGCGAATTTCAGCGCGTTCGTAAAAACGAAAACCGCCGATAATCTTGTAGTTAAGCCCGATAGTTATGAAACGATCTTCAAATTCCCGCGTCTGGAACTGCGCGCGAACCAGGATGGCAATGGTGTTAAGCGAAGCGCCTTCGCGCTCCAGCCGCTCAATCTCATCGCCGATACGCCGGGCTTCTTCCGGCCCGTCCCAGACGCCGATAACCCGCACCTTGTCGCCGCCGGTGGCTTCGGTCCACAGCGTCTTGCCCAGCCGCTCACTGTTGGCATCAATCAGGCCAGATGCAGCGGCGAGAATATCGGGCGTGGAGCGATAATTCTGCTCAAGCTTGATGATCTTCGCACCGGGAAAATCTTTTTCAAACCGCAGGATATTGGCGACTTCTGCACCTCTCCATGAATATATCGACTGATCGTCATCACCCACCACGCAGATATTGCGACGTTCTTGCGCCAGCAAGCGCAGCCACAGGTACTGGACCTGATTGGTGTCCTGATATTCATCGACCATGATATATTTGAAGCGGCTCTGGTACAGCTCCAGCACTTCGCGGTGCCCACGAAAAATGTTGAGCATGTGGAGCAGTAGATCGCCGAAATCGCAGGCGTTGAGCACCTTCAGCCGGTCTTGATAAAGCCGGTAAAAATGCTGCCCCTTGCCATTGGCATAGCTTTCGTTTTCACCCGCATCGAGATCATCGGGATTGAGCCCTCGGTTCTTCCAGCGATCAATGCAGCCCGCCAGCTGCCGTGCGGGCCAGCGTTTGTCGTCGATGCCCTCGGCTTGAATCAGCTGTTTCAGCAGGCGCAGCTGATCGTCAGTATCGATGATCGTATAGTTCGATTGCAGCCCGACCAGTTCGGCATGGCGGCGCAGCAGCTTGGCAGCGATGGCGTGGAAGGTGCCGAGCCACGGCATCCCTTCCACCGCCGGACCGATCAACTGGCCTACACGCTCGCGCATTTCGCGCGCGGCGCGGTTGGTAAAGGTAACGCAGAGGATCTCGCTCGGCCAGGCCAGCCGGTTGCGCACCAGCCAGGCCAGCCGCGCGGTCAGCGCTGCGGTCTTGCCCGTGCCAGCCCCCGCCAGCATCAGCACCGGTCCCTCGGTGGTCTGCACGGCTTCACACTGCGGCGGATTCAACCCGGCAAGTTGGGGGGGGACAAGCGGATCGGCGGAGGATGGAACAGGCTCTGACACATGCGAACAGCTAGGGAACATGGTGTCATGGCGCAAGTGTGGTTGGGATCAATCGTGGAACAATTGCTGCGCCGGTGCGTTTTGAATCCACAAGAGCATGGCTGGAGTTATCAAGATGAATAGAATGTTTCTCGTCGCTGGCACAGCCTTCTTGCTTGTTTGTGTCGCACCAACCTCCTTTGCGCAAAACGCGGCTGGTCCGGTCGTGCAGGTTCAGGCGAACCCCCCGGGACATGAACCGGCTTCGCCAGTGCCGCCAAATCCTGCATCGGCAAGTGACACAGTTGCGCCAGCCATGCCCAGTGATCCGGGTTACGTTGCCGGACCATACAAGGGTGCGCTGACCCCGCCACCGGTCGAGGCGATGAACAAGGTCTATCCGGTCTGCACCCGTATTTTGCGGGATTCATGCCGCAATCCGGGCGGCAGGTAATTCGCAAGGCAATAATCGGATCGGGAGCCGGGTAACTGGCTCCCTTTTCGTTTGACAGAACGCGTATCGCGGGCAAGCCACGCCTCCGATGATTTCCAGCACCCACCCGATCCGCACCCATTCCCGCATCCTGACTGCAGCGTTGGCGGGGACGGCGGTCGAATTCTACGATTTCTACATTTACGCGACCGCCGCCGCGCTGGTTTTCGGGCCGCTATTCTTTCCCGAACAATCGCCGACTGCGCAGATCGCCTTGTCGTTCCTCACCTTCGGCATCGCCTTTTTCGCGCGGCCGGTGGGAGCCGTGGCGTTCGGGCATTTCGGCGACCGGGTGGGGCGCAAATCGACTTTGGTGGCGTCGCTGATGCTGATGGGCGGATCAACGCTGGCCATCGCCTTCCTGCCGACTTACGCGACTGCCGAAAAATGGGGGGCCGGCTGGATTGCGCCCGCGCTGCTGTGTGTGCTGCGCTTTGGACAGGGTTTTGGCCTTGGCGGTGAATGGGGCGGGGCGGCTTTGCTGGCGGTGGAGAACGCACCCAAGGGCTGGGAAGCACGGTTTGGCTCCGCGCCACAGATGGGCGCGCCGGTGGGATTCCTCGCTGCTAATGGCCTGTTTCTGGTGCTCGGGCGCTGGCTGAGCGAGGAAGACTTCCTCAGCTGGGGATGGCGTGTGCCGTTTCTGCTCAGCTCGGTGCTGGTGGTGCTCGGCCTGTGGGTGCGCTTGCGGATCAGCGAGACGCCGCAGTTCCGCGAGGCATTGGCGCATGCGGCACCGCCCGCCGTGCCACTTGCTGAACTGTTTCGCAAACACCGCGCTGCGATGCTGGCGGGAAGCGCCGGGGCCATCGCCTGCTTTGCGATCTTCTACCTGGCAACGGCCTTTGCCTTGTCATTCGGCACCAAGAGCCTTGGCTATGCGCGTGAGAGTTTCCTAGAGGTACAACTGGCTGCCAATTGCTTTCTGGCGCTGGGTATCGTGCTGGCTGCAATTCATGCCGACCGCAAAGGCGCGCGCGCTACGCTGGCAATCGGCGCTATGGCGACCATACTGATCGGCCTCGCCTTCGGACCGGGACTAGCCTCGGGATCGGTCTGGACTGTGCTGGCCACGCTTTCGGCTGCCTTGTTCGTCATGGGCTTTGTCTATGGCCCGCTGGGGGGCTGGCTGCCCACGCTGTTTCCGCCACTGGTGCGCTATTCGGGCGTTTCAGTGGCGTTCAATGTTGGCGGCATTATCGGCGGCGCGCTGACGCCGTTTGCCGCGCAATCAATGGCAAGCCTGGGCGCAGTGAACCTGATTGGTTTGCTGATCTCGGCGGCGGGTTTGATGACGCTTGCCGGAGTGCTCGTCGCTAAGCCGGTAGCCGCGCCAAGGTAATCCGCGCCTTGCCGACCTTGCGCGTGTCATCGATGATGAAGTCACGCAGGTCTGGCGTTTCGCTGGCGGCGGTTTCCAGACTGATCCAGCTGGCAGGCGATATCCAGCCCAGCCGAGCCAGCTTTTCGAGCGCCACAGCACCCGCGCCGCTGCCATAGGGCGGATCGAGCAGCAGCAGATCGAGCGGAGCCTTGGCCACACCCAAAGTCAGTACCGATGATGCGCGAACGTCGCAGCGCCCTTGTGCTTGCAAATCTTCGATATTCTTGCGGATCACGCGGACGGCTGCGGCATCCTGTTCGACAAACAGGCATGTGGCCGCGCCGCGCGATAGAGCTTCAAGCCCCAGCGCACCCGATCCGGCGAACAGATCAGCCACGGCCAGTCCTTCAAAGCTGCCAAGGCGGCTGTTGAGCATCGAGAACAGCGTTTCGCGCGTGCGGTCAGCGGTTGGCCGCGTGGCGTCGCCAGCAGGGGTCGCAATCTTGCGCCCGCGCCATTCGCCGGCAATAATTCGCAAGCTCACCGGCGCGGGCCCCGGCGGTTATTGTCTTTAGGGCCGTCGTTTCTGGGGCCATCATCTCTTGGGCGGTCACCCCATGGGACATCGCTTCTTGGGCGATCACTTCTTGAGCCAGCACTGGCGGGTTTGCCTGATGGTTTGCCTCTGGGGCCATCGCTGCCGCCGCGCGGCGGGGTGCGTGGTCCGTCCCGATCAGTGGGGCGCGCTGCATCGGGTTTGCCTCCACGACGGGAGACAGAGCGTGGCGCATCACGGCTATTGGTGCGGGCATCAGGGCGGAAACCATCAGGCCTGCCGCCGCGTCCGGTCTCTCTGGCACCATCCCGGCCGCCTTCCCGGCCTCGGGGCGGAGAGCGCGGGGCATCACGGTCCACCGGGCGCGAGGGATCAGGTTTACGGCGAGGGGAGCCGGTGCGGGGATCGCGCCGGGGAGCGGGCGCTGGCGTTCCTGCGGCTGCTGCTTCAACGGGTCTGCGGGCAGTCTGCGTGGCAGGTGCCAGCTTCAGCGTCTTGCGGAACTTTTCAACCTCGACCGGGGCAATCTCAATCGCCGCGCCGCGCGGCAGATCGAGCAGTTCGAACGGACCATAGGAGGTGCGCAGCAGGCGGCTGACCTCCAGCCCCAAAGCCTCAAGCACGCGCCGCACTTCTCGGTTCTTGCCTTCGGTCAGTTTCAGCTCGATCCACTGATTACGCCCTGTGCGGCGCTCCATATTGGCATCGATGCGGCCATAGTGGACGCCCTCGATAGTGGTACCTGCCATCAGCGCCTCAAGCTGGGGCTGCGAAACCTCGCCATAGGTGCGGGCGCGATAGGTGCGCGGAATGCCGCTGGAGGGCAGCTCCATCGCCCGCTTGAGCTCGCCGTCGTTAGTCAGCAGCAGCAGCCCTTCGGTGTTGAGATCGAGCCGCCCGACCGGCATCAGGCGCGGGGTGCCGGGGGGCAGGGCATTGCGCAGCGCCGCATAGATCGTCGGCCGACCAGCGGGATCACGCTCGGCAGTGAGCAGGCCGGTAGGTTTGTGGAAAGCGAACAGGCGCGGGGCTTCCGGCTCGGCAATCGGGATGTCGTCCACCGTGATGCCGTGCAGGTTGGGCAGCACCGTTGAGGGTGCGGTGACGAGCACCCCGTTCAACTTGACCCGCCCCTCGGCAATCATCCGCTCAACTTCGCGCCGCGATGCGACGCCGGCGCGGGCGAGCAGCTTGGCGATGCGTTCTCCGCTGCGCTGCTCAAGGGTGGCGCCCTCGCGCTTTTCGTCTGCGGGAGGGGGAGAGCTTTCGCCAGTAGAGATGGGCTGATCTGACATTGTGAGCACTTGGCGCATTGGCGGGCAAAAGTCACTGGCCTTCCGGCGAAATCGCGTTAGTCATCGCAGCCAGAACCAAACGGGATGGTCAAAGGGGTAGGGTTGCATGTCGAATGATCTGATCCGGTTTGTGATCTTTGTCTCGGTGCTTGTCGGCCTTGCGGTGGTGGCCACCCGCGTGAAATCGTTTCGGCCATACCTGCGCAAGAACCCGATGATCACTTTTCTGCTCGGCATTTCGAGCGGCTTTCCGCTGACGCTGCTCGTTGCGACGATGACTTTCTGGCTTGCCAAGGTGGGCCTGGATACGGCCACCATCGGCTTTGCTGTGGCATTGGGCACGCCTTACACCATCAAGTTCTTGTGGGCGCCGCTGGTGGACAAGCTGCCCTTGCCGCTTCTGACGCGCTGGCTTGGACAGCGGCGGAGCTGGCTGTTCTTTGTTCAGGCGCTGCTGTTCGTGTCGATCTGGCAACTGGGGGCGAGCAATCCGCAGCCCGGCCAACTGGGATCCTTTATCTTCTGGGCGATTGTCACTGCGTTCCTTTCGGCTACGCAGGATATTGTCATAGATGCCTATCGCATTGAAATTCTGGAAGAAGATGAATTTGCCCATGGCACGGCAACCAACCAGTTCGGTTATCGTACCGGTAATCTGATTGCCGGTGCCGGCACTGTCTATCTGGCTTCGGCCGAAGGGCTGGGGCTGGGCTGGGCCATGGGCTATGGCCTGACCGCGCTGTGCATCATTCCGGCGATTGTCGGGGCGATCTGGGCGGGACCGGGCAAATTTATTGATCGCCACGCCGAAGCCAGCGGGATGACTGCGGGGCAGTGGCTCACTGAAACGGTGATCAATCCGTTCCGCGAATTTCTGGGCCGCCACGGCGCTTTCATCATCCTTGCCTTTGTGTTGGTTTACAAGGTTGGCGATGCCATGGGCCAGACCATGCTGGGGCCGATGATCGTCAAACTTGGCTTTGCCGATATGGACTATATTTCGGCCAACAAGTTGTGGGGCTTTGGCGCGCTGATCATTGGATCGGCGATTGGGGCACCATTTATCCTCTGGTTGGGCATGGGTCGCGCCCTGCTGATTTCCGGCCTGATGATGATGCTTTCCAATGTCATGTTCATGGTGTTGGCGCTGGTCGGCAATGATTACTGGATGCTGGTTGCAGCAATCGTTACCGAAAATCTGACCAGCGGTATCGGACTAACGGTGTTTGCCACCTACCTCTCGGGTCTCTCCAGCCTAGCCTATACCGCCACGCAGTTTGCGCTGCTGTCATCCTTCGCCGCTTTCGGACGGACCTGGCTGGCATCACCTGCCGGGGTGATTGCGGAAAAGTTGGGCTGGGTTGGTTTCTGGGGTTTCACCATTCTCGCGGCGATTCCGGGCATGCTGCTGCTGTGGCTGCTGTGGCACAAGGGCTATCTGGTGCAAAGCATTCGCCAGCCCAGCACCGAGGATGACGGGCATGAGGGCGCGGCAAAGCCTACCTAGCCCGGAAACTCCCGGTTAAGCCGCAGCACTTCACCTGCTAGGTAGAGCGAACCGGCGATCAGCACGTCACCGCCCTTGGGTAGCGCGGCCAGTGCGGACGAAACATCCTTGAAGCGGCGGACTGGCAGCGCGGAATGGGGCGCGAAATCTTCTGGTCGGTGCGCTTCATGTCCCGGCGCGGGAACCACCGAAAGACTGAGCAGCTTGCCAGCCAGCGGCGCGACAATGGCCGATGGGTCTTTGCTGGTCAGCATACCGATAATCAGGTGAAACGGCTCGGCCTCGGCAAAGTAACGTGCAATCGCCAGCCCAGCATCGGGGTTGTGACCACCATCCAGCCAGACCTTGCGATGTGGGATTTGTGAAAATCCTCCCCCTGTGGGAGAGGTGCCCCGTAGGGGCGGAGGGGTATCGCCCTCTCGATAGCGGGATACCCCTCCGTCAGCGCTTCGCGCCGCCACCTCCCCCGAGGAGGGAGGATTGAGCAAGGGATGCCGATTCTCGGCGCGCTGCACCAGCGCAGTCAGCGGCCCCGGCCCCAGCAGTTGCAACCGCGCGGGCCAGCGCGCAGCCGTGATGCCCTTCACCATGGCCTCGTCGCTGATGGCAAAGCGTTGCTGATGGCGTAGCATGGCGACGGCCAGTGCAGCATTGTCTGCCTGATGCGCGCCCGCCAGTGTGGGCAGTGGCAATTCCAGCGCGCCGTATGCATCGCGATATGCAATGGTCCCGCCAATCGCGGAAGACCAATGCACCCCGCGCATGGCAAGCCGCGCGCCGCGTTCACGGGCCATGGCAACCACGACCTTGGCTACTTCGATCCCGTAATTCTGCGTCACCAATGGCACGCCGGGCTGGGCGATGCTGGCCTTTTCGAAAGCGATGCGGGGCAGGGGTTCTTGCGGCACGCCCACTTCTGGGGCCAGCAGGAAGGCCTCATGGTCTATGCCGAGAGAGGCAATGCCGCAACTGATCGCGGTTTCCAGCACATTGGTCGCATCAAAGCGCCCGCCAAGGCCAACCTCGATCACGCAGACATCGGCTGGAACTGTCAGAAAGGCGAGGAACATCGCCGCTGTCGTTACTTCGAAAAAGCTGGGATTGAGGTCTACTGAAGCGTCCAGAACCTGCGCCAGAAGCTGCGCCAGCAGTTCGTCAGATATCAGCGTGCCCGCCAGCCTGATGCGTTCATTGTAACGCACCAGATGCGGCTTGGTGGCTGAGTGAACGCGGAAACCCTGCGCTTCGAGGATTGACGTCAGATAGGCACAGGTCGATCCCTTGCCGTTGGTGCCCGCCACATGGAAGGCAGGCGGGATGGCGCTTTGTGGATTGCCCAGCCGCGCCAGCAGTTCGCGGATCGTTTCCAGCCCGAAGCGCCCCTGTGGGAGCGAGAGCTTGGCCAGCCGGTCAAGCTGCGCCTGAACTTCGGGGGAGTCAGAGGTGGCGAAGTCGCGCAATTGGTCCCTCCGTCAGTTGCTGCGCAACTGCCACCTCCCCATCACAAGTTGATGGGGAGGTGCTAAAGTCGCGATCCTCCCCATTGATTTGCAATGGGGAGGGGGGCCGCCCGCAAAGCGGGTGGTGGAGGGGTAAATCACGCTGCCTTCGCAGGAGCCAGATGCCCCAGCAGCGAGGCCAGCGTCTCGCGCAGATCTTTGCGCGGCACCACCATGTCCACCATTCCGTGACTGAAGAGATACTCGGCGCGCTGGAAGCCTTCGGGCAGCTTTTCGCGGATGGTGTCCTTGATTACCCGCTGGCCGGCAAAGCCGATCAGGCAGCCTGGTTCGGCAATGTGAATATCGCCCAGCATGGCATAGCTTGCGGTGACGCCGCCAGTAGTCGGATCGGTCAGCACCACGATATAGGGCAGGCCCGCCGCTTTCAGCCGCCGCACCGCCACCGTGGTCTTGGGCATCTGCATCAGGGAGAGAATGCCCTCCTGCATCCGCGCGCCGCCAGCCGCCGTGCAAATCACATAGGCGCACTTGTCCTTGATGGCCCGTTCGGTCCCGGTGACAAAAGCCTCACCCACCGCCATGCCCATCGATCCACCCATGAAGGCGAAGTCCTGCACGCCGAGCACGACTTTCCGCCCTGCAATCTTGCCTGCGGCATTGGTCAGCGCATCAGGGTGCGGATTCGCGGCACGAGCGGCTTTGAGTCGGTCAGGGTATTTCTTGCTGTCACGGAACTTTAGCGGATCTTCCACCACCTTTGGGCTGGGCAGCAGGATGAAGCCCGGATCGAGCAGCTGCGCCATCCGAGCATCGGCACCGATCCGGCCATGATGCTCGCAGCGCGGGCAAACGCTGAGGTTTTCCTCATATTCCTTGGTGAACAGCATTTCGCTGCACGAAGGGCATTTGATCCAGAGGTTATCCGGTGTGTCGCGCTTGGTGACGCGGCTGAGCGAATTGCGGACTTTGGTGATCCAGGACATGGGATGGCCTTTAGCCTAGAGTTTGGGCGTTTGCGAGAGGGTAGGTTTTTTGGTTCACGCAAAGGCGCAGAGGCGCAAAGAGGTAGTGCTTTCGGCAAAGCCGATTTCAACTTCAATAGTTAGCTCATGACGTATTGTCGCATAAAGGCGGGTTGCCTGCGGCGCATCACAACCCCTTTGCGCCTCTGCGCCTTTGCGTGAATCAATTCTAACGCGCCGAATGCACAGCCTCTGCCAGCGCGCGGGTCAGCTCTTCCACCGGCCCTGCGGCATTGGCCCCATGGAGCGCCACCAGATCGACCAGTGCCGAGCCGACCACCACGCCGTCAGCGTGCTTGGCAATGGCGGCGGCCTGCTCCGGCGTGCGCACACCGAAGCCGACAGCAACGGGAATATCCGTCGCCGCTTTCAGCCGCGCAACCGCCTGTTCAATCGCACCGAGCGCGGCCTGCTGCTTGCCGGTGATCCCCGCGACCGAGACGTAATAGAGAAAGCCTGATGAGCCTTCGAGGATCGCGGGCAGCCGCGCAGCATCGCTGGTCGGCGTGGCGAGACGGATCAACGAGACGCCAACCGCGCGCAAGGCCGGGCCAAGCTCGGGGTCTTCCTCGGGCGGAATATCGACGCAGATCACGCCATCGACACCGGCCTTGTGGCACTCAGCGGCGAACCATTCGCCCCCACGCGTCGTCATCGGGTTGGCATAACCCATCAGCACCAGTGGCACCTCTGGATGGCGCGCGCGGAAGTCTGCGGCCAAGCGGAAGATGTCAGCCGTGCGCGTGCCAGCGGCGAGGCTGCGCAAATTCGCTTCCTGGATTGCCGGGCCATCGGCCATCGGATCGGTGAACGGCATCCCCAACTCGATCACATCCGCTCCGCCCGCAACCAACGCATCAAGGATGGCTGGCGTGGCGCTGGGGGACGGATCGCCTGCGGTGATGAAGGTGACGAGGGTGGGGTGGCCCTTGGCAAAGGCGGCGGAGAGGCGGGTCATATCTCCACCCCCAGCGCTTCCGCCACAGTGAAAATATCCTTGTCGCCGCGTCCGCACAGGTTGGCGATGATAATCTGGTCCTTGTCCATCGTCGGCGCGACCTTGGCGACGGCGGCGATGGCGTGGGCTGGCTCCAGCGCTGGGATAATGCCTTCGGTGCGGCAGAGCAGCTGAAAACCTTCGAGCGCTTCGGTATCCGTCACCGAGGTGTAATCCACCCGGCCCACTTCCTTGAGCCACGAGTGCTCCGGCCCGATGCCGGGATAGTCGAGGCCCGCGCTGATCGAGTGGGCCTCGGTGATCTGGCCGTCCTCGTCCTGCAACAGATAAGTCTTGTTGCCGTGGAGGATGCCGGGGCGTCCACCGGCAAGGCTGGCGGCGTGCTGCTTATCCAGCCCATGCCCTGCCGCCTCAACGCCAAGCATCTTCACGTCCTTGTCATCCAGGAAGGGGTGGAACAGCCCGATGGCGTTGGAACCACCGCCAATGGCCGCGACCAGCAGATCGGGCAGACGGCCAGTGCGGGAAAGCAGCTGCGCCCGCGCCTCGCGTCCGATCACGCTCTGGAAATCGCGGACCAGCTCCGGATAGGGATGCGGACCGGCGGCGGTGCCGATGATGTAGAACGTGTCATGCACATTGGCGACCCAATCACGCAGCGCCTCGTTCATCGCGTCCTTCAGAGTTGCCGCGCCCGAAGTTACCGGCACGACTTCCGCCCCCAGCAGCTTCATGCGGAATACGTTGGGCTGCTGGCGGACCACGTCGGTCGCGCCCATGAAGATCACGCATGGCAAGCCGAAACGCGCGCAGACAGTTGCCGTGGCAACGCCATGCTGGCCGG